>CAWUWN010000035.1:0-27320 GCA_963926265.1 uncultured Burkholderiaceae bacterium
CTATTTAAAGAGGGTAATAATTTTTTTCAGTTGACGCCGCTTACAGGCACCGCAAAGTGGGACAATCATAAAATTGAACTTAAGCTCAATGCAGAACACTTAAATATTCGTGCGAATAACCACGTGACTGATTGGCGAGGCATTTCAATCGGTGCCGATTTGAATGATCGAATGCAAGGGCTGGGTACTTACACTTTTAATATTAATCAAGGGAAAACTGAATCTTCAACTTTTGAAGATATGAAGCTCACCAAAACGATTAGCCTCGCCAATGAGCGTTTTAATATTGTTGTAGCGCAAACATTTAAGAACTTTGTGTACGACAAGATTAAATTAAGCGATGTCAGTCAAGAGTTCGTATTAAGTGATTTGGATAAAAATAGCGTCATTGCCCTCCAATCTTCGTTACGTAATATGAAAGATGTCAATCAATTAACACTTGATGAACGTTCACAGTTCGCAAAAGCTCTGCGCGGTATGCTCGATAAAGGCTTTGCAATAGGTATGCCTAAAATATCTGCCAAGATTGATGGCGGATCAATTCAGGGAAAGGTCAATTTAGAAATCATGAAATTGGATAGTGCATCTGGATCTGCATTTTCAACAGAGCAGCGTTTGCGTGCAGCTGGAGAACTGAGCGTTATCGGAAAAGGTGGTTTAGATAATACTCAACGCGCAACAGCATTGATGCTTGGCTTGGCGATGGCGTCCCCTGATGGATTAAAGGCAAGTTTTGAATTTGCCAAAGGCGTCATTAAATTAAACGGTAAATCGCATCAAGTGAGTCAGTATTTAGGTACTGTCGATAGCATGATTAACGCTGCTCTCAATCCATAAATAGTTGCGACTCTAATAAAAAGAGGATCCTGATTTTCGGATCCTCTTTTTATTTTCGAAAAAAGCATGCTTACAAAAAAACGATTTACACCGGAGTAAACATCGGGACGGGTGGTCCATCCTCTGTTGTTGGCTTAAATACGAGCTTTACTTTTTGACCAATTTTGAGTGCTGCCAAATCACAATCCACAATCTGAGTCATCATTGTCACACCTTCGTCGAGCGTGACATATGCGATGCAATAAGGATTAGGATTGCCACGTTGCATCACGCTAAGGGAGTAAATCGTTCCCTTGCCAGAACCATCTTTCCATTCGGTTTCACCGAAGCAGAAAGGGCAAAGCGTGCGCGGATACCAATGTGGTTCTTGGCAAGACTTGCAATATTTAACCAAAAATTTACCGGACTTTGCTGCTTCCCAAAAAGGCTGATTACCTTGCTCTTCGGCCGGGGCGGGTATAGGGTTGGGTTGATACATCATTGACATGATTATTCACGCTCCATAATCAGAGTTGCGCTACCATGGCGCGAACCCAGAAATCCGCCTGTACCGTGGGCCAGTGCGATATCGCAATTTTTGACCTGCACAGCAGGGTGAGCTTCGCCGCGCAATTGACGCACAGCTTCGATGACCTTAGTAATTCCGCCTCGATTTGCAGGGTGATTGTTACATAACCCGCCACCGTCAGTATTGAAAGGCAGTTTACCTACTCCAGAAATTAAGTTGCCATCAGATACGAACTTGCCGCCTTCGCCTTTTTTGCAAAAGCCTAAATCCTCAAGTTGCATCAGAACAGTGATCGTGAAGCTGTCGTAAATGGAAGCGTATTTGATATCCTGAGGAGTCAAGCCAGCTTCTGAAAAAGCATTAGCGCCCGAGACACGTGCACCTGAATATGTCAGGTCAACGCGACCACCGAGTTGGCCTTTGATCGATTCTCCAGCACCTCGTAGTTTGACGAGTGGTCGTTTGAGTGACTTGGCAATATCAGGACGCGCCACGATCAATGCACCGCCGCCATCACTTACCACGCAACAATCCAGACGGTGCAGGGGAGTCGAGACTAAGGGCGAATTAATGACATCTTCAACCGTGACAACATCTCTCAGCATTGCATGGGGATTGTGCTGAGCATGATGGGATGCAGCGACTTTAATCCACGCTAATTGTTCGGATGTCGTGCCGTACTCATACATGTGACGTGCGGCAACCATCGCATAACTATTGACGGTAACAGGTCCAAAGGGTGCCTCAAATGGCACATCTGGAAGATCATTTCCCCAATTACGCGGTTGCATACCAGATGATCCAGCCGAACGAGGACGTCCAGCTAGTGTGATCAATGCAATATCGCACTTACCCGCTGCGATAGCTTGGGCAGCATGTGAGACGTGAATTAAATAAGAGCATCCGCCAGTTTCTGTCGAATCAACGTGGCGTAACTTGTTCAGCCCCATATAGTCCGCCATATTCAACATACCTAGGCCAGGCGCGTCACCTGCACAAAAATAACCGTCAATATCGCTGAGGGTTAAGCCCGCATCTTCTAGTGCACCTTTGGCAGATTCTGCGTGCAATTGCGCAACGGATTTGTCTGGGGCTTTGCGGGTTGGGTGTTCGTATGCACCGACGATATATGCTTTGTCTCGTATAGTCATTAGATTAAATACTTTGTTGTGAAAGAAATTGAGTGATTTAGCTTTTTAACATTATTGGGCTAAAAATTTAAGCTTGACTAAAAATAGGATCTTTTTTGACAGATGCCGTGCAATCCTAGCGAAATCCAGCCAAGCATCAGACACACACCGCCGCTTGGTGCCACAACGGTGACCCATTTGATGTCCAGCAAGTACTTCAGTTCTATTGAGCCGCAAAATAGCACGATACCAACTAGAATCAGCCAGCGACTCGCTTGAGCAAACCGCCCATTAGATTGGCTCAAATACAATAGCAGTACTGCATGGATCAATTGATATAACGCGGCCTTTTCTATCGCTGCAACAGCTAGAGCGTCTGAAATAGCGTGTGCGGCTATAGCTCCTAAGGCTACTGCAAGAAAGCCCAAGATCGCCGCAATCACGATCCATCCTGAGACAAGCACTCTGTGATGCGTCATCGTTTTGCCCAAAAGTCGTAAAATTATCAGATGATTGACAGAATCCTCTGACAATATAAAGTCCTTATTATGCAACCATTGGCTCTATGGAGCCTACCTGAGGCGAAACACATGACTTTTAAATGGCTTTTTGCATTGCTACCATTGTTGCTTGGTGCCTGTATGGGTATCAATCCAAGCTCATCGCCTCAAGAAAGCTTTACCGCTATGGTTTCTTATGAAGTCGCTTTCGAACGAGCAAAAGCACAGGCCCAACGTTGCTGGAGTGCTGAGGGAGAGTTTCCAGTGATCGGCTCAATCAACGCTTCTGAGCGCACAGCTTTTGTAGCAATAACGGGTGAGCTAGGCAATAGTCGTTATGGGCAAGTAGAAATACGAGCACTCAATGCTCAATCCTCCGAAGTTCAAGTGATGGTCAACGGAATCAATATCTGGAACACGAAATCGCTTGCTGCGATGCGTGAAGTCATTCAGTTTGGGGTGCCGACCTGTATAAGCTATATGCCAAAGCCTCAGCTCTGATCTTTTATTTTAAAAATAACCTTTAATTCGAGTCTCACTGTGTCATCTCCAGCAAAACCTAATACATATTTTGGCTTAGAAATTCCTTATCTTGATTTCCTTCAACTTGAACCTGTGCTTTGCGAAGATGATCGAGCAGTGACTCGGATAAAAATACGTGACGAGTTGCGTAATAGTCGAGGCCACATCCACGGTGGTGCAATTATGAGTATCCTTGATTTCACACTCAGTGCGGCTGGTCGAGCAAGCGACCCACTTGGCATAGGGATGGCTACCATTGATATGCACACCACCTGCTTAGAACCAGCCATAACAGACTTGACCGTTGAGGCGCGCTGTATCCGCCGCGGCAGTTCAATCGCCTTTTGTGAGGGTGAGGTGATTGACACGACCGGTAATGTCATTGCAAAAGCGACCGCAGCATTTAAAGTGCTACGGGTCAAGGTATCAGTTTAGTTTAGCTTTGACTTGCGCTGACAGTGCGGACATTTCTGCTCGACCTGCAAGTGCTTGTTTTAAAATGGCCATCACTTTGCCCATTGCTGGTGCGCCAGTCACACCTTGAGCAGTCACTTCGGCGAGTGCTGCATCTATAGCATTAGCAACCTCTGCGTCAGTAGCAGCTTGTGGTAAAAATTCTTTCAAAATCGCGAGCTCAGCTGTTTCTTGAGCAGCTGTTTCAACCCGTCCAGCATGTTCAAATGCAGCAATCGATTCGCGACGTTGTTTAATCTGCTTTTCAATGATGGCAGTAACGTCTGCATCTGAGAGATCTTTTCTTTCATCAATTTCGCGTTGTTTAATCGCTGCCTGTAAAAACCGCAAAGTACCCAGCCGCTCAGCAGCTTTTGCTCGCATGGCATCTTTAACGGCATCAGCAATTCGAATTTTTAGCTCAGACATAAGGATCCTTCAAGCAAGAGACAAATAGATTTGTATTATAGGTTGGGCTTTTAGTCAGAAAATAAGTTTAATGAGGTTTTTATAAATTGAATTGTGAGGAACCTAAAATAAACTGTTGCTTGATCGTGTCGATCGTCCAGATACTTTCGCCACTTTCTGAGCCATTTGAGTCGTAGCTTTTTTCATGGAAGAGCACCATACCATCTGTACGCTGCATGATCAGTGTCGTACAACGTGTTCCATAGCGTTCATTTTTAATAAAAGGACTACCTAAGAGTTTTTCACGCTCTGGACCAATGCCAGTATCTGGTAATTCATTGAGCGATGCAGATCGCGTATCTTGCATCACCTCAAATAGTCTTTCAGCGTGTGGTGCTTGGGCTTGACCAACCAGCAATAAATGCTCAGTTATTGAAACTTTAGTGCGAGTGAGTTTAGGCCAAGGCGTATTGAGCGAAGCGTTAGAAATTCCAACAATCCCTGCACCCAATTGCTGAACTGTTGCCTCACCGCGGTTTGAGCAAAACCAAAGACCTGATGAATCGGCCATCATTAAATTAAAACCGTTGTAATCCTTGCCGCACCGCAGAAGATCTTGTGCATAGGCTTGAGGCGATTGTTTACTTCGCAGAAAACCATCAGTCAATCGACCTCGCGAGGGCGCCTGGGGCGAGTGTTCCCCTGGTTCTCGAAAATTCGTCAATAAGGACAGCCTGCCTTGCGCCGTGATTCCTAACCATGTGCCACCTGCGCTCAGATCACGGCCACCTAATATGTCCTCGGCATCTGACCAGGGACTTGCTGGAAGCGTCGGGCGACTGTGTAGTTCATCTCGGTTGGCGATAACAATGAGTGGCCAATCAGGCAAAACTTTTGACGCGAGAATGGCAAGACACATTTGTTAGACCACTTTTTCCAGTTAAGCAATTGCAGCCGATTTAGAAGGCCAGTTGACCATTACGACGCCGACCATCACCATCAATGCACCCCAAACAAACTCCGCATGTAATGGTTCGTCCAAAATCAGAACACCAAAACTAACCCCAATCAAGGGTGTGAGAAAGGTAAAGATTGATACACGTGATGCCAGATAATGTTTGAGTAACCAAAACCATACAAGTAAACTTAAAAAAGCAATTAATACTCCTTGGCCCACAATGCTGATCACTAGAAATGGACTCCAATGCACCTCAAGCTGTCCCGTCACCAAACAAGCAATGAGCAGAGTGATTGAAGCAAAAAATAATTGATAAAGTGTAGTTTGCGTAGCTGGAAGTTGTGACAGTCCTGTGGTGCGAATTAAAATTGTCGTCGCTGCCCAGCCTAGTCCTGCACCCAGCGCTAGCAAATCACCCCAGAGCATTTTTAAATCAAAGTGTGGTTGGGTAGCCCCTACAATGAATCCCACACCAATACCGACAAAACTCACAAAAACTCCTAACCATTGTCGACGGTTGAGGTTTTCTTCGGGAACCCAAATGTGTAATCCTAAGGCAGTAAAAATAGGTGCAGTGTATAAAAATACTACAAGATGAGACGCCGTAGTGAGACGCAGACTTTCACCAATCATCCACCATTCAAGACCGAACAAAACACCTACCATCATCCCTGCGCGCCATGGTCCTCTCCACAAGGCCAATGACGTTTTTTCGAACCACATAAAAAGAGCAAGCAAAACGCAACCAAGACTAGAGCGTAGTCCGATCTGCATTGATGGACTGATATCGTCGATGCTGAGCTTAAAGAGAATTTGCTGGCCACCCCAGAGGGTACAAAGCATCACAATGCACAGATATGCCTGAGCGTCTAGCGGCTTGCGTGAGGTGGGCATGCGTTTCCTTTCTGACTACTGATTTTACACACTGGCGCAATAGGGCAATGAGCTGGTGTTGCACTGTTAAAATTCAATTTTGTAGCTCTGTTTGAATCCTTCATCATATGGCGATCGTGCATCCTCCTGTTGGCTCTTCCTTAGAAGCATGGCTTCAGTATCTAGAAACACTGCATCCCAGTGCGATTGATATGGGACTCGATCGGGTGCGCGAGGTGGCAAATCGGCTTTCCTTGCAATCTGCCGCAATTAAAATAGTTGTTGGCGGCACGAACGGCAAAGGCTCAACGTGCGCCATGCTTGAGTCGGTGTTGTTAGCCGCAGGGTATAAAGTAGGTCTTTATACCTCGCCGCATCTGGTGAATTTCAATGAACGCGCACGTGTCAATGGTGACATTGTGAGTGATGCGGCATTGATTCGTCATTTCGAAGCAGTCGAGACTGTTAGAGAGGGCACATCCCTCACATATTTTGAATTCACCACACTTGCCGTTTTACGGCTTTTTGCCGAATCATCACTTGATGTCATGGTCCTTGAGGTCGGACTCGGAGGACGTCTAGACGCGGTCAATATTGTAGATGCTGATTGCGCCATCATCACAAGCGTCGATATCGATCATGTGGATTGGCTTGGTGATACACGCGAAAAAATTGGATTTGAAAAAGCGCACATTTTTCGCAATGGTTGCCCGGCAATTGTGAGTGACCCCGCGCCGCCGCAAACTTTACTAGACTATGCTGAAACCATTGGCGCTGATTTATGGCTATTTGGACGTGACTTTAATTACTCGGGCGATCGTCAGCAGTGGGCCTTTGCTGGACGTGAGCAACGTCGTAACGCACTTGCATACCCCGCTTTACGAGGTGCAAATCAGCTTTTAAATGCTTCGGCTGCTCTCGCTGCGCTAGAGTCTCTTCGTGGGCAGCTTGCCGTACCTCAACAAGCAGTGCGTCAAGGTTTGCTTCAGGCGTCGTTACCCGGGAGATTCCAAATTTTGCCTGGTCAGCCCACCATCATTATGGATGTCGCTCACAATCCTCACGCCGCTGCTGTGCTGGAGAAAAATCTGGGCAATATGGGTTTTCACCCTTATACCTATGCAGTCTTTAGTATGCTTTCTGACAAGGATATTGATTCGGTTGTCAAACATATGGCTCCACGGATTGATCATTGGTTTTGCTCAGCATTACCAGGCCCTCGAGGTCAATCACGGGAAGCTATTCAAGCAAAAGTACAGCAGATATTGGCAAATCCTGACACAAAAGCACCAAAAGAGGTGGAAGTTTCCGGCTTTTCCAATGTCAAAGAAGCATTTGCCGCCGCACGCAGCAAATGCAACCTGGATGATAGAATCGTGGTGTTTGGATCGTTTTTAACGGTAGCCGAAGCACTAAACATAAAAGATGATGTTTAAACGTCTACTTTTTAAAATGTTTTGTCGCTTAACGCGCTTATGTAGTTAGTCTGTTTTTCAGGTCAGGATGTTTTAAATGGGACTGTTTTCCGGAAAAGATAGTGCCCCCTCGCGCAAGCCTGTTGGCAAGCCTAGGCCCTCTGTGACAAGCGAGGCTCATGCAGCCGATCTTCGTATTAAAGCCAGACGCCGTCTGGCTGGCGCGGTCGCGTTAATACTCGCAGCAGTAGTGGTTCTTCCAATGTTGCTGGATTCCGAGCCGGCACCTGTTGCAAGTAACATTCCGATCCGAATTCCTGATCGTCAGACACCTTTTCAACCTAATCTATCCGAACCCACCGCCGCTGATACTGTTGCAGCCACCTCGGATCAGTCGACTTCCAGCTCAAACACCTCATTGCCTGGTTCTCCCGGCAGTGCAGAAGGCTCCGCCTCAGTGGGATCAATTTCTACTCAAACCAAGCCCGTTACTGAAAGCTCTGCTACCCCTCCAGCCTCTGAAGCGGTTAAAGCCCCTGTTACCAAGCCAGTTTCGCCTGCGACACCGCCATCATCTCAACAACGTCGCGATGATCCAGCTCGTGCGCTCGCTCTCCTCGAAGGTCGTACCCCAACAGCGGCAGCGCCGACACCTCAACCTCCAGTTCGTGGCAGTTTTGTCGTACAAGCAATGTCGCTCGACTCATCAGCTGATGCACAAAAGCAACGCAATGTGCTGATTTCTGCAGGACTCAACAATGCTTTTGTTGATGGCCCGATCAATGTAAACGGTCGTCCAAAGTATCGAGTAAGGGTGGGTCCCTTCCAGTCCCGTGAAGCTGCACAAGCTGCTCAGACTCGTCTGCGCACACAAGGCTATGGCGGCGCATTTATTACGACGCAGTGACTGGCTTCGATTTTGTCCTCTTAGCGATCCTTGCAATCTCGGTTCTGCTGGGATTATTAAGAGGTCTGCTCAAGGAAGTTTTGTCCTTGGTTGCCTATGCTTCGGCATTTCTTGCAGCAATTTGGTGGGGACCAACAGTATCTGAATGGTTTGCACAGTGGATCTCCCAACCTTTTGTCAATATGGCACTGGCATACTTGGGTGTATTTATTGCTGTGCTGTTATCGATTGGCTTTATCAATATGACCCTATCTGCATTATTAAGCAAAACCGGGCTGACTCCTGCTGATCATGGGCTTGGTGCTTTGTTTGGTCTGCTGAGAGGGGTTCTATTTATATTGGTATTGGTGACTTTGGCAGGCTACACACCTTTGCCTGAAGAGCCATGGTGGAAAAATGCTATGTTTTCAAAACAGGTTGTAGGCATTGTGCAGCAAATTAAATTCAGACTACCACCGCCGGCTAATGACTGGCTCCCTTATTAATTAATTGTTATTTGTTTCAATTCGTTTTTATCGTAATCAGGAAATTTCATGTGCGGAATTGTTGGAGTCGTTGGGCGTGGTCCTGTTAACCAGCTGATATATGATGCGCTGCTGCTCTTGCAGCATAGAGGTCAGGATGCTGCGGGTATTGCGACGTCGAATGGGAACCAATTCAATATGTATAAGGCCCATGGTCTTGTCAGAGATGTTTTTCGAACACGTAACATGCGCTCTTTACCCGGCACCTCGGGAATTGGTCAGGTGCGTTATCCAACGGCAGGTTCATCAGAGAGCGTCGAAGAAGCACAACCTTTTTATGTCAATGCACCTTTCGGTATCACGTTTGCTCACAATGGAAACTTAACCAACTGGCATGAGCTGCGTGAGTCACTGTTTAAAGTTGACCAGCGTCACATCAACACTAACTCCGACTCGGAAGTCTTACTCAATGTCCTTGCACATGAGCTACAGCGTGCCGCCAATGGGGTTTCGTTAGATGAGAACGCAATATTTCGAGCGATCAAAGCCGTTCATCAGCGTGTTAAGGGTGCTTATGCAGTCGTCGCTCAGATCTCAGGCTATGGGCTGATTGCCTTTCGTGATCCCAATGGTATCCGTCCGCTATGCCTCGGTCAGTCTGATGCACCTCAAGGTATGGAGTGGATGGTTGCTTCTGAATCTGTTGCTCTTGAGGGCTCTGGTTTTCAGTTTGTACGAGATATTCAACCAGGTGAAGGTATCTTCATTTCTTTGGATGGCAAACTAAGTAGCGAACAATGTGCGCCTGGATTTATTCATGCTCCATGCATCTTTGAATATGTCTATTTTGCAAGACCTGACTCAATGTTAGACGGAGTCTCCGTCTACGGCTCACGCTTAAAAATGGGTGAATACCTTGCCGACAAACTCTCCAAACAACTTAGACTGGGTGATATAGATGTCGTGATGCCGATTCCTGATTCATCACGTCCTTCAGCCATGCAACTTGCTGATCGCCTCGGACTTAATTACCGCGAAGGCTTGATTAAAAACCGCTACGTTGGTCGTACTTTCATTATGCCTGGACAAGCAGTGCGTAAAAAATCTGTACGTCAAAAATTGAATACCATCGGTATGGAATTCAAGGGAAAAAATGTATTGCTAGTCGACGATTCAATCGTACGCGGCACAACGAGCCGGGAGATTGTTGAAATGGCTCGTGCGGCTGGAGCGAACAAGGTTTATATGGCTTCAGCCGCACCACCTGTTCGCTATCAAAATGTCTACGGTATCGACATGCCTACTCAACAGGAGCTGATTGCAACCGGTCGTAATGAAAATGAAATCGCTCATATTATTGGTGCAGACGCTCTGGTATATCAAGACATTGACTCGATGCAACGTTCAGTATCGGATCTCAATCCGGCTTTGACACGTTTTGATAATTCTTGTTTTACCGGTGAGTACATTACTGGCGACATTACTCCAGAGTATCTTGAACGCGTTGGCCGAAGTCGTGGCAATACTCAGGACGGTTCAAATGGACTTTTATTTAATATGGGTAGTGCTGCAGACGATCATTAACGTCGTAGCTTAAGTAGGGCAGTGATACCCAAAATTCCAAGCAAGGAAAACATCGCTATGCTCCACCAAACATACTCAATACCTAAAAGTTTGACGCGCGCATCCATACAGCTTGCGTAAATTCCGAACAACCAGGGGGCAGACGCATCAAGCCCGATCTTGGTAATAATTTGGTCCGCTAAGGACTGTGCGCAGGAAAAGGTGTTTGCAGCAACTTTTTCTTGATAAATTGCTGCTGTGATACCCGCAATGGAAATGACAATAATTGTGCTGATACCAACGGCGAGTCTTACGCGCATAGGTTGGCCGATTACACATAGCAAGGCAACGGCACCAATCACTAAATATAAAAGCCGCTGTAAAACGCACCACGCACACGGCTGCATATCGAAGATATATTGTGACACTAAAGCAATTGCCACCGAGCCAAAGCTGAGCAAACTAATCAAAATCAAAATTTTACTTTTACGCTGCACGCTGTTGTCCTAGTGACAAGGTCTCTACTAAAGCACGCTCAAACTGCCTCTGCGTACGAGGCTGAGATAATGCATCTCCTTCTATCACAAAGACGTCTTCAACGCGATCGCCCAAGGTCATTACTTTAGCTGTATGCAATTGAATATTAAAAGACACAAATAATTGTGCTAGATCACTCAGCAAACCAGCACGATCGGTCGCTGTAACGTCGAGCACCCAAGATTCGTTTCCATCACCAGGCTTGATTTCAACGGAAGGCGGAAATGGAAATGCTTTAGAAAGCCTAGAGAGACGCATGTCAATCTGTTGATTGAGGCTATCAAGGCTCATCTGATCAAGCTGGGTGGATAGTTCGTGCTCGATCAACGCTGCGTCTGATCTGAGATCACTTTGGCGATCACTTGGAAGAACAATAAAACTATCCAATGCATAGCCGCCATGGGTCGTATGTATCCGTGCATCCTGAATGCCGAGGTTGCGAGACCCAAAATATCCACACAGACGTGCAAATAAATCTTTGACATGCTTCGTGTACACCATGACTTGGAGTCCTTCACCACCTTCAGTTGGACGAGCCTTGACAACTGTTTGATCAGTATTAAAACAATGGTACAGATGGCGTGTATGCCAAGCAATTTCTGGTGCATCGTGGCGTAAAAAATATGCGACATCAAGTTGTTGCCAAAAATTTTCACGTGCTTCATCACGCAAGCCAGCAAGACGAGTCAAACTGGCTGCCTCATTCATACGATTTCGCAGCACTGTATTTGAATCATCAGAAGAACCTCCAAGTGCAGCCATCGTGAGGTTGAATAAATCTTCGAGAAGCTTACCTTTCCAGGCATTCCACACTTTAGGACTGGTGCCCCGCACGTCAGCAACTGTCAACAAATATAGAGCAGTCAAATTTCTTGGTGTTTTAACCAAAGATGCAAAGTCATGAATCACCTGGGGGTCAGACAAATCCTTTTTTTGTGCAACTTGTGACATCAACAGATGATTTTTAACTAAAAAAATAACTAGTTCTTTTTCATCATCTTTAAAGCCGTGCATACGAGCGAATTTTTTTACGTCTTCTGCGCCTAATGTCGAGTGATCCCCACCACGTCCTTTAGCAATGTCATGGAAAAGTGCCGCCACATAAAGCAGCCAATGACGATCAAAGTCAGCAATGAGCCGAGTGGCAAGAGGATATTCACGGGCATGTTCATGCATTGTAAAGCGCCGTATATTCCGCAACACAGCAAGTGTGTGTTGGTCAACGGTGTACACATGAAATAAATCATGCTGCATCTGACCGACGACTCGACGAAATGCAGGGATGTATCGAGGCAAAATATTCAACATCGTCATGCGTCTGAGCGCATGCACGATACCTTGATTTTGTTTGAGTATTTCTATAAACAAATGTCTGTTGTATGGCTGTACTCTAAATGAAGCATCGATTAAATGACGTGCATGCCAAATTGCACGTAACGCGCGTGCCGAGAGCTCGGTCAGCTCAGGATGCTGCTGCATCACCAAAAATACACGTAATAATTCTGAGGGGTGCTTTTGAAAAAGCTCATCATCGATTATGTCTAGCCGATGGTGATGTGCAACATAATGTTCATCTAAATGTTGCGTATCGGCTTGAGAGAGAGGAAAGAGATGTTCCCCAATGGCTTGAACCAGCAAAGTATTGAGTTGCGTCACGAGTCGCGCCGCCCAATAGTAGCGTTGCATCAAAATTTCACTTGCGCGACGCGTTGCTGAAGCTGAAATTTGATAAGCCTCAGCCAAGCCATGTTGCAAATCAAACAGCAAGCGGTCTTCACGTCGATTGACCAGCAAATGCAACTCAATACGCAGTCGTTTGAATGCTTGCTCAGCACGATTGAGGTCACGCGCTTCAGCGCGTGTCAATAAACCTGCCTCTGCGATTTGTGCCCAGCTTTGTCCAAATCCAGCTGCTCTAGCCATCCACATAATGACTTGTAAATCGCGCAAGCCTCCGGGTGACTCCTTACAGTTTGGTTCTAGTGAGTAGGGGGTATCTTGGTAGCGTGCGTGCCGCTGCTGCATTTCGCTGCGTTTTGCCTGAAAAAAGCTACGAGAGTTCAATTGCTCTTTCATGTGTCGATTGAGTTGACTCGTGAGCGCACGGCTCCCTGAAATCCAGCGCAACTCTAACAAAGAAGTTTCAACGGTAATGTCTGTACGCGCTTCAGTTAGACATTGCTCAACCGTTCTTACACTACACCCTGGCTCGAGCCCTACATCCCACATTGCCGCGACTAGACCGCTTAAGGTTTCCTCTGCAGCAGGGTTAGGCTCCGAAGGCAAAAGGATCAAGAGGTCAACATCGGAAAAAGGGTAAAGTTCTCCACGACCGAACCCACCTACTGCGGCTAATGCGCCACCTTTTGGTAGGGGGTAAAGTATTAAAAGATGTCGCAAAGCTTGATCTGCAATGCGTCTGAGCGTTGTCAATAATGTGTCTGCACGTGGCTTAACTCGATATGCCTCGAAAGCAGCCTGACGTTCTAGCTGTATGCGAGCCCGAATTTCGCTAATGTTCTCACTTAATGTTTCACTCAGTATCTTATGTTGACTCATACCGACGCCTTACGCGAAATGGAACAGTCGAAACGGTGGGCCGCAAAGTCCCATCGGTTAATTTTTATAGTGTGATGAAGGCAGGTGCTGCGGGCATTCCTGGTGACTGTGTTAAGACCTCAAAGCCAGAATCAGTCACCATGATTGTGTGTTCCCACTGTGCGGATAGACTATGGTCGCGCGTCACAACTGTCCAGCCGTCCGCCAATTGGCGAATATCCCGTTTGCCTGAGTTAATCATGGGCTCGATTGTAAAAATCAGGCCAGGCTCAAGCTTTTGACCGGATCCAGCTTTGCCGTAATGCAAAACTTGAGGTTCTTGATGAAATTTTTGACCAATGCCGTGGCCACAAAATTCACGCACCACAGAAAACCCCTGCTGTTCAGCGTACTTTTGAATGGCATTGCCAATATCGCCTAAGGTGTTTCCAGGCTTAACCTGAGCAATACCTAGCCACATGCATTCGTAAGTGACCTCTGTTAGCCTTTTGGCTAAGATCGACGTTTCACCAACCGCATACATCCGGCTTGTGTCTCCAAACCAGCCATCTTTGATAATAGTGACGTCAATATTCAATACATCACCATTTTTTAAAACCTTATCACCGGGTATCCCATGGCATACCTGATGGTTCACAGATGTACAAATAGCGCCGGGGAAGGGGGGATAGCCGGGCGGAGCGTAACCAACCGTGGCGGACTTCACCCTAAGGTCCTCAGTCAAAAATTTGAGACAAAGCTGGTCAAGCTCGCCAGTTGTCACGCCAGGCTTAACGAAAGGAGCAATGAAATCTAGGACTTTTGCTGCGTCGCGACAAGCGGCACGCATTTTGGCCTGATCTTCGGGATTTGTGACTAGACTCATATTGACTTGAGTAAATGTAGTGAAAGATAGTAGAATTATAGGCTTACCTAGTTTTGGTTCGGTATATTTACCTCAGTAAATATACTTATTCTCAATATAGGTAATGTTTGTTTGGGATTTCGCATGAGCGAAACCACAAAATCGCGTGCCACGTCACCAGGGTGCCTGCGCTAGCAGGTGCAGACATGGCACTAGACCTAACCCTCGGAGCTTTATTACTATGTCATTAATGCGTGAAATGCTGGAAGCGGGCGTACACTTTGGTCACCAGACCCGTTACTGGAACCCCAAGATGGCTCCATACATCTTTGGCCATCGCAACAAAATTCATATTATCAACCTCGAAAAGACAGTGGCCAATTATCAAGACGCCACTAAGTTTTTGCGTCAGGTTGCTGCTAAAGGCGGAACGGTTTTGTTTGTCGGCACCAAACGTGCTGCACGTGAGTTAGTTGCTGCAGAAGCGACCCGCGCTGGTATGCCTTTTGTCGACAGCCGTTGGCTCGGTGGCATGCTCACAAACTTCAAAACGGTCAAAAGCTCAATCAAGCGCTTGAAAGACATGGAAGTCATGATCGCCGAAGGCTCGACAGAGCGCATGTCTAAAAAAGAAGGCCTCATGTTCCAACGTGAACTCGACAAACTGAACAAGTCGATTGGCGGCATTAAGGATATGAATGGTTTGCCTGACGCAATTTTTATGATCGACGTGGGTTATCACAAGATTGCTGTAGCTGAAGCTAACGCCTTAGGCATTCCTGTCGTCGCAGTTGTGGATACTAATCATTCCCCTGATGGTATCGATTTCATCATTCCTGGCAACGATGACTCGGCAAAAGCGATTGCACTCTATGCTTCAGGTGTTGCCGAAGCTGTGATTGCTGGTCGCGGCGATAACGTCAATGGCTTGGTCGAAGAGTTAACACAGGGCGAAGAGTTCATCGAAGTTGATCAGGTAAAAGCCTAATCGCTGACGCGCTTGATTGAATCGAGCGCATGAGACCCACACCCTGGCCAAACGGTTCAGGGTGGTTTTATTAATACTGGAGCAAACATGGCTGACATTACCGCCGCAATGGTCAAAGAGTTGCGCGAAAAAACCGACGCACCCATGATGGAGTGCAAAAAAGCCCTGACTGAAGCTGATGGCGATATGGCGCGCGCAGAGGAAATTCTTCGTGTCAAACTCGGTAGTAAAGCGAGTAAAGCAGCAAGCCGCGTGACGGCTGAAGGACTAATTGGTCTTTATATTTCACCCGATGCTAAAAAGGGTGCTGTGATTGAGATCAATTGTGAAACAGATTTTGTTGCAAAAAATGATGATTTCGTCGCTTTTGTTGCCAATCTAGCCAAAATTGTTGCCACAGAGGGAGTGTCTGACGTGGCCGCTTTAGCTTCGACCAAGATGGCTGACGGCACTGTTGATACCGTTCGCACTGCCTTAATCGGCAAAATTGGTGAAAATATTTCTATTCGTCGTTTTCAGCGTTACGACACAGCCAATAAACTCGCTAGCTATGTCCATGGCGGCAAAATTGGCGTATTGGTAGAGTATTCTGGTGCAGACGAAGTTGGCAAAGACTTGGCCATGCACATTGCTGCGACTAAGCCTCGCGCCGTTGATGAGTCAGGTGTTTCTGATGCTGATAAAGAAAAAGAACGCTCCGTTGCTCGTCTAAAAGCTGCCGAATCTGGCAAACCAGCTGAGATCGTTGAGAAAATGGTCGAAGGCGCTGTTCAAAAGTATCTTAAAGAAGTCGCCTTACTGTCTCAGCCTTTCGTTAAAAACGACAAGCAAACAGTGGCTCAAATGCTAAAAGAAAAATCAGCCGCCATTACAGGGTTTTCCCTATTTGTGGTGGGTGAGGGCATTGAAAAGAAAACCTCCGACTTTGCTGCCGAGGTCGCTGCAGCGGCTGCCGGTAACGCATAATTTTGTACTGAAAGCCGGGCGGCGCATCAATGGCCGCCCGGCTTTCGCTTACAATTTTGTTTGTGTTTAATACTTCGGATTGATCCCCATATGACCAGCAGAATGCACAAACGAGTTCTCCTCAAACTGTCTGGCGAAGCATTGATGGGGGATGATGCCTTTGGTATCAACCGCGCCACCATCATGCGCATGACCGACGAAGTCGCTGAAGTTTCGGAAATGGGTGTTCAGTTAGCCATCGTTATTGGTGGTGGCAATATTTTTCGCGGTGTAGCGCCTGGTGCGCAAGGTATGGATCGTGCGACTGCCGATTACATGGGCATGATGGCAACTGTCATGAATGCTCTAGCGCTTCAGGATGCGCTTAAACATCGTGGCGTTGATGCTCGCGTTCAATCTGCTCTCAACATCGAGCAGGTTGTTGAACCGTATATTCGTCCCAAGGCGTTGCGCTACCTCGAAGAAGGTAAAGTCGTCATCTTTGCAGCAGGAACAGGTAATCCTTTTTTTACAACCGATACAGCGGCAGCGCTGCGCGGTGCTGAAATAGGTGCTGAAGTCGTCTTAAAAGCGACGAAAGTCGATGGTATTTACAGCGCGGATCCAAACAAAGATCCTGCGGCGACAAGATACACTCGTATTAGCTTTGACGAAGTGATCGTCAAACGACTCGAGATCATGGATGCGACGGCTTTTGCGCTGTGCCGAGATCAAAAGCTTCCCATCAAAGTGTTTTCAATCAATAAGTCTGGCGCGTTGCGACGTGCTGTTAGCGGTGAGGACGAGGGTACCCTCGTTCACGTATAAAGGAAACGAAATGAGTATCGCGGACATCCAACTATCTGCCGAGACCCGAATGGGTAAGTCCTTAGAAACGCTCAAGGCAAACCTAGCCAAAATTCGAACAGGTCGCGCCCACACCGGAATTTTGGACCATGTACAGGTTGAGTATTACGGCTCTCCCGTCCCGATTAGTCAGGTTGCTAACGTGACACTTATGGATGCTCGCACATTGAGCGTTTCGGTCTGGGAGAAAAATCTTGGTGCCGCCGTTGAAAAAGCGATTCGCGATTCAGACCTTGGCTTGAACCCTGTTGGAATGGGTGACAGTATTCGTGTGCCGATGCCTGCGCTGACTGAGGAGCGTCGTCGCGATCTCAATAAAGTGGTCAAGTCTGATGGTGAGGATGCAAAAATTGCAATTCGCAATCTGCGCCGAGATGCTAATGAGGCATTTAAAAAACTCACCAAAGACAAGGAAATCTCTGAGGATGATGAGCGTCGCGCACAAGATATCGTACAGAAGCTCACCGATCGTTGTATTGTCGAGATTGACAAGATGATCGTGCAAAAAGAAGCGGAGATTATGACGGTTTAAATCGTCCTTCCTATGGCCATCAGCTCAACAATTGATATCCCTGTCATATCGGCTGTTCCAAATCACGTAGCCATCATCATGGATGGAAATGGACGATGGGCAGCCAAACGTTTTTTACCGCGCACAGCAGGCCATGCACGTGGGGTGCAGTCAGTTCGAGCCGCAGTTGAAACGTGCGGCAAACTGGGTGTGCGTTATTTAACTTTATTTGCCTTTAGTTCAGAAAACTGGCGCCGTCCTGCTGATGAGGTATCACTTCTCATGCGTTTATTTGTTCAAGCGCTTGAAAGGGAAGTTTCACGACTTGAGGATCAAGGTGTTCGTTTGCGAGTCGTGGGGGATCTCTCTGCTTTTGAGCCCAACCTGCAAGAGTTGATTTTACAGGCTCAGGCCAAAACAGCCCACAATGACAATCTTCACCTGACTATCGCTGCCAATTATGGAGGCCGTTGGGATATTCTGCATGCCATGAAAAAAATGATGCTTGCTCACCCTGAGTTAGCAGAGCAGCCTGCACTGATTGATGAAGTAGCACTTTCAGAACATCTCTCGATGTCTTGGGCCCCGGAACCTGATTTGTTCATTCGGACGGGTGGGGAACAACGTATTTCTAACTTTCTAATTTGGCAACTTGCATACACAGAGCTATTTTTCACTGACTGCTTTTGGCCTGATTTTAATACTGAAGAGTTACAAAAAGCTTTTGACTGGTATCGCAATCGCGAGCGTCGTTTTGGGCGCACGAGTGCACAATTAAATCCAGCGATCGCGCGCTAAACCTATGCTCAAAAAGCGTATCCAGACAGCTCTCGTATTACTGATTATTCTGGCTGGCGTACTCTCTTTTGATTCAACCTGGCCATTTCTGATTTTTATTTCAGTGATGTGCGGCCTCGCTTGTTGGGAGTGGACTCGGATTACCCTTGGTCTTTCATCGAAATGGCCGGTCTGGCTTGGCATAGGGGTGTTTGTCGTCACGACTGCTCAAGCCTACGCCTGGCTGCAACTCGATTTCAACAATACATTTCTGATCCAGATATCTGCCTTGTTGAGCGTGATATTTTGGCTAACTGCTGTCAGTACGACATTGTTGCGTGCTCAGGTTCAAAGGATATCGTCGCCATTTGCATGGAGTGCTTTTGCGCTCATCACTTTAATTGCAACTTGGGGCGTGCTTGCGTTGCTTTATCGTACCCACGGTGTGAGTTATGTACTATCGTTATTAATTGTTGTTTGGGTTGCGGATATCGCTGCCTATTTTTTTGGTCGCGCATTCGGGCATTTCAAACTCGCACCATCGATTAGTCCTGGCAAAACACGAGAGGGTGCAATTGCTGGTATTGCTGGCGTGGTGATCTGGGTGCTGATTTCTGCTCAATGGCCTTCGACATTTGCAGCGGATCTGATGCTTCATTGGGGCTTGCTTGGTTCGATCGTACTTTCCGTATTTCTTGCGATCTTTTCTATCTGTGGAGATCTTTTTGAGTCTTTACTCAAACGAAGAGCGGGGATGAAAGACTCCAGTCATTTATTACCCGGTCATGGTGGAGTCTATGATCGAATCGATGCAGTCGTTGCTGTTGTTCCGCTTGCATATCTCTTGACCGAGGGATTGAAATTTTGAACCCTACACGTGTCACGATTCTTGGTTCTACTGGCTCGATTGGTGTCAATACGATTGACGTGATTACCCGTCACCCTAATCGTTTTTCAGTGTATGCATTATCCGCACACTCACGTATCGAACAGCTCGCTGCCCAAGCGCGTACGACCAGTGCAAAAGTTGTCGTTGTTCCTACCGACATAGCAGCTACTGCATTTAAGTCTTGTTGGTCTATGGGTACTGCAATCACCATGCCTGAAATCCGCGTGGGTGCGCAAGCGCTCGCTGATACCGCAGCGGATAGTATGACGGATGTAGTGATGGCCGCGATTGTTGGCGCAGCAGGCCTGCCCGCAGCGCTTGCTGCAGCGCAAGCTGGTAAGCGTGTGTTACTTGCTAACAAAGAGGCCCTTGTTGCCGCAGGCTCATTGTTTATGGCTGCGGTTCGAAAGAGTGGCGCAGAGCTATTGCCAATAGACAGTGAACACAATGCCATATTTCAGTGTTTGCCTCACAATGGAAGGGCGAGTGCGCCGTTACAACCCACTGTCGGTGTGCGACGCTTGATCCTCACTGCATCGGGGGGGCCATTTCGGACCCAAGCTTGGAACGCACTGCATCATGTGACGCCCGATGAAGCATGCGCACACCCTAATTGGAGTATGGGTAGAAAGATTTCTGTAGACTCTGCAACGATGCTGAACAAGGGGCTTGAAGTTATTGAAGCGCACTGGTTGTTTGCAATGCCCCCTGAGCGTATCCATGTGGTCATTCATCCACAAAGCGTGGTGCATTCTATGGTTGAATATGAGGATGGTTCAGTTTTGGCACAGCTTGGACAGCCTGATATGCGGACCCCAATTGCATATGGCCTCGGATTCCCTGATCGAATTGAGTCCGGAGTAGGCTTGCTTGATTTAGCCATGGCAGGTCGACTGGACTTTGAGCAACCAGACCTTGAACAGTTTCCCTGTCTAAGCTTGTCATTTGATGCGTTGCGCAGTGGCCAGGCGGCATGTATCGCCCTAAACGCTGCAAATGAAATTGCAGTATCTGCTTTTTTACAGGGCAACTTGCCCTACACAGCAATATCTGCAGTCATAGAATCCACTCTCAATTGGCAAGCAAAACAGTCCAACGGTCCGCTGGATTCGCTCGACGATGTCATGTCACTTGATTCAGCGGCTCGTCTTCATGCTGCTCTCTTTAATCATTGAGATATGTCTTTGTTAGTTTGATTTTTTAGCGTTTAACGTTTTTTTATGGCTGGGAACATGCTCACAACCCTTATTTCTTTCTTTGTGACGCTCGGTGTGCTCATCACATTTCATGAGCTCGGTCACTACTGGGTAGCCCGTTGGTGTGGCGTGCGCGTACTACGTTTTTCTATTGGTTTTGGTCGTGTGTTGATTAAAAGGATAGATAAACACGGAACTGAATGGGCGATTTCGGCCATTCCTCTTGGCGGCTACGTCAAAATGCTTGATCAGGATGACTTAGCACCATCCTCTGTTGAAACTCCCAATTCGAAAGGAACGAGTTTTCAATCTCAGCCCGTCTCTCGTCGTTTTGCCATTGTGGCTGCGGGACCAATGTTTAATTTGATTCTCGCTGTTTTACTTTATGCCTTCATTAATTTTGTTGGCACAAAAGAACCTGAGGCTATTTTGGCAGCACCTCTCCCTCAATCTCCGGCCGCCATGGCAGGCTTGCAGGGTGGGGATAAAGTGGTTGCAATCAATCAGACGGATATTGCATCATGGCCTCAACTTCGCTGGAATCTCCTGCAGTTACTTGCAGACGGAGGTGAGGCTGAGCTCACAATAGAGCAAGGAGGTGCACGCCTTAGTCGAACTATTCAGCTTCCTAACTTAGCAGACCCATCGCAAGCTTATCCTATGCGTGATTTAGGGCTAAGTTTGGCTTCAGGCCCGCCAATCGTTCGGTCAGTTGTCGAGGGTAGTGTTGCTCAGCGTGCGGGTCTTGAGTCAAACGACCAGATTATTAGAATTGGAGATATCAATCTTCCAGATATTGGACTGCTAATTCGATCCATACAAAAAAATGCAGGTCACCCAGTTGAGATCGAGGTCATTCGTAAAGGCGATCGCCTCAAGTTTTCATTGATTCCCACCTCTTTTACACTCGAAAGTGGTCAAGTGGTGGGTCGGGCGGGTATCCAACTTGGTGCAAACGTTCCAATGGTTGATGTGAGTTATGGGCCAATAGACAGCTTAATAAACGGAACGATCAAAACCTTTGATACAGCATGGTTTTCGCTTCGTATGATGGGGCGTATGCTGACAGGGGATGTTTCCCTCAAAAACATCAGTGGCCCAGTGACCATAGCTGATTACGCGGGTCAAACCGTTAAACTTGGCTGGGCAGCATACATTGGCTTTTTAGCTTTGGTCAGCGTCAGCCTCGGGATCTTAAATCTGTTGCCAATTCCCATGCTAGATGGTGGGCATCTACTGTACTATCTCATTGAGATGGTACGGGGTAAACCTGTGTCTGACCGCGTCATGGCTTGGGGTCAGCGCGCCGGCGTGAGCTTACTAGCCGGATTAATGGCTTTAGCTCTATTTAATGATTTGATTCGTATTTTTAGCTAGTGCATTTCTGACTTAAAATTTCAAATTCTCAGTTTTCTCAGTTATAGATTTACTTACTCAAAAGATATTTAAGGATTGCCCAGGATGTTTGCTCGATTGCCATATCTGTTCGACAAAAGCCTACGTTATATGACGCTTGCGTTGTGTCAGGTACTTCTTATTGCATCATGGATAACACCACAAAACGCTCTCGCTTTTGAACCTTTTGTGGTCAGTGATATCCGTGTTGAAGGCATGCAGCGAACTGAGCCGGGCTCAATTTTCGCGCAACTTCCATTTAAAGTTGGGCAAAGATTTACAGAGGATCTTGCGACCGAATCGGTCAGAAAGCTTTATGCGACAGGTTTGTTTGCTGACGTGCGTATTCAGACTGCAAATCGCGTGGTTGTGGTAGCTGTCCAAGAACGTCCAACCATTGCTGCTATTACCTTTACCGGAATGAAAGAGTTTGAGCCAGATGCGATTGTTGGCAATTTAAAACAAGTTGGTTTTGCTCAAGGCCGAGTGTTTGATCAGTCAATGCTTGAGCAGGCTCAGTTTGAGCTCCGTCAGGCCTATCTGAACAAGGGCAAATACGCAGTTGAAATTGCCCCGACAGTGACACCATTGCCGCGAAATCGCGTTGGCATCAATTTTGACTTATTCGAAGGTGGCGTTTCACGCATACGTGAAATCAATATCGTTGGTACTTCTGCTTTTTCTCAAGGCAGACTCCGTGACCTGATGGCCTTGACTACACCAGGCTGGCTCACTTGGTATACAGACTCTGATAAATATTCACGTGAAAAGTTAGAGCGCGATGTAGAAGCAATTAAGTCTTTCTATTTAGATCGTGGATATCTCGAGTTTAAAATTGAACCTCCGCAAGTCTCTATCTCGGGTGACCGCGGGGACATTTTTATTACGCTGACTATTTCTGAAGGCAAGCCTTACACAGTTTCAGATATTAAACTTGCTGGAGAGTTGTTAGGACTTGATACTGAAATTAACGAGCTAGTTCAGCTCAAGACAGGTCAGATTTTCTCTGGCGCAAAAACGAACGCAACAGCCAAAGGAATCACGGACTATCTAGGAGGTTTGGGGTATGCATTTGCCAACGTTAACCCCAATCCAGTTTTGAACCGTGAAAAACAGACTGCTGATGTGACATTTTATGTAGATCCGAACCGTCGGGTATATGTCAGGCGTATTCAGGTTGCGGGCAATCATAGGTCTAAAGATGAAGTGATTCGCCGCGAAGTTCGACAACCTGAAGCGGCATGGTATGACTCGGGGAAAATCAAACTATCTCGCGATCGACTAGACCGCGTAGGCTATTTTAAAGAAGTGAAAGTGGGAACTGAGCCTGTACCTGGTTCTCCAGATCAGGTTGACCTCAATGTGACCGTCCAAGAAAAGCCGACCGGCATGCTGAATCTTGGTATTGGATATGGTCAAGTTGACGGCGTCATTCTCTCTGCAGGCATTTCCGAAGAAAACGTGTTCGGCAGCGGTACGAACCTGACTTTGAACCTGAACACTAGTGCTTCAAACAGAACGGCTGTGCTTGCACACACGGATCCTTATTTCACGAACGATGGTGTCAGTCGCACTTCATCCATTTATTACCGAACCGTTACACCTTTTTCTAATAATCCTGGTAACTACAAAGTAACGACGGGTGGACTTGGCCTGAACTTTGGTATCCCGATCACGGAGTTTGACAGAATTTTCTTAGGTGTCAGCCTCGAAAGAAACTCAATTGGACTGTTTGATAACTCGCCAATTGCCTATCGCGAGTACGTGAGAGATTACGGTGAGACAACAACGGCTGCAATTTTAAATATGGGATGGTCAAAAGACAATCGTGACAGCGCATTGAGTCCAACCAAAGGCTCTTTCACTCGACTTAAACTCGATGTTGGCACAGGCAGCCTTGATTACTATATGTTTGGTGCTCAACATCAGACCTATATCCCGATTGGTCGCGATTTCACTCTTGCTTTGAACGGACTTTTTGACTTTGGTAAGCCCTATAAAACCGATTTGCCATATCCAATCATCAAAAACGTTTATGCAGGTGGTATTGGTACGGTCAGAGGCTATTCTCAAAACTCTTTAGGCCCAACTGACCCGCTTACTGGCACTTATCTAGGTGGTTCTAAACGGGTCGTCGGGAATATTCAGTTCTACCTTCCGTTCCCAGGTAGCCAGCAAGATCGATCATTACGGTGGTTTGCCTTCGCTGACGGCGGTCAAGTGTTCGGTACTGATGGTTTTGGTAACGATACTGCTATTGATTTTGGCCAGATGCGTTATTCGGCAGGTATTGGTTTGTCTTGGATTTCTCCTTTAGGTCCTCTTCAACTTTCTTTTGCTAGACCATTAAACTCAAAACCTGGCGATAACACTCAGATTTTCCAGTTTCAAATTGGCACTGGCTTTTAGTAATCATTTCATAATCGTTTAGTGGCACAATACCTACTTGTAATTTTGTTTATCGTGAGAATTTAATAATGGCTGCATCCTCTGTCTCCCAAGTTCACATGAGCACTTCTTTTGAAGGTTTTGCTCGTCAAGCGGTAGTATGTATTATCGCGTTGGTCTGCCTCTCATTTGCGCTTGCCTTGACAAATGTCGCACAGGCGCAAGGTTCTAAAATCGGATTTGTCAATACTGAGCGTGTTTTAAGGGACTCTGCTCCTGCTAAGTCTGCACAAACCAAAATCGAATCCGAATTCAAGAAGCGCGAAGAAGAAATTCAGCGATTAGGCACTAATCTGCGCACGTCCGCTCAAAAATTTGAAAAAGATGCACCTGTTCTTTCTGAGTCTGATCGTAATAAGCGCCAACGCGAGCTTGCCAACATAGATGCCGACTTACAACGTAAACGTCGTGAACTCCAAGAAGACTTCAATCGTCGCCGCAACGAAGAATTTGCTACGATTATTGAGCGTGCAAATGCTGCGATCAAGCGCATTGCTGAAAAGGATAACTACGATATCATTCTGCAAGATGCTGTGACAGTGAATCCTCGTATTGATATTACCGACAAGGTAATTCAAGCTCTCGGCACCAAATAAAAAATCTTATTTATGCCCGTTCTGTTAGACCCGACTCGGGCACCTTTTCTTTCTGAACTACTACGCGCGGTGCCTGGTGGTTTAGTTCAGGCAACTGTGCCTAGTCCTGAGCCATATACTGACCCTCGCATCGCCGGTTTGGGTTCTTTGATGCATGCATCTGAACTTGAAATTTCTTTCATTGTTCACCCTAAGTATCTCGATCAACTTACGCTTACTCGCGCCTGCACTGTGATTGTGCTGCCCGAAATCGAAGAAATGCTTTCTCACGCAGTTTCTCCGCCACCATTTACTCGCGTAGTTTGTAAACATCCTTATCTTCTCTATGCGCGTATCGCTCAGTGGTTTGAGTGGGCGAGACGGCCAGCATATGAACCTGGTATCCACCCAACAGCTGTTGTTGATCCGACTGCACAAATTGATCCCAGCGCTTTAATTGGACCTCTTGTTGTAATTGGCGCGCGCTGCTTAATCGGACCCATGACACAAATCGGTGCAGGCTGCACCCTTGGAGATGATGTTGAGATTGGAGACTCATCAGTACTACATCCTCGTATCACTATTTACTACGGTGTCAAAATAGGTGATCGCGCAATAATCCATAGCGGAGTAGTGATAGGTGCAGATGGATTTGGCTTTGCCCCAGACCCAACACTTTCTAAGGGCGCTTGGGGGAAAATTCCGCAATTAGGTGTTGTGTTGATTGGTCATGACGTAGAGGTCGGAGCCAATTCGACTATCGATCGAGGCGCTCTTGACAACACTATCATTTCTGACGGCGTCAAGATTGACAACCACGTTATGATTGGTCACAACTGCCATATTGGTACCCACACTGCTATTGCGGCCTGTGTGGGAATTGCCGGCTCAACGAATATAGGTTCACGTTGCACAATTGGCGGTATGGCCGGCGTGTCAGGCCACCTTGTCATTGCAGATGACGTTCATATTTCTGGCGGGACGGGTATTATTGCTAACATTGACAAACCTGGACGATACACAGGTGTCTATCCTTTCGCCGAACACAAAGAGTGGCAGCGTAATGCTGCTGTCATTACACAGCTGTCTACTTTGCGAAAACGCGTTAGATCGATCGAGCGCGAAGATGAATAAGAGTCATATGCGCTTTGACCCCATTTTTAATTTTAAGAAGCGCCAAGGATGAATGATGCAACTTGATATCAAAAGTATTCTTGAGCGGATCCCACACCGATACCCGATGTTGCTAATTGATCGCGTCATTGATATGGTTCCTGGTAAGTCTATCAAGGCACTTAAAAACGTCTCAATTAACGAGCCTTTTTTTGTTGGACACTTTCCTCATCATCCCGTTATGCCTGGTGTATTAATTTTAGAAGCGATGGCTCAAGCCGCTGCCATTTTTTCATTTGCTGAAGAGACAGGTCTCAAGCCAAAAGACGAAGAAAGTCTGTATTACTTTGTTGGCATAGATGGTGCACGCTTTCGCAAGCCTGTCCTACCTGGGGATCAACTTCAAATCGAGGTTGTAGCAGAGAGACTTGGTAAAACTATTTGTAAATATCAAGGCCGTGCATTCGTAGATGGGCAAGAAGTTGCCGAAGCAAAGCTGATGTGTGCGATTAGGCCAATGGAAAAATAAATGACTGCGCTGATCCATCCGACCGCTCTAATCGACTCGAAGGCTCAGTTGCACCCCTCAGTGACTGTGGGTGCCTATTCTATTATTGGGCCTGAGGTTGTAATTGGGGCGAAAACTATTGTTGGGCCTCACTGCGTGATTGATGGTTACACAACAATCGGCGAAGAAAACCATTTTTATCGTTTTTGCTCTGTTGGTGGAATGCCGCAAGACAAAAAATATGCTGGTGAACAAACGCGTCTTGAAATGGGCGATCGGAATATGGTGCGTGAATACGTCACGATCAATACCGGTACGATACAAGACGTTGGAACCACTAGGCTTGGGTCTGATAACTGGATCATGGCTTATGTTCATGTTGCTCACGATTGTCAAATCGGCAGTCACACAATTTTAGCGAATGGTGTGCAGATGGGTGGGCATGTACATATCGGTGACTGGGCGATTGTTGGTGGTCTTGCGGCTGTCCATCAATTCGGAAAAATTGGCGCACACAGCATGACAGGTGGTCAGAGTGCATTGCACATGGACATCCCGCCTTACGTGATGGGTTCTGGTAATCCATGTGTGCCCGTAGGTATTAATGTCGAAGGACTGAAGCGTCGTGGC
>CAWUWN010000036.1:0-11334 GCA_963926265.1 uncultured Burkholderiaceae bacterium
ACAGGTACTACAGGTACTACAGGTACTACAGGTACTACAGGTACTACCTCTACGTCATCAACGTCTAGCACCTAATGACTGGTTCTGGTTAGCTATTTAAAAGGGCTGCGAACGTGGCTCTTTTTATAGTACAGAGGTTCAAATGCGGATATTAGCAACACGATTGATGAGTTAAGGTGTGGTTTGTTGTCATGTCTCAGAAAAATATTATGTCTGTTGCCGCTGCTGAGCGTCAGCGTCTCTGCGTCTGATTTTGGTACCACAGGTCTTATCGATATTCCCACCGCCAGAATGTCGATGGATGGGACTCTTACTGCCACTGCGGCAACTCAGAGCATGACGAATGCGTACGCGGTGACTTATCAGATTACCCCGTGGTTAGAGGGCACCTTTCGCTACACGGGGTGGAATGATTTTTTTTACTATGATCGTAACTACGAAGCAAAAGCGCTTTTGTTCAAGGAGTCTGACTACTTTCCGCAGGTTGCCATCGGTATAAGAGACTTGGTGGGTACCGGCGTTTATGGGGCAGAGTACTTGGTGGCATCCAAAACCTTTGGTGATCTTGATGTGACGCTGGGAATGGGTTGGGGGCGCTTAGCGGGTAAGGGCCATTTCAAAAATCCGTTGACACAACTTTCAGATAGTTATTCGCAAAGAAGTAATGATGTTGGTCTGGGGGGTGAGTTGTCGACGAACTTGTTCTTTCGCGGCGAGCAAGTAGGTCTTTTTGGCGGCGCACAGTACACGTTAAGCGATCTTCCTCTATCGATCTTGGTTGAATACAACCCCGACCAACATGATTGGGAGTACAGGGGTGGTGTTGCGCGGCCAAAGAGCCCCGTGAGTGCCGCTTTGGTTTGGAATGCTCTACCGGGCGTAACGCTGGCGTTATCCCGTCAGCATAATCAGGAGTGGGGTCTAAGTATCTCTGCGTCGCTCGATACTAAATCCCGCCTCCCGACAAAAGCTCCGCCAGCCTTTGTATCAAGCGTAGATATTCCAGATACTCAACTGCCTACTCAGCTTAACAAGGACAGCTGGTACGACATGCTGCTCTATGATGTAGAGCGATCCGGCCTTATTCTTGTCGCGGGCAGTGTCGATGATGAGAGTCGCAAGGCAACACTGGTTATCGGAAATAAAAGTTACCCTCACTGGCCTGATGCTGTTGATCGGCTAAGGGTCCTTGCTGACTTGCATTTGCCGAGAAACGTAAAGCACGTGAAACTGATTGTCGAGGAGGAGGGGCACAGGGTTCATACATTAAGTGTTGCAAGAGGGGTTGACCCTGAGACGGCGCCGCGGAGCTATGAACAGCAAGAGATCGCAATAACTCAGGCTGTTACGTTCGATAATCCACAGCACCGCACCTCATTTGCGCAGAAAAAAGTTTTCGCTGATATCAATCTTGCTGCCCGTGTTCAGCTTTTCGATCCAGACGACCCCGCTCGTTATCAGCTTTATACAAAGATCGGTTTAAGCTACATGGTGACTGATACCGTCTCGTTGCGAGGTTCTTATGCAGTTGACATTGACAACACGTTTGACACGAGCACGCGCAGCTCTGACTCGGTGCTGCCTCATGTTCGATCCGACGTGGTGAAATACCTCAAGGAAGGAGACTCCGGACTGGACTCGCTGTACGCAGAAAAGAGAGGGAGCCTTTCCGGAGAGATGCACTACAGAGTTTATGGCGGTATTCTTGAAGAGATGTACAGTGGTGCAGGTGGTGAATTGTTGTACTTGCCGCACGGGTCTCGATTGGGCTTCTCTGTTAGCGGAAATTGGGTGAAGCAACGAGACTATGATAGAAGCTTTAAACATCTAGACTACGACGCCACCACCGCATTTTTAAGCGCTTTTTGGGCATCTCCTTTCTACGACCTTGATGTTGCTGTCCATGCGGGCAAATATTTGGCGGGGGATGTGGGTGCGACCTTCGAGGTAAGACGAACCTTCTCTAATGGTTGGATGGTAGGGCTGTGGGCGACCTTGACCGATGTTCCCTTTGATGATTTTGGCGAAGGCAGTTTTGATAAAGGGATGTTCTTCAGAATTCCCTTTGCCAGCCTAGCCGGCGCCAATACCCGAGGCAGTTACGCAACGCGCGTCAGGCCTATTCAGCGCGACGGTGGCGCGCGCTTAGAAGATTTTAGCGGAAATATATGGTGGGATCTTCGCAATGCTCGCTATGACGTTTTTGCACAGCCGACAAGTGCGAGGGGTGGCCCATGAAAACTTTCACGGTGACGCTTCTCTGTGTGGTTTTTACGCTATCGGCATCAGGGTGCGCTGTGCGATCTAGTCAATTCGACGCATTGAAAGCGATAGTCTCTGGACCAAATGTAAGTTTTACAGAAAGTCGCTGGTCTCTGACCTATGGCGGCTATCGTAGCGAGGTGTTGGCGATTGCAACAACCAGTGGAACATTATTTTCCAACAATGCTGGCGATCGTTTGTTGTTTGATGGTTGGATCATTCGGGAAGCGTCAGGACTCGGCAGTAAGCGAGGCGATTGGCGAATCACGGATGTAGAGGGTGGTCGGCAAATTCTCCGCCGCGGACGAAAAGTGAATCTGCCAGCCTGTGAGACTTGGCAGCGGGAAGAGCAATCTGGCATGATTCGTTTTAGTCAGGTATGCAAGGGTTACGCGGCTCATAACAACACCATTTTTGTTAACCAAGCGGGTGAAATTACGCTTATAAGACAGAGTTTAGATGGCAGCGACACGTTTGCTACGTTGGCTAAAATTAGCAAGTGATTCGCTCGAAAAAAATAGTTATAACCAAATAAATGAATAACTTTGATGAGACAAGGCTTTATGAAATTATTTTCACTGCGTAGGGGTTTTATTACACTTCTTTTGACTGGCGCTGTCGTTTTGCCGCAACTAGTGTTAGCACAAGATCTTGCTGACGCGAAAAAGATGTGTGCTGATATGACCGCGCAGAATCGGACTATGGCAAAGGCCGCAGGTTACGATATCGATAAGCTCTGCCGAAGTCTTTCGATGCAAGGTGCGGGCGGGGATGCTTCTGCAGTAGACCCAATCATCGACATGAGCCCGCGGCAAACGGTGTCTACTCCGTCTGCTGTTGCTATTCAGGGACCAGCGACTGACGAGCCTAAAAAGGTAAGACCTTATGGTTATGATATTTTTGCAGGTTCTCCCAATAGCTTCCAGCCAAATATTAATATTCCTGTTCCGCCAGACTATTTGATGGGCCCGGGTGACACCCTAGAAATATTATTATTTGGTAAGACTAATGATTCTTTTTCACTTGAGGTTAGCAGAGACGGAACTATCGACTTCCCTGAGCTTGGGCCATTGGTAGTAGCCGGTATGACTTTTGCTGAAGTAAAAGATATGTTGCAGACACGTATTGCCAGCCAAATAATTGGTGTGCAAGCAAGTATAAGCATGGGTCGGTTGCGTTCTCTACAAGTATTTGTCCTAGGCGAAGCCTACAAGCCTGGCGCCTATACACTGTCTTCTCTTGCCACAATAACCCATGCTCTAGTGAGTAGCGGTGGTGTAAGCGGTATTGCTTCTCTTCGCAATATTCAGCTCAAAAGAGCGGGTAAGATTGTTGCTACGCTGGACCTTTATGACTTGCTGATGCGTGGAGATGCGAGCAGTGATCTGAGGCTTCAGAACTCAGATGTGATTTTTATTCCAACGAGAGGCCCAAGAGTCACCGTAGAGGGAGAGATTCTGCGCCCAGCTATTTATGAGCTCAAAGATGAGACGTCCGTTGAGCAGGTTGTGTCCTTGGCGGGTGGCCTTACAGCTAAAGCGCATATGCAGCTCGCGCGACTTGAAAGAATTCAGTCTGATGGCTTTATGACCGTATTAGATCTTAATCTTAGAGAGCGAGCGGACAGAGCCACGAGCGTGCAGGCCGGCGACACCCTGACCATCGGCTCTGGGGTAGATTTAAAAAAGAATATTATATCGCTCGCAGGACATATCTATCACGCTGGCGATCTCGCGTGGTTTAACGGGATTCGCGTTTCGGACGTGGTGTACGACGCAGATCAGTTTCCGCCCGACTTAGATCTCGACTTTGCCATACTTTCTCGCGAAGTAGATGCAGTGGGTTCTGTAGAATTAACCGCTTTAAAAGCGAGCGATTTGCTGGACAAGACTAAGCCCAGCTCGTCTATGTTTTTGTTGCCGAAAGATAAAATAATCTTCTTTTCTGCCAGTGCAGGCCGTCAGGACACTTTAGATCCGCTGATCAGCAAACTTCGATCACAGGAAAGAACCGGCGCACAAGCGCCCGTTGTTGGCATAGCAGGCAAGGTTAAGTTTCCAGGGGAATACCCTCTCACCGAGGGCATGACCTTATCCACCCTGATTGCCGCGGCAGGTGGGTTTCTGCCTGGAGCCTCATTGGAGCAAATTGAAATCGTAAGACAAGATCTTAGTCAGCAACGCAGCGCCAGTAAATCAGCTATACCGGTAAGTCTTTCAGGTGCTGCGGATGGAGCGACATTTGGACTGCAGGCTGGCGACGGAGTTGCCATAAGAACAATCCCTGATTACGCCGAGAAGACCCAAATAGAGCTGGCTGGCGAAGTAAGATTCCCCGGTGTCTACATTTTTGAACGGGGTGAAACCCTGTCTGATGTCATCGATAGAGCGGGCGGGCTAACCGACTTAGCCTTTCCAGAGGCAGCATTCTTGTCGCGACGCGCATTAATTGAAGCAGAAGATAAAGAGCTTAAGCGGTTAAGTGCGAAAGTCGAAAGTGAGTTGGCTGCTGCGAAGTTGCAAGGTGGCGAAGACGCCCTTGAAGGTAAAGACGCTATAGCTGCACTTAAAGCTTTGAAAGCAACTGGACGTTTAGTTATTGACTTGAAGGGGATTTTAGCCGGAGTCAATGCAGACATCGCGCTCGAAGATGGTGATAGTCTCAGGATACCTACGTTTAACGGATCAGTTTCCATTATTGGTGAAGTTCAGCGCAACGTTAACTATACCTATGACAGCGCTAAGTCTGTGAGCGATTACATCGAAATGGCGGGTGGCTACAAAGATACCGCCGACGAGAAAAGGGTTTACGTTGTAAAGGCCTCGGGTGAAATCATTAACCCCAACAAACGGTCATTTTTCAGATTTAATCAGTCAGCATCGGTTTCCCCTGGAGATACTATTGTGGTGCCGATCGATACATCTGAGCGCAAGAAAGGGCTTGAAGTATTAGCCGACGTCAGCCAGATTATCTACCAATTGTCGCTAGGCGCCGCAGCCTTTAACAGCTTTGGAATATAGAGTGCGTGGAAGAGGGTTGCAGTGGTGTACAATTTTGCAACAGTCAGTCGAGAGACTGGCTGTTCAAACAATGTTCTAAACAAAATGAAAACATGAGATAAGCAAGGAGCTACTGTGCAAAACGAACGAGAAGTGTTAGCCAGTCATGACGATGAAATAGATCTGAGAGAACTTTTCTCGGTTCTATGGGCAGGGAAGAAAGTAATTGTAGCGATCACCGGGCTGTTTGCCGCCGCCGCGGTTGTGTACGCACTATCCATCGCTAACGAGTATAAGGCCAGTATTGTTATTGCGCCGGCGCAGCAAGAAGGAGGCGGTCTGTCGGGTGCCTTGGGTCAGTTGGGTGGGCTCGCGTCGTTAGCTGGTGTTTCGCTTGGCGGGGGAGGTGGATCTGAGGCCGCTGTGGCGCAAGAAATTATGCAATCGTGGGGTTTTGTAGAGCAGTTTATCGTCAACAATGAGCTCGAAGTTGAAGTCTTCGCTGCTGAGGGTTGGAACAAGACCTCCAACGTGCTGACCATTGACTCAGATCTTTATGATAAGGATAGCAATAAATGGCTGATTGATGAAGATGGCCAGTTGCGCGCGCCCACAAGCTGGGAGCTGTATGAAGCCTTTTCCAAGCGACTATCTGTTTCTGAAGATAAAAAGTCCGGCTTGACCAGTGTGTCAATCGAGTACTTCTCACCCATCGTGGCCAAAAATTGGGTCGACTTATACGTTGCCGCGATCAACGAACACATGCGCCAACGCAAGCTAAGTCAGGTCAACAGCAATATCGAATACCTGCAGGCGCAGATTGAAAAGACGTCTATTGCAGAGATGCGCGAAGTCTTCTATCAGATAATCGAAGAGCAGGTGAAGAACAAAATGCTTGCAGAGGCGAGCCCCGAATACGCATTCGTTACAGTGAGCCCAAGCATGGTGCCGGAGGAGAAGTCCAAACCAAAGCGCGCACTTATGTGCATTCTTGGGACACTTCTTGGCGGGATGCTGTCGGTGCTTTATGTGCTTGTTCGGCACTATGCATCCAACAAGAAAGATGATTAATCCATGATTGACCGCAGGAGCCGAAGCTAACGTGCACATCCCTAAAATCAATATAAAGCTGTTAGTAATGGTATTGATCTCTTGGTCTATTTTAGGGGTGCCAGGGGTACTGGCGATATTATGGTTTCAGTGGATGGCCGGATGGCGGTTTGCAGTCGATAGTGCAAAAAAGCATGGAATACATGACGCAGAATCATCGAGATTGGGTGGGTTGGCTGTCTTAGCTGCGGTGGTAATGTTCCTAATTTGGGGCGTGATAGCTGAGTCATCACGATATTTAGCAGATGTTGATCGAGTAGGCTCTTTTCCTTTCGGTTTCCTTGCCGTAGCGTTGTGCAGTGCATTGGGGTTGGCCGAAGATGTACGCCGTGATTTTCTGACCCCTCGCGCGCGCTTGGGACTCAAGTTTCTTGTTTTCGTTGTAATTTTGTTCCAATGGCCAGAGATACAGCCAACATCGCTGGGCTTTGAGCCGCTGGACAGCATGCTGCAGACGCCGGTACTTGGCCTTATGCTCGCTGCGGTTTTTTTAGTCGGTTTTTTGAATGCGTTTAATATGGCCGACGGCGCAAATGGGCTAATGCCTGGCGTAATGACCTGCGCCATGCTGATATTTTATCTGCAGTCGGGCAGAATGGTTGATGAAGCCCTCTTCACAGCCTTTGCAGCGTTCCTTCTGTTCAATATTGTCGTTGGCAATTTCTTCTTGGGCGATATGGGCACTTATGGCATAGGCTGCATGCTTGCGCTCTTTGGTTTTAGGTTTTTTAACGACGGAACCCTCTCCCTCGCTTTTCTTGCGGCGCTTTTTGCCTATCCGTGCTTAGACTTCTTGATGAGTATTTTCCGTCGAATGGCAAACGGGCGCTCACCGTTCTCGCCGGATAATGACCACTTGCATAATCGGCTTTATTTCCAATTGGCGAAGCGACTAGGTAATGGTGTTGTCGCAAACTCTATGTCAGGATTACTCATTTCCATGAGTACGTCGGGCCTTGTGTTGTTGGGGTACCTACAAACTTGGTGGCCAGCGGATAGTAATGATTGGGTTGTCGTATTTGGAGCTGAAATTGCGCTGTACATCGTTGCTTTTTACCTTTGCGGGCGAGGGCGACACAGTTCTCAATACTCGCAAGCAATATAAGATTTAAATATGTAATATCGTATAGTTTTTCACTGTAAAAACTAGACAGAAGCCCCAGCAAAGTATTCAATGAGCGTAAGTATACGCAGTGGATTTTTGGGGCATAATGAAACTCTCTTATCTCTCTCTAGCTCTCTTAGGTCTGTGCCTAACGTCGATTGGTATCTATCGTGGCGCTAGTGCAAGTGCTGTCGCCACGGCTGAACAGTTTGACTTAACAATCGAATCGCCCGCGTTTTTGTTGCCTGAAAAAGTGGCGGTAGGCCTCGTAGGCTCCCTTGTGATTGCGCGTTTAGTCGAGCAGGGCAAAAAAACAGTTATGCTAAGCATGCCAAACATTGAGCAGGCCGATCCCGAGGCCGTTATTGATGCTCACTGAGAAAGCGACAACAATGCCAATGATCAAGGTCTTGATCATGTGTCTTTTCGCTTTTGTTACCTATGGGCTCGGTGGCGTTGGTGTGATCCTGTTGATGGTGTTTTTCTCCTACCTACGCATTGGCAAAGACGATCCCAATAAACACGGTATCAGCACAATACGCTCATCTCGGCTAGGGGGCGTTGCAGTCCTTTTCGTTGCAGCCATGTATATTTTTGGGCTTTGGGCTTTTTCCCCCTACACCCCAGGCGTTATTCGAGAACCTATTAATATGTATATGTGGATCTCGCTGTTTTTTGCAACGCTGCTCGGCTTTTGCGATGACATCCGCCCTGACTTTCTCAGCCCGAGGCTTCGGATGGCCTTTAAATTCTTAATCTTTGGTACCTTCCTCTGGTTTTGGCCGCAGATTATTCCTACAGCGGTTGGAATCCCGCTAATAGACGATGTGCTTGGCGTTCCGTTTCTTGCCTGGTGCCTTGTCACCGTTTTTGTCGTTGCCTTTATCAATGCGTTTAATATGTCCGATGGCGCCAATGGGCTAGTGCCGGGCATTGGCCTCGCCTTCTTTACCATCATGTTCTTTGAGTACGGCAGGCCTATCGAAGGCGTTTTCCTTTTTGCGCTGTCCATGTTTCTGATCTTTAACGTGATCTCGGGTTGGTTCTTTCTGGGTGACACCGGGAGTTATGCGCTCGGTGGAATGATAGTGATGTTAGGTCTCAGGAGTATCTCTAACGGGGACTTTTCAGTGTGGTTTATGGTCGCACTTGTCGCCTACCCCTGTCTCGACTTTGCCATGAGTCTTGTTCGACGACTGATAGCGGGGAAGTCACCTTTTGTTGCCGATAGCGAGCACTTTCATAATCGACTACACGGGTACTTGATTGGGCGGTTAAAGTCCAAGGTTTTGGCCAACAGCTTGACGGGGCTTTTAGTCTCTGGATTTTCAGCAGGCGTTGTCGTTTGCATTTACCTCTTGGGCATACTGGCGCCATCGGACAATGGCTGGATGGTGATTTTCTTTGCAGAGGCAAGTGTGTACGTTTTTTGCTTTTGGCTTCTTGGCCGCGTGGCGGTAGCTCGGTGATGGGGTAGGCGTATTTTCTTCTGCCACTAAAGCTTCCGCGTTTATGTCCTTGAGGGGTATTGCTCGTTAGTGTGTTTTGATAGGTTGTTGATGCATTAGTGAGTATTTGTCTCTTGCATCCACACAAATATATGCTATCGTTCTGGCATTGTTCATTGCGTGAACAGAAGCGTTGTTTACGCATCATTGGGCTTTCGTAAAAAGCGTGCTACCAAGCACTGCGGTAGCCTGCCTGATTAAGAAGTAGCCACTATGTCACCCGACCAAGAGATTGAATTGAAGGCCCTGAAATTGCTGGAGAAAAACCCAGCGATGAGCCAGCGTGAGCTCTCGGCCCAGCTCGATGTGAGTTTGGGGAAGGCGCACTATGTGGTTAAGGCGTTGATCGATATTGGCTGGGTGAAGCTTGGCAACTTTAAGCGCTCTGGCAATAAGTTGGGGTATGCCTACATTTTGACGCCGCTGGGTGTTGCCGAGAAGGCTGTGATTACGGCGCGTTTTTTGGCGCGTAAGCGTGAGGAGTATGATGCGCTTCGGCAGGAGATTGAGGGTCTTGAGCGTGATGTTGAGGCGTATTCTTCTGGGGTGTGTGTGGATTCTGGGAGTCGATAATGGCTTTTATCAATTACAGAAATTGCCTGAGCTGTTAAAAAATACTAATTATGTTTCATATAATTGACATTATTATACTTATGTATATTATGTGAAACATTATGAAGAAAAAAATAGAAAAAATATCAGATGACGCGGTTAGTCAGCTCGCCGACATTGGGCAGCTAATAAGGCGGCATCGTAAGTCATTCAAGATCACGGCTAATGCAACCGGCGAGACAGCGGGCATTTCCCGAGTGACACTCCATCGTATTGAGAAGGGTGATCCCACCGTGAGCATGGGTGCCTACCTAAATGTCATCAGCGCTCTAGACCTGAAATTCCATCTCTCTAAAAAGGGCGATGCAGGGTGTGATTCAAATAGTAGCAGGGTGGGTCAGTTACCTGTTCGTATCCTGTTAGATGACTACCCCCAGTTAAAAGAGCTTGCATGGCATGTGCAGGGAGTCGATGAGTTATCTCCTGTTGAAGCTCACTCGATCTATGAGCGTAACAAGCGCTTCTTGGATCGTGAAAACCTCAGTGACAGTGAACAGGAGCTTATCGAGCTACTTGGAGTCGTGTTTGAGGGAGCGGTGTCTTGATGTTTATTCGTCCACATCACCAACAAATAGCAAAAGTACTTGAGTTGCTGGATGCGGATTTACTGAAGCAGCACAACTGCCTTTTTGCTGGGGGCACGGCGATCGCCCTGCGATATGGTGAGTACCGTGAATCGGTTGATATGGATTTTTTGGTGTCGGACTTGGCCTCCTATCGACATCTGCGCAATCTAGTCCGTGAGCAGGGCCTTCAAACGCTAATGAGAAGTACCGATGCCGGCCAGCTTCAAACGTCGGATATTCGCAGTGATCAGTACGGTATCCGAACCAAAGTATTTGTCCAAGGAAAGCCGATCAAGTTTGAGATCGTCCTTGAAGGCCGGATTGCTCTAGCAAAGCCTGGAAAGAAAGATAGCATCTTGGGTGTGTCTACATTGACAAAATTAGATATGGCTGCAAGTAAGTTGCTCGCCAATTCTGATCGAGGTCTGGATATGGGAATGCATTGCCGGGATGTAATAGACCTTGCCATGCTTAATCTTAGCAAGACAGAATTTTTCGAGGCGGCCACAAAATCTAAAGAAGCCTATGGTGAAGCAATTTTAAAAGACCTTTCCAAGGTGATCGATATGTTGGGGGAGGCGAATGGTTTACTTGAGCGTTGCATGACGGCCATGGATATTTCAGTACCTCGGGCTCTTCTTTGGCAGAACATTAGTAAAGTGAAAAGCTTTGTAGCGGATGGAATGCCTGCGTAATGATAAGTGCTCTTATCGGCATCTAAATGAAATAGTTTAAACCTTGTATAAACACTATGGCGCTGATAGTATAAACAATGTTTAACTAAAAGGTGCCGTAATGAAAACGAATATTCGCAAATGGGGAAACTCTGCAGGAACCATTATTCCAGCGCCTATGCTGCGTGCAGCTGGGATTGCACTGGGAGACAAAGTCAATATTGAGGCTAAGGCAGGGACGTTGCTAATGACATTGGTCGATGAGCCAATGACGCTAGAGAATCTTTTAGCCGACAGCCCAAAAAAGAGCTTTAGGGTGCTTGAAGAAGATCAAGATTGGATAGATGTCAAGCCAAGCGGTCGAGAAATCTAATGGCTAAATATGTGCCCGATAAAGGCGATATTGTACTGCTAGATTTTGACCCTAGCGCAGGCAAAGAAATAATCAAACGACGGCCTGCTCTTGTGATATCAAGACAGTCCTTTAATGACCATACC
>CAWUWN010000037.1:0-8464 GCA_963926265.1 uncultured Burkholderiaceae bacterium
ACTCACGGATGAGGGCTTTTTAAAGGATGAGCGATTAAGCGATCCGTGGAAGCGGTGAGGCTTGCGCGACATCTTTCCAGCTCCATACGTTGATGCCATCGCGTTCGAAGTTGTTCGTACCTCCATATAAGATGGTGGAGTTGAAGGACTCAGCACCAGCGAGTAATTGCCACTTTTTAAGACTCTGAGTCCAGTCTGATGCGTAGGTGCTGCCTGATTTGATTTCGATGGCTTGAAGTCCTTGCGTTGTTTCGCACAAGACATCAATTTCGTGGCCTGAGTTGTCTCGCCAAAAATAGAGATCGGGTGCGAGACCGGCATTCAGACGTTGTTTGTAAAGCTCGCTGACAATCCAGGTTTCAAAGAGTGCGCCTCGTGCTGCGTGTGTCTCTAATGTTTGGGCATCGCGTATGCCCATTAGCCATGCTGCTAAACCTGAGTCTAAGAAGTAAAGTTTTGGCGTTTTGACTAGTCGTTTGCCGTAGTTGCGAAAGTGTGGCCGCAGCAAGGTGACGATATAGCTTGTTTCGAGTACGGTTAGCCATTGTTTTGCTGTGACGGCACTAATGCCGCAGTCTGCGCCCAGTGCAGTGAGGTTGAGGAGTTGTCCCGTCCGGCCTGCACACATTTTGACGAAGGTTTGAAATTGACCTAAATCACGGACCGCGATCAACTGACGCACGTCGCGTTCGACATAGGTTGCGACGTAATTGCTGAACCAGTCTTGCGGGCTGACAGTGCGGTCATAAAGTGTCGGATATCCCCCTTGAAAAAGTGTTTGAGTGAGTGTCTCTGGAAGCTTGTTGACGTGTCCGAGTTCAGAGGCGCTCAAGGGAAGTAATTCAACGCGCGCAACGCGACCTGCGAGAGTTTGTGTGATGCTTTCAATCAAACTGAACTGTGCCGAACCGGCCAGGACAAAATCGCCCATGCGTTGACGTTCATCGACCAGACCTTGTAACCAGGACAGTAATTGAGGGCAACGCTGAACCTCATCCAGAATAGCTCCTTGAGGAAAACGCGCTAAAAACCGTTTTGGATCCGCGAGCGCAAACTCTCGCTCATCTGGGTTTTCTAAGGAAATATAAGGTTTGTCTTTGAAAAGATTGCGTGCAAGCGTGGTTTTCCCCGCTTGACGAGGTCCGGTAATCGCAATCACAGGAAATCCCTTGGCGAGGCGAGTCAGGGTATGTGCTGCATCACGGGGAATCATATACAAATCCAAGTTTCAACTTTAGATTTGTATAATATAAGGCACAATTGATTTAGGTGCTTGATTTAAATGGTTTTTCTAAAATCCGAACCCAGAGCCTGCACCGAATAAAGTCGCAATACCCAGTATGGCAAAGATCGCAGCGGCGATGGAATGGACCAGTTTCATCGGAATCTTGTTAGCTAATTTATCCCCAAGAAAGACTGCAGGGACGTCTGCAATCAACATGCCGAGTGTTGTGCCGATCACCACCAAAAGAGGGGTGGCGTAATGGGCGGCCATGGCAACCGTGGCAATTTGTGTTTTGTCGCCCATCTCGGCGAGGAAAAAGGTGATGAGCGTCGCACCAAAAACGCCTAATTTTTGTGCGACCTTGGTTTCCTCTTCTTCGATCTTGTCGGGGATCATGGTCCAAATTGCCATGCCGATGAAGGAAATGCCTAACACCCAACGCAGGATTTCTGGCGTCACGGCTGAAGTGATCCACGCACCGAGGGCACCCGCTAACCCGTGGTTGATGAGAGTCGCCACCAGAATGCCGAGGATGATGGGTACGGGTTTTTTAAAACGGGCGGCTAGGATAAAAGCTAAGAGTTGCGTTTTATCACCGATTTCGGCGAGTGCGACCACACCAGTGGAGACGAGAAGGGATTCCATGGAGGAATGGGCCGGTGATTGGCGCAGCCGCGAGTGATGAAAGAAGAGATCTTAACAGGGTGAGATATCAGCCTAAAAAGTGTTCAGCAACTTTCGCGTAAAGCGGAATCCCGATGATTAAATTAAACGGAAAAGTGAGCCCGAGAGATAAACCAAAATACAGGCTTGGATTGGCCTCAGGCACGGCGTAGCGCAGCACGGCGGGCACAGCAATATAGGACGCACTTGCCGCGAGCACCATCAGCAGCGTGGCGTTGCCGGGTGATAGATTAAGCACTAGCGCCAGACCGAGCGCAATCGAGGCATGCAGCAGAGGCCCGATCACAGCATAGAGAATTAGTGCGGGTGAGATGCTTTTAAACTGCGGTAAGTTGCGTGCGGTCATCAAACCCATATCCAGCAAGAAAAACGCCAACATGCCTTTAAAAAGGTCGCCTGAGAAGGGTTTCATAGCGATTTGGCCGGCTTCGCCTGTCATCAGGCCAACCACCATGGCACCTAGCAAAAGAAGTTGCGCACCATCCGTAAAAGATTCGTGCAAAATTTTCCCAATCGGGATAGATTTTTGCTGTCTCAGGGAGTTGGCAAGGATGACTGCCAAAATAATCGCGGGTGACTCCATCAGCGCCATTGCTGCCGCCATGTGGCCGCCATATGGAATTTCATGATTTTCTAGAAACTGGATGGCGGTGACAAAGGTGACTGCGCTCACAGAGCCATAGGTGGCGGCAATGGCTGCCGCATCAAAACCTGAGAGAAAGCGTTTGAGTATCCAATAGCCAAGCGCGGGAACAATGATTGCTAACAGAATCGCAGCACCCAAACTCGTGGCCACTTCGGTAGTGAGTCCGGATTGGGCCAGCGCGAAGCCGCCCTTGAGGCCAAGTGCCATCAACAGGTACAGAGACAAAAACCGAGAAATAGCGGGAGGAATTTCTAAATTGGAGCGAGCAAAACCAGCGAGTACGCCGAAGATGAAAAACAGAATGGCAGGGTCGAGAAGATTTTGCATGGGTGTCCTTTCATGCAATGGTAGAGCGACAGGCCGTTCATTGTAAAATCGATTCTTATATATAAATGTATAGATAAATATCTATGAATATCACTTTTCGGCAACTTAAGCTTTTTCTCGCACTTGCGGAGACGGGTAGCGTGAGTGCGGCAGCACGGGCGATGCATGTGACTCAGCCCACTGCCTCCATGCAACTCAAAGAGGTCACGCAATCTGTCGGCATTCCTCTGTTCGAGGTGATTTCAAAAAAAGTGCATCTCACCGATATGGGACAAGAGCTCGCACAGACTGCACGGGCGATCGTCCAGACTTGGGAGGCTTTTGAGCAAGGCGTGGACGGTGTGAAGGGCCTTGCGCGCGGCAAGCTTAGGGTTGCGGTGGTGAGCACTGCAAAATACTTCATTCCTCGATTAATTGGATCGTTTTGTAAAAAATATCCAGACATCGATGTGTCGCTTGAAATCCTTAATCGAGATGGTGTGGTGCAACGGATGCGCGACAATCTGGATGACCTGTATATCATGTCACAGCCACCCAGTGAGCTGGATTTGAGTGATGAGATTTTTATGGCAAATCCGCTTGTTGTGATTGCTGCAGCGCGCTCTATGTTGGTTAAACAAGGAGGCGTTGAGTTAAAGAGTTTAGGGGCGCAGCGCTTTATCCTCAGAGAGCAGGGTTCTGGAACTCGAATGGGTGTTGATCAGTATTTCAAAAAAAATAAATTTAGACCTGATATTAGGATGGAACTGGGGAGTAACGAAGCGATCAAAGAGGCTGTAGCGGGAGGGCTGGGAATTGGAATCGTTTCTCGTCATTCCTTGCACGGTCAGCAAAAAGAACACGGTGTCGCTGTCGTTGATGTATTGGGCTTTCCGATCCTTTCTAATTGGCATATCGTGCATCCTGCTAGCAAGAAGTTGTCGCCAATTGCGACTGAATTCAAGCTTCATATGCGCAAGGAATTAAGGCATCAAGTATGAGACAGACAGTGCCGACCGGAAGGTATGTGCAAACCTTGTTCATGTTCATTGTGCTCTGCATTGGAGCAGTCATTGCACCTGCAGGGTATGCCGAACTCAGCATAGAGAAACACAAGCGTGGTTCACTCATTATTGTCGGCGGTGGCGACACGCCGTATACGATTCAAAAACGGTTTGTCGAGCTTGCTGGAGGAGCAGGACGGGCGCGCATTGCAATCTTTCCAATGGCGGCAACAGAGTATGACGAGGAGGCGGAAGAAGTACTTACCGAATTCACATGGTTAGGCGCAGAGGCTGTCCTTTTAAACATGGATCGAGAGAAAGCGCAATCCAGATCAATGGATGCGATTTTGGCTGGCTTTACTGGCTATTGGTTTTTAGGGGGTGACCAAAATGTATTGGCTGCTTCGTTACTCGGGACACGAGCACTTAGAATAATTGAATTTCAATATGAAAAAGGCGCCGTGATCGGCGGAACTTCAGCGGGAGCGGCCGTGATGACTGCCACCATGCTGACGGGTGAGCGTCGAACCGCAAGTGGTCGTATCAACGAGGATCCCAATGCTGTTGCGTTGCGCAGCACTGAGGTCTCGCTAGGATTTGGTCTGTTACCTGGCGCAATTATTGATCAGCACTTTAGTCGCCGGTCACGTGACAATCGGTTGGTGAGCGCGGTGTTGGATAATCCACAATTATTAGGGGTCGGCATTGATGAGGAAACCGCGTTGATTGTTCGTCCAGATGGAAGGTGGGAGGTTTTAGGCAATGGCCACATCAAGATTTATGATGCTAGGCGTGCATATATTGTGAACGAGGATAATGATATGGTGGGTGCCTCGGGTATCAGAATGCATGTACTACCGCGTGGCGCTAAGTTTGATCCAAAATTAGGTCGGCTGGGGTCTTGGCGTAATTAGTCTTTGCGAATGAGCGCTAAAAGCTTACGGCTAAGCCTATTGCGAAACCGCGTACATTTTCTCCAAAGGCGTAGCGTGCAACGATCCGGGTGCGTGTCACGACAGCTTTGTATTTGCTGGAGTCGAACTCAAGACCAACACCTACAGAGGACAGATTGTTAAACCCGAGTAAGCCGCGCTGGTCACCTAAGTAGATGGTATTGGCAGCCTCTAAGACATAGCGCAGTGGTTGTTCCATCAGTTGAAAACCCGTGGGCGCCCGGTAGCGCATATATAAACTGGCGGCCTCGGCAGAGGCTGAGCCACTGACAACAGCTGAAGAATCAAACGTACGTAAGCGGATATTGGTGTAGCGCAGCTCCACATCAATTTCGTGCTCAGGTGCGACCAGTGTGTAGTCGAGCATAAGGGAGCCACCTAAACCATAGGCGTTGAGGCGACCTCTTTTTAAGAAGTCTAGCGATGTATCAAAGCGATCATCCAAAAAACGACCGACCAAAGAGGCGTCTGACTCGAGGTGTGCAAGGGAGAAATTAAAAATCGGGCGCAGCACCAGATTTTTAGCAATCGGAAAATCGTAGCCAATGCCACCGGATAGGGCAACCGAGTTCCAGCGGGCGGGTACTCTGCGAGCGTCGCCCTCGGTTACAAAAGTTGGATCAAAACGCATCAACGCCGCTGAACCCTCAAGATAAACAGGCACACTTTTACTCACCGTTTCCCCACCCGCAAACTGTGTCATGAACAATTTGTTTTGTCCGACTTGATCATCTTTGATGGAGAGAAAACTGCTGGTTAAATCAGGCACAACGGAATACGACATCATGGCCAATACTTCGTCTGCACTTTGTTTGATTTTTCCTGCGGGCAATAGACCTCGGCCTTGTGCATGCGACTGGCTCAATGGATAGCAGGACAGCAGAAAAGCGAGAGCCGTTGACGGAATGATGGGAAAAAATCTGCGCATGATGTGCTTAAAAGACTTCAGTATTGGCGAGTTTTATAGGCCAATTAGATTACGTTTGATGTGTTTTGGGTGAGGTTGGCATAAGAATTAATAGAATAATGCTTTCAGAGCCAAGATACGTTCAACAACAATTGTAATATTTACAAATTAGAGGTGCGATGTTTAGATTTTACCGTTGCACGATCACTCAGGATTGATTCCTTTTAGGAGGACTTATGCAGACCCCATATCGTTTTTCAATGATTGTTGTTGCCCTCTCCCTTGCATGGGCGGGACCCACGTTAGGGCAGTCTGCAGGCAGTGAGGGACGCGGCGCACCACAAACGCAAAATAACAATACACCTGTATTTTCTGCACAACAAATTGAAGCGATGCTAGCACCAATCGCCCTCTATCCTGATGCATTGCTCTCTCAGGTCTTGATGGCTGCGACCTATCCTCTTGAAATTGTTCAAGCGGCAAGGTGGTCAACATCCACAGGTAACACCGGCGGTGATGCAGCGCTGAGCAAAGTCAGTGATCAGACTTGGGATCCAAGTGTGCAATCGCTTGTGGCTTTTCCAAAATTATTGACGATGATGAGTGATCAGCTCGATTGGACTCAAAAAATTGGTGATGCCTTTTTGGCGCAACAAGGCGATGTCATGGACGCTGTCCAGCGTCTGCGTAACCAAGCTCAAAAGGCAGGTAACTTAAGCTCAAATGCACAGCAGAACGTATCGACTGAAGGACAAAAAATCATCATCGCGCCTGCGCAACCAGATGTGATTTATGTACCAGCCTATAACCCCACCGTTGTGTATGGCGCTTGGGCGTATCCTGCATACCCGCCTATGTACTACCCTGGTGTGATGAGTTGGTATCCCGGTCAGGCGGTTGTTAATGGGTTGATGTGGGGAGCGGGCGTCGCGGCTGCGGGTGCGATTTTTGGTGGCTTTAATTGGAATAACCGCAGCGTCAACATCAACGTTAACAACTTCAATCGTATCAACCGCAATAATTTTTATTCGGGTCAAGGCAATAGCAGCTGGCAACATAATCCTCAACATCGTGGCGCCGTCGCGTATCGAGACAATGGATCACGCCAACGTTATTCGAACCGCGATGCAGGTGCTGTCAGTGCTCGCAATGATTTGCGTGGCCACGCACCAGTACGCGCGGGCAACGCGGGTAATACGCCCATTAGAAATGCAGCGACTGCTGGGAATGCTCCTGCGCCTGTGCGAAACGCTGCCGCTGCACCTGCGCCAGTGCGAAATGCTGCTGCCGCAGCAGCGCCTGCGAGAAACCTTGAGCAAAATCGTCCTGCTGCCTCCCGCGAGGCGATGCAAAATCGTCCAGCGCAAGCTGCTCCTGCCGCAAGAAATGATGCGTTCAGAGGCGTCGATGCTGGAAGACAGTCAATAGATCGAGGTCGTGCAAGTGCGGCTGCAGCTTCGCGGCCCAACGCTGGTCAGGGTGGTGGAGGAGGTGGTCGAGGCGGTGGTGGTGGCGGTGGCGGTGGACGTGGCCACGGTCGTGGCTAAACCCGCACATTGAGAGCAGAAAAATTAATTTAGACTGAGATTGAGACCATCATGATTGCACGTATTGGTTCAGTATTGATTATGACGCTTGGATTGTTGATGGCATCCGCCACCACACAAGCACAACGTGTCCAGCAAGTTTTTAAAACACCCCAGGCTGCAATGGAAGAGTTTGGGTATGCCGTCAAAAATAAAGATGATCTATTGTTTCGCATGATGTTGGGAGAGGATTACAAGTCGTTCATCCCGGCACCAACAAAAGAAGACTATCAGCGCTTTATCGCAGCATGGGAAAAGTCTCACATTATCGTGATGGATACTCCGCAGCTCGCGCATATTGGTGTAGGTGAAAAAGGTTGGACTTTACCGATCCCCTTGGTCAAACAAGGAGCAGATTGGCGCTTTGATTTGGACTTGGCTGCGCAGGAGATGAGGCAGCGAACTATCGGCGGCAATGAGATTGCAGCGATCAAGGCGATGCTTGCGTATAGTGATGCGCAGATGGAATATGCTGAGAAAGATCGGATGGGTGATGGTGTTCTGCAATATGCGCAACGCTTGCAAAGTACACCAGGCACCAAGGACGGTTTGTATTGGCCCACTAATGCAGACGAACCACGCAGCCCGATTGGTGAGTATTTCGCAGAGTCCAAGGCGCTTGATGGATTGGACGAACGGGGTTTTCATGGCTACTTGTTCCGTGTGCTCACGGCTCAAGGTGCTTCTGCACCTGGCGGAGTACTCGATTATGTTGCAAATGGACGTATGATTGGTGGATATGCCTTGTTAGCATGGCCCGTTACCTACGGTCAGTCAGGTGTCATGACGTTTATGGTCAATCAGGCGGGTCAGGTTTATCAAAAGAATTTGGGGCCTTCAACGGAGCAACTAGCGAAACAGATAACGTCCTTTAATCCAGATGGTTCATGGCAAAAGGTGTCGAAAGACGATCTTTAAAGCACCATCTAATCAGATGGTGAGGCAGAGATCGACGTTGTCCTTCGATCTTGGAGAAATATATGAAGATGACCTGCCCACACTGTCAGAAAAAAAATCAACTGCCTGTCGAGAGACTGGGCAGTGCACCTATTTGTGGTGCATGTAAACAAGAGCTTTTGTCTGCACCTGTAGACGTCGATGAGCAGACTTTTACTGAACTGCTGACTGGTTCACCTTTGCCCATCGTGGCGGA
>CAWUWN010000038.1:0-20104 GCA_963926265.1 uncultured Burkholderiaceae bacterium
GGGGATTCATCAGGACCCCGTGTTCGGTCCGGTCGCAATGTTTGGACTCGGCGGAATTTTTGTAGAAATTCTGCAAGACGTGGTGCTGCATCGCTGTCCGTTCGGACCTGATGTCGCCGAGGAAATGATTCGTTCAATCAAAGGCGCACCCTTGCTGCTAGGTGCCCGCGGAAGGCCCGTTGCCGATATCCAGGCACTCGCTGAAATGCTCTCTCAGCTCTCAGCGTTTGCTGTGGCCGCGGGCCCACGCCTGCAGTCGATCGACCTCAACCCCGTCCTTGCGATGCCGCAAGGTCAGGGGGCGTACGCCGTGGATGCCGTGATTGAAGTGACTCAGGGCTAAGCGAGGTCTTGAAGGGATGGACGAGATTACTTGCGTATCGCGCCTCCCAAATCACCTGGAATATTTATTGATTAAAACGTGAGCGTCTTTTGAGACTTTTGGCACGATCGCCAAAAGTTCGGTCGCTAATGCATACACGACAGAATATATTTCCACCATTTTTTCTGCTGCGTACTCATGAGCGATCATATTTCTAAGCTCGCGGATTTTGACCAGTTGACTGGCGTTCGCCCAACCGCGCTTATCCGCGCGCTCAATACGGTCTCTCACTGTTCCCATACCGACTAATTCGATTTCATCAATCAAGCGGAAGATACGTTGAATCAACAAGTCAGCCAGTCTCGCAAAGCGGCTGGCAAGAGACTCCAACCGCTCGAGCTTTTCTGGGGGCAAATCCGATTGGCCAATGAGCTCAGCACATCGCTCAAGAGAATACTCAAGATGCTTGGCCGCTAATGACAAGCCAACAAGCTCTTCTTTGAGAAATTCGATATTTGCTTCACTCACAATCGAATGCCCTTTTAAAGAGCGATCTTTGCGAACGGTCGGTTAGCATCAGGAAAAACCGCTAAATCAATTTTTCGCTCGCCGAGTTTGTCATGCAGCTGCGCCAAAATCTCGAGCTTTTTCATCAACCCAATACGTTTTGATAAAACAAACAGGTCAATATCTCCGCCGCGCGCAGTGTCATCGGTTCGGGAACCAAACAGATAGACTTCAGCGTCGACGTCAGCCTGATAGATGGCATCATGAATCGCAACTTGTTCTGGTAAAGCTAAGCGCATCTCAATCCTCCCTTTCTCAGTGCTGACAATCAAAATTCGCAGCGTTACGTTCTAATTTTACTTCGCCTTAGGCACTTTACCCGTCATCGGTGGCATCAAGAAGTCAAAGTCGACGCCTTTGTCTGCCTGAGTGACGCTTTCGAGGAACAGTTTGCGATAACCACGCTGCGCAGTCGGGATCACGACAGGCTTAGCCGCACGACGCTTGGCGAGCTCTTCGTCGCTCACTAACAATGCCAGTTCACGATTTGCAACGCTCAGTCGGATACGGTCACCATTTTGCACATAGGCCAGAGGTCCACCAATCGCAGACTCTGGTGTGACGTGCAAGACGATCGTGCCAAAAGCCGTACCGCTCATGCGACCATCCGAGATCCGTACGATATCCTTCACGCCCGCCTTAGCCAGCTTTTTAGGGATCGGCATATAACCGGCTTCGGGCATCGTGGCACCCTTGGGACCAATATGCTTGAGTACCAGGATGTCTTCTGCCGTGACATCCAGATCAGGCAAGTCAATCCGATTGGCCATGTCTTCGAGATTTTCAAATACCACCGCGCGACCTTCGTGCTCCATCAGCTTGGGATCTGCCGCCGACTGCTTGATAATCGCGCCGCCTGGTGCAAGGTTGCCCTGCAGCACCGCAATACCACCCTGCGGGTAGATTGGATTGCTCGCTGTGCGCACCACGTCTTGTTTGAAACCCGGACCAGCGGCTTCGATTTCCTCGCCGAGCGTGCGACCTGTCACAGTCATCGCATCCAGATGCAGCAAAGGCTTGAGCTCACGCAACAATGTCGCCATGCCGCCTGCGTGATGGAAGTCTTCCATATAGTGCTGACCCGAGGGCTTAAGATCCAGCAATACTGGCGTGTCACGACCCATCCGGTCAAGGGCCTTGAGGTCCATTTCAAAACCCATACGACCCGCGATCGCCGTCAAGTGCACAATGCCGTTGGTTGAACCACCAATCGCAAGCAACACGCGCATCGCGTTTTCAAAGGCTTTTTCTGTCAGAACCTGGTCGATCGTCAAACGCTTGCGTGCGATCTCAACCGCCAGCGCACCGCTGCGCTCAGCGACGCGAATGCGATCGGCTGTGACAGCCGGTGGCGAAGCGCCACCCGGTACAGTCATGCCAAGTGCTTCGGCGATACAGGCCATCGTGCTCGCCGTACCCATCACCGAACACGTTCCCACGCTCGCCACAAGCTGGCTATTTACGTCCGCAATTTCTTCGGCATCAATTTCTTCAGCGCGGAACTTACCCCAATAGCGACGGCAATCTGTACAGGCACCGACGCGCTCACCGCGATGAGATCCGGTCAACATCGAACCCGTGATCAACTGCACCGCAGGCAAGCCTGCAGAGGCGGCTCCCATCAATTGAGCAGGGACTGTTTTGTCACAGCCACCGATCAATACCACCGCATCCATCGGCTGAGCACGCAACAACTCTTCGGTGTCCATCGACATCAGATTGCGCAAGTACATACTGGTCGGATTGGAAAAACTCTCGTGGATCGAGATCGTTGGAAAATCCATCGGCAAACCGCCGGCTAGCATCACACCGCGCTTGACGGCCTCAATCAGTTGCGGTGCGTTGCCATGACAGGGGTTGTACGCGCTACCGGTATTGGTGATGCCGATGACGGGGCGCTCAAGCGCGGAATCGGTGAAGCCTGCGCCTTTAATAAACGCCTTGCGCAAGAACAAGGAAAAACCACGGTCGCCATAATTGGCCAAGCCCTTGGACATCCCTTCGCTGCTGGCAGCGGGATTGAGCGAGTGGCCTTTGTTTTCTTTGTTCTTATCGTCTGACATGGATCACACCTGAAATGAAATGAATGAAATGACTGAATCAAATTGACTGTATTGAATCGACTGTAGCGAATGAATTGAATCAAAGTGTACCGGGATAAATACCACCATCCATCACAAGGTTTTGACCTGTCATGAAACCAGCGCTAGCGCTACACAAAAATGCGCATGCTTGTCCAAACTCAGCAGGTGTGCCAAAGCGCTTGGCTGGAACAGCTGCCATGCGCGCTTTTAAAATATCATCGATAGACTGACCTGTTTCACGCGAACGCACTTCAGCGTTTTGCAAAATACGATCTGTTGCAAATGGACCTGGCAATAGATTATTAATCGTGACATTATGCGAAATAATTTGCCGCGCCAAGCCCGCGACAAAACCTGTCAAACCGGCACGTGCACCATTGGACATGCCAAGGCTTTCGATCGGGTGTTTCACCGAGGCAGAGGTAATATTGACGATACGACCAAACTTGCGCGCGATCATCTGGTCGACCGTCGCACGAATGAGCTCAATGGGGGTCAACATATTGGCATCCACCGCAGCGATCCAATCCTCACGGCTCCAGTCGCGAAAATCGCCTGGCTTGGGTCCACCGGCATTGGTCACTAGAATGTCCGGGTCTGGACAGATTGCCAAAACCTTGGCGCGACCTTCGGGCGTCGTGATGTCTGTGGCAACGGTCGTCACCTTGACGCCCGTCTCCGAACGAATAGCCTCAGCAGCGGCCTCCAGCGCTTCTTGACCGCGCGCGAGCATGACGAGCTCAACACCCTCGCGCGCGAGTTGTTGTGCACAGCCCAAACCCAAGCCCTTGCTAGATGCGCATACGATTGCGCGGCGACCACGAATGCCTAAGTCCATGCTTTATCTCCCAGATTTTTATTTTATTTGAGTGTAGTAGCAGCTTAATTCAAAAGAGGTGTGCGAGTTTGGCCATCGCACTCATGATTGCAATTAGTGCGGCAATTTGTGTGCCCATCATCCAGATAAACTTTCTGTCTACATCACGGCGCAAGGAGCTGAGGTCGCGGTGTATCAATGACATTGCGCTGTGCATCTCGGTGCGAAGTCCGCTAATTGAGCTATTAACCTCATTACGCAAGTCGGAAACTGAGCGATGCATTTCAGAGCGCAAATCAGCAACAGACCTTTCAAGATGATCCATTGACTTACACGTCTGGTTGGCGGTGACTTCTAATGTGGTGACTCGTTTTTCCATATTGCGATGGTAATGGAGTCGCTCCACACATTCAATCGTAAAACTCCGTATTTGAACGATGCTTGACTCCCTTTTTTGTAAGTAATTATTTCTATGACGGGAGCAACAATACCTTTTCGTAAAAACGGCGGTGCAACCCTGAGGTAGCACCGCCGCGTCCACGTTATTTATCACTTTAGAACATATACTGACAAGCCTTTTAGAAAGGAATGTCATCATCCATATCGGTTAGATTGGCACCGCTGGCTGCAGGAGCCGCTGGTCGCTGCGCCTGGGGAGCACGCGCTTGGCGTGGTGCGCTTTCTCTTTCGTCACCTCCACCGCCTCCCATTGAGCCGCCATCACCAGCATCGCGACCGCCAAGCATTTGCATCTGGTCCGCTACGACTTCAGTGGTGTACTGATCGACACCTTCTTTGTTTTGCCACTTGCGTGTTTTTAAACGACCTTCGATGTACATGGGGCGACCTTTTTTCATGTACTCGCCGACCACTTCTGCTAAGCGGTTGTAAAACACCACGCGATGCCATTCGGTTTCTTCGCGACGCTCGCCAGTTGTTTTATCTTTCCAACTGCTGGTGGTCGCGATCGACACGTTACAAATGGCGCCACTGCCATCTGGGCCATAGCGGACTTCGGGGTCACGCCCAAGATTGCCAACCAGTATTACTTTATTGACCGATGCCATGCCGATCTCCGTTTTAAAAAATTAAACGATTCATCAATACCCTACGGGGCTCGTACCAAGCGCCATCATTGTCTAAATAGCATTTCATTGCCAGACGTAAAACTACGCATTGCAGACAGTTTACGGCACGTTTTGGTAGGCGTGCCAGTCTGCGGCAGCAAACCATTGACGTAAAAAGTCTAAAAATGTCCGCACACGGAGGGGCAGATTTTTTCGACTGGGAAAAACCGCATAAATATCAACGCCTACAGGCCGATACTGCGGCAAAACACTGACTAGACGGCCCTCATGAATATCCTGCATCACCATATAGGTAGGATGCATCGAAATCCCGTGCCCCAACAGCGCGGCATGGCGCAACGGCTCACCATAATTCGCGCGGATCGTACCGTGTACGCGCACTGTAGTTTTGCTGCTGGTCGCTGCGCCCTCTGTCTGATCATCGCCCATAAAGGTCCAGATGTTGGTCGGTGATTTAAGCGCATGCACCATGCACTCATGATCTGCAAGGTCAGCAATGGTCTGCGGCGTTCCACGTCGCCTCAGGTAATCAGGCGAGGCAACCAGCAACTGTGGCACGACCGCGAGACGCTGTGCAACCTGCGAAGTGTCCTTGAGCGAGGTGGCGATTCGCACCGACATATCTAGTCCCTCCGCCACAAGATCGGTCCGTCCGTCGTCCAGGTACAGCACGACCTGAATATCGGGATGTGCCGAGGAAAAGGCGGTGATGATTGGCACAAGATGAAATGCACCAAACGAAGGTGGAGCCCCCAGTCTAAGCATGCCCTTGGGCTCTTTGACAGACTGCCGCACAGCCGTATCGATGCTCTCAACCCGATCGAGCAATTCCCGTCCATTTTCAAGCAAAGCCAGTCCGGACTCAGTCAGGCTCACGCTTTTAGTTGTGCGCGTCAGGAGTTGGGCACCCAAGGTCTTTTCAAGCCAAGCGACATGCTTAGTCACATTGCCTTTGGCCATACCAAGACGCTGAGCCGCTCCTGAAAAGCTTAGGCCCTGTGCAACCTCAATAAAAACCTCGATCGCTTTAAGTTTATCCATAATCACAAAGATTGTACGATTATTGTTTCCATTTCGAGAACACTAATTTCACAATTCAACGCTATTCTGGACGTCACTAAACCGCTAGACTGACGCATCTTAATGACATAAAAATGGGGAGCCATCATGCAAGTGACAGCTAGCGGACAAGGTCTCGGCGCAAGCGTTGAGGGGTTTGACATCTCAACCCCCCTTGCCCACGAGGATTATAAAAAAATCGAAGGTCTTTTGGGTCAATATGGTGTTTTGTGTTTCAAAAAGCAGAACCTCACAGGCCAGCAGCTCAAAGATTTCAGCAGCAAATTTGGCACCCTCGAGGTCAATGTGGCCAATATGTACCAAGAACCCGGCCATCCCGAGGTGATGATCCTGTCCAACAAAAAAGTGGACGGTAAACCACTCGGGCTGGGTGACGCGGGACAAGACTGGCACACAGACATGTCCTATAGCAAGATGATCGCCTTTACCAACGTGTTGTATGGCGTTGAAATTCCGCACCGCGATGGCGTGCCCTTGGGCAGCACAGAGTTTTCAAATATGCGCGCGGCTTATCTTGCCCTGCCAGAAGACCTCAAAAACAAACTCGATGGCATGACAGTCCTCCATGACTTCAACAAGTTTTGGGAAAACATGCGCAAGCAGCCAGGTTGCACGCGACCACCGTTGACTGAGGCGCAACTCAAAGCCAAACCACCTGTGTCGCACCCCATCTTTTTGACGCATCCCATCACGGGCGACAAGATTTTGTATGCCAATCCCGGTTATTCGATTCAGATTAATGAGTTGCCTCAACAAGAAAGCGACGAGATTCTGAACTTTTTATTCGCACACCAGTTGCAACCTCAGTTTCGCTATCAGCACCGCTGGACGGCGGGGGACGTGCTGATGTGGGACAACATGGGCACGATCCACAATGCTGTCGCCGATTACGGTCCTGATGAGCACCGCTTTATCAAGCGTTGCCAAGTCATGGCGGATCGGTATTTTCCCTTGGCTGCGTAGCTAGACTGGTGAGCTGGCTGTTAAGCTCACTTCACTATATTTATACAAATGGAAGACAAATGAAAAAATTAATTTTTGGTGCCTGCCTGGCGCTCTCCACAGCATTGCCTCTGACAAGCTTGGCACAAACTTCAGCCTTTCCAACTCAGACAGTCAAAATGTTGATTGGCTTTTCTGCCGGCGGTCCAACCGATGTAATCGGGCGCATTCTCGCTCAACAAATGACTTTGGATCTCGGTCAGTCTGTTGTCGTTGAAAATCGTACAGGCGCCAACTCATTAATTGCTACCCGCGAGGTTGCCAAGGCGAAACCCGATGGTTACACGCTGCTATTCGCATCGTTGTCACACAACGTCAACAAAATTTTGCTTAAAGATAAGGCCGAATATGATCCGCTCGGCAGCTTTGCTCCCATATCACTTGTCGCAAATCTCCCCTTGGTCATTGTGACCGCCTATGACTCGCCCTACAAATCGCTCAAAGACCTGCTAGACAAGGCCAAGAGCGCACCTGAGGCCATCAGTTATGGCTCCGCCGGCAATGGTGGCTCAGCGCACTTGGCTGCAGCGATGATGGGCACAATGGCTAATGCCAAAATGGTCCATGTGCCCTTTCGAGGCAATGCGCCTGCCTTGACTGAAGTCATGGCAGGTCGCGTCGCATTTATGTTCTACCCAATGGTAGGTATTGCGGGACACGTTGAGAATAAGCGTTTGCGCGTGCTGGCAGTCGGCTCTTCCAAACCGATGCCCGAATTTCCAGGTGTGCCCACAATGGACGCCTCCGGCTTTCCCGGCTTTGAACAAACCGCACCGTGGATTGGTATGTTTGCACCTGCAGGCACACCACAACCTGTCGTCGATAAACTCAATGCATCAATTAAAAAAGCTTTGGCTAAACCAGAAATTACTAAGCGCATGAAAGAGCTCGGTGCTCAGCCTATCGGCGATACACCGGCCGAGTTTCGTCAATTCTTGGTTAAAGACGCCGAGCGTTGGGATCGTGTGATCAAAGCTTCAGGTATTACTGCGAAATAAATTGTGAGCCTCAATCGCACAGCAGCAAGTGCGTTTAGTGTGGAAGATCTGCGCGCGGTGGCGAAACGCCGTTTACCGCGCGCGATCTTTGAGTTTTTTGACGGCGGTGCCGAAGAAGAAGTCACGCTACGCGACAACATCGCCGCCTTTCGTCGCATTCGTATCGTCCCCAAAGCACTAAACGATGTCTCCAAGGTCGACACCACTACCGAACTCGTCGGCGGGCCTTCCGCCATGCCGCTCGCCATTGCGCCAACGGGTGCGGCAGCCTTTGGTCGTCATGGTGCGGATATCGCGATCGCGCGAGCCGCTGCCGCCATGGGCATCCCCTATTCTCTTTCCACCTCGGCCACGGCTTCGATTGAACAGATTGCCGATGCCGCGCCAGGTCGCCTATGGTTTCAGGCCTACATTTTGGCCAATAAAGAAAAACTAGCTTCCTTAATTCATCGGGCGCATGCGGCGGATTATGAAGCCCTAATGATCACTGTTGACTTACCCGTCGGCGGCAAGAGAGAGCGTGATTTCCGGAATCACTTGGTGTTTCCCTTTAAGTACACGCCACGTAATGTGCTCGACTTTGCGCTGCATCCAGGCTGGTCGCTGCCAATGCTCTTTAAAGGTGCGCCAAAAATGGAAAACATCAAAGAGCTCAAGCGCGACAATCAAGGCGGTAAAAAGCTCGCCTCGTCTGTAGGAAAAAATTATGACCCTGCCTTTGACTGGCAGCAGTTGCAAATCATGCGTGACAACTGGCCACGCAAGTTAATCGTCAAAGGCATCTTGCGTCCAAGCGATGCTGAGCGTTTGGTCAACATGGGTGTGGATGCGATCGTGGTTTCCAACCATGGCGGTCGTCAGCTCGACAGTGCGCCCGCAACTGCCGAGGCCTTACCTGCCGTGGTTGCCGCTGTTGCGGGTCGTGTGCCGGTGTTAGTGGACGGCGGCATCAGGCGTGGGGTAGATATTTTGAAGGCGCGCGCGCTCGGTGCTCAAGGCGTGCTGACAGGTCGTGCGACTCTTTTCGGTGCGGCAGCTGCGGGCCAGCCGGGGGCCGCGAGAGCGCTGGATATTTTAAAGGATGAGTTTGTCCGGTCGATGCAACTCAGTGGCGTGAGCAAAGTCGCAGAAATCAATCAAGACTTGATTTTTTCAGTGCTTGGATCCCAGCGGCTTTAAACCCCAGGTCACCACCAACCATAGCGCGGCGAGTCCGCAAGCGGCCCAAAATACCGTACTCGCGCCCCCTAGGACCGCAAGCGTGCCGCCTAGCATGCCGCCCATAAACAACCCTGCGGCCTGCGAGGTGCTGTAGAGGCCAAGAGCGAGGCCCTTGAGCTCAGGTGGTGCGACGCGCGAAACCAGCGAGGGTTGCAACGCCTCAAGCACGTTAAACATGACAAAAAATCCAGTCAGCCCACAAGCTAAAAGGTAAAAGTTGTGACTCGCCCAAGGCAAAAAGGCACAGACCAAAACCAGTCCCGCGACAGCCATGCGCAACATTGCCCGATGGGCTCGACGCTTTTCTGCAACAAAAATAGCGGGCACCATGAAAACAAAAGAACCAAAAATAACGGGTAAATAAACCTTCCAGAGCTCAGCCGCATCTAGGCCACCGAGCCTGAGCAGGAGAGGGGGAATCACCACAAACATCGCGATCTGGATGAAGTGTAGGCAAAACACACCAAAATTGAGTCTCAATAAATCTGTATGCATCAGCACTTGCATCGGCCGCGCAGGTTGCAGTGGCTTGGGAACAGGTGGCACGACCGGCACGACAAACCGTGCGATGGCCAAACACACCACACCCAGCAGCGCTATCGTCCAAAACAGGCCTGCCAGTCCAGTCGAGCCCACAATCAAAGGTGCGATGACCAAGGATAAGGCGAACGACAGACCAATCGACCCACCGACCATCGCCATCGCCCGAGTCCGGACCTCAGGCCGCGTTGAATCCGCTAACCAGGCCGTAACAGCCGCAGAAATCGCCCCGGAACCCTGAATCGCTCGACCAATCGTGACCCAGAAAATATCGTCCGACAAGGCACAGACCACGCTACCCGCCACAAACAAACATAGACCGGCCAGTACGATAGGACGGCGCCCCCAACGGTCTGAAGCCAGGCCGAACGGGATCTGCATAAACGCTTGGGTGAGCCCATACATCCCGAGTGCCAGGCCTACCCAAAGGGGGTCGTGTCCGCCTTTGAGCCCTTGGGCTGCCACAGCAAATACCGGTAACAAGAGAAATAAACCAAGCATGCGGGCCGCAAATAAGCTGGCCAGGGCGACGCTCGCTCGGCGTTCCGTCGGGGTGAGAGATAAAGGCGTATGTTCGGACATCAAAGGCTTGGGTCAGAGAAAAGGGCTATCAGACGATTGTCGCATCAGCACGGTATAGTACCAAGTTGGCTTTCAAATACGTGTCATGGACGAAATCCGAATCCGGGGTGCCCGCACCCACAATCTCAAAAACGTGTCTCTGGACCTTCCCAGACACAAGCTCGTGGTCGTCACGGGACTCTCCGGCTCGGGCAAGTCTTCGCTCGCCTTCGATACCTTGTACGCCGAAGGGCAGCGCCGCTATGTCGAAAGTCTCTCGGCGTATGCCAGACAGTTTTTGCAATTGATGGATAAACCGGATGTAGATCTTATTGAGGGCTTATCGCCTGCAATTTCAATCGAACAAAAGGCCGCAGGCCATAATCCGCGTTCAACAGTCGGCACGATTACCGAAATTCACGACTATCTGCGCCTGCTATACGCACGTGTCGGCACACCGTATTGTCCTTCGCATGGTCTACCGCTCGCTGCACAAAGCGTGAGTCAAATGGTCGATAGCGTGCTGACCTGGCCCGCCGAACGCAGACTGGCGATACTCGCACCGATCGCGCGTACCCGCAAAGGCAGTTTTGAAGACGAGTGCGCAAGTTTGCAGGCGCAGGGTTTTGTCCGCGTGCGTGTAGATGGAGAAATGGTTGACCTCGACAGCATGCCTGAGCTCAACAAAAACGAAAAACACGATATCGATGTCGTGATTGATCGTCTCCGCATCAAACCAGAGAGCAAGCAACGTTTGGCCGAAAGTTTTGAGACTGCGCTGACCTTGGCTCAGGGTCGCGTCGTCGCACTCGACATGGACACAAACGAAGAGCACCTGTTCTCCAGTCGCTATGCCTGTCCGGTGTGCAGCCATAGTCTGCCCGAGCTTGAGCCAAGGCTGTTTAGTTTTAACAATCCAGTTGGCGCCTGCTCTAGCTGTGATGGTTTGGGACACATGGGATTTTTTGATCCTAAACGTGTAGTGGCCTTTCCCGAGCTCAGTCTTGGTTCGGGTGCCATCCGCGGGTGGGACAAGCGCAACGCCTTTACGTTTTCAATGCTATCGAGTCTCTCGACGCACTACGAGTTTGATATTGAGGCGAGCTGGGAGAGCCTACCCGAAGATATTCGACAGATCGTGCTGCATGGGTCAAGTGATGTCGAGATTCCTTTTTTCTATTTGAATGAAAGCGGTCGCAGCACCGTCAAGCGCCATCCGTTCGAGGGCGTAATCCCCAACCTCGAACGCCGCTGGAAAGAAACAGACTCCTCAGCTGTACGCGAAGAGCTCGGTAAATATCGTGCCGTCCAAGTCTGTCCGGTCTGTCACGGCTCGCGTCTCCGCGCCGAAGCGCGACATGTGCGCATCGGTAATGAACGTATCGCACCGCCCAAGCAATTGCTCGACACACCCGAAGGACGCAACTGGCAAGAGCAGGGGCTCGCGATTTACGAAGTCGAAGCACAGCCGCTCTCAACCTGTCTGAAATGGTTTCAAGACCTCAAGCTGACCGGCGCGCGCGCAGAAATCGCACAGCGTATTGTCCGAGAGATCGAGGCGCGGCTGAGTTTTCTTAACAACGTCGGTCTCAATTACCTGTCCCTTGACCGGAGTGCCGACACAATCTCCGGTGGCGAAGCACAGCGTATTCGTCTGGCCAGCCAGATCGGCTCTGGCTTGACGGGCGTGATGTACGTCCTAGACGAACCATCGATTGGTCTGCATCAGCGTGACAACGATCGCCTGATTGCCACGCTGCACCATCTGCGCGACCTGGGCAATAGTGTCATCGTCGTCGAGCATGACGAGGACATGATTCGACAAGCGGACTGGGTCGTTGACATGGGTCCGGGTGCAGGAGAGCATGGCGGTCAAATCGTCGCGCAAGGCACACCTACACAGATCGAACACAATCCCAATTCGCTCACTGGTCAATATATGAGCGGCGCCCAGTCTATTGCGGTGCCCAAACGCCGCGCGCTTGATGCAGAACAAAAATGGCTCGAACTGACAGGCTGTTCAGGCAATAACCTCAAGTCGGTCGACCTGCGCATCCCAGCTGGAAAGTTTGTCTGTATCTCAGGCGTTTCAGGCTCCGGCAAATCCACACTGATTAACGACACACTCGCCATTGTGATGTCGCGAGCACTGCACCATGCCCAAGCCGAACCTGCGCCTTATACCGACTTAAAAGGTTTAGAGCATTTCGACAAAATCATCAGTGTCGACCAAAGTCCAATCGGTCGCACACCTCGCAGCAATCCCGCAACTTACACAGGTATGTTCACACCAATTCGTGAGTTGTTTGCAGGTGTGCCTGAATCGCGTACGCGCGGCTACGATCCTGGACGCTTTAGTTTTAACGTCAAGGGTGGTCGTTGTGAAGCCTGTCAGGGCGATGGCGTGGTCAAGGTCGAGATGCATTTCTTGCCGGATATGTACGTGCCCTGTGACGTGTGCACGGGCAAACGCTACAACCGTGAAACACTCGAAATCCGCTATCGTGGTCGTAACATCCACGAGGTACTCGACCTCACCGTTGAACAAGCGTTTACATATTTCGAAGCAGTCCCTGCCGTGGCACGCAAGTTACAAACGCTGATAGATGTCGGCTTGTCCTATCTGCGTCTCGGACAGAGCGCCACCACACTCTCGGGCGGTGAAGCGCAACGCGTTAAGCTTTCTTTGGAGCTATCCAAACGCAGTACAGGTCAAACCCTTTATATCTTGGACGAACCCACCACTGGACTGCATTTTCAAGATATCGCTTTGCTGCTGCGTGTACTGAATCAACTCGTTGAAGCAGGTAATACGGTTGTGGTGATTGAGCACAATCTCGATGTTATTAAAACCGCTGACTGGGTGATCGATATGGGACCCGAGGGTGGGAATGGCGGAGGGGAAATTGTGACGCAAGGAACGCCCGAAGTAATCGCAGCAACTGCCGCAAGTCACACCGGGCATTACCTCGGAAAAGTACTCTCGCACAAAGGAAAGGCTCGGGCAGGCGCCTAAGGCAACCCTAGCAAACGCAGTGGCACAGCGGAGCTAGAAGGACATAGGCCTGACTCGATTAATGGCAAGTCCGATGCACACATATGTGCATCGGCAAAGCGATCCGCTGAATAGGGTCGTCCAATATCGGCCTTGGTCCCAGGCATTTGCTTACCATCCCAATAGCCCCAAGCCACCTTCACTGAGGTTGACTGCCGACAAGCGCCTTGTGACTGCGAATCGCACACATTAAATAAGGCGGTCAGCGCTTGGCCAGCAGAAGGATGTCCACACACAGCCGCTTGTGTTTGCAACACACCGCCCCCTTGGATCGTGCCTTGCGACGAGACTACCGTTGCGAGCCAGCCGGAAGCACAGTAATTGTCAAAAGACACCTTGGGTGCAAGGCTTGCACTGGTGGATAAATAATATGACTGAACCTGACTCGTCACCTCACGACCCGCGCGCGTATCTGCAAAGCCCATCGAGCATTGATCTCGCACGCCCATCGCATTAGCTTGGCACACTTGGACAAGTGCCAGACGTTGCTCACCCTCTTGTGCCTGACCACCGACACTCACTGCGCTGGCCGCAGTGGGCGCTGGTGATTGTGACGTAGTCCAAGAGGGGGGTGCGGAAGGCGTGGCTGCCTGCACTGTAGAAGATGGGGAATACGCCGCATTGGCATCAAAATTGGTCGTTGGAGGAGCAACCGGAATCGCAACAGGCGTCACGGGTGCACCTGCGCGATCAACTGTTCGAATGGGTGCTGCAGCCTGCTGTGCGCATGCAGACAACAAACCAATGCTCGCAACACTTATCGCCAAAAAAAACTTGCGGGTGGATGTCATGGTGTTCTCCCTGATACTAATCAAACTGATTGCCCATCCGAAATAAACGGTGGTGCTCGCGGATCGCGTAACGATCTGTCATCCCTGCGATGTAATCTGCAATCGCACGCGCCTGCGCAACGGCACTTTCATGACGATAATCAGGCGGCAACAAACGTGGCTCATGCACGAAAGCATCAAACAACTCTCTCACAATGCGCCGCGCCTTATTGGTCATTCTCATCACCTTGAAGTGACGGTACAAATTTTCAAATAAAAACTTTTTTAACGTATCGGCCTCAGTGCGCAAGGTTTGCGAAAACGCAACTAATGGACCACAACGCCGCGCTGCGTCCGCATCCATCGGAGCGGCTGCAAGAAGGTTTGTTTGAGTCGTCTGTGTGACATCGGTAATCAATGTATTGATCATGCTCCGAATAGTTTCCGCCACGACACGACGCTCGTTGAGTGCGGGCCACTGCTGAACCATCGCAGCATAGTGTCGCGCAAAAATAGGTACCGACTGTAATTGCTCGATCGTGAGCAAACCAGACCGCAAGCCATCATCAATATCGTGATTATTGTAGGCAATTTCATCGGCCAAATTCGCGAGCTGCGCTTCGAGCGAAGGTTGTGTCCGATCAATAAAGCGTTGACCCACATCACCCAATAACCTGGCATGCGACAGTGAACAATGCTTGAGGACACCTTCGCGTGTTTCAAAGCACAGGTTTAAACCGTTGAATGCAGCATAGCGTTCTTCGAGCTCATCAATCACACGTAAGCTTTGCAGATTGTGCTCGAAACCGCCCGCATCTGGGGCAAATTCTCGCATACATGCATTGAGTTCATCTTGTCCCGCATGACCGAAAGGCGTGTGACCAAGATCATGTGCAAGCGCAATCGCTTCGGTGAGGTCTTCGTTTATATGCAAACTGCGTGCAAGGACACGGGCAATTTGTGCAACTTCTAAAGAGTGAGTCAGCCGTGTGCGAAATAAATCACCCTCATGATTAATAAAGACCTGTGTTTTGTACTCAAGCCGTCTGAAAGCGCCGGCATGGACAATACGATCACGGTCGCGTTGAAACTCACTGCGATTGGTTGGAGCGGGCTCCTCATGCCGACGGCCACGACTTTGCTCAGAACGCGAAGCATAGGCAGCGAGTTCAGTCATCTCGCCTCCCGTTCAAATTGTATTGCGCAAAATCACACGCTCGACCAATTCGGCCGGTGCGCCTCGACGGACTGCCTCACCAATTTTGGGCATCAGCACAAACGTGATTTCCCCTGCGCGGGTTTTTTTATCACCACGCATTAGCGACAGCCACTGCTCCACACCACCGAGACGGGGGCCCACAGTTGGGCAGCCAATCGCCTCGACTAACCTGCGCACACGCTCAACATCCGCGACAGGAAATCCCAACAGCTCCGCGGACAAATCCGCTGCCATGATCATGCCCGTCCCGACAGCTTCACCATGAAGCAATACGCCATAGCCAGAGCCCGCCTCAATCGCATGCCCAAAGGTATGGCCGAGATTCAAAATCTCGCGCAAACCACTTTCACGCTCATCCTGCGAGACCACCCAAGCTTTGAACTCACATGAACGTCGGATGGCGATTGCCAACAGCTCGGGATCGCGCGCGCGTAAGCCCGTGACATTTTTCTCGCACCACTCAAAAAAAGGCACATCCAAAATCAATCCGTACTTAATCACCTCTGCCAAGCCCGCAGACATTTCGCGGTCGGGAAGTGTTTTCAACACATCGGTGTCAATCTCAACCGCGATGGGCTGATAAAACGCACCGATCATATTTTTTCCAAGCGGATGATTGACTGCCGTCTTTCCTCCGACTGAAGAGTCTACTTGGGACAATAGGGTCGTTGGGACTTGGATAAAGCGCACACCACGCATGTAAACGGCTGCAGCAAAACCTGCCATGTCACCAATCACGCCCCCACCCAACGCCACAATCACGGTGCGCCGATCAAGCTGAGCACCCAGCATGGCATCAAAAATCAAATTGAGTGTTTCCCAAGTTTTGTGCGCTTCACCATCTGGCAAAATCACTGGCACAATCCGCTTGCCTGTTTGCGCCAGCACCTGCATCACCTCCTCACCTAATAAGGCGTAGATGACGGGGTTAGTCACAAGAGCGATCGACGTTGCATCGGCTGGAATCGACGCCGCCAAGGTCACTAAGCGACCGGGGGCAATATTGATCGGGTAATGACCACCCGGTGTCGCAACCTCAACAGTCTCTATGGTGTGCATGGTTTGTTCTCTTCTGTATGACTTGTCGCAAAATCGGCGCGCATGCTCGCTGAGGAGTTACCCGGTCGACTCTTGGCACTCTGATCGATGGCTTTGTCGACTTGCCTGAGCCGCTCAACAATATGTGCAACGAGTTGGTGAACGGCTGTCGTGCCGGTCTCAACCACAATATCCGCTACGGCGTCGTACAGCGGCTCTCGCATCTCGAGCAAACCACGCAGGGTGGCTTTGGGGTCTGGCGTGGCGAGAAGCGGTCGGTTACGGTCCCTGCTGGTCCGGCGATAAAGCTCTTCGACGCTCGCACGCAAATAAATCACAATGCCTCGGCTCTGTAACGCTAGACGATTTTCCTCGGCCAATACGGCACCACCGCCTGTTGCCATCACTAAATTAGGGCGAACGGTACAGTCATCTAGCACTTGGCACTCACGTTTACGGAACCCTTGCTCACCTTCGATCTCAAAGATCACAGGGATCCTAACACCGCAGCGCGCTTCAAGCTCATGATCAAGATCGATAAACTCTCTATGCAACACTCTGGCAAGGGCCTTTCCAATAGTCGTCTTGCCGGCGCCCATCATCCCGACCAAAAAAATCGGGCTGTCATGCCCCAGCGGATCTGCAAAATGTTGCAGACCCTGCGGGTCGAGGGCGGAGTTCGGGTCTCCAGAGGGGTTCGGCTCAGGCGCAAGCGCTTCAGTATTCATCCCTCCATTATCCCATTGACTGCGCTGAGTCCCAAACTCAGCGGGGCAAACCCTCATAAAACCTTTAAAATGATCGTTAATGAGCAAATATAACCCCCCCCACGACGATGAAGACCAGGCCACAGACAAGCCGAAAGGCTCGTTTCTTATCCGGTTTTTTCTAAAACTCACGATCCTTTCCATGGGATTAGCCTTGTGCGGCGCCTTGCTGCTTGGGATGGCACTTGCATTGGCCTGGCCCAATCTGCCGGACCTCAACGCGATGACAGACTATCGGCCTCGCGTCCCCCTGCGGGTGTTTACCGCTGACAAAGTGCTGATTGGTGAGTTTGGCGAAGAGCGTCGCAATGTCCTCCGATTTGACGAAATTCCGGATGTCATGAAATCAGCCGTGCTCTCGGCTGAAGACGATCGTTTTTATCAGCACGGCGGAATTGACTGGATCGGCGTGGTCCGCGCGGGATTAACCAACCTGATTGCAATGCAAAAGAGTCAAGGTGCTAGCACCATCACCATGCAGGTTGCACGCAATTTTTATTTGTCTTCTGAAAAAAGCTGGTCACGCAAGTTCTATGAGTTATTGCTGACCTTCAAAATCGAAGCCAGTCTCTCCAAAGACCAAATCCTCGAGCTCTACCTCAACCAGATTTATCTAGGGCACAGAGCCTACGGCTTTGCTGCCGCCTCGCGTGCGTATTTGGGCAAGGAGCTTTCGGAAATCACCCCATCCGACGCCGCTCTCCTGGCCGGCATCCCAAAAGCACCTTCACGCTTTAACCCAATCGCCAACAAACCCCGTGCTGTATTGCGCCAACGCTATGTGCTGGGGCGGATGAACTCTTTGGGCTACCTGACCGATGCCGAGTACAAAACAGCGCTCGCTCAACCTGTTGTCATCAAACCCTCTAAGGGCACTCCCGCGGGCGGTTATGCCGTGCACGGCGAATATGCCGCTGAATTAGCCCGCCAACTGATGATCAGCATATACCCCGACAACGTTTATACGCGTGGGTTGAATGTATACACCACCATTCACTCCAAGGATCAAAAGTGGGCATACGACTCGCTGCGAGAAGGTGTGCTCGACTATACCCGCCGCGCTGCCTATCCTGGCCCAGAAGCACAGCTCACCGTTCCTGCAGGTCTCGAAAATAGTCCGGCCAAGCTCGATGAGTTTTTAGATGAAGTATTTGAAAAGCACCCAGACCGTACAGACTTACTGACGGGTGTAGTGCTCTCAGTTAAGCCAAATGAAATCCGCGTCGCCCGGAGCTCTACCGATATCATCGTCGTCAACGACAAAAAGGCGCTTGGCATCGTTGCGCGCGCACTCAATCCTAAGGCGCCAGCAGCCCTGCGCCTGCAGCGTGGCTCTGTAGTGTACTTATACAAAACACCTACTTACTGGGAGATCCTCAATCTGCCAACCGTGCAGGCGGCCTTTGTTGCCATGATTCCTCAGGATGGCTCATTACGAGCAATGGTAGGTGGCTTTGATTTTTTTCACGGCAATTTCAATCGCGTCACCCAAGCTTGGCGTCAGCCCGGTTCGGCTTTCAAACCTTTCATTTATGCAGCATCCCTTGAGCGCGGCCTCACGCCAGGCACCATGATTTCCGACCAGCCTTTTGAGCTGAGTGCCGAACAAACTGGCTCAGGTAAAGCTTGGACACCAAAAAACTATGGTGGTGAATACGGAGAAATGATGCCTATGCGAGAGGCCATTGCTCGCTCAAAAAATATGGTTTCGATCCGTATTTTGCAAGCCATTGGTCCACAATATGCTCAGGACTTCATTACGCGCTTTGGCTTTGACAAGGCCAAACATCCCGCATTCTTACCGATGGCGCTCGGCTCAGGTGCCGTGACACCCATGCAACTTGCAACAGGCTTTTCCGTTTTTGCTAATGGTGGTTTCCGCGTCACTCCCTATCTGATCGATCACGTCACCGATGCAAATGGCCAAGTTCTCATGCGTGCTAAGCCCATTGTGGCGGGCGACTCTGCAGCACGCGCCATCGACGCTCGCACCGCCTATGTTATGGATGACATGTTGCGCGGTGTGGCAACTTCCGGCACAGCTGCACGCGCCAAACAAGTCATCAAACGCGGCGATCTTGCTGGTAAAACGGGCACAACTAATGACTCAGTCGATGCTTGGTTTGCTGGTTATACACCGCAGCTCGTGGGCGTCGCATGGCTAGGCTACGATCAGCCCAAGTCGCTCGGCTCCCGCGAAACCGGCGGCGGGGCCTCCCTACCAGTTTGGCTTGGCTACATGCAAAACGCACTCAAAGACTTCCCTGAACAAAAGCGCGGCCCTCTGCCAGAAGGCTTGATTGCCGAAGGCGGCAATATGTATTTCAAGGAGTTTCCACCTAAAGAATCCGTCAAGAGTCTCGGTGATCCAAAACAGGACTCACTGGGTGACTTGCTCGACAGCCTAGGCGGCAGTGAAAACAGCGGTAATGACAATACACGCACGAACCGTCGAGAACCTATCGCTAACTAATCCCACTCGGCAGGATAAACTTGTCAAAGTTTGACAGTGAGCTTCTGCCCGGTTTCATCAGAACAGATCTGAGAAAGCAAGTCATGTAAGTCGTTGCCACCGCGAGTATCCTTCCAGTGCTGACCATCGAATTTGAAATGAAAACCGCCTGAACGTGCCGCCAACCACATTTCGTGCAGCGGTGCTTGGCTGTTAATCACAACCTGATGACCACTTTCAAAAATGAGATTCAAGACGTTGCCGTTACGATTCGTTTCCACATCCAGATCAAGTTGTTCAAACCAATGATCCGCTTGGGCCTCTATTGCATCTAGAATGGCGGTTGCTCGTGCATAAAATTCAGTATCGTTCATAATCCTTGGTCCTCAAAGTTGAGGGAGTGTGCAGTGATTCGCAAAATCCATCGTAGTCGTTTTGCAGGCATTGTAACGATGCTCGCCCTGTCAGTTTGGCTGGCTGGCTGTGGCTTTAAAGGGCCGCTCTATCTTCCGCCGCCTAAACC
>CAWUWN010000039.1:0-13177 GCA_963926265.1 uncultured Burkholderiaceae bacterium
CACGGAAAATGCCGTGAAGACGCAAATATGGATCGCGATTGCGACCTACGTCTCGATTGCAATTATGAAGAAGCGATTGAATTTGAAACATTCGCTTTACGAAATCCTAAGAGTATTGGACTTAAACATGTTTGAAATGAAGCCCATCGAAGCTTTACTCGGCAAGCCTGTTGAACCTACCGAGTTATCGGATTATCCTGTTCAACAAGATCTGTTCCGAACGTTGGGACACTAGTGAACAACATACCCAAATCTATCCAAAGGTCAGTCCATGACGCAACAAAATTACGCAACTCAGCAAGCAAAAATCAAAAAAGAAATCGACCGTCTTAACAAACAGGCTGAACTTTTGAAAAGCAAGCAGCGCAAACCAGTGATTTCTAGCATTCTGCGCTCAATGAAAGAATACGGCATTACACCTGATGAAATCGCAACTGCTTACGGTAAGCCAGGTTCCAAAACCCTAAAAACAAGCAGCCCTAAAGCTACCAAAGCGACCGGCACCAAAAAGCCTGTGGCCCCGAAATATCGTCACCCAGCGACTGCCGCAACATGGACAGGTCGTGGCAAGGCTCCGCTCTGGATCGTTGAAGCGGAAAAAAATGGCCAATCACGTCAGCAGTTTTTAATCTAACAATTTTCACCTTTTTTAATAAAAATGGCCGAGAAACACTCGGCCATTTTTATTACTGTGAAAAATATTATTCAATTAATCAACTTTACTTAGAAACCGCCAACTCATTCAAATTTAAGCAAAGAAATAAATCAAAAATTAATCAATCTTAGCGCCTGATGCACGAACCGCCTTGCCCCATTGCTCTAAATCATTATTAATGATTTTTTGAAATTGTGGCAGCGTGGTGATTAATGTGGCAGCACCTCGTTTACGCAACTGCTCGACGACCTTTGGGTCAGCCAACACTTTATTGATTTCAGCATGGATTTTTTCGCGCAACGCCAGTGGTGTTGAACTATTCACAAAAAATGCGAACCATGCGTCCAATGCTAGAGCGGGATAACCCGCTTCTCCGAATGTCGGTACATCAGGCAGGGCTTCGGAGCGACGCGTTGCAGAAGCCGCTAAGGGACGAACAGCACCGCTCTTAATCTGACCCATTACAGATGGCGCGCTGGCATAAACACCTTGCACCTGACCACCCATCACATCTGTTAAGGCTGGTGCGACACCTTTATAAGGCACATGCGTAGTTTTAATCCCTGCAGCCAAACCAAGCATTTCATTCAGCAAATGGTTAACAGAGCCATTACCTGATGAGGCGATATTAATTTTCCCTGGATTAGCCTTGGCATACGCAACGTATTCAGCGATATTTTTCACAGGTAAGGCTGGATTCACAACTAATACAAAAGGCAATGTTGCGAGGGAACCAATCGGGGCTAAGTCTTTGACCATGTCAAATGACATTTTTTTGTATAGGGATGGGTTAATCGCGTGAGTGCCCGAATAACTCATTAACCATGTGGTGCCGTCACCTGGAGACTTCGCTACGGCTTCACTACCAATATTGCCACCTGCGCCTGGACGGTTTTCCACAACGATCGTCGTACTCCAACGCTGGCTCAACTCAGCAGCCATCATGCGGGAAATTGCATCAGATGCTCCGCCTGCAGCCTGAGGCACAATAATCTTGATGGACTTCCCCACAAGTTCCGAGGGAATTTGTGCGCTGGCGCTAAAAGATAATGCGACAGCGAGCGATCCGATCGCAGAAGTTAAAACGTGACGTAAATGGATTTTCATCAATAACTCTCTTATATAGTTTTTGTTTGCCTGAAAGACAAACTATTATTTACAAAATTAATGTCGAACAAAGTAATATTTAAAATACGTTATTTTGGCTGATCACCCTTGAGTGTGATGCGGTGCAGCAAACGCTTGTGTCCGTGATAATCATTGATAGGGTTGTGTAAAACACACCGGTTATCCCATAAGGCAATAGAACCTTCTTTCCATACAAAGCGACAAGTAAACTCAGGCCGAACTTGATGCGCAAATAAATACTTTAATAAGGGCTCGCTCTCTTCTTCCGTCCAGCCCACAAATCTCGTCGTGTGGCCTGGGTTGATATAAAGTGCACGACGTCCAGTTTCAGGGTGGACACGCACGACAGGATGCTCTGCACTAAGATCCTCTCGCTCAGAGGCCTTCGCCGAGTCTGCTAAACGATCTTCGCGCGTTTTAGTGACTGCAGCCTTGGCTGAGGAACTAACTGCATACATCCCTGTGAGTGTTTCTTGTAATGCAGGAGAAAGAGACTCAAATGCTGCATAGTTGCTGGCAAATAAAGTATCTCCCCCGTAAGGCGGGATCTCTCGCGCAATCAGCATGGTCGCCATCGGAGGCTCTTTGAGATAGGACGTATCCGTATGCCAGACACCACCAAAATTATGCTTTTCATGCGGTAATTTCAAGACCGAAATAATCAGAGGAAAATCCGGCAAGCCTTTTACAAAGGGGTATTCAACTACCTCGCCAAAACGCATCGCAAAATCTTGAAACGTTTGACAATCTAGAGGTTGGTCGCGAAAAAAAATAACGCCATGTTTCAGCCAAATCTCTCGAATCTGAGCAATGAGGCTATCGCTTAATTTCGCTTGCAGATCAACACCGTGGATCTCAGCCCCCACAGCGCCGGAAAGCGGCCGGACTTCAAGTTTTTCATTCATAGCTTTGAGGTCAATCGAAACAAAAGAACCTCAATCATAGGACAAAACCAAGGCCTCACAGAAGAGATTTAGAGGTTTTTCGACACAAGCCCCATACAATGATTAGGATTCTTATTGGACGACAGCATGCGCACAGAGACCGGAACGACCATTCGACGCGAAGACTACCGCCCCTTTAGCTTTAACATTCCAAACGTAAGACTTGAGTTTGAATTGGAGGCAGAACTGACTTTGGTTCGCGCTCAACTCACGGTCGAACGCAAAAAAAGCACCCCTCGTGAAAGCGAGTTGGTTTTAGATGGCGAAGATCTTGCCTTAATTTCCATCCACGTAAATGGTGATTTACTCGAGCCCAGACAATACAAACTAACAGAATCATCGCTAACGCTATTTGATTTTCCTGACTTCGCAGACGTCATCATTGTCAGCACCTGCCAACCTGCAAAAAACTCTAGCCTTTCGGGGCTCTACGTTTCAGGGAAAAGCCTGTTTACGCAGTGCGAAGCTCAAGGCTTTAGAAAAATCACTTGGTTTCCTGATCGTCCGGACGTTATGTCCGAATATCGCGTCACGCTAAGAGGAAATCGAGCCACATACCCTTTGCTCTTGTCAAACGGTAATCTGATTAGTAAAAAAGACCTCGATGATCACCGACACGAGGTCCAATGGCACGACCCCTTTGCTAAACCTAGTTATTTGTTTGCGTTAGTTGCAGGGGACTTTGCTTGCAGGGAGCATCAGACAACGACCGTGAGTGGTCGAAAAGTTTTACTTCAGGTTTACAGCGATCCAGGCTCTGAAAATCAAACTGAATGGGCAATGGAGTCTCTCGAGCGCTCAATACGCTGGGACGAACAGCGCTTTGGCCTTGAGCTTGACTTAGATCGATTTATGATTGTGGCTGCACGAGACTTCAACATGGGCGCAATGGAGAACAAAGGCCTTAATATTTTCAATGCAGCTTATGTACTCGCTGATCCCAACACCGCGACGGACTCCAACTACCAAGCAATCGAAGCTGTAATCGGACACGAGTACTTTCACAATTGGACAGGTAACCGCGTTACCTGCCGCGACTGGTTTGAACTCAGTTTAAAAGAAGGTCTCACTGTCTTTCGCGACCAAGAATTTACAGCAGATATGATGGCGCAGGGGTTGAGTGCCGCAGCGGCAGAAAGTGCACGTGCCATTAAACGCATCGATGATGTCGTGACCTTGCGTGCCGCTCAATTTCCCGAAGATAACGGTCCCATGGCTCACCCCATTCGTCCGGAAAGCTATCAAGAAATTGGGAACTTTTACACAGCTACTGTCTACGAAAAAGGTGCAGAAGTTATCCGTATGATGCATACCCTTCTGGGCGAACAAACATTTCGTGTAGGAATGGACGAGTACTTTAAGCGCCATGATGGGCAAGCAGTGACTTGCGATGATTTTGTGGACGCGATGAACTTTGCTTTGCAAGAGTACGACCCAAACAAAAATCTCGACCAATTTAAACGTTGGTACAGTCAAGCAGGTACGCCTCGCGTGACAGCCTCGATGAACTTTGACGCCGCGTCCCAGCGTTGCACACTCACACTCACCCAGCAATGCGAGCCCGTCGGCGTAGAAAAACAATCTCATACAAAAAAACTACCTTTTCATATTCCGATCACGGTTGGGTTGCTTGATGAGGATGGACGTGCCCTGCCCCTCTCGCTCAATGGCAAGCTAGATGATGCGCCTACAGAATGCTTACTCGAACTCACGCAAGAGACACAAAGCTGGACCTTTGATCACATTACTCGCCGCCCGACTCCCTCTCTGCTTCGCAATTTTTCAGCACCCGTCAACCTAATTTATCCCTATACCAATCAAGAGCTTGCTCTTCTCTCAGCGCAAGACAGCAATGCATTTGCACGATGGGAGTCCGGACAAGAGCTTGCAACGAGACAAATTCTCAACATGGCCACAACCTGGAGAGAAACGGGACAGATCTGCGCACCTGATTCAGTGATGCTCGATGCTTGGGGCGCAATGTTGCGAGACGAGTCAGTCGATGCCGGCTATCAAGCGCGAGCGTTGAGTTTACCTTTAGAAAAAACCGTTGTTGAACGAATGAAAGCGATGGACCCCGTTGCGGTGTCTCATGCCCGGGCTGCGCTCAAGCGAATACTTGGCCAACACTTTAGTACTGAGTTGCTATCCACTTACCACCTACAAACAACGCCAGGCACCTACTCTCCCACCCCAGGCCCCGTAGGAAAGCGAGCGCTCAAAAATCTTGCAATGTCATTTTTAATCACTGCCCAACACGCAGAAGCCATTGACCTCGCTTTTCAACAATTCAATCACGCCGCTAACATGACAGATCGTATGGCTGCATTTGGCGCGCTCACTCACGAGACACAGGACACTCGCACTAGCGATGCCTTGACGGTGTTTTATGAAAACTGGCAGCATGATCCCCTTGTCATCGATAAGTGGTTTAGCGTCCAAGCCTCCTCGCCACTGGCCACTGCCGAGGGGATGCACGGACTGATGTCCCATCCAGCCTTTACGCTACGAAACCCAAATCGTGCCCGATCGGTAATTTTCCCATTCTGCGTGGCAAATGTTATGGGACTTCATGCAGAGGATGGAAGCGGCTACCGTTTTTGGGCAGATCAAGTCCTCACACTCGATTCGATTAACCCAGAAATTGCCGCACGCTTGGCCCGAGCCTTTGATCACTGGGCTCGGTTTATCCCGACAGTCCGAGAGCAAATGAAACACGAGCTTAAGCGCGTGGCCTCCCATCCAAACCTATCTCGCAATACGTTAGAAATTGTCACCAAGGCGCTGGCGCTGTAAGCTTGATCAACCTAGCCTAAACTCTTACTTCAACATTTAAACATTTCAGCCTCACAACATGAAACGTAAAACACTTACTCAGTACCTCGTTGAACAACAGCGTTCGGCACATGCGCTCGAATCAGAAGTTCGCCTGTTAATTGAAATCGTCTCTAGAGCCTGTAAAACAATTAGCCATGCAGTCAGTAAAGGTGCATTAGGCGGCGTTTTAGGAAGCCTTGAAAGTGAAAACGTCCAGGGCGAGGTCCAGAAAAAACTGGATGTGATCTCCAACGAAGTACTGCTAGAAGCCAATGAGTGGGGCGGCCATTTGGCTGCAATGGCCTCAGAGGAGATGGAAACTATTCACCTCATTCCCAATCGCTACCCCAAAGGTGAATTTCTGTTGCTATTCGATCCCCTGGATGGATCCTCCAACATTGATGTCAACGTCTCTATCGGTACTATTTTTTCTGTCCTCCGCGCGCCTTCTAGTGCCTCGGGTCGCGAAATTACCGAAGAAGACTTCCTCCAGCCTGGCAGCACCCAAGTCGTTGCGGGCTATGCGATTTACGGCCCTCAGACGATGTTGGTCCTGACCATCGGGCAAGGCGTTGTCGGCTTTACGCTTGATCGTGAAATGGGCTCATGGCTTCTGACCCATGAAAACATGACGATTCCAGCCGATACAAAAGAGTTTTCCATCAACATGTCTAATATGCGTCACTGGGCTCCACCCGTGCGTCGCTATATCGACGAATGTCTAGCCGGAAAAACTGGCGTCCGCGGCAAGGATTTCAACATGCGTTGGATTGCCGCGATGGTGGCCGATGTTCACAGACTGATTACTCGTGGTGGCATTTTTATGTATCCCTGGGATGCACGTGAACCCGGCAAACCAGGCAAGCTGCGTCTGATGTACGAAGCTAACCCGATGAGCATGCTGGTCGAACAGGCTGGCGGCGCGTCTACAGACGGAAATCAACGTATTCTTGATATTCAGCCTACAAGCTTGCATCAACGTGTAGGAGTAGTGTTGGGCTCGAAAAATGAAGTCGAGCTTGTGACCCGCTATCACCATGAGGCCAACAAGTAGTTTCATCAAGAGTGTCATGCCAATAAAAAGCCTGCCAGAATATTCATCCGGCAGGCATTTTTAATTCACACACCACTTATTTCAACGTGAATCAGAAATAGTTAGTCCAAGGTGAAGATTGTCGCGCCAGTCGTCTTGCGTGCCGCCAAGGCTGTTTGAGCTTCTCCAGCTTGCTCGAGTGGGTAGCGTTGATCGATACGGATTTTGATCTTCTTAGCAAGGACCATTTCAAACAGTTCATCCGCAGCAGCCTGCATTTTTTCAGGCGTATTGACATGCACAGCCAAGGTAGGGCGCGTGACATACAAAGATCCCTTAGCAGCCAAAACCCCCAAAGCCACACCTTCAACTGCACCTGAAGCATTTCCGTAACTCACCATCAAACCGCGTGGCTGCAAGCAGTCCAGCGAAGTCATCCATGTGTCCTTACCCACGCCGTCATACACCACGGGGACTTTCTTGCCACCCGTCAGTTCCAGCACGCGCTCAGCAACATTTTCCTTTGAATAATCAATCACTTCCCAGGCACCATGCGCCTTGGCTAGCGCTGCTTTTTCTGGGCTCGAAGCGGTACCAATGACATTGACGCCCAGTGCCTTGGCCCACTGGCATGCGATGAGTCCCACACCACCTGCTGCTGCATGGAACAAAATAGTCTCGCCTTCCTTGATGCGGTAGGTCTGGCGCAACAAATATTGCACAGTCAAGCCCTTGAGCATCATGGCAGCGGCTTCTTCGAAGCTAATGCCGTCTGGCAACTTGACGACCTGTGCAGCCGGTACGTTACGCGCTTGGGCGTAGGCACCAATCGGGCTTTGACCATAGGCAACACGGTCGCCTTCTTTAAAACGTGTGACAGCCTTGCCGACCGCTGTGACAACACCTGCGCCTTCGAAACCCAAACCGTGGGGCAAAGGACTCTTGTACAGACCATCGCGGAAGTAAATATCGATGAAATTTAGACCCGCTGCGTGCTGCTTGATCGTGATTTCATTATCGCCTGGAGCAGGCACTTCGACCTGAACAAGTTGTAAGACTTCAGGTCCGCCGTTTTTTTCGATGCGGATGGCTTTAACTAGATTGCTCATGAATGCTCCTGACTGGAATGAAAAGATGCGAAAAGATGTTAAATACCAAAGATTTCGTAACCGGTGAGTTTATATCGCTCACAAGGTAAAATGTACTTTTAGCTCAATATATTGCAGGAAATTATGGCTGGACACAGCAAATGGGCCAATATCCAGCACCGGAAAGGTCGCCAGGATGCCAAACGCGGAAAACTTTGGACCAAAATTATTCGTGAAGTTACCGTCGCCGCACGTGCGGGCGGTGCAGATCCTGATATGAATCCTCGGTTGCGCATGGCTTGGGACAAAGCAACCGCAGCCAACATGCCCAAGGAAAACATCCAGCGCGCCATTACGCGTGGAGCGGGTGGTGCCGATGGTGCCAACTACGACGAAATCCGCTACGAAGGGTATGGCGTAGGTGGTGCAGCCGTCGTTGTGGACTGCATGACAGACAACCGCACCCGAACCGTCTCTGATGTGCGGCATGCATTGTCCAAAAATGGTGGCAATCTAGGCCAAGAAGGATCCGTGTCGTTTATGTTCAAACATTGTGGACAGTTTGTCTTTGCTCCTGGTACTTCCGAGGACGTTGTCATGGAAGCTGCGCTCGATGCAGGTGCAGATGATGTTGTGACAGATGAAGAAGGCGTGATAGAAGTCACCTGCGCCACGACAGCCTTTGCAGCTGTACGAGATGCATTGCAAGCCAAAGGCCTCGTACCTGAAATGGCTGATATTGTGATGAAGCCCAACAACGAAGTTGAGCTCACAGGTGACGACGCCATCAAAATGCAAAAGCTACTCGATGCTCTTGAATCACTCGATGATGTTCAAGAGGTTTATACCAACGCGGTAATGGATGAGCAGGACTAAGGACTCAATACGCATGAAACTTCTAGTGATTGGATCGGGTGGCCGTGAGCATGCATTGGCCTGGCGTTTATTGCAATCCAAGCGTGTCGAACATGTTTACGTAGCGCCCGGAAACGGCGGCACGGCATTGATGAAAGGCGCCTCTAATGTCGCACTCTCCGACCCACAGGCGTTGGCTGATTTCGTTCGCGCACAAGATATCGCACTGACTGTGGTTGGTCCAGAAGCGCCTTTGGCACAAGGAGTGGTTGACACGTTTCGTGCCCAAGCTCTCAAAATTTTTGGTCCCACACGCGCGGCGGCACAACTCGAAAGCTCCAAGGACTTTGCAAAAGCCTTCATGGTGCGCCATCACATTCCAACGGCCGCTTACCAGACATTTACGGACCCACTCGCCGCGCATGATTACATCAATGCGCAAGGAGCCCCCATCGTCATCAAGGCGGATGGGCTCGCAGCCGGCAAAGGCGTCGTGGTAGCCATGTCGCTCAACGAAGCGCACGAAGCCGTGGATGCGATGCTAGGAGATGGATCTTTAGGCCCTGCCGGCGCACGTGTAGTCATCGAAGAATGCTTGCTCGGCGAAGAAGCGAGCTTTATTGTTCTCTGTGATGGAAAGAATATCTTTCCACTCGCCACTAGCCAAGATCATAAACGCCTCAAAGACGCAGACCAAGGCCCTAATACAGGTGGCATGGGTGCCTACTCCCCTGCACCGGTTGTCACTCCGATTATTTTTGAACGTGCAATGAAAGAGGTCATCGAGCCTACTATTCATGGCATGGCTGCCGATGGAATTCCTTTTACAGGATTTCTGTACGCAGGTTTAATGATCAGCCAAGGCGATGACGCGACTTGCCCGATCAAGGTTCTCGAATTCAACTGCCGAATGGGCGATCCAGAAACACAACCTATCATGATGCGAGTCCGGAGCGACCTACTCTCCGTGTTCGAGCATGGGGTTAATGGCACACTTGATCAAGCGCAGATTGATTGGGATCCTCGCACAGCGCTTGGTGTTGTGATGGCCAGCCATAATTATCCCGACACACCACGACTAGGCGATGCTATTACAGGCATTCCTACCGAGGCTCCTGATTGCGTAGTATTTCACGCTGGAACGTCCCTCAAAGATCATGTGCTCCAAACAAGTGGCGGACGCGTATTGTGCGTCACTGCGCTAGACGAGTCCGTTCGCGCAACACAAAAACGCGCCTACGATACGATCCAAAAAATTCAATTTGATGGCGCGCAATACAGAACTGATATCGGCTGGCGAGCTCTGGAAGCCTAACTCATGTCCAATACCGCCCCATTGAGCAACTCCTTAGACAAACGTTCACCCTCCAAGGTGAACCTACCAGCAGTTCGCAGCTATTTGCTCGGCCTTCAGCAATCTATCGTGTCCGCTCTTGAGCTGGCGGGTGGTGATGATTTCAAGCGCGACGAGTGGGCACGTCCCGAAGGTGGCGGCGGAGTTTCACGTCTGGTAGAAGGCGGCTCGCTATTCGAACGCGCTGGCGTCTTGTTTAGTCATGTCAAAGGGATGACCCTGCCACCCTCCGCCACCTTGCACCGCCCCGAGGTGGCTGGTCGCCCATGGGAAGCGATGGGTGTCTCAATGGTTCTGCATCCACGCAATCCCTTCGTCCCAACAACACACATGAATGTTCGGATGTTTGTCGCTCAAGCTGAATCAGGATCTGCTCAACAAGATATATTCTGGTTTGGCGGCGGTATGGATTTGACGCCCTACTACCCCTTCGAAGAAGATGCTCAGCATTTTCACCGCATCAATCGTGATGCGCTTGCACCGCATAGCGACACGGCATATGAAGAGTACAAAAAGTGGTGCGATGAGTATTTCTTTCTCAAGCATCGTAACGAAACACGCGGTATTGGTGGCATATTCTTTGACGACCTCAGCGCAGGAGGCTTTGATGCCTCCTTTTCATTGATGCGTTCAGTAGGCGATGCTTTTTTGTCAGCTTATATGCCCATCGTTGAAAAGCGCCGTCATATTGCTTACGGTGAACGCGAACGTGACTTCCAAGCATATCGAAGAGGCCGCTACGTAGAATTCAACCTCGTGTTTGACAGAGGGACTCTTTTTGGTCTGCAGTCAGGCGGCCGTACCGAGTCAATCCTGCTGTCCATGCCGCCAATGGCTGCTTGGCGCTACAACTGGCAGCCAGAATCAGGAACTCCCGAAGCAGAACTCGCGGAGTTTCTAAAACCCAGGCAATGGGTCTAATGCGAATTGGCCTGTTCGGCGGAAGCTTTGATCCGGTGCATCTGGGGCACTTATCTTTAGCACATACTGCCCTCGATTCCCTGAAACTTGATCAAATTCAACTCATTCCTGCAGGACAACCTTGGCAAAGACCTCAACTCGGCGCATCCCCAGAGCATCGTCTAAATATGCTCAGGCTTGCAACGCAAGGTTCCGATGCAGTTTCAATCAATCCTATTGAAATTCAACGGGTTGGCCCCACTTATACAATAGATACTCTCGAAGCGCTCGATCCAAATCATGATTACTTTTGGATCTTGGGATCAGATCAATTAGCAAACTTTTGTTCTTGGCATCGGTGGCCAGACATTGCTCAACGTGTTCAACTAGCTGTTGCACAACGCCCCGGCTCAACACTCACTGCGCCAGACGCACTATCTCTCTGGCTCAGTTCACATCAACAAAAACTTTTAGTGATTCCCTTTGAACCGCTGGACATATCAGCCACAGCAATCCGTCAACGCATTGCTCAACACATTTCAGCACATGCCCTAATACCCAAGGTCGTCGAACAATACATACATGAGCACGGACTTTATCGTCCGCTAACAGCCTAATAGGATCACATATGGACATTACCAAACTACAACGCGCAGTCGTTGACGCACTTGAAGACGTCAAAGCACAAGACATCAAAATCTTTAACACCAGTGAAATGACAAGCCTGTTTGACCGCGTCATCGTAGCCTCTGCAACTTCCAATCGGCAAACACGGGCCTTAGCGTCAAGCGTGGTTGAAAAAGTTAAAACGATTGGGGGGAATGTCATTGCAACCGAAGGTGAAGAAACGGGTGAATGGGTACTTGTCGATGTGGGCGATATTATTGTTCACATCATGCAACCCGCCATCCGCGCCTATTACAACTTAGAAGAAGTATGGGGAGGAAAGGCAGTCCGGATGAAACTTGCACCTGACTCTACACGCCCAGCGATTGCTGCAAGCGATGTTGCCTTTGACCCAATGATTACGTCAGAAGAGCCCACAGGACGACGTGCAGCGAGTCGCGCATCATCTAGACCCACTCGCTCTAATCGTTAGAGGACACTTGCAAGTTTGGGCCCGAAATTACCGTGAAAATTCTCATTCTTGCCGTTGGAAACCGCATGCCGGACTGGGTGAGTTCGGCATGGGATGACTATGCTAAACGTATGCCGGCAGACTGGACGATATCACTCAAAGAAATCAAACCTGAGCCTAGGACAAGCGGCAAGACCCCAGGTCAAATGATGCTGGCAGAAGCAAAACGGATCGAAGCTGCGATACCAGAACAAACACTTCGTATCGCACTCGATGAACACGGCCAAGACATAACCACACAAAACTTTGCAAAAAAATTAGACAGTTGGCATCAATCCAGCCAAAATATATCCATCATTATTGGCGGGCCAGACGGTCTTGACGGTCAATTTAAAAAAAGCTGTGATGGCATGATCCGTTTGTCATCGATGACAATGCCACATCCGATGGTGCGGATCGTTCTCGTTGAGCAGCTTTATAGAGCGTGGTCAATTTTAAATAACCACCCCTACCACCGGGTTTAGATCCCATGAAATCATTACTATATCTTGCTTCAGCAAGTCCGAGACGTCACGAACTTCTCAATCAAATTGGTGTTGAACATACTGTGCTGACTGTTCCCTCTCCTCCCGGAGAAGATGAACCCCGCCAAGCAAATGAAACCCCGCTTGAATATGTAAAACGCACAGCGCAGGAAAAAGCAAACAGAGCACAAACTTGGGTGGCAAAAGAAAAAGTCAAACTGTTCCCAACCTCGTCTAATCAATCAATAGGGATACTTACTGCCGATACAACAGTAGCGCTAGAAGATCTTGTTTTGGGAAAACCTAGTGATCACGATCATGCGGCCTATATCCTACGTTTACTTTCTGGGAAAACGCATACTGTCTATACCGCGCTTGTGCTTTCCGAAACATTCATAAACCGTCCCTCAGAGATTTCAGACTGTCTCAAGAGAGATGAAGAAACGTACAAATGGAATCAGTGGAGTGCATTGTCCACAACATTCGTGAGCTTTGGGACGCTCACACAACTAGATATTTATGAGTACATTTCAACCGGCGAGCCCTTCGGCAAAGCAGGTGCTTACGGAATACAAGGCTACGCTGCTCGGTTTATTAGAAAAATAGAAGGAAGTTACTCTGGCGTGATGGGTTTGCCACTCTTTGAAACAGGTGAACTGCTCAAACAGCGCAATCAATAAAGCAGTTGCCACAAAGACAAACCCCCTCAGGCAAGGCCTGAGGGGGTTTGAGGGTAAGAGCCTGACGATGACCTACTTTCACAGACGTACGTCCACTATCATCGGCGCTAAGGTGTTTCAC
>CAWUWN010000040.1:0-5987 GCA_963926265.1 uncultured Burkholderiaceae bacterium
TCCATGCGCATCGCCTCAACCTCAAACTTAGACGCAGCAGCGCGGGCCTGATCCAGACCGTCATGTGCCAATTGACTGCTCAGCCCCAAAGACCCTGCAAATACAAGCAAATCATCCCTCGAGATATGGGTCCCTTTGCCATTGAGCGTCATTGTGTGCTCTTGCGTGTATCCAATCCCCAAAGAAGGGCAAAGATCAAAGGCAGGTGACAACTCCCAGCTGCCCGCAGCATTCATGCAAAAAGCAAAATTTTTTGTGTGATCGTCACGCATAGACATTGCTACATTGAAGCAAAGCTGCCGGTAAAGCACTTCCAACGCCTCATCACCCGCCAGCTGTTTCACCAACTTAGCGAGCGCGGTGTAATCCATATTTGCTTCGCGAAAATCCAAGCCGAGCAAAGCGGCCACACTTTGTGTGTGCAACCTCTCGCCCCCAGGGCCGCGGTCAAAACGGTGGACAGCTAAAGCTGGTCCGTGCGCGTGCATCAGCAACTCACCTCGCGCAGCCTTGACTCCATGGTCGGCAGCTAATTTTAAACATGCCGCTTCAAAATACGGCTCATAGGGATCGCCGTGCGAGGGTGCGAATTTGAGTAAACACGCATCAAATCCCTGAGGCGTATTCGCCGCATCGCCAAGAATAACGGACTGTCGATCTCGTCCGATTGCGGCCCAAAATTTTGGTCGGGCACCCAACGCCGAACCACCCGCCCTGATGATCGGCCTAGGTAGATCTTGGAGAACCTCGACTTGCGCGTTGACGGCATGCGTCGCGAGCGCAGAGAGGTCTAGCAAATCTTGAGCCATTGCGCCATCAATCATCGGGATGTAAGTCAGAGCACCCACACCTCTTTGGCCGACCCACGCCAACCTGTGCAACGGACTCACCTTATCCAAAGAATAGCCAGCATCTGCCAGACCTTTGTTCATTAATCTGAGTCCAAAACCATCAGGTATTGAATCAGAAAACAAAGCATGCAGACCATCGAAAGGCGAACGATCCGCATAATGAACCCCGGGTGACAGGGGCAGCTTAAAAGGCGACGGAGTGAGACCTGAAGCGAGAGCTTGTGCACTCCACTCAAATGCTGCTCGACGCTCGCTTGCGACCCACATGCATTCACCCAGAATTTGAGGTGCAGTCGTTTCACCAAAATCTAAAGCTATCTGAATACGCTGCTGACTCAAGCTCTGTTGAGACCTTTTCATTTTGTCACTCTGACGCGTGTGGACTCAGCGCGGGCAGACTCGATACGAGTCAACTCATCCAGAGATTTTGGTTTGGGCAAACAACTCGCCCATATGTCCTGATCGATATTCAAGGCTTTCGCTACCCGTAAAAAAGTCATGAACTCGACCTTTCCGCCTCCCTCGAGATTTTTGATCGCCTGCAGACTCGCTCCGCTTAAAAGTGCCAAATCTTCTTGTCGCAAGCAATGCGCAGCACGCGCAAGACGCATATTTTTGCCAATCTCCGCAGCAATTTCATTCACACTTAGGAGTTCATAGATCATATTATAGATTTTTAAAAAGCTATTAAATATTTATGAAATTATAGTAGATTTTTAAAGATATGCAATTTCAAAAGGTATCTAACGGAATGTTGAACCAACCACCACCCGGACATTTTTCAACCACAACTTGAGTTTCCTCCAGCCGATACCTTAGCTGGCAACAATCTCGAGGATTGGAAAGTATGTTGGGATTAAAGATCGCCATATTTTCGCCTTGGGGCCTGCGGACTGACTGCATCAATAGACCAGGATAACCTTCGCGGTGAATCCTAGATCCCACAGACTGACAGAACGTATAGTCAGTGCGATGTAGTAAATGTTAGAGGCTTGACCTCGTTGACTACTCAAACACCGCGTGCACGATTCAGATAACCACGCACAATCAATAGCCCTGCAAAGCCCCACTCTTTGACGACCTCGACAGGTGTCAAATAATCGAAAGCCTTGTTGCGGGTCGTCATCCAGCCGTATGCCAATTCGCGATTTTGCGGAAAGAGTAAACGTAGATTTTTGTGAATGACCAATAGATGACCCACGCGCTCGTATTGATCGCGGCTAGTGCCAATCTGTTTACCAGTGCGATAGTTCGCTAGGGCAGCGCGGTTGCAAGAAGCAAGGCCCAACAACGCTGCTTGATCCTCGGCACTTAACTTCCAATGGTCGAGTAATTTCATCAACATAATATTTTTTATCAAAAACTTAATATTTTTATCGATTTTTAGCATTTTTTATCGTTTTTGTACCTGATCGCAACACCAAATAACACAACCCATTCACAGTCCGTCTTTTGCAACATGTTTTGCAACTGCTTTACACCTTCTCTGTGAACGCTGACATAGACTCAGCATCAACCTCCAAGCCTCTGTCTCGAGCGCTATCTGGCAGTTTTTTTTACAACAAATAAAGGTTCGTCAGCGATGGAAGTAGTCACTCAATACAAGTTGGATATGCTAAATTCTGACCATTATAGTCAGAATTTAGCAGGAGACTCCAAAATGCACTCATGGCAAATACAAGAAGCTAAAGCAAAGCTCTCCGAGGTCATTAAATTCGCTGAAAGTGAAGGTCCTCAGGGAATCACCTTACATGGACAGCCCGTTGCTGTTGTGATGACGCGCGCGCTCTATGACCAGCTCACTGGCAATGAACACTCATTTGTTGAATTTATGCGTCAATCACCATTATTTGGTCTAGAGGACGTCAGCCTTGAGCGGGACCACAACTTGACTCGCGAGGTCTCGCTTTGAGTTACCTCCTGGATACAAACGTCATTTCCGAACTCCGCCGCAAGACACCAGAGCCTTCTGTCATTGAGTGGTTTTCTAAAAGACCGGCTTCCACCCTCTATCTGAGTGTGCTGACATTGGGAGAGCTTCGCAAAGGTATCGAAAGCGTAAAAGATTTAAATAGACGCATGGCGCTCACTGATTGGCTTGAGACCGACTTACCCGCTTTTTTTACAGGGCGCATCCTGCCTATAGACGTAAAGGTTACTGACCGGTGGGGTAGATTATTGGCCGCCGCAGGTCGACCTTTGCCTGCTATTGATAGCCTGTTGGCCGCCACCGCTGCTCATCATGATTTGAGCGTGGTCACACGCAACAGTCGGGACTTTGACAATCTCGGGCTCAGCATCATCAACCCTTGGACGACCAGCGTCTGAGTCGGGACTTCGAACGCTTTGATTGCGGGAATGCGTGATGCGCGGGCTAGGGCCAAGCTGGAAATCCGTTTTCGGCGAGTGTCCCTGGGCATCTTCGGTGATATCAAATCAGTCGGCGAAGGTGTGCTGGAGTTGCGCGAAGACATTGGTCCCGGCTATCGCGTGTATCTAGGGCGGCATGGCGCTACGTTGGTCATCCTGCTCTGCGGCGGCGACAAGCGCACGCAGAATACGGATATCAAACGGGCAAAGGAATATTGGCTGGACTGGAAACGGAGAAACACATGAGCAAACTCAAACATGCCGCTTCGGTTTCCCATCACGAGGCGACCATTGCCGAGCTGCGTGCTAATCAGGCCTTTGCGGTGGAGTACCTGGAATCGGCGCTGGAAGAATTGGACAATCCGGATCATCGCGCCGTCGGCCTGCTCGCACTGCGCGATATTGCCGAGGCCTATGGCGGACTTGCGACCGTAGCCCAAGAAGCGGGCGTCACCCGTGAGGCGTTGTATCGGGCGCTGTCACCGAGCGGCAACCCGACGCTCAAGACTCTTTTGGCAGTGCTTCATGCAGTCGGTATGCGAATGTCTGTTGTGCCGGCCGAGCCTACCCCGGTTCACGGGTGAGCCCCTCAGGTTGATGCCGATACCTCCACGGCAAGGCCAAGTGAAAGCGCCTCAAGAGCGATCCATCAACATTAACGAAACTTCTCAGCGTCTTGCAACAACGCACCCGCAGCGTCCTTAGCCGCCAACAAGGGCGCACCCTCAAACGGCCACTCGATACCCACCGTCGGATCGCTCCACAACAGCGTGCGTTCAAACTCCGGGTACCAATAATCTGTCGTCTTATATAAAAACTCCGCGGACTCAGACGTCACCACAAAACCGTGCGCAAATCCCGGTGGAATCCAAACCATCCGTTTGTTTTCAGCGGACAAGATAAAACCGACCCATTGACCAAACGTTGGCGATGTCTGCCGCAAGTCGACCGCGACATCAAACACCTCGCCGGCCACGACACGGACGAGCTTGCCTTGAGGATGTTGAATCTGATAGTGCAGGCCTCGTAAAACACCACGTTGCGACTTGCTATGGTTGTCTTGGACAAAATCCACATCCAAGCCCACGCTTGCGAGCGTCTTTTTATTCCAGCTTTCATAAAAGAATCCGCGGTCGTCGCCAAACACACGGGGCTCAAGCAAAAACACATCTGGGATCGCAGTTTCGATTTTCTTCATCAGTACACTTTCTCATGCAAAAGTTTATGCAGATAGCCACCATAACCACTTTTACCAAGCGCTTGGGCAGCCTTTTCCAACTGCTCGTCACTCATCCAGCCTTGACGCCAAGCAATTTCCTCTGGGCACGACACTTTTAATCCTTGGCGCTTTTCAAGGGTTGCGACAAATTGACTGGCCTCAAGCAAGGAATCATGCGTACCTGTATCCAACCATGCCATACCACGGCCCATGATCTCGACCTTCAGTTGCCCCTGCTCGAGATAACGACGATTGACATCCGTAATCTCTAATTCACCACGTGCAGACGGCGGGATCGAGGCAGCAATGTCGCAGACCTGATTGTCATAAAAATATAGCCCTGTCACCGCATAGCGGGATTTGGGTACCGCAGGCTTTTCCTCAATACTGACCGCCCGTCGCTCAGCATCAAACTCCACCACCCCATAGCGCTCAGGATCATTGACTGCGTACGCAAACACCGTGGCACCCATCTCGCCTGCGGCAATGTCATGGCCGGACTTTGCCGCTGTTTGCAATTGCTGCGTAAAGTCATGCCCGTAAAACAAGTTATCCCCGAGGATTAGTGCAGAGGGTTTGTGAGCCACGAACTCCCGTCCAATAATGAACGCCTGCGCCAAGCCATCTGGGCTCGGCTGAACAGCATAGCGAATCTCTATCCCCCACTGACTGCCATCGCCGAGTAGCTGTTCAAACCGAGGGATGTCCTGAGGTGTGGAAATCAGCAAGATCTCCCGCATACCCGCCAACATCAATGTGCTCAAAGGGTAGTAAATCATCGGCTTGTCGTAAACCGGTAGGAGTTGCTTTGAAATCGAGAGCGTTGCGGGGTGTAAGCGTGTGCCCGCGCCACCGGCCAAGATAATGCCCTTGCGCATATTTATTGTTCTCTAATGAAAGTGAAACTTGCATATCGTTATACTATCTAACATCAATATACTACCTCTGGAAGCTAAAAGCCCGATGCAAAATGGTCCAATCCTTGCTGGTGTTCCAATTATTGAGTCGCCGTTTTTTGCTGACTTGATCGCATCGCACTATTTTGATGAAGCGCAGCAAAGCATCGCGCAAGATCTCAATTTGTATGGCTTTGCTGTGCTGCCGAATTTCTTTCAACATATCAACCAACAGTCGCAGCTGATCCGACAAGATCTTCAGCCTCTATTTGATCAATGCAAGCAATCAGGTCAAGATCCCAAGCAAGGTATTTTTACAAATCGTATCCAAGACGCGTTTAAACACAGTCAAACTGTTAAACAGCTTGCGACCGATCCGCGTATGCTCGCGCTCCTCAGCAAGCTCTATGGACGTGAGGCGTTTGCGTTTCAGACATTAAATTTTGAATCAGGTAGCCAGCAAGCAATTCATAGCGATGCCGTCCATTTTCATTCGCTCCCAGAGCGCTTTATGTGCGGGGTCTGGATTGCGCTAGAGGACGTCACGCTCGATAGCGGTCCACTTTGCTATTACCCAGGCAGCCACGCCTTGCCCATCTACGACAGCCGACAGGTTGGTTACTCGCCATCCCAGAGCACCCAGCAAGATGT
>CAWUWN010000041.1:0-16362 GCA_963926265.1 uncultured Burkholderiaceae bacterium
CTTGCTTGGCCGAACAAAAAATCCCAGATCGGCTGAATCGAAAAAAACAAAATAAGACGAAACAAACCCAGGCGGTGAATGAGCGTATAGAAAATATCGATTCTGATCTGATGCCTGTCCACGACAGGCTCTGCTGGCCGCAAGCGTTGCAAGCTGCCGAACACCACCGCAATTAAAATGACCTGCAACACACCGATGAGTAGCCACATTGAGCCACCAAAGGCATCCTCAAGAAAAGCACTTAGGCCTAAATTGAAAAATACTGGCTGAATAATGGTTTCAAATAACCACTGATGGGCGGAGTCAAATAGATCTTCGGCAGTTTTAATCATCATTGCTTGCGCTCAGGTATTTTCGAAACAGATTGGTAGGATGGGTGCGCATCAATTGTCGCAAAACAAAATCCTTTTTCCTTCAGACCTTGAATGAGTGGCTCAAGGACTACCGGCGCCCAAGGGTCTTTCCGTGACCAGATACCAAGATGCGCCAATAAAATATCTCCACTTCGAATGTTTTGCAACGCTTGATCTAGCAACTGTTGATTAGGATACTTTTCACTAGACAGTTCGTCACCTAAAAACCCCGCAGGAGACCAGCCAACATGGGTATAGCCACACTCTGCAGCGGCCTTAAGTAAGGCTGGCGAAGTCCGTCCGCCCGCAGCCCTAAAAAGCGGCAACATCTGTTGGCCTGTGATTTGATTAAACCGCTCAGCAGGGCGCGTTAACTCGCGGCAATAATCTTGAGCCGACCAGATTTGCTGCTTTCCCTCAAAAGGGCCTGCGCTGGCCCGCACTCTAAAATTGCCGTCTGGCAAATCTGCCTGCCAGTAAACATGGTCATACGTATGCGAAGCAAACACATGGCCCTGCTGGCTCAGCTTTTTCCACCAAGGCGCCCATACATCATCGAGGCTACCGCCTCCGGTACGTGTGCGCTCGTTCGCTAAAAAAAATGTCGCGCGTACCTTTTGTCTGGATAGCACCTCCTCAACGAGAGGAGCAATTTCCATATGCCCTGTATCGAACGTAAGGTACAACGGCTTTGCACAAACAGCAGGAGCAGCTGCAGGCTCGATTAAAGTCTCGAGCACGAATGCGTGGCCTTGCTCATCCTCTGTTTGTGCGAAGACAGTCAGCGCAATCACGCTCGACAGCACAACACTCAACCATGACAAAAAGTGTTTAATCACGGCTCGCATGATTTAAGGTCCACACGCCGTGCGGAGATTTGCCGACCGGGATTTGCTTAACTACAGCTTTTTTCTCAAGATCGATGACTGCCAAACGTCCAGCCCATCGGGCTGTGACCAACAGCGTTTTTCCATCCGCCATCATCTCCATACAATCTGGCCCCGCTGGAGTGCGATAAGTATCCACGACCTTAAGCGTTTTCCAGTCAATGCGGCTGATCGTATTTTCGGTTCGGTTGCTCACAAAAACGTGTTGCTTGTCACCTTGTGAACGAAACGCATGTGCGCCCTTACCTGTTGGAATACGCGTCTTGAGAACGGCCTTCCCGTTCGATACGTCGTACGCCTCAACCCCGGCAGCACCCGTCAAACCAATCAACAAAGTTTTGTCATCAGGCGTCAAATACAAATCGGCAGGTGTTTTACCAACCTTAATTGTCCAGAGTCGTTTTTGAGTGGCGAGCTCGATGGCTGTGAGTTCGTGACTATCTTGCAAAGTAATGTACGCGATTTTGCTTTTGCTATCGATCGCAATGTGGCTGGGTGTCTTGCCTGCTGAAATCCGCTTGACTAGGTTGAGCTTAAAGGTCCCGCTTTTGTTATCCCAAGTGTAAATATCGACGTGATTCAGGCGGTTTGCAGCTGTGACAAACCACTTCATGTCAGGCGAAAAGCGCAGATGATACGGATCAACAATCCCAGTCATGGTCTGCTGTACCTGAGCCGTCATGGGATCCAAGAACGTAATGGAGTCGCCCTCGGCATTGGCAACCATGACGGATTTATCATCCGGCGTCAGGTAAAGATGATGGGGCTCTTTGCCAACAGGGACGCGCTTGATCTCTGTCCATGTCTTTGGATCAATTACGCTGACATCTGCATTCAGTGAATTCAACACTAGAATAGGCGCGCCCGCATTTGCCCATGCTACCGGTGCTTGCCCTAAAAAGCTTGCAGTTGCAATGGCGCAGATGCTGAGGGACCGACGAAGAAAAAGATCAATGTTCATATGCTGCCAGCGGCGAAAAATAGAGGGGAAAATTGAGTCTCTATTTTCGCACAGGCACATTAAAAAGCTTGCATGCTTTCGACAAACAAACGTAGAAAAAATGAGGCTATCCGGGCTGACATACTTTTGCACCTGGATAAGGCATCCGCATCGTCAAAATCGAACCAGATTCGGATTCAGTACAAAACAAGCTTTGTCGATCTGCGCCACCAAACGCAATATTTGTCACGGCAGAGGACTTGGGACTTGACCACACTGCGATCGGTTCACCTCTTGGGTTGATCAGCCAAACGTAGCCCAGTCCAGGGTTAGCGACAACCAAATTACCCACTGAATCTATGGCCAAACCATCTGGTCCGCTTGGTCCGTAAGAGGTGAAAAACTGCCCCACCTTGGCCACCCCTCCATCCGGCATAAGCGGGGCTCGCCAGACGCAATTGCCGCGCGTCACGCCTACATAAAGTACACGTTCGTCTACCGAGAGCACTAAACCATTCGGACTAGGGACATTGCTCAGCAGTAAATCCAGTTGGCCCGAAGGACGCAATCGATAGACCCGACCTGTTGGATCATGCAAACCTGACTGTCCTTGATCGGTAAAGTACAAGTTGCCCTGAGAGTCAAACGTCAGATCGTTGAGCCCTTTAAACCCCTCCGTATTGCGTCTCTTGAGATATGGCGTGATGTCGCCCGATTGAATGTTGAGGCGCATCAGACCATTTTTATAGTCCGTAATGAGCAATTCTTTCTCGGACAAGAGCTTCATCCCGTTCGGTTCGCCGTCGTATTCGACGATTTGAGTCCAGCTTCCTTTAGGATCGATCCTAAACACACGACCAAAAATGATGTCTGTGACATACAGGTTACCCGCCGCATCAAACACCGGTCCCTCAAGAAAAGAGTCCATCGCGACACCACCACGATTGACGTCCGCCCATTCAGAGCGCACACCCGTTCTTCTCAGGTGTGTCGGCATTTCTGTAAAGACCTCGGCAGTTTTGATCTCTGGGGTGTTTTTAATAAACATGGGCTTTCTCTCAAAGACGACAAAGAATAGTAGCGAACGCTTTATTTTGACAGCTTTCCAGCGGAAAACACTAAAATAGCAGTACTTAGGAGGCGCTATGCGCGAGCTTGATCGTATTGACCTCAAGATTCTTGACGTACTTCAGCGGGATGGTCGCATTTCCATCACCGATTTAGCTGAGCGCGTCAATCTTTCAGCGACGCCCTGCTCCGAGCGGGTGCGACGACTCGAGCGCGAAGGCGTGATCATGGGCTACTACGCCCGCGTGAACCCCTCTGCACTTGGGAAAAACCTACTCGTCTTTCTCGAAATTAAGCTTTCGGCCAAGTCTGACGATGTCTTTGAAAAAGTAAAAAAAGAACTCAGCTACGTACCTGAGGTCATGGAGTGTCATCTTGTTTCCGGAGATTTTGATTACCTCATCAAAGCTCGGCTACCTGAGATGAGTAAGTACCGACAGCTTCTTGGAGAAATTCTCAAACGTCTACCTGGCTCTGCAGAATCACGCAGCTACGTCGTCATGGAAGAAATCAAGGAGACGCTTTATCTAGCGGTTGATCGCTGATCCAGATGCCGTATGGTTGATGCGCTCAAAGCGTGCTGACGAAATCCCACAGCACTGCATTATCGGACGTGGCGACATTAAAGCGAAACCAGTTTGAACGACGGTCTCCAGGGTGAAAATATGAACCCGGCGCAAGCCAAATGCCCTTTTTTAACGCACGCGTTGCAACCTCCGCACTTTGCTCTGCTGCAATCGGCAACTGCGCCCACAAAAACAACCCTGCCCCAGGCCGATCGAAAATCTGCATGTTGAGCGACTGCATTTTTGCAATGACTCGGTTATGCGCCGCGTGCAGTTTATTTTTTAAAAAATCAAGATGCCGCTCATAATGTCCTTCACTCAAGACATTCGATACGATGCGTTCTGTCACCTCGGAGGAGGTGAGACCCACCGCCATCTTGGTGCGCGCAAGATCTGCCAGCACATCTGCGTGAGCCGCGACATACCCGACACGCAGAGTAGGCGTGATCGTTTTAGAAAATCCAGAAATATAAATGACACGATTTAAACCCTCTATGGCCGCTAGACAGGGCGCTTCGGGTGGCGCGAGCTCTCGATAAATATCATCCTCTATCACCCACACGCCATCACGCGCAACCATCTCGAGTAAGCGTTGCGCATTCGGCAAAGACAACGAGGATCCTGAGGGATTTTGCAATACGGTATTGATGAAAATTGCTTTAGGCCGCGACTCTTTTAGGACGCGCTCAAGCTGTTCAAAATCGAGACCATCCGCCGTGCGTGCCACACCAATTACCTTGAGACCCGCCAACTGCAAAATCTGTAAAAGGTTGCAATAGCACGGGTCTTCGACAACCACAGTGTCACCCGGCCGCAACAGCGTTCGCACCACCAGATCAAGCGCTTGCGTCGCCCCCTGCGTCAACAAAATATTTGAGGCTTCTGCCGGAACAGAAATGCGTCGCAGCGAAGTGGCGATTTGTTCGCGTAATGACGCCATCCCAAAGGGGTGACCATAACCGCCAAAGCGCGGACCCGGCACACGACTCAACGCACGCAGCGCATGCTGCAGTCCACTCTCATTAATCCATTCGCCGGGTATCCAGCCACAACCCGCTTTGGTAGGGACAGAGTGATCCGCAAAGACATCAGACAGCAGCCAAGCCGCATTGAGGCTCGGAGCGGACCAGACCGGGGATACCGTCGGCAATGCTGTACGCACATCCGCGACGCGATAGGCAGAACCTCGGCGCGCGCTCAGACGTCCCGCTGTCACCAACCGTTGATAAGCCTCCGCAACGGTAAAGGCGCTCAAAGTATGCGTTGCGGCCAACGCACGCACCGAGGGCAAGGCGTCACCAACTCGCAGAGTGCGACGCTCAATCGCCCCGTTGACCGACTCGACGATCTGCTCCACCAGCGTACGGGAGGACTGGCGATCAAGCGTGAGCGAAAAAGAGTTAGCCATGCTTATTATTCCATTGCAAACCAGTACAGTTATGGGTGGATAGCCCTAAATTCAATACAGTTTGCCACAGATTACAGCAACTGTACTGGCAATTTTCTCTACGGAACCGTTACAGTGAGACATTCGCTCGTTAACTGGAGATTTCCATGAACACCATTACTGAAAACGTCAGCCTGTCCAAAGAAGTAGACATGGAAAATTTCTGGATGCCTTTTACTGCCAACAAGCAGTTCAAGGAAACCCCCCGTGTTTTGAAAAGTGCCAAAGGCATGTATTTCACAACTGTCGATGACAAGAAAGTACTCGACGCGAGCTCGGGTCTCTGGTGTGTCAACGCTGGCCACTGCCGCGAAGAAATCATCGAAGCCGTGCACAAACAAATGATGGAACTGGACTATGCGCCTCCGTTCCAGATGGGGCACCCTATCGCCTTTGAAGCAGCCAAGGCTATTGCAGCCGTCATGCCAGCAGGGCTTGATCGCATCTTCTTTGCAAATTCTGGCTCAGAAGCTGTTGACACTGCGTTGAAAATTGCCTTGGCTTATCACCGCGCACGTGGCGATGGACAGCGCACACGCCTGATTGGTCGTGAGCGCGGCTATAGCGGCGTTGGTTTTGGTGGCATTTCAGTGGGTGGTATTTTGGCCAACCGCAAAGCTTACTCGGGCGCGCTGATTCCTGGTGTTGATCACATTTCTCACACGCACAACTTGGCTGAAATGGCCTACAGCAAAGGCCAGCCTGCTTGGGGTGCGCATCTTGCCGACGACCTCGAGCGTCTCTGCGCCTTGCACGATCCTTCAACGATTGCAGCCGTGATTGTTGAGCCAGTTGCTGGCTCAACAGGCGTCTTGGTGCCCCCACAAGGCTACCTGGAACGCTTGCGCGAAATTTGCACCAAGCACGGCATTCTATTGATTTTTGATGAAGTCATCACAGGCTTCGGTCGCCTAGGTAAAGCCACGGCCAGCGAATTGCTTGGCGTGACACCTGACATCATCACAATGGCCAAGGCCATGAACAACGCTGCGATCCCAATGTCCGGTGTTGCAGTCAGTCGCCACGTACATGACGGTATCGTCAACGCGGGTCCTGGCACTGCAATTGAATTTTTCCACGGGTACACCTATTCTGCCCACCCTGCCGCTGCTGCAGCGTGCTTGGCGACGCTAGAAATCTACCGCAAAGAAAAACTGTTTGAGCGCTCCTTGGCCCTCGCACCGAAGTTCGAAAAAGAAATCCATGCGCTGCGTGGCGAGCCTTTTGTCAAAGACATTCGCAACTTCGGCCTGATGGGCGCAGTTGAGTTGGAGTCCCGTGATGGCGCTCCCGGTGCGCGCGCCTACGATGTGTTCCTCAAGTGTATGGAAAAAGGTGTCTTGGCGCGCTTTACAGGCGATAACATGGCCTTTTCTCCACCGCTGATCGTCAGCGAAGGTCAGATCGAAGAAATCTTCTCGACAGTCAGAAAAGCATTGCACGAAACCGCCTAACTCAGGCGGAGATAAGCAAAGGGGCGCCTTGAGCGCCCCTTTATAATTTCCTTTATCTCTCTTTTTTGGAATCACTCGTCTCATGAACTGGCAACTGCCCTTCCAATCCGGTCGTCAACCCGTCCTCGCGCGCAATCTCGTCTCCACATCGCAACCGCTCGCCTCACAAGCAGGTGCCGCTGCGTTCGCACGCGGTGGTAATGCTATTGATGCCGCGCTCGCCGCAGCGATCACACTCACCGTGGTCGAGCCCACGATGAACGGCATTGGCGGTGATGGCTTTGCAATCATCTGGGACGGCAAAGCGCTACACGGCCTCAATGCCTCTGGTCGCGCTCCGGCCGCCTGGTCACCCGAGCGCTTCAAGGGTATGGCCACTATGCCTCATCGCGGCTGGGAGTCCGTCACCGTACCTGGCGTGGTCTCGCAATGGGTTGAGCTGTCTAATAAATTCGGCAACTTGCCCTTCGAAGATTTATTTAAAGATGCGATCCGTCATGCACGCGAAGGCTTCCCTGTTAGTCCAGTGATTGCACGTCAGTGGAAAGACCAAGCGGCTGAGTTGCACGTCCAGCCGGGTTTTACAGAAGCCTTCATGAAAGATGGTCGTACACCCACCGCTGGCGAGATTTGGAAATTCGCAGATCAAGCCGATACGCTTGAAGATATCGCACGCACGAAAGGCGAGTCGTTCTACCGTGGCCGCTTAGCAAAAATGATCGCTGACTTCGCACGTGAAAACGGTGCGGTGCTCAACGAAGCCGATTTGGCTGCGCACCGTTGCGACTGGGTCGGCACGGTCTCGACCAGCTATCAAGGTTATGACGTGCATGAGATTCCGCCAAACGGTCAGGGTCTCACAGCATTGCTCGCGCTCAATCTTCTTGAGCACCTGCCTTATGCGCAAACCAAGCCTGGCTCAGCCGAACGCATGCACCTCGAAGTCGAATGCATGCGCGCTGCCTTTGCTGATCTGTTCGAACACATCGCAGATCCTGACTTCATGAAAGTCACTGCCAAAGATTTGCTCAGCAAGTCCTATGCAAAAGAGCGTGCCAAGCTGATCGACCCCAACAAAGCCGGCACCTATGGCCCAGGCCAACCCCCTTCAGGCGGCACCATTTACTTGTGCACCTCGGATGCCGAAGGCCGGATGGTGTCCTACATCCAATCAAACTTCAAAGGCTTTGGCTCAGGCGTGGTCGTCCCAAAGACGGGTATCGCCTTGCAAAACCGTGGCTGGGGCTTTGTCACCACCCCCGGACATCCCAACCTCGTAGGCGGCGGCAAGCGTCCGATGCACACCATCATCCCCGCGTTCATCACGCGCGATGGCAAGCCCTCCATGGCGTTTGGTGTGATGGGTGGCAACATGCAAGCGCAGGGACACATGCAGATGGTGTTGCGTCATATCTCTGAGGGCTACAACCCACAGGCCTGCTCGGACGCGCCACGCTGGCGCATCAACGATGCAGGCGAACTCACTGTCGAAGCCGCTGTGAGCCCTGCAGTCGTCGACGCGTTACGCGCCATGGGTCACAAGCCTATCGTCGCCCCTGCAGACAGCCTTGACTTCGGTAGCGCACAATTGATCTCACGCCTTGCAGGTGAGGGCGCGCAAGCACCCTACGCCTATGTCGCAGGCTCTGATCATCGCCGTGACGGCGAAGCCGTCGGCTACTAGGATACACACGATGCAAAGCTCAACAGTTTCTATTCATCAACACGTTCAGTCGCTGTTGAGCGAGCATCAGTGTCCTTATCAGTTTCATGAGGTGCGGGCGGCCTTCATGGGGGCGATCGCCAGCCCCTATGTCGTGGACCCACTCTTTGAATTAAATGCTTTGTGGGATGGCGAGTTTCCTGAGCTTGCCTCGCAAGAAAAACTCGACGAGGTCACCAAAACTTTTCTTGAAGATTTTTGGGGCTTGCTCGCGGCATATGGCAAAGAAGATGCAGAGCTGCCTTTCAGCCTGACCGCTTTAAATAAAGCAACATCCTTGAGCGAACTGAAAGCACACGCGCAATTGCGCGGCGAAGAGCTAGATGCTTTTCTATCCGGGTTTTTTCAAGATCAAGAAAATCTGGAGCTTGATGAAGATATCGGTGACAGCCTGGATATTCTCGAAGAGCTCGTCCAGATGTACACCGACATAGTCAATATGGAGGAAAGCTCCACATTCAACGCTACTGAACTATCTGATCTCGCAGACAATCTGCTCAAGATGACGGATATGGCTGAGCTTGAAATGAATAATCTGATTGTGAGTTGCGCTTAGTTTCACAACGCACAATGACACCTCTAGAGGTTAAATTTTGAAAGCCATTGTCTGCGACCAATTTGGGGATCCAAGAGAAGTTGCCAACGTCAGGCACATCGATCACCCTGCACCGCCCAAAGACAATGAAGTCACCGTTGAAGTTGCATACGCAACGGTCAGCCACGCTATTGACTTACTGATCCGGGGCAAATATCAGTCCGATCCGCCCTTGCCCTTTACCCCTGGAACAGAGTTCGTCGGAACGGTCTTAGCCTGCGGCCAACACGTTCAACACCTTAAAGCCGGCGATCGCGTGATGGGCGTTGCACGCTGGGGTTGTTACGCCCATAAAATTAACGTTTCGCACCACACGGTCTACCCCATACTGCCTGCTTTGGATTGGCTTCAGGCCTTGCCGCTCACGCTCTCGTATGGGACAGCCTATACCGCGTTATTTTGGAAGGCTGGGTTACAACCCTCTCACTCCGTGCTGGTGCTCGGCGCTGGCTCAGGAGTTGGGCTCGCAGCCGTTGAGCTTGCGAGCGCGACAGGTGCGACAGTCATTGCCTGCGCTAGCACTGAAGAAAAACGTGCCCTTGCTGCCGCGCATGGCGCGCAACTTGTGCTGGAGCCCAATGCAAATTTAGTCAAAAAAATTAAATCTTTCGTGCGAAGTGGTGTCGACCTCATCGTCGATCCTGTCGGGGCGGAGCTCATGGAGACGTCACTCTCCGCAACCTCTCATGGCGCACAAATTTTAAGCATCGGCTTTGCTGCCGGTCGCCCACCACGTCTGCCACAAAATATCATGTTGGTTAAAAACTTAACGCTACACGGGTTTTACTTCGGTCGTTATGTTGGCTGGACCCCAAACGATGAACGTCTATTGCACGAACCTCAGATGCGGCGCATGATGGATACGCTTCAACGCTTGACTCTTGAGAAAAAAATATTTCCAACGACAAGTCGAGTCTACGAAATGGAGGCATTGCCTCAAGCCTTGCTTGATTTACATTCTCGTCAAGTGTTACATAAACTAGCAATAAAAATTACTGGAGATAAATCATGATTCAAACAACAAGACGTAGCGTTTTAGCGGTCACTATACTGACATTTTCTTTAGGGCTCAATGTCGGCACGGCAGGCGCACAAAGCACCTCCAAATACCCAGAACGCTCAATCCGTTTGGTCGTCCCCTACCCTCCAGGAGGCCCGACTGACTTAACGGCTCGGGTTGTCGCAGCTGAAATGGGCAAAACAATTGGTCAGTCCGTCGTTATTGACAATCGAGCTGGCGCAAGCGGGATGATTGGTTCAGAAGCCGTCGCACGCGCAGAGCCTGATGGCTACACTATTTTGGGTAATGCATCCATCCATGTCATTAATCCCAGTGTCTATAAAAAGATGGCGTTTAATGCGATCGATGACTTTGTGCCGATTTCACAACTGGCTCAAGTACCTTTGGTATTGGTTGTTCCAGCCAACTCCCCGATCAAAAGTGTCAGCGACTTAGTAGCCTATGCTAAACAAAAGGGTGGCAAGCTGAATTTTGGCTCTTCCGGCACTGCCTCTGCTCAACATTTAGCTGGCGAGTCTTTTAAACGCTTAGCAGGCATTGATATGCAGCATATTGCTTACAAGGGAAGCGCGCCCGCCCTTCAAGATTTGGCTGGTGGGCAAATCGATCTGATGTTCGACTCGATGCCTTCGGCTACAGCACTGATTAATGCAGGCAAACTTCGTCCTATTGCCGTTACGACACTCAATCGGGCAAAGGCTCGTCCTGACCTCCCAACGATTGCAGAAAGTGGCTACCCAAATTTTGACATTAGTACCTGGTATGGTTATTGGGCACCTAAAGGCACGTCACCTGCAGTGGTTGATGTTTTAGCCAAGCATGTGCAAGCGGCGCTTAAAAATCCAAAAGTCATCGAGGCGTATCAAAAAATGGGCGCTGAACCTGTGGGATCAACACCCTCTGAATTCGCTGCTTACAATAAAAGCGAAGCAAAAAAATGGGCTGACATTGTTAAGGCATCAGGCGTGACGCCTCAATAAAACCTTGGACGCACAGCACGCTTGGCATCCTCTATCTGTCTCAAAACCAAGCTTTCGCTGGAAACTTACACTTCATATTTCCTGCGATAACAGAGACTGAGAGTGCGTTGACCAATCTTCGCGCCACGTACCTTGCTCCTCAATTGATCCGAGGAAGGTTCGCAGCCTTGATCGCTTTACCCATCTGCACATAGCCAGTCTGCAATACTTCTTCGTATTGTTTGCCTGTCAGTGGAGATGGGTCCACGCCAAGGCCTGTGAGCCGCTTTGCGACCTCAGGGTTTTTAACGGAAATAAGCGCTGCAGACTGCAACTTATCGACGATGGGTCGAGGGGTTCCTTTTGGTACAGCGATCCCCATCCATGAGTCAATCTCTACATTAAAGCCTTGCTCTTTTATCGTGGGCACGTCTGGGAGCTCGGTCCAGCGCATCGGGCTTGCAGAGGCCAGCATGCGCAGCTTTCCGCTCTTGATATGAGGCAAAATGTCCGAAGGATTTTGAACAATGACTTCAACTTGGCCACCCAACAAAGCGGTTACTGTTTCAGTGCCTGATTTGTAACTGATTTGTTCAAATTTTCCACCTGTCACACGTCCTAACTCGAACATGGCGAGATTGTTAGGCGCTGAAGGCGCACCAAAGAAAATGCCTTTCCCTGTCTTAGCCGCAGCGACGAGATCCTTCAAATTCTTGTACGGCGAATCAGCGCGCACTGCGACGCCATAACGGAAACGGCCAAAGCCCGCCACAAACTCAAAATCTTTGATCGTGTACGTCAGGTTCATCAAATGCGGCATGATGGCGACTGTTGAATACGTCACAACACCTACCTGATAACCATCTGGTTTTTGTTTGGCTAAATATGCCGGCGCAACGGTACCAAGTGCGCCGGGCTTGTTCTGAACGATGACAGGCTTGCCAAGAGGAGCTTCCATCCCTTGGGCTAATGCGCGCGAAGCAACGTCCGTTGCTCCACCCGCACCATAATTAACAATCACCGTAACCTCGCGCTCAGGAAATCCTTGAGCACTCACCATACTTGTGCTCATCAACATCGCGAATGAACCTAACAGCCACTTCATTTTCTGAATCATGTTTGCTCCATTTTTATAAGTATCACGATGTTTGTCATCGTTCACGACATGAAAAAACCACCATTCACATCAATGGTGGCTCCATTAATAAATCCACTACTTTCTGCACACAAAAATGCTACGGCCTTACCTACTTCTTCTGGTGTGCCAATCCGTTTAACAGGGATCTGTTCTGCGTAGCGACGATTGACTTCTTCACCGGCCTGCATGGCCATCTCTGTCAATATTCGTCCTGGCGCAACACAGTTTGCCGTAATACCAAACGGCCCCATCTCTGAGGCCATCGCACGCGTTAAACCCAATAGCCCAGACTTAGATGCCATGTAACTTGGGCCCGCGACAATTGATTTCGAACGACCTGCAAGAGAAGAAATGCTGACGATTCTTCCGTACTTCAGCGCTTGCATGTCTGGAATAAAAATCTGACAGATCCGCATCACTGCGGTCAGATTCACCTCGATCACCGATGCCCACTCTTGAGGATCGAGCTGCAAGATACCGCTTGATCTTCCATCTGGTTGTTTGGGGGAGATCCCTGCGTTGTTCACGAGCACAGAGACTTTGCCAAGCGTTGCGTTGATTGTTTGATGCAAGCTCTCTACACCACTGTAGTCGGTGACATCAAGTGTATGCGACATGATGCTTGCCTCGTGCTCACGATCAACAAGTGCCGCGGCATCAAACGGTTGGCGATCAACCATCACAACGAAATGACCTGCTTGCAATAAAGCCTTTGAGGTTTCCAAACCAATACCTTGACGCGCGCCCGTGACGACCGCAATGCGCTTTTGTGTCATTTGATCACCTCCGCTTCAGGCGTATAGAAAGTGATCGGAGGAAATGCATTTTCGTCACATATGACTTCGATCAAAGTTGTACCGATATTTTTCTTTGCCTGTGCAATCGCACCTGCAAGTTCTTTGGGGTCAGTCACTCTGATCCCATCACAGCCGCTACTGCGTGCAATGGCAGCGTGATCAACGGGCTTGAAATGTACCGCCGAAGTATGATCACCAAACTTTACGTTCTCAGCATGCTTTTGATAGCCCAAAATCCCGTTATTAATGAGGATCAGAGTAACTTTGATCCCCATCCGCGCTGCCGTTTCTAACTCTGACCATACGTGTCCAAAACCACCATCACCCACAACACAAAAAACTTCCTGCTCTGGCTTAGCCACCTTGACACCGAGCGCCATAGGAAAGCCCCACCCTAAACCCGCCAAACCGCGCGGAGTAATGAAACGCATCCCCGCCTTGAGCGCAATTAAGTAATTTGCAATCCATATCGATGAATAACTTGCGTCTGCCACGACAATGGACTCTGGGGTGAGATGCGCCTGTATTTCTTGCATGATGCGTTCCGGTCTAACCGGCATGGACGTCGCGTTTCTAACAGACTCTGATTCCTTTAAATAGGCTGCTCGTCCATTCGCTATTTTGTTCTCTAGAGCAACTCTCGAACTCTCCCTCAGCGCCAAATTCCGTGCCTGCATCGCTTGTGTCAGTGCGGCCAGGGTTAATTTTGCATCACCCACTAATCTTTTTGCTTCGTAATTGCGTCCGACCTCAAGCCCATCGATATCCAGATGAATAAACGTGGCATTTTTCGGATATAACTTCCACGAGTCTGTACCGTTTTGATTCGTACGTGTACCTATCAGCAGCACTACATCAGCATGCTCGATCAAGGGGCGCTGATGGCGTGCAGAGCCATTCGGTCCCAAGAAATAGGTCATCACACCCACAGAAAGTGGATGCTTTTCATCGACACTTCCCTTGCCCATGACTGTCGTAGCCACTGGCAAATGACAAAGCTCTTGTAACTGCGATAGCTCCTGATGTGCGGCCGACAAGTGCACACCTCCACCCGCAATGACAATTGGGTTTTTTGCATTTACCAATAGCTCTGCAGCTTGTGCAATGCGCTCCTGTGCTGCCACAATTCGATCTAATGGAAAGTATCCAAGCACCTCTGTTCTTTTTGGAGATCCATAGGATTCGAGTAATACATCTGCTGGCAACATCAATACCACAGGCCCTGGCCGACCTGAACAAGCGGCTGTTATCGCTTGATCGACATAGTCTTCGATTCGTGAAACATCATTCACTCGCCGGACCCACTTGGTGATTGACGTAAACATTCCGATGTGATCAAGATCCTGGAATGCATTTCTATCCATATGTTCTGCACTGACATCTTGCACGAGCGCCAAAATTGGTATCGATGCTTTGAGTGCCTCTGCAAGTGGCGGCACCAACAACGCTGCAGCAGGGCCATTTTGTGCAGTGACCACTCCTATTTTCCCTGTCACTCTGGCGTAGGCATCGGCCATGTAGCCACCAGCGTTTTCCGTTCGGTAAGCAATCTGCCGAATCCCTTGCCTCTCCGCCACAAGGTGCAACATACTCGGCAAACTTTGACCGAAAATCGTATCGACCCCGTGACGCTTGAGTGCTCTCACCAAGGCGTGTGCGCCAGTATCTTTAGCCGTCACACCAGAGGCCTTGAGAGGAGATGTAGAACTCACCATTTTTATTCCAATATATGCATGATTCATACTTTATAAAATATAAAGTATATAAAAGCAATTGTGTAAACTGTTTCATCATCAACAGAATATGGCTTTAGGCATAGCAAATGACCTTCGTCCTAACACCTATGGCGCGTGAAAATATGGCGGGTACGATCTACCGTCAGATCAAACAGCGCCTGATGACTGGAGCGCTGCTCCCTGGCCAAACCCTGACACTTCGCTCCCTGAGTGAAAGTCTCGGTGTCAGTCAAACCCCCGTAAGGGAGGCACTGCTACAGTTAGTATCTGAGCGCGCCCTAGCCTTGACGCCGGGCAAATCTGTTCAAGTCCCTGTTCTTAGCCGCGCAGAATTACAAGAATTGCGTGCTGTACGGTTAAATCTCGAAGTCATGGCCACCGAAGCTGCCACACCACGGATCACAAAACTAGAAATTAAAAAACTAGTCGCACACCATAAAGAAATGATGCGTGACAAGTTCAATAATGATATGGCAGGCACTCTTGCTAAAAATTATGAGTTTCATTTTGTGCTGTATCAAGCCGCAAAGATGCCGCATCTGCTCGCAATCATCGAAGGACTGTGGACTCAGACTGGGCCATCATTGACCCATCTTTACCGGAAACCATTTGTCCATCTCGGCAAAGAACATCCTCACCTTCAACTGATCAAAGCCCTGCAACAGCATGACATCGGTGCTGCAGTCGCTGCGATTCAATTAGATGTGGCTGGATATGGCGCTGCGTTGATGGAACGCCTGCCAGAGTAACGCGATACAAGATCCTACAAAATAATTAAAATACGACCTGCATGCCGCAGTCTTTTGCTTGGCGAGCCTCAAATTGAGCACAACGCGCATCATGTTTGAAACCACGTATCCCACCCCTGACCGTACCTGACTCACAACTTCGGTACAAGTCTCGCCAGCACTCAGGCAATTGCTCACTATCAGGTGGCGCAATCCAAAGGCGGTACAACAATCGCTTTAGAGCTGGATCATCATGATCCGTAAACTCGGTGCGTGAGTGCAGAGTGACGTGGCTATTAATGATTTGTAAGTCACCGGGCTCGAGCCACATCTCAAAGGCAATCTCAGGGCGACGCATCACCTGATCAAACTGCTCGAGTGCCGCATATTGCTCAGCCGTCAGTTGAGATGCACCTTCAATTTTTTGAGCACTCCGCACGCGGTTCTAATTCCAGCGACCAAACCACTTTCCATTACATTCGGAAAAAACAGGTTGCATGACATAGGGACCTTCATCAGGCGCTTGCTCACCTTGTCGACTAAACGGTATCGGCGCATACAACCATTTCACGTGCTCTGGGTATTCGCGCACCATGACATCATGACCAGCCATCGAACTGCTAACGATCGTTTTTCCACCAGAGACGGCTTTGTTAAAACAGCTGAGAAAGATCGTATCGGAAGAGTCGGTATGAAAGTCAAGATCTGCACTCGAGGAATAGCCTCGGCCAGTCCCAGTGCGATACGAAGTGCCCGCATCACGGACTGCAGAAATATATTGTGTCTCCTTGCCTTGAGGCCTTGGCACGCCAGCGTGCAAGCCCAGCCCCCAAGTCAGGATCTCAAACTGATACGCCGTCAGTGCTTCTCTTGGCAAGCCCTTGATCAAGGCAATCCCGCGCCCCTGCTTGACCTCTTTGAGCGCAGCCTCAAGAGTCTCACACGTAGGT
>CAWUWN010000042.1:0-11378 GCA_963926265.1 uncultured Burkholderiaceae bacterium
ACTTTGGCCGCAGCCAACGCCTGCTCAAAAAGCAAGGTGTAGCACCGACTGCCCAGAGGCAGTGTCACAGCCGTTGTGATTCAATAAAACAGGTACAGACTGCATGGTATGTACCTGTTTTTATGTGTGATATCGTGTAAAGCAGTATGACAAATAGTCGCATTGCTGCCACACAACTTTGCCTGGGTCTAGCCCTGCTAATGGCCACGCTGCTGAGCGGTTGCGGCGTCATTGCTAGCTACCCGATCACATCGGCCAGCTTAGGGGTGTGGGGCACCACCGGTAAAACACCAACCGACCACCTCATCAGCGAAGCCAACGGTCAAGACTGCGAACTTATACGTGGTTTGATTAAACAGCCGCTGTGCACGCCCACCCAGCTAGGCCCCGTGCAAATTGTAGATAAAACCACCACTAGACTGAACGCGCCAGTTGTGGAATAAGCAGGGAATGACCCACTGACGCTTGAACAGCATGTGAACATGCTTTGCACGACATGTCAGATACCGATAACAGATTGAACACGACCAACACAGCCATCGATGCAGTGCATGTGATGCGGTTGACCAGACAGCCAACATTAAAGATCGATAAAAATATGCAGCACGTACCGACAAAAATTAGAAGTGTGGGTAGCGCCATGAACGGCATCAAACATTGGTTGGACATCAAGGTGGGGCGGCAGGCATTTCTTCAGGCCTCAGTTGCGGCCACAGGTCTAACGTTTAAAGTCCCGAGCAACACCATATTTTCTTGGTACCTGTCCAAGTACGGCACATATGAGGCCAACAATACAAACTTCCTCATAGATTTGTTTGCCGACAGTCAAGACGGTATCTTTGTAGATGTGGGCGCTAATTTTGGGTGGTACACCTGCTTGTTATCCAAGTTTGCTGGCGCCAATGGACAAGTCATTGCAATCGAACCAGAGGCCGACAACCTAGCGCTACTGACAAGCAATATCTTCAGCAATCAATTACGCAATGTGCAGGTTCTACCGATAGCTGTTTCATTTGAAAATGGCACGCTTCCAATACACAAAGCGCCAGCAGGGAACCCCGGCATGCACTCGTTCGTGACCATGCCCCACACGCCGAATGCACACAACGATAGCCATGTGACTGTTCGCACGCTTGACGGCGTTTTAAAAGATATTACAGGTCCAATTAAGCTGATGAAAGTTGACATTGAGGGCTTTGAAGTGAATGCCCTGAGGGGAGCGCAAGAGACGTTGGCGCGTTGTAACAACCTGCTGATTGAATACTCGCCTGGTTTTTTATTGGCTGGTGGTCAACAACCAGTCGATTTTTTCAACTGCATCAGCAACGCAGGTTTAGACATCAACACCATTGAGTCTGGCAAACTGTGCCCTCTAAATGGCGATTCAATTGCAAGTCTCATCGCAGTTCAAGGCCGCCACTATTGCTGGCAACAAGACTTCTTTTGCACCAGAAGCGGTCAATAACCCCTAAGAAACAAGCCTGTTTTTTAACCAGACTGCAAGTCTTTACATGGGCATCAACTGTTCAACGTTGATTCTTCATGTGTGACGCCTCAAATGGTGGATTTTCCACCTATCGAGGTCTCCGGGAAAATTAGACTTCTACAGACCTTGTTCAAGCATGTCAACGTACTCGGTGAATTGGGGCAACCCCAGCTAGGGGCAGTTGCTTACTTTCTCGCCACGAGCAACGCTGTCTGAATGGCCCCCAGCCCTTTACACTCGACAGGCTCAGGCCTCATCTCCAAACAAAATGCGTCTTTGAGCAGCTCAATTGTGCTGGGTGATACTTGGACCCTACCGTGCGCTGAGGTTGACTCCATGCGACTCGCCGTATTGACGGTATTCCCCCACAGGTCATACGAAAACTTCGTAAAGCCAATAACACCAGCAACCACCGGCCCGGAATTTAAACCGATACGTAGATTCAGCTCTTTACCTCTCTCCAGATTAAATGCCTTTAGGTCCTCAAACATACCTAACGCCATATCGGCGCAGATCTCTGCATGATCGGATCTGGGTATAGGTAGGCCACCAACGGCCATGTAGGCATCTCCAATCGTTTTAATTTTTTCGAGCCCTAACATCTCGGCTCTTTTATCAAATCGGGTAAATAAGTCATTGAGCAACTCGACCAGCGCAGAGGCTGGTATTTCAGATGACATCTTTGTGAAGCCAACCATGTCACTGAACAAAATAGTCGACTCCGGATAACTACCAGCAATATTTTTCTCACCACGCTTCAGTCTTTCTGCGATGCTGCGGGGAAGGATGTTCAGCATCAGCTTCTCCGTCTTCATTTGCTCCATCTCTAAGAGCTGTTTCTCCTCCTCCAATTGAAGCATACGAGAGGCATCAAGGTCCTTCAGCCGTTTTTTCTCCAGCGATGAAAATATCCTAGCTTTAAGTAACACTGGATCAAATGGTTTCGGTAGGTAATCTTCAGCCCCTAACTCTATGCATTTAATTGTTTTCTCAATCTGATCTGCACCTGAAACCACGATGATTGGGAACTGCTGGCTCAGTGACTTCTTTGCCATCTCCTCCAGCACCCCCAATCCATCTAGCTCGGGCATTTCCATATCGAGCAACATCAGGTCAGGAGGCTTCCCTAACGCTATCTCCAGCGCCTCGACCCCGTTTGATGCCTCGACAACATGTGTTATTCCCAAGTTGTTGAGCTCTCGAATCAAGATACGACGAAGCGTGCGGCTGTCATCTACTACCAGCACCTCAACACAAGGTAGTATTTCTTTTAATGCTGAATTGTTGTCATCTGTCATAAAGCATGATTCCTTTTTTTATATAAAATGTCCATTTATAGTTAAGATTGACGTCATATTTCAAATTCCCATTCATCGACTCGGCCCCACCAAGAAACAATGCCCCGCATTCATCTGCCAATAATTTATTTAACTTTTCAAGAACTACTGATTTGTTCTCTGCAGAGAAATAAATCAAAACGTTGCGCAAAAGAATAAGATCATAGTGACCATTGGGGAAACTGTCACTTATGAGATTCCAACGCTCAAAACGCACCATTGACCGTATAGCATCTGATATTTGATAGTGATTACCATCTATTTTTTTAAAAAACTTATCTAGATAATGCGTTGGTAGACTTCGTTTTACTTCAGACTCATTGAAAATACCTTTCCTAGCCTTGGAAAGCACAGGAAGTGATACATCAGATCCAAGGATATCAATGTCCCAATTCGAAATTTCAGGGAAATACAACCGAATCATCATGGCAAGGCTGAATGCCTCTTGACCGCTAGATGCCGCGGCCGACCATATACGCAGCCTTTTCAGGTCTGAGCGATGTCTAATCAGGGTAGGCAGCACACTTTCCTGCAAGGTCAGAAAAAATGCCGGATCCCTAAAAAAAGTGGTTTCATTGGTTGTGAGTGCTGCGAATGCTTTTTCATGCCAAGACGTCTGTCGACTTCGATTTAAGTACCTGATGAAATCACCAACGCTTGCGTAGTTGGCCGCTTCGCTAACGGGTTTGAGCCGAGCTTCTAAAAGGTATTTTTTAGAAATGTCTAAACTCACGCCTAGGTTCTTCTCGAGTTGACTAAAGAACGTGGCGATTTCCTCGTCGCGTAACTGCACGTCCATTACTTAACGCTTGCGGTTGGAGACGATCGACGTAAAATTTCACTCGCCATGTGGGCCAGAGGGAGAATTTTGTTTTGAATCCCTGCCTCAACGATAGCCCCTGGCATCCCCCACACCACACTTGACTCCTGATCTTGAGCGTAAACACTACCCCCAAGCGACTTGATGTCACGGGCTCCCTTGAGGCCGTCATACCCCATACCAGTCAGGACAACCGCGAGGCAATTCGCCCCGTACACGCGAGCCGCGGCACGGAACAACACATCTACCGCAGGCTTACAAGAATTTTCCGCAGGTGTGTCATCCAGCGATATATACGTTCTACCAAGGGGCGACTTCCTCAGGTTCATGTGTAAACCACCAGGTGCTAGGTAGACGTGTCCGCCGAGAACCTCTTGGCCATCGGTCGCTTCCACAACGGGTAATTTCCCAAGCGCATTCAATCTTTGGGCGAGTATGGTCGTGAACATTGCAGGCATATGTTGAACGATAAAAATCGGGAAACTAACCGGTTTATTGAACCCCTCAAACAAACGAACAAGCGCCTCTGGCCCGCCTGTAGATACCCCAATACATACCGCATCAGTCCGTGGTAGTTGGATTGCGGACAGGCTTACCTTCCCTGCCAATTTAGGCGCGGCTTGATCGCTCCGCTGGGGTGGCGAACTTTCAGGCGAACCATTAGCTTGTCGAGGGGCAGCAAGAGAGCGCCGAACCAGCCCTTTTATTTTTGGAATTAAGGTTTGGCTCAATACATTGAATGCTTCCGCCATTCCCAGTGAAACAGCTGGCTTACCGACGTAGTCGCTGGCCCCGTTCATGAGCGCGTCAATGGCGGCTCGCGCACCCACTTGCGTCAACGTGCTGAACATAATGACCGGTAGCCGAGGTGCGAACTTCCGTATTTCTTTCAATGCGGCAATACCATCCATCACAGGCATTTCTATGTCTAGGATAACCGCCTGGGGGCTCAGTTCCTTCACCGCTTGAATAGCTTCAGCCCCATTCGAAGCAAATCCGATAACGCTTATATCTGGATCTCTGCCAAGTGCCGTCGCTAAAACTCGTCTCATAATGGTGGAGTCATCAACCACCAAAACTGTAATCTTATTTACCAGATCAGACAATTAAGTCCCTCCTAAACTGAATGATCCAAGGTGATGCCTGAGATAAGCTTGCTAGGATTAAGGACCAACAACAAACGTCCCGGCATTTTGTAAACACCAACCACGAAATCCAATGCAGAGCCGGTTAAATTGCTTGGTGGCGGCTCAAAATTTTTCTGATCCAACTCAAGGATTTCGCTAACACTGTCCACGACAAATGAAAAAAGATTATCAGATTGTTTATAGAAAATACCTATCGAATCCGACGAAATTTTTCGAGGCTCACAGCTTAATCTGGCTCGCATATCTATTGCGGTAACGATCTGCCCACGAAGGTTTAAAAGTCCAAGGATTGATGCAGGTGCAAGGGGTACCGGTGTCACTTCCAAATCTTTAGTTAATTCGATAACGTCTTTTGTGTGTATTCCGCAGTAAAAACTTCCTACATAGAAGGTAGACAATATTTCACGGGTGCTCATAATCGCTCCTCCACTATGAGCCCCTGGCTGAGGGGGGGAGCGTGATGTACATACCTGTTATTGTGGGCAAACAAAATGCCGTCCACATCAATCACGTTGATCACTCGGTCATCAATAATTGCGCAACCAAGTAGCCCCTTTTGTGGGGGCGAGACAAGATTCAATTGATCAGGCACGTAAATGATGTCATGTATTTGACTCACAACTAACCCGATGGGCGATCCGTCAGCGTAGTGAACAATAATTGAGAGCGACTCGCTCTTCTTGGTATGAAGGCTGCCATCGATGTAATCCGCAAGCCAGATTAGCTTAATGATTCCGTCGCCATATGGGATCACTGACTCGGTGCCGCTGCTCTGTATTTTTGTTCGCGATATGTTTTCCAGTCGTGCCACTTGATTGACTGGAATCGCCAAGCGCTCGTCCCCGGAGAGTCCGAACAACAGCATCGCATGTGTAGCATGCGACGAGTCACCCTGCGTACCAATATCCTCCTGCCTTTGATGCTCTTTCATCTTTCCCGACAGACCAGAATTTCTTGCAATGCCCTCAATGTCCAGTATCAGGGAGACCCGACCGTCGCCTAATATCGTTGCGCCACCGTAAGTGGACTTGCCTCTGAGAATCGCCACAATAGGTTTCACGACAACCTCTTGCATATACAGGACCTCGTCAACAATCAAACCAAATCTAACCCCAGATGATTGAACAACCGCAATGTTGAGACTCTCCCCAGTCCAGGAACCACGGGCACTCAACCCAAGCTCTTGCGCCAGGAAAATCAATGGAATCAATTTCTCTCTAAGGCGAAAAACTGGGACACCATATAAGTACTCCAGCCCTTCTGTATTATCGCTAGGATCATAGCGAACCATCTCCAACAAATTATTTTGAGGGATTGCAAATCGCTCATCACCACACCGGATAAATAATGCCGGCATGATCGCAAGTGTTAAAGGAATTTTTAATCTAAGTTGTGTACCTGATGGAGAGGATGTAACCTCAACAGAACCACCAATATTTTGAACACTTGTCTTCACGACATCCATACCAACGCCACGTCCAGACATATTGGTAACCGCATCTTTAGTAGAAAAACCAGGTAAATATATAAAATCTAGAAGCTCATCTGGCCCCAATTGGTTGGCCTTTTGGATCTCGACCAATCCACGCTCGATTGCTTTTGCACGCACGCGGTCTACATTGATGCCACCTCCATCGTCAGAGATCTCAATGACAACCATTCCGTTTTCATGTTTGGCTTGCAGCGTTACAGACCCAGTTGCTGGTTTTCCCGACTCAGCACGCGTCTGAGCATCCTCAATACCGTGGTCCACACTGTTTCTAATAATGTGAATCAGCGGGTCCTTAATCGTCTCTAAAAGGGTCCGGTCGAGCTCCGTCTCTCCACCGATCTGATGCAGGTCAACGCTCTTACCGCACTCTTGCGCGAGATCTCTTACCAGCCTTGGAAACTTATTCCATACTTGGCTAATTGGCGACATACGTGTCTTCATCATTCGCTCTTGCAGTTCTAGCGTTATGAAATCAACGTTGCGCACCACACCCGTTAACTGGGGGTCAGTCACCTGCGCAGCATAAGACAGTAGCCTATTTCTAGCGAGCACCATCTCGCTAACCAAATTCATAAGCTTATCGAGCAAGTCCACGCTCACCTTAACTGGGGGAGCGACCTCGTTCGGTGAATGGCGCGCCATGAGGGTCTCCGACGCGCCCGAACCGGTCTTAGCTGCCTGCGAACTGGGCCGAATTGCCGCATCCTCGTTCGATAGACTGCCTTCTGTCGGTGGCACATCGGTCTTGTCCTGGTCTATTGGCGCAATGACCTCGGGTTCATCCAGGTTATCTTTCAGCGTAAAGTCCCCCTCACGAGCAATCACTGCCGGTGGCGATGGATTTTTTTCGCCTATAAAAGCATCAGTGACAGCCGGATTAATCGACTTCTCAAGCGCGTTTGGAGTCGGATTTTCGGGAACTTCATCACCGGGTAGTTCATCAACAAGGCCTTCCCCTAGCGTCAGCGAACGTAAATTCTCTAAAAGTAACCGGTCATCCCCTGCTGACTCGGAACGAGTAGATTCGATATGGTCGATGATGACTCTGAGCGAATCTAAAGTACGCAACAGTATTGTCACCATGTCGCCCGTGAGCACCAGCGACTTGTCACGCAGCCTACTCAGCAGGGACTCTCCAGCGTGTGAGACCAGTTCCAACCTTTTGAAAGAGAAAAACCCACTGCTCCCTTTTAGCGTGTGCATACCTCGAAAAATATTTCCCAAGAGTTTTTCGTCGTCAGGCGATTTTTCAAGCTGGACAAAGTCTAGGTCCAGCTTGTCCATGATCTCTCTCGCCTCGAGAAGGAAGTCGTCTAAAATTTCCGTTTCATCTGTCATCAACTATTCCGTCCTCATAAGCATCAGAGTATTCAAGCTTGGGACCTCCCCTTATACCGATGCCCTTGTGGTCTTGAATTTCGCGACCATGGCTTGTAGTTCTGTCGCCATGTTTGATAACTGTCGGGCCGCTTCTTGACAGTTCGATGCGCCCACCGTGGTGTCCCTGGACACGGACGCCACGGACACCACATTCTTCGCGATCTCGTCACTACCAACAGCGGCATCTGAGACCGTTCGACCGATTTCATTGGCGGTCGCTGCCTGCTCTTCCACAGCGCTGGCAATGACGGCAGAGATATCATTTATCTTGTTGATAATTCCAGATATTGAGTCTATTGATGCGACTGCACCTTTAACATCTGATTGAATGTTCTCAATACTTTGACCTATTTCCTCAGTAGCTTTCGACGTCTGACGCGCTAATTCTTTCACCTCGTTGGCAACCACAGCAAACCCTTTCCCAAGCTCACCAGCGCGAGCAGCTTCGATGGTGGCATTGAGTGCGAGCAGGTTGGTCTGCTCAGCGATACTCGAAATAACCTTAATTACTTTACCAACTTCCAGGCTGCTGTTACCGAGCTTAGCCATGGTCTCACTGGTCATTTGGGCCTCCTCAACCGCGCGCGTCGCCACAGCCGATGCCTCAATAGCGTTGGCAGATATTTCTCGGATACTGAGTGTCAACTGCTCAACGCCTGCCGAGACGGTCTGCATGTTCGCACTGACCTGGACAGCCGAAGAGGATGCCGCGCTTGCCTGCGCAGCGGACTCCTCTGCGTTCGCACTCATCTGTGTACTCACCGCGGACAGCTCCTCCGATGAAGAGGCCAGTGAAGTCGCGTTCTGACCGATCGCTAGAAATGCACCTCTAGATGTCTCGACCAACGTATTGACCTGGCTAGAGATCTCCAACAAGAAACCCTCTTTTCCTGTAATGTCCACCTGAGCTGTAAAGTCTCCGGAGGCTGCGGCTGTGATAACTGCACCGATTTCTTTTGTTGTTTCTGCAAAATGTGTGGCCCGCTTTTTTTCTCCCACTTGAAATGCATCGGCTTTTTGTAGCTCAACTTGCAAACCAGCTATCGACCGAGACATGCTCCCAATCTCGTTGCTCAAGTTACAGAAGGGGACCTCTATGTCGAGGTTGTTTTTAGATAACGCGGCAACTGCACTTTGCAACCTGTTCAGCGGCTGCGTTATTGAGCGAATTATTAAGAATCCAACCAAACTACCAAAAATCAGTCCTCCAATCACTAAGGTATTCATCAGCATTAGATCGAAATCAAAAATTCCCGTAGCTTCTGTGTAGACTTCCTTTGCAACAACAAGCTGAACCTCGATGAGCTCTGCAATTTTTTCGCTGATAGGATCGATAGTGAGGTAGAGCTTCTCCCTTGTGAACAGGGCCAACTCTAAGGAATCTTCCCGCTCCAGGATGTCTCGTAGCACCTCAATTTCAACCTGCGCGCTCTTAAACAAAGGTGTGATCTCAGCCACCAACACCTTTTCACGCTCAACGAGTTTCGTAGCGAGGAAGCCCTTCCAGGTATCGGCAATCGAACGGTTCGCTTCAGCCAGATTTTTACGGCCAGCCTCCCAACTCATGTTGTCGTTGCGGACCTTGTGAGCGGTATCCACTATATTTACTGCATATAGATCCGAAATCAACTTGAGGTCGCGAAGCGGAATGACCCTATCTTGATAGACGGTTTTCAGTCCAGAAACGGTAGTTGACATACCTGCAAGTCCAGTGCCGCCAACTACAACAAGCACAATACCCATCAGCGCCACGAGGAGCGAAAGACGCACACTCATCTTTATTTTTTCGAACATATCAATACCTTTTATAGAACACTTTACTGCGCAGGGTATATGAAAAAACAACCATTAACAACCAATTTTTAAGCATATCTTACTTGAAAATCGATAATATAATTATTTAATTGATTTATATAATTATATTTACCTATTTTACCAAAATAACCAGAATTAGTAATTCATTTATTTTAATGATATTAAAATATATACAACTATATTATTTAATTAATAAGCAACAATACTATTGTTTTAATAAGTATGTCTTCTAGGCACATTACCTTCGCTAACTACAAGCTGGACCTGGTCACAAAAATAGGCCGTCGATTCCTTTTAAGGCTTTCATCAAACCCAAAGGAGGACGGCAATGTCAAAACGCCATACTGAGCAATTTAAACAAGTGGCCGTGGCGTACGTCCTGTCGAACAAAGTCAAACCAGTCAAAGCCAACGCTCAGTCATTGGGCGTTGGCTGCTCAACGCTTGACAATTGGGTGCGTACAGCCAGCGGCACAGTGCGTCCCGAGCTGCGCAACGATCAGCTGCGCATCCGCCAGCTAGAGCGCGAGGTGGCGCACCTCAAGGAGCTCAACGAAGTCATCCAAAAGGCACATCTGTACTTCGTGGGCAACCCAAGCCGATGCGGTACATGTCTATGAGCGAGCGGCTTGACATGTACGGCCTCCCCGGTCTGTGCTGCGCGCTGCAAGTTAGCCAAAGCGGTTACTACGACTGGCGACTCAGACCAGCGAGATCTAGTTTGCTCAATAGCCTTGACAGCCAATGCTTTGCCAGGCGCGGCGCGCGGGCTGGAGCACCTTGATTGACAAAAGATGTCCACGCCTTGGGGCTGCGCGTGAGCGAACGCACGTTTGGCAGGGCGCTGGCGCGGCTGGGGCTTCGCACGAGAGCGGTTCGCAAATTCAAAGCAACGACAAACTCAAAGCATATGATGCCCGTGAATCAGAATTGACTGGACAGGCAATTAACGCTTGCCAAGCCCAATCAGGTTCGGGTCAGCGACATCACGTACATTCGCACCGATGAAGGTTGGCTCTACCTTGCCACCATGTCAAACCAGCTCAGCAGGCAGACTGTGGATTGGCAGATGAGCAGGCGCATTGACACGCCGCTTGTTAAAGATGCATTGCAAGCAGCACTCGTTAATCGTGGGCATCCCAAAGGCGTGATGATGCATTCAGATTGGGCCAACCAGGTAAATGTAGAGGTTTCAAACCGCCAGCGCACTGAAAGTGCCAGAACTATTTTTAAGGCTGTCCCCACCGAGGACTGAATAGCATTTCGCTTTGGGTCGGTAAATTAGCAATCAAGAGCCACAAAGAAGAAAAGACTTAGCTCCTTTCGAAACTAAGTCCTTGATTCATATGGTCGGCGTGGCGGGATTCGAACTCGCGACCCCTTGCACCCCATGCAAGTGCGCTACCAGGCTGCGCCACACGCCGACAAGCTTTAAATTATAACGTGGAGTTGGAGCTGGTTTGGTGTTTGTTGCGCTTTATTTCTAATCCACCGCACACGTGCAAACTGCTACAGATCTAGGTTCAGTATGTCGCGTATGCGAACGAGCTCAGCGCGCATGCCCACCAAATCTTGGGCGTTGGTCATGGCCAAAGGCTTGGTATTCAAATCCATCGCAGCTTGCTCAACCAAGGCGGCGGCGGCGGCTTGAATAGTCTCAGCGTCTGACAACAACGGCGTTTTTTTACTCAGGCGCTGCGTATGCACGAGGTCTTGCAATTGGTTGCGCGCACCACTGATCGTGAAGCCTTGCTCGTACAACAAATCGCGTATGCGGCGGATCATCAACACCTCGTGGTGTTGGTAATAGCGGCGATTACCTCGCCGCTTCATGGGCCGAAGCTGCGTGAACTCTTGCTCCCAATACCTCAGCACATGCGGCTTGACGCCACACAGCTCAC
>CAWUWN010000043.1:0-9392 GCA_963926265.1 uncultured Burkholderiaceae bacterium
CGCCTCGTAAGCTGAGCAGACAGCGGAGCAAATTCAGCGCTGCGGGTGTTTGACCGAGTCCACAGCCTGCTACCCATGCATCCATGGTCGCTGCTTTTTCAATGAGAGGCATCGCGTCGTGCAACATCAGTTCAGGATTGACGCTGTCGTAGGGAATAGGCAAAGAGGTTTGGGCTAAGGCGAGATACGTTTTGCCTACTCCGCTTTTAAGCGCAGCGCGACCCGCCAAAATGACCGCACCCGTCATACCGCTCGCGCCACCTAGTATGCCAACCGAGCCATAGGTACCTTTGTGACCTTCTGGATCGCGGGATGCAAACACCAACGGAAACTGTTGTTCCTTGATGAAGCTGCCGCATAGGAGGGTTGGGGTCATAAGGGGTGTGTTGGCCTAGGGAGTGTTGTTTAGGTAGAGTGGAATATGACGTGAGCCTTGAATATGACTATTATGCAACAGCTATAGTTTGATCTAAATAGATTCCAGGAAACCATATGAAAGCGATTCAGACAGTAGGTGTGGCCGGTGCCGGTGCTATGGGGCGAGGCATCGCACAAATTGCCGCTCAGGCAGGCTTGCGAGTCAAGTTATTCGATACTAACCCCGCCGCGCTGAATTCCGCACGCGATGCGCTGACCAGTACTTGGACCATGCTGGCAAGCAAAGGAAAAATGACCGAAGACCAAGTCCACGAGGCGCTGGGCAGCTTGTATCTGATCGATGAAATCAAGGACCTATCGGACTGTGACTTAGTGATCGAGGCCATTATTGAGCGGCTCGAGATTAAACAGCCGTTTTTTAAGCAACTTGAGTCTGTGGTTTCTGCAGAGTGCATTCTCGTCTCTAACACTTCTTCGCTGTCGATTACCGCGATTGCAGCAGTATGCGAGCATCCAGAGCGTGTGGCAGGCTACCACTTTTTTAATCCTGTTCCGCTGATGAAAGTGGTCGAGGTAATTGATGGCTTGCGTACCGATCCCTTAGTAGGCGATGCCTTAATGGAGTTAACGGTCCGCATGGGGCACAAGCCAGTGCGCGCTAAAGATATGCCTGGTTTTATTGTCAATCATGCGGGTCGCGGCATGAATACCGAAGGTTTACGGGTCATACAGGAAAGTGTCACTGACTTTTCAACAGTCGATGGCATTATGCGCGAACAGGCTGGTTTCAAAATGGGGCCTTTTGAGTTGATGGACTTGACTGGACTCGATGTGTCGCATGCAGTGATGGAGTCCATCTATCATCAGTTTTATGAAGAGCCTCGTTTTAAGCCCTCTCCAATCGGAGCTGTGCGTGTTGCGGGTGGTTTGTACGGCCGTAAGAGTCAGGGGGGGTTTTATGCCTATGCAGATGGGCAAAAGCAGCCTGTGATTGAGGCACCCGCACCTGTCTTAAGTGGTCCCGCCAAGGTGTGGGTGAGCCCCGCACATCCTTTGGGACATGCTAGAGCGGTTGAGTTGCTCAAGCGACTTGGTGTCAAGGTGCAAGGTGGACATACGCCTGACGTAGACAGTCTGATTGTAGTGACGCCCTTTGGTGAAGATATTTCAACTGCAGTTTCTAAGCAAAAGCTAGATGCTGCACGATCTGTGGGTCTCGATACGCTTCATGACTTTGAGCACTCTCGTAGACGGACACTCATGGCGTCACCCGCCACACATCCGGAGTACTTAGAGAAGGCACATGCCATCTTTGGCAGTGACAGTGTGCGCGTCAGTGTAGTGCGTGATTCTGCGGGCTTTGTCGCGCAGCGAATCGTCGCCATGATCGTGAATGTTGCGTGTGATATTGCCCAGCAAAACATCGCGACACCCGAAGACATAGATCTAGCTGTGAATCTTGGGCTAGGGTATCCAAAAGGTCCTTTAGGCTTGGGTGATGCGTTGGGTGCAGAGAACATCCTTGAGATTTTGCGCAATATGCAGAGCGTGACGGGTGATCCACGTTATCGCCCGAGCCTTTGGTTGCAGCGACGCGTGCAGCTTGGGATGTCGCTCTTGTCAGACTGACGCTAGTTCATGCAGTATCTTTAGATAAAAAAATGCCCTCGAAAAGTCGAGGGCATTTTGATTGGTCGCGATTGATTTTAAATATTTATTTAGCAGCATCAACCATGTATTGGATTGCTGCACGCAGGTCAGCGTTACTGGCGCCGGCAGCACCACCCTTTGGGGGCATGATGCCTTTGCCGGCAACAACGGAGGCGACTAGCGCGTCCATACCGGTCGCGATGCGAGGTGCCCAAGCAGTTTTATCACCAAATTTTGGTGCCCCGGCAACTCCTGCAACGTGGCAGGCTGCGCAGGCTTGTTTGTAAAGCTTTTCACCTACGTCGTTTGTGGCTGCAGCAGAAGCTGCAGGTGGTGTTACTGCGACTGCGACCATGGCAGGCGCTTTAGGCGCAGCAGCTGCAGCAGGAGCCATCGTTGGTGCAGCAGCAGGAGCTTCGGCCGGTTTTGGCTCTGCAGGCTCAGCGAACTTGCCACCGGCGCTATTCGCCATGTAAACAACAGCGCGAGCGATTTCAAAGTCATCCAGTGCGGGGTTACCGCCTTTTGCAGGCATGGCACCTTTACCTTTGAGGACGCTGGCAATCATTGACTGAAGGCCAGTCGCAATGGGTGCTGACCAAGCCGCAGCATCTGCGAACTTGGGTGCGCCTGCTGCACCAGCGATGTGACAGCCCGCACAGACCGCTTTGTAAACCTGTTCGCCAGTTTTAAAGACTTTTGGGCCGCTCGCATCAACGAGCTCCAGTTTTGCCACCGGAGCGATTCGTTTTTGAATGGCTTCGGGGGTCAGCGTATCAGAGCCTGCGCCCACTTGGACACCCGTCGTGACAAGCTTGACCAGCAAGATAATGATGATGATTGGCAAGACAAAAGAGAGCACGACCGTAATGATCAGCTGTTTGGGTGTTTTAATAATTGACTGGTGTTCTTCGTGTGGCTGCGTATTGCTCATGACCAAATCCTGCGAGTTGTTCGGCGGTTTTCTAACTACCAAAGATTATAGCGGTATCGGGGAGGCTCGGTGGGAAAGTAGGGGGTAATTCCCTTTTGGCGAGGAGGGCAGCGGGCTTCTACCGCTATAATTCGCTCGCTGGCGCCCGTAGTTCAATGGATAGAATAAGAGTTTCCGAAGCTCTCGATACAGGTTCGATTCCTGTCGGGCGCACCAGCAAATGAGCCTTAGCAATTGACTGCCAACCCCATCAGGTTGGCTTTTTTAACGCTTGATGAAATCTGGCGACATAAGCGTCAAAACTCTCTTGATTGTTTGCCTCAAGCGCTTGTTGCTCCATCAGGGACTGGGTCGCCTGAGCTTGAGTGGAGGCAAACTCTGTTGGGCTTAATCCTGCATTCTTGAGACTGCGCGCGTGCGCGAGACTTTGTTCGAGCGTGAAGTCGTGAAAAGAAAGTTTGTTGGCAAGGAGTTGCTCTAAAAACTGCGCGGAGGGTGTTGTCGCCGGGTTGGCCACTTTTTCGCGCTGGGCGAGCACTGCATTTTTGTAGTGCCCTTTGCCTGAGGCACTATCAAGCGTTTCTGCGCAGCAAGCAATATCGTCCAAAAGGTGTTCTGCCCATTGTTTGAGAGAAATTTCTTTTCCGAGCTGTGTGAGCTTCAAGTTTGGTTGTCGGCCATATTTGACAACTTTAGCAAAGTTAGCTGCGCTCTCGGGGCACCAGCCGTCATCGTTAAACGGTGGGCTTTCCTGAAGGGCACAAAATAGAACAAAGGCTTCAACAAAATGGGCTGTTTCGGCTGAAATCCCTGTCGCTTGAGCCGGATCGATATCGAGGCATCGGACTTCAATGTACTGAATGCCGCGTTCGGCTAAGGCGGTAATTGGACGTTCGCATGGACCCGTGGCACGTTTGGGACGGATGCTAGAGTAAAACTCATTCTCAATTTGCAAAATATTGGTATTGAGCTGAACCCACTCACCATCACGGTGCGTTCCGATGGTTTGATATGCTGGCCAAGGCGTTGTCACCGCGTCATACAGGCGCTCAAGAAAAGTACTGAGATCGTTATAGCAAAGCTTAAGACCAGACTGAGCCTTGTTTTGATAACCCAGGTCGCTCATGCGTAAGCTCGTGGCGTAAGGCAAATGCATTGTGTGCTTGTCTAGCTCAAGTAACTCACCGGTTTTCCCGCGTAGAAAGTCTGTTGAGAGCGCGGGTGAGGCGCCAAACAAGTACATCAGCAACCAACTGTAGCGGGTGAAGTTTCGAATCAGAGAGATGTAACCCGCTGAGCGGCGATCTTGAGCGGTGGGTTGAGGCAGATCCAGCAAATCCCAGATCAACTCATCAAAAGAAAAGTTGTAATGCAGGCCGGCGATGCACTGCATGGTGCGACCGTAACGCTCGGCCAAACCTTTTCGGTAGACATGTTTAATCATTCCGGTGTTGGATGTGCCATACCAGCCAATCGGGATTTGGTGATCCTCAGGGAGGTGAGCAGGCATCGAATGATTCCACATCACCTCGTCGGCCAAGGTGGTCGCGACGACGCGATGGACCTCGTTAAGCTCAGCCATCAGGTTGTCGACGCTGGAGTGGGTGCCAGTAATCAGCTCTAGCAGTGCTTCAGAGTAGTCAGTTGTGATGCGCGGATGTGTCAGCGCCGAACCCAGGGCTGCAGGGTGGGGGCGTTTGGATAAAGTGCCTGTTGCATCAACGCGCAAGCCCTCTTTTTCAATGCCGCGCAGTGACTTGCCCAGAACCTCTGGGTGGGAATGGAGAGTGGCAAGACGTTGAGTCAATATGGACACGGATAAACCTATTGCAGTAGCGAATCGATGCATTTTAAGGGATGCATCACTGTTCCCGCATATGACAAAAATAGAGGACAATTTGGCGAACTGTGATGCATCATTAATTTGTCACCTATAAATGACTTTCCAGAGGCGTTTTGTGAGCAAGATTATTCCCCTTCTGTTGTTGTGGTTATCAGTTATGTTACTAGGAGGATGTACGCCAGAATACAACTGGCGCGAGACTACTGTGGCAGACGGTCGTGGCATCATCATGTTTCCTTCGCGCATTCAGACAGAGCAGCGTCCAATTCAAGTGGAGGGTATTTCGTCGACTTTTTCCATGACATCTTCTGCTGTGGAGCAGGCGGTATTTTCAGTGGGATTTATGCCAATTCCTGAGGCGATCAGCCAAGAGAAAAGCAAAGCTTTGGTCAATAAGTTTGTCTCGGCATTGGCTGTTCGCGCCGGTAAGCTAGCGCCCGAGAGCGCGCAGGCAGGAGAGATCTTTACCTTAGAGACATCAGTGGCGAATCAGTCCTCTCTGATGATGGCTAGGGTTGTCGTGCATCGTGGCATGTTGATTCAGGTGGTTGTTTCTGGGCCGAAACAATCTCTTTCAAAGGAAAATGCACTTGAGTTTGTGCGTTCACTCAGGTTGAAGTGAGGATTGCCGGTTAATAGTCCGAGCCGCAGCGCTTGTGCGACACCTGCTTGTCTGCCGTAAACCTTAAGCTTGCGGCAGGCATTGAGCAAATGAAAATTGACCGTTCGTTCGGATAGACCAATAATAAGTCCGACTTCCCAACTAGTCTTGCCAGCAGAGACCCATTCTAAGCATTGCAACTCGCGACCGGAAAGACGTGGTTTTGTCATAAAAAAGGTCCCTGGTGGACACAAAAAAGAATTTGTTAGTGTGCGTGTTTATTCCTATCATTAGAATGCGCAGAATCCCTGTGAAGGCATGCTCATTTGTAAGAAAGTGTTTGCGGAGTAAGAAAAGTTGTTACAGGCTGTATACGCACACAGGTTTTGTCATGATGTTTTGTGGGCATGACGATGTTAAACTTCATAAACAGTTGGCGCCGATTTGCTCGATCCGCTTGCGGGCGCCTCATAAATCCCGCTAAAGAAGGTCCGTATGACTAATTCGTCCAGTATTCGGGACGCGTGCAATGCACAAGACATCTGCTCCGCGCCTTTAGGTTCTGTGGGGGTCGTCCACACTCAATTTTTGCATTTTGATGAGCCCTTGCCTTTGGCGAATGGAAATACGCTGTCGCCTTACGATTTGGCGATTGAGACGTATGGCACGTTGAACGCCGATGCAAGTAATGCCGTGCTCATTTGTCACGCACTGAATGCTTCCCATCATGTGGCAGGTATTTCCGCCGAGAATCCCGAAGACATTGGGTGGTGGGACAATATGGTGGGCCCTGGCAAGCCGGTGGATACCAACGTGTTCTTTGTGATTGGTGTCAACAATCTAGGCTCGTGCTTCGGTTCAACAGGTCCCGCGAGTATTCAACCTGCTACGGGAAAACCTTGGGGCGCAGCCTTTCCAGTATTAACCGTCGAAGACTGGGTGTCGGCGCAGGCACGTGTAGCTGATCGGCTTGGGATCGCTCGCTTTGCAGCAGTGATGGGCGGCTCGCTTGGTGGCATGCAGGCACTTAGCTGGGCGATTACTTTGCCCGAGCGTGTGGCACATTGCGTCGTAGTGGCGAGTACGCCAAGGCTATCTGCTCAGAATATTGGTTTTAACGAGGTTGCACGTCGCGCGATCATCACCGACCCTGATTTTCATGGGGGTGATTATTACGCGCACAACACGGTGCCGCGTCATGGCTTGTCGGTGGCAAGAATGATTGGCCACATCACCTATTTGTCTGACGATGATATGGCTGAAAAGTTCGGTAGAACACAGCGTGAGCCAGCCGCGGATGGTGCGTATCACTATGGATACGGCGTGGAGTTCGAAGTGGAGTCTTATTTGCGCTATCAAGGCGAAAAGTTTTCCAAATATTTTGACGCAAATACCTATTTACTCATTACGCGTGCGCTAGATTACTTTGATCCATCCAAGCAGACTGAGGGGGATTTCGCACGCGCGATTGCGCCCGCGAAAGCTGATTTCCTCTTGGTTTCCTTTACAACGGATTGGCGGTTTCCGCCTGAGCGCTCCCGTGAAATTGTCCAGGCATTACTCAAAAACGAGCAACCTGTAACGTATGCGGAGATTGATGCGCCCCATGGGCATGATGCGTTTTTACTCGACGATTCGCGTTATCACAGTTTGATGCGTGTCTATTTCCTTCGTATCGCGGCGACGTTGACTCAATCTCCCGTGCCAGCCCAGACGGCAAGTAAGGTTCACCCATGAGCGAACAGCTGCAATTGAGTGGTCAAACGATGGAAGGTGATTTGCGTGGCGATTTGGCGCGGATCGCGCAATGGGTGCGACCGAATAGTCGAGTCTTGGATTTAGGTTGCGGAGACGGTGCGTTGCTTGCGCATCTGAAGCAGTCCAAAAGTGTCCAGGGCGTAGGTGTTGAAATCAGTGACGATCGTGTGCTGAGCTGTGTCAAGCGAGGTGTGCACGTGGTTCAGCAAAACCTCGAAGATGGTTTGGCGATGTTTGATGATCAGCAGTTCGACACGGTCGTACTGTCGCAAACGCTTCAGTCGATGCACAATACCGAGCACATATTGCGTGAGATGGCGCGTGTTGCACGAGAGGGCATCGTGTCGTTCCCCAATTTTGGCTATTGGCCACATGGCTGGTCGATTTTGCGAGGACGGATGCCCGTAACAGGGCAGATGCCCTACGATTGGTACGACACCCCTAATATCCACCTTTGCACGCTTAAGGATTTTGAACGTCTGGCCAACACTTTACAGCTGACAATTCTCGAGCGCGCCACGTTTAACGATCAGCACGAAGTCAAGATTTTCCCTGGCTGGCGCAGTACGCTTGCTGCATATCGCTTTACCGCTGGATGAAACCCATGCCTCCCCAGAGTCCTCAACAGCAAGCGTCTGAGACGCAGACGATTCCTGCTTCAAAACTCTACACAAGCAGACGGGTCGCGCCTTTGCTTGCACTTGGTTTTGCAAGCGGGTTGCCGTTGGCGTTGACTGGCGGGACGTTGCAAGCTTGGGCGACGCTCGAGCAAGTTTCTCTGCAAGATATCGGGTTTCTGACCTTGGTGGGAACGGCATATACGTTGAAATTTCTCTGGGCCCCGTTGATTGATCGTTATGCTCCCCCTCTGTTGGGACGCAGGCGAGGATGGATGTTAGTGATGCAAATCTTGCTGGCATTTAGCATCATGGCGATGGGTTTAATGTCACCCGGCCAAAGTCTTTTGCCGCTTGCATTGCTGGCGGTCTTTGTAGCCTTTTGTTCCGCAACGCAAGACATCGCTGTTGATGCCTATCGTAGCGATGTCTTGCGTAAAGAAGAGCGAGGGGCAGGTGCCGCTTTGTCTGTGCTTGGTTATAGGCTTGCAATGTTGACCTCAGGCGGGCTTGCGCTGATATTGGCGGACCAGTGGCTGGGCTGGGGACATACCTATATGTTGATGGGCTTGTTGATGCTGGTTGCGGCACTATCCACCCTCTGGGCCCCCGAACCTGAAGTGCCAGCACAGACGCCACGCTCGCTTTCGATCGCTGTATTTGAGCCTTTTAAAGAGTTTTTTGGTCGTCCTGAAGCTCTGACGGTCTTGCTTTTGATCGTGCTGTATAAGCTTGGCGATGCTTTCGCAGGTGCACTTTCGACAACATTTTTATTGCGTGCCGCAGGCTACACGGCGACAGAGGTTGGAACGGTCAACAAGATATTGGGGCTAACGGCTACGATCGTGGGTGCACTGACGGGCGGTGCGCTGATGGCCAAGTTAGGCCTCTACCGCTCTTTGATGTTGTTTGGAGTGTTGCAGGCAGTCTCTAACTTGGGATTTTGGGTGATTTCCATCGGACCTCATAACGTCTGGTTGATGGCCGCGGGCGTTGGACTTGAAAACTTGTGTGGTGGCATGGGCACGGCCGCGTTTGTTGCCTTGTTGATGGGACTCTGTAATCGTGAGTTTTCTGCCACGCAGTTTGCGTTGTTGTCAGCTTTGTCTGCGGTCGGTAGGACTTATCTTGCGGGACCACTGACCCCCCCCTTGGTAGAGTTTGCGGGATGGCCGACTTTTTTCTTGATGACGGTTGCGATTGCGCTTCCCGGTCTCTTGTTGCTTTGGTGGCGTCGCCGCGATATCGAACGTATTGATACTGCGGGAGTCTGACGCGAAAGCCTTGAGCAACGAGTTCTAAGAAACCGTGGCGAGTGTAAAGTCATAATCGACAGTGAACGGCGCATGATCGGAAAAACGCTCGTCTTTATAAATGCTGGTTGAGCGTGCTTTGGCTGCGATGCCTGGCGTTGCGAGTTGATAGTCCAGACGCCAGCCTACGTTTTTTGCCCAAGCTTGCCCGCGATTGCTCCACCAAGTGTATTGCTCGGCGCTCGGATTCAGTGATCTGAAAACATCCACAAAACCAATCTCGTCGATTGTGTGCGTGACCCACGCGCGCTCTTCAGGAGTAAAGCCAGAATTTTTCTGATTGGATTTCCAGTTTTTG
>CAWUWN010000044.1:0-9173 GCA_963926265.1 uncultured Burkholderiaceae bacterium
GCAGATCGTAGCCTTGGCACTCCCGCGCTCCGTCGAGATGGTCGTCGCCTTGCTGGCGGTGCTCAAGTCCGGGGCCGCTTACTTGCCGCTTGATCCGGACTATCCCGCTGCGCGCCTAGCCTTCATGCTCACGGATAGTCGCGCCACGCTGCTCATCACACAGACAGGCGTCATTGAAGAAGCGCTTGATGCGTTGCACGCGTCAGGCACTACGCCACCGGTTCTTGAGCTAAACAACGCCAGCACTCAAGCGACACTTGCTAAGCTCGATCAAGCACCCGTGACTCAAGCTGAGCGCGTCAGTCCGCTTACACCGCAAAACCTTTCCTACCTTATTTACACCTCCGGATCAACGGGCACACCTAAGGCAGTGTCGATTGCGCATCAGAATACGGTCAGTTTTTTAAATGCGTTCGCTGCCGTCAACCCAAACAGAGCAACGATGCGCGGTGCGCTGTCTGCACCGTTAGGCTTTGACGTATCAATATGGGATATTTTTGGACGACTCACTAATGGGTCAAGCTTAGTAGTGGATTTGCCTTCAATGACAGATTTACATCTTTTTGCTGAAGCAATAAGTGAAAAAGAAATAAGTTCAATCTACTTGCCTGCAGCTATCGTACCGATGCTTGCCAATATTTGGAAAGATGCAAAGCTCAAGCCAACGTTAAGTGAAGTACTCACTGGTGCAGACGTTCTTGAACACAAGCCAATAGCCACGATTGCCGCTTACTCTCAACAACCTGTAATCGTTAATGGATATGGACCGACAGAGTGCACCACCTGCTCAAGTTGGATCGTTGTTGATAATGATAGTAGCTTAGTCAACCATAGGGTACCTATCGGCCGCCCGATCCAGAACACGCAGATTTACATCCTTGATGCGAGCTTGAATCCCCTGCCAGTGGGCGTTGCAGGCGAGCTCTACATCACAGGAGCGGGACTCGCGCGCGGTTATCTCGGTCGCTCAGGACTCACCGCTGAGCGCTTTGTGGCCAACCCATTTACACCCGGCACAAGAATGTACCGAAGCGGTGACTTAGCCCGCTGGACCGAAGGCGGGCTCTTGGAGTATCTGGGCCGCATCGATGCGCAAGTCAAGATCCGGGGCTTTAGGATTGAATTGGGTGAGATCGAAGCAGCTTTGGTAGCGATACCTGGGATTGCTCAGTGCACCTTACTGGCTCGAGGCGAGGATGGGGCCAAGCAACTGGTGGCTTATCTCGTTGCAGATGAGGGTGTGGCCGCGGATGCCACTATCTCTGAGGCATCGACTCTCAGAACGCTGCTCTCCACTACTCTACCCGACTACATGGTGCCAGCGGCCTTCGTGTTGCTGGAGTCCTTGCCGCTCACCCCTAACGGCAAGCTCGATGTGCGTGCACTTCCCGCACCAGAGATCACAGGCGAAGGTGAGTACCGCGCGCCTGTCACGGAACATGAACAACTCGTGGCTCGACTCTTTGCCGAGCTCACAGGGGCCACACGCGTAGGGCTAGACGATAACTTCTTTGCCTTAGGCGGACACTCGCTGCTCGCCATGCGTTTGATATCTGAGGTCCGAGCACGTACAGGGCGTGAGCTTGCACTACGTACCCTATTTGAATACTCAACCGTGGAGGAATTCGCATCTAAATTAAAAGAGCTGCCAATTCAGCGCATGTATCAACCGCTATTACCGTTGAACAAGACGGGCAGCCTACCACCACTCTTTTGTTTCCCACCAGCGGGTGGTATTGCAACTGTATATAAGAATCTATCCGACGAATTGGGTAAAGAACATCCGGTTTGGGGCTTGCAGGCTAGAGGGGTAGACGATGACGAGGACCAGACCGATCAAACGATCAGTGATGCCGCACGCACCTACGTCAAAGCAATCAAAGAGGTGCAACCTCAAGGGCCATACTACTTAATGGGTATGTCCCTCGGGGGCACCCTTGCCCACGAGGCGGCGGTGCAACTTGAAGAGCATGGTGATACGGTCGCTGCTTTATTTTTAATGGATACTGCTAATAGCTACCCTCAAACTGAGTATGACTCAAAGTCTGAGAATGAGGATATGTCAGAACTCTTAATCAATCAGCTTAAAGACACAACCGACCAAGACCTGCCACCTGCATTTGACGACATGTTGAACTTATTTCAGAGAAAATGGGAAGAGCTTGGATTGATTCCTGTCGGCACACCTAAATCCTATGTGCTTGGCGCATTAAAAAATAGCGTCCAATCCAGTAATCTGACAAGAAACTATTCGCCTAAAAAATGTCATGCAAACATTGTTTATTTTGGTGCGACGGAATTTTCCAGCCAAGATACACCCTTAGAGGATTTGTCTAACTGGCAGCCCTTCACGGACCAACCTGTACGTCATTACGATGTCCCAGTCAGCCACGCTCAAATGCTGTGGCAGCCGGTTTCTTACAAATTGATCGCCAGCAAAGTGCACGAAATCATGACCACTCATAAGCAAAAACAAACCCCTTAGGCAGTCAGTCATAAAAAGTAGTTAAGCAAAGGAAATGGCCCGAATCTCTTCGGGCCATTTTTTATCGCATCAGACTAAGTGTTACTGCCCTCAGTCAAAAATATTTACTTGCCAAGCCGCGCTTCGAAACTCGCTTTGATTTTGAGCAGATGCTCAGGCAAACCAAAGGAGAGTTTTTCAAACAACTCGTCGTGGAGCTTGAACTCCTGTTGCCACGCGACCACATCAATCGAGGTAATGGTGTTGTACTTTTCCTGAGAAAAATCCATCCCTTCCCAATCGATATCCGCAAACTCTGGGGTAATACCGAAAGCATGCTCGCTACCCTGGGCTTGACCTTCGATACGTCCCAACATCCATTTCAGGACGCGAGTATTCTCGCTGAAACCTGGCCAAACAAACTTACCATTTTCATCCGTACGGAACCAGTTAACGCAGAAAATCTTGGGCAACTTGGCGCCTGAGGTTTGCAGGAAGTTACCTAACGACAACCAATGGCTAAAGTACTCGGCCATGTTATAGCCGCAGAAAGGCAGCATTGCGAAAGGATCACGACGCACGACACCTTGTTGGCCAACAGCAGCGGCCGTAGTCTCAGAGCCCATGGTCGCGGCCATGTACACGCCCTCAGCCCAGTCACGTGCCTCTGTAACCAATGGGACTGTTGTAGAGCGACGTCCACCGAAGATGAACGCATCAATCACGACACCCTCTGGATTGTCCCACTCAGGGTCCAATACTGGATTTTGTGTAGCGGAAACTGTAAAGCGCGCATTAGGATGGGCTGCTTTGATACCCTTTTCCTTGGCCTGCTCTGGTGTCCAGTCACGGCCTTGCCAATCAATCAAGTGAGCGGGCGGAACCTTGGTCATGCCTTCCCACCATACGTCACCGTCATCGGTCAGTGCGACATTAGTGAAAATCGTGTCGCTTTTGAGCGTCGCCATGCAGTTGAAGTTGGACTGCTCGTTGGTACCGGGCGCGACACCAAAATAACCCGCTTCTGGGTTGATCGCGCGCAGATTGCCTTTGGCGTCTGGCTTGATCCAAGCAATGTCGTCACCAATCGTAGTGATTTTCCAACCTTGCTGGGCCAAGCCTGCAGGCGGAATCAACATAGCAAAGTTGGTTTTGCCACAGGCCGAAGGAAAGGCTGCTGCGACGTGATATTTTTTGCCCCAAGGTGCTTGGACGCCAAGGATCAACATGTGCTCGGCCAACCAGCCAGGATTCTTTTCACTGGCTTCGCTGCGGCCCATGGTCGAAGCGATACGCAAGGCGAAACATTTCTTGCCTAACAAAGCGTTGCCGCCGTAACCCGAACCGTAAGACCAGATTTCACGGGTCTCTGGGAAATGAACAATGTATTTCGTCTCGTTGCAAGGCCAGACCACGTCGGCTTGTCCTGCTGCAAGAGGCGCGCCGACTGTATGTACACAAGGCACAAACTCGCCCTCTGTCCCTAAAACGTCATAAACCTTTTTTCCCATACGCGTCATCATGCGCATGTTGACGGCGACATAGGGAGAGTCAGACAACTCAATCCCGATTTGGGCAATAGGCGAACCCAGCGGGCCCATGGAAAATGGCACGACATACAGCGTACGACCAGCCATGGAGCCTTCGAACAATTGGTCCAAGGTTGTGCGCATTTCAGCAGGCGCGATCCAATTGTTGGTTGGGCCCGCATCTTCTTTTTTCGCGCTACAAATATACGTACGGTCTTCGACACGCGCCACGTCATCCGGTGCTGAACGTGCCAAAAAGGAGTTTGGCCGCTTTTCAGCATTGAGCTTAATCAGCATACCGGTCTGCACCATTTCAGCACACAGTCGGTCGTATTCTTCTTGGGAACCATCACACCACACGATGCGGGCGGGTTTGACCTTGGCAGCGATAGAGGTAACCCATTTTTTGAGGCCTTCGTGACGGACGTAATCAGGAGCGTTAAGTGGCAGATTCATGTAAATGCTTTCTAAAGACACTGAGTTCAAACTTCGGTAGCCTGAAATAGTAGCACCGGATCCGCCTCTAGGAAAATCAATTCCCCTCTCATAAACGGGAACCAAGGCCCTAATAGCCTTGGGAAGTGGATTCAATTACAGACAAAAATTAAGTATATTTTAACTATTTGAGATTAAAGTACTTAAGCGCTTAAGAATCGACGAAGTATGCAGGTGATTAACCAAGTGCTCAGGCAACTCCCCTTTCAACAGTTGCTTGACTTGCACGGCTACGCTGGCACCGACTGCTTGCAGACTATCGTCAGTAATCCCTGCCATATGGGGGGATAGCAAAACATGCTCTAAATGATAGAGCGGTGACGAAACAGGTAAAGGTTGGTGAGTAAAGACGTCGAGCGCCGCACCCGCGATCTTTTGAGAAACCAAAACATCCACTAGGGCCTCTTGGTCAACCACGGCCCCCCTTGCAACATTAATTAAACAAGCCGTTGGCTTCATGGACTCTAACAACGTTCGACTAACTAAGCCTCGGGTCTGCTCATTTAATGGGCATGCCAAGACTACAAAGTCTGAATCTAGAAAAACCTGCTCAAGGCTGACGCTATCAATAATGTCCAAGGCGGGTCGACCGCTGGGCCGAAAACCCATAATTTTCATGTTGAAACCGAAGTGACAGATCTTGGCCACGGCCTGACCGATGGCACCAACCCCTACTAAACCCACTCGCTTGCCAGCCAAATCAAAACCTCGGTCCGCCAACGCGCGGGCATGTGTCCAACCTTCGGTTCTCATCCTCATATTGATTGCCGCTCCCTGATGGGAAAGCGCAAGCATTTGCCCGACGGCAAACTCAGCCACCGTTCGAGCATTGGCCCCCGGGGCATTCGCGACCGCAATATGATGCTGGGATGCAACATCAATAGGAATCATGTCGACGCCAGCACCATGACGCACCACGCCCACCAGCTGGGTTGCCCGTTCAAATAGCACAGGCGGCAAAGGATGACGCACAATGATCACCGATGCCGACTCGGCACCAGCAATCAAGTCTTGGTCACTGGTGGAAGGCGATACAGTGACGTGAGCGACCGTCTCAAGCTCGGCATGGATAGCAGGATGAATGGGATTGGTGAGAAAAACTATTTTTTTAGTCATGGCATCTAATCAAAAAAGTTGAGAGAGCGTGTATATTTCAAGGGACAAATCCTAACTAAAAAAATCAACATAGCCTACAACTATTCAGTAGCGGGAGACAAAAGTGAGCTTGACCTTCACAAAACTGCACCCAACCTTCATGGCCCAAGCCAGTCCAATTGACTTGTGCACGCTCCATGACGAGGCGCTTTTAGAGCAAATTAGAGATGCTATGAGTCAGTATGGTGTCCTAGTTTTTCGGGGCCAAGGGCTTTCAAATGAAGAGCAAGTGGCATTTGCCCGTCGCCTGGATGGCGAATTACACGCCAAAACTTCTTCGTCTGTGTTGGCGAAAAATCGCTTTGGCAACGAGGCGCTGACAGACATCTCCAACGTGGGCGGAGACGGCAATATCCTGGATGCACTGGATCGACGCAGAATGAATGGCATCAGCAATCGCATCTGGCATACCGATGCCTCTTTTGAAAAACCCTGTGGTCGCTACTCGATGCTTTATGCGCGCAACATCCCTCCCGTCCGGGCGGATACCGAGTTTGCGGATATGCGGGCGGCTTATGAAGCACTCAGCGAGGAGCTTAAAGAGACGATCGCGCCCCTCCATGTCTATCATTCAATTGTCTACTCTAGGCATACGATGGGATTTGATTTTGCCCCTGAGGAGCAGGCGAAGCTTCCGGGAGCAACACATCCTTTAGTGCGAACCATTGAAGGATCAGATCGCAAAGCGCTTTATCTCGCGTCGCATGCTGCACGGGTGATCGAGTGGGAAGTGCCCGAGGGACGATTGTTGCTGAGAGACTTAATTGAACATGCCACTCAGAGAGAGTTTTTGTGCTCCCACGAGTGGGAGCTTGGCGATCTCGTGATTTGGGACAATCGAACGACGATGCATCGCGCTCGGCCCTTTGATGACAAGTTGTACAAGCGAGAGTTGACGCGGGTTACAACCTTGGACTTGCCGCGTCAAGCCAACATGACACAGAGCGCTGCCTAGGACTAGGTGCCCACTTTAAAACTGGACCTCATTTTGCGCAGTTTGGCAATGACGCTTTGCGCGACTATTCGGCCAGTTTTAGGATTTTCTGATGGAATATTTTCCATCGTCATGGTGAATTTGGCAGAATCGGAGTCCACGACGATAGTGTGAGTATTACGCACCACAGCCGGATCCGCCCAGATTTCCAGCAAGGTATTTTCTGGACCGACACCTGCAAGAGCCAGCGCGACCACAACGTTTAAATTCGCTGGAAAGCCCTTGGCGGCATCTCGTGCATTACCTTCGAAGACTTTTTTTGCCTCGGTGAGCCCTTCGATACTGATATTGTTCTCGAGTAAATGGGGTGCACCCGCTAAACCTTTAGGTGGCTTGCGGGTCACCATGCGAACCGAATGAATCTTACCCTCGGCCGCTGCAATCATGGCGTCGAGACCAATAAGGGCACCGGTTGGAACGTGTATCACACCGCCCTTGTCTTTGGCCATTGCAATCAATTCAGGGTGAAACAATAGAGCCCCCACCGACAAAACGATGACTTGCTTTTTGGCATTCAAAAAAGGCGTCGCAATTTCAGGTAACAGCGCAGCAGGCGCGCACTCAATGACGAGATCTGCTTCTTTTTCTAGCTCAGCGATCGTCAACACTTTGACAGGATGGGCCAAGGTGGAAACAAACTCTTTGGCTTTGTCGTGATTTTTAGCGGATACAGCCGTCAACTCAACACCTGGAACGCTGCCTTGGGCTAAGGTTGTCGCAATGGACTTACCGATCGCACCTAATCCAGCGATCGCGATACGAAGGTTCGGTTTTTGAGCTGCCACTTGCGTCATGATGAAACACCTAGGTAAGTAAAATTAAATACAAAGTTAGAGAATTATAGTGAAATCAAAGAACCATCATTCTGATGGCGCGGTCTTTTTAAGTGTTCACTTCACTAAAGCAGAGACGACAAGTTGGCGTCCATACACAACTTGATCTTGCATAGCGATAGACCAAAGCTGACGCACACTCTCAGATGGTGCCTTTTTTAAGCGGCGTTTAGCGAAGCCTTTTACGAAGAAATCAATGAAATGCTCCCAAAAGTGACGAGGTTTTTCTTCATCGACCTCATGCACTTGCATATCTTTAAAACCATTTAGGCCCAGCAGTAACCACAATTGAAAAACATCCAAGGACAACCACGGCATATGCGACTCGAGCACTTCGTTTTGCTTGAACCATGAATAGGATCTAGGAAAACCCTGAATTAAATGATTGACTCTTGCGCCAACATAATTGGGATTGGGAATAGACAAAATAAATATCCCACCCTTTTTTAAATGCTGGCTGACACTCTGCAAAAATAAACCGGGGTTTTGTAGATATCCCATTGCCTCGCAACAGACGATTGCATCGTACTGACCAAAATCAGCAGGCAAACCGAGGTTAAAGTCGACAACCTCAAAATGATGGTAGCCCTTTGGGGCCTGTTCAAACAAATCAATGCCATGCAATTCGACATCCGAGCCGAGAGCGTAAGGCAGCCAACCATCTCCGCAACATATATCGAGCACTTTCTCGGGCTGATGTTCGGCAAGCGCTCGGGCAACGGAAGCTCGATAGGCCTTGGTTTTAACCATTAAAGGGGGAGACATAGGCATATAAAGCTTAGCTGGCAAGTGCTCTCATTTCGGCATACAAATCGGCTTTACCCTCAAAGCCAATGCCGACAAGTTCTGGCAAAGTGACAATACTGTTTTCAACCTGAGCGCCATCCGGAAAGCCACCATAGGGTTGAAACAGATCAGGATAGCTTTCATTACCACCGAGCCCCAACCCTGCGGCAATGGCCAGTGACATTTGATGACCGCCATGCGGTACACAACGCGTCGGAGACCAGTCGTATTCGCGGAGCATATCCAGCGTGCGTAGATATTCGACCAAGCCATAACTCAACGCGCAATCGAACTGCAGCCAATCGCGATCGCGACGCATCCCGCCATAACGAATCAAATTACGAGCGTCCTGCATGGAGAACAAGTTTTCACCAGTCGCCATCGAGTTTTCATAATGCTGACCCAGCTCAGCCTGCAATTCGTAATCGAGTGGATCACCCGCCTCTTCGTACCAAAACAAGTTGTATTGCGCGAGTTCTTTTCCGTAGGCGATAGCTGTCTTAAGATCGAAGCGGCCGTTGGCATCCACCGCCAAACGCTGACCTGGACCTAGTAGCTTGAGAACGGCTTCGATCCGCTTACAGTCCTCGGCTAAAGAAGCACCACCAATTTTTTTCTTGACCACTGAATAGCCACGATCAAGATAGCTCTGCATTTCGCGAGTCAGCCCCTCGAGACCCTGACCAGGCCAGTAGTACCCGCCCGCAGCATAGACAAACACTTTACGATTGGGTTGACCATTGCCGTAGCGATCCGCGAGCATCTGATAGAGAGGAACGCCCTCAATCTTGGCCACCGCATCCCAAATCGCCATATCGATCGTGCCAATCGCCACCGAGCGCTCGCCATGGCCACCGGGCTTTTCGTTATTCATCATCGTGGCCCAGATCTTGTGTGGACACAAAATGCCACGCTCA
>CAWUWN010000045.1:0-2858 GCA_963926265.1 uncultured Burkholderiaceae bacterium
TGGGTTTGTCTTCTCTTCGCGGAGTTTGGACTCTCAGCGTCCCTGTGGGGGCAAAGCACCTACAGACAGTTTTACGTTTCTTGGCTGCTGCTACTTCTCGGCCTCATTGCTGTTGAGCTCAGCAAAGCGACTGAACCGGCGCATGAGGCTTAGATGTTCGAGCCCAAGCGCATTGTTTTTGTTATCCCGGATTTGAAGGGCAATGGCGCTGAGCGGGTTGTATTGACGTTGGCCAAAGGTGTGCGAGCTTTGGGGCATCGTGTGCGCATTGTTTGCTTTAAGGCAGATTTTGAGTTTGATACCGATGGCTTAGACATCCACATCTTCCGCATGCAACTTTGGCGCTGGGTGCCTAGAAGCATCCGAGGGCATCTGGTCCGTTTGCTTCTAGACCGCTTCATCATGCGTGTATCGGAAGGCATTCCAAACTTGGTGCTGTCTAACCTATTGCCTTGTGACCGGATTTTGAGCAAGAGCCGTTTGCCGAATGTACATCTCATTGTCCACAACACGCTGAGCTTGGACCAAAGGGGAACGCATACTAAAGCCGAGATCAGGCTGTACCAAGAGAAACCGGTGATTTGTGTCAGCGACGGCGTTCGAGCCGATCTCTTGCGGATGTTTCCAACCCGTGCGGGTCAATCCATGACCATTCATAATCCCGTCGAGCGGGAGTGGTTGATGCGTGCGGCAAGCGAGGTGTCGCTGCAGACGGCTCTGCCAAACCGTTATATTGTCCACGTAGGGAAGTTTAAGTCGGAGAAAAGACACGACCTGCTCCTGAAGGCTTTCGCCAACGCGGACACGACCTATGACCTGGTGCTCTTGGGGCAAGGCCCGCTAATGGCGGGAGCGCAAAAGCTTGCTCAGACACTAGGTATTGCAAGCCGCGTGCATTTTTTAGGCTTTCAGACCAACCCGTTTCCGATTGTGAAAAACGCCGCACTTCTAACCTTATGCTCCGACTTTGAGGGACTTGGTATGGTGCTCCTGGAGGCCATTGCCTTAGGCGTTCCGGTCATCAGCACCGACTGCCCCTCTGGTCCGAACGAAATACTCTCGCCGCATCAACTCACGCCCGTCGGCGACGTGCACGCATTGGCGAAGCAATTGTCAGCACCAGACTTCAATGTGTTTAAGGTCGCATTGGATGAAAAATTTGATCTTTCTTATGCCATCAAGCGCTACCTAGCGCTCGCGGATTCAAGCGTTGGGGTCTAATCCGTTGGTTTGATTCAGTTGTCAATCCAGGTGGAGGACTTATTGCGCTTTAAGTAGCGCGCGCGGTCTGCGGCTTCCATGTTGTCCAAACCAGGATACCAAGGCAAGTGTATGGCCGCGTAGTCGCCTGCAACCCGCACGGCATCCATGAATGAGCCGCTGTAGTTGGCTTTGTTGTAAACCGCAAAGGTGGTGTCGAGTGGAGCGGCATAAACCGTTAAGTCATCCGAGCGTTGGAGTTGAAATTTCCAGTATTTCGACTCCCAGTCGATCACTGAGAAAGCCTTTTGATACGGCATACTGCCTGACTTGCATTTGGAGATTGTCAGTTTTCTGTTGATCTCATCGGGGTTGAGAGTGAGTGCTGAGCCGGCTTTGAAAACGCCGTACTCCCGCGACAGGTCGCGAAGAGTTTGTAAAAAATGGCTGGGAAGCGCTTGGCTGAATTGCAAATCTGGATCGGTGTAAGCGAATACCGCCGGCATGTGTTCAAAAATGCCAGGCAAAAACCCCACTTTGTGGCGCAGGTTATGGCCAATCCGCAACACATAAGCACGCTGTTGATGCATCGCCTTTAGGAGGGATTGCGTCTGCTCGCATGTCGATGCATTATCGAGAACAATCGGGGTGACGCCCATTTGATTGAGTTGCACCACCATCTGCTCAACGTGACTGGCGTTGTTGTAGCAAACAATGAAGCAGGGGATCTCATCGGCGCAGTCATTAAGCGCGGCACGTAGCCGTTGCCCGACATCACGGTTGCGTCGAGCGCGCCATTTATATATCGCGCGATTGAGCGAGTGTTTGAAGATCACTGTATCCACCACTCTGTTTTTTTGCGAGTGTGGACGGCGCGCATTCGTCCAAAGGGTGTCGGCAAATGGCCTAGACGCTCCAGAATAGCGCTTAGTATTTGACCGACCGCGCGATCCTTGCTGGCTGCCTGAATACGCCAAACCATGTTGCGCATGGTGTCATCAGAGCCCACGGTGTAGCAAGAAACACCTTCGAAAATAGGTACCAAGTGTTCCTGAACGTAGGCGACACGCTTTGGGCAGTAAACCACATCAGGTGTGTTGTCCAAGTAGCGCTCGGTCTCGTAGGCTTTAACAGTGTTGACCAGTAAAGAGACCGAAAGTGCCAGCGACCGGTCGACGGGGTCTTCGGCGTGGTCCGCGAAAGTATCTGCGGCAGATACCAGCCACCGTATGTTGAGGTGCTTGACCAACCAAGCGCCCTCCGATTGCCACAAGCGCCAAAAACTGTCTAAATTTTCTGCGAGCGCGCTCTCTCGGCGAATGAGGACAATGAGCGTGGCATGGTGCAACGCTAGTTCGGATTGGCCAGAAAATTCGCTGGTCAACGCACGAATATGCGTTTTTACATCGTTGTGACTCCCCCGAGTTTGCTCGGGAGGCTGGTCTGCGGCGACCGTTTGGTGCTTCATCGCCTCTAAGTCACGGACATCCTTAGGCATATTGAGCGCGCTCGCACCGAACCTGCGCCGCCAACGGCTCAGCGAGAAAAACTTGCGGAGGGGGCCAGAAGGCTTCTTCATCTTCTTAGCGGTCGCTTCAAAAATCAGAGTGAATGACCTGCGGCCAGCGCGGCTTCACGCGACCAATGATCTTGAGTTT
>CAWUWN010000046.1:0-11149 GCA_963926265.1 uncultured Burkholderiaceae bacterium
GAAGCGGAGACTGGAGTAGGGCGCGAATGTGTACTTTTAGCGAGGCACCGTCAAAAGTATTTACGGTTAACCCGCTATTGGTTCTAAATATTTCCTTTGAAGTACATCGTTATAACTACTAATTATGTTACTCCTATACTACAAAGCTAGTTTTATTTGATATAAGTTGTTGATTTATATAGATAAATTAGTCTTGCAACGCGTCTTCACACGGCAGGGGTCACAGGTTCGGACCCTGTACCACCCACCAGAAATTTGTTAAGTAAATCAATCACTTAGGAGTAATCTTAGGTACTTTTTTACGTCAAAAAGTAGTATAAACACGCCATACTACTATTCATATGTTTCCGCGCTGGTTTTGTTAGATTCTCAGATTAGTGTGTGGGGTGATTTGTGAGTCGAATTGGGAGAATGCCAGTCAATACTATGGTTGCGAGCGCAGTCGCTCGAGTGAACATTCGTTTCATTTTGTCTCTTGTTGTTTGGTTAAGTGAATGAAATGCTTAACTGATCACTTCAAAGTCGATAGCGAACTTCGCCATCAAATTTTGAATGTTGTGTTGAGTGGCGTCTTCGGGCAAGGCGCTAAACTGAACTACAAAACGAGCACCGGCTTGCTTCACGGTGAAGGTAGGCTTCGGTCCTTCTGAAAAAGCTCGGTCAATCCGATCTTGAATGACGGATGCGATAGCCAAAGCCCGCAAAGAAGGTTTAAAAATCTTTCCAATTGGCGTCAGTGGCATGTCGTCACAAATCGTCACACTCTTGGGAACTGCAGGACGCTCAGGTATCAATGGCGTGACGAATTGCAGCAAATCAGACTCAGTCGTCAAGTGCCCAGGCTTAAGGGTCACAAATGCAGCTGGTAGTTCACCGGCGTATTCATCAGGCACCCCAACGGCGGCAGCCATCTGAACCGCAGGATGTTTCAAAAGGGCCTCCTCAATTACCGCAGGATCTATGTTGTGGCTGCTCCGAATAATGACGTCCTTGGCACGTCCGTTCAAATGCAACTCGTCAGTACTACTTATGTAACCCAAGTCCCCACTGACGAGCCAACCATCGTCTAGGAAAGTGCCAGTGTTCTTCGTTCGGTCTGTGTATCCTGGGCTCACATTGGGCCCTTTGATCAGGACCATCCCTGTTTCATTGACCGCACATTCAAGAGTCGGTTGTGGTTCTTCTTCCACCACGCGCACAACTTTGATGTGTGTGAAAGGCAAGCGCAATCCACAGGATCCTGGCACGCGCTGTGCATCAAATGGAATGATACTGATGACGCCAGCACATTCGGTCATCCCCAGAATATTTCGTACGGGAACACGAAACCTTTGTTCAAATTGCGCTGCCAATTCTGCCGGTAACGGTGAACCGCCAGTCAACATACAACGAACTGAAGAAATGTCACTGTCCTCAACTGGCACATTCATCAGTACGGAAATCACTGTTGGGACGCCTGCCAACAATGTGACTTTGTGCTGCGCAACTACTTTCCAGTAGTTGCGCACAAACACCTGATCGCGCATACCCAGTATGGTCGGCAACACGATGGTTGCGCCGGCAATCAATGCAGAAAGTCCATAGACGAATGCACCTGCTACGTGGAAGAGTGGGAAGCCATTGATGATGACGTCACGCTCGTCCATCGCGCACATCAGTGCGGCACCCCATGCCGCATGCACTTGATTTCCTTGAGTGTGTTGGGCCAGCTTGGGGGCTGCGGTAGTTCCGCCAGTATGAAAATACGCTGCAATTTGATGGCGTTGGGCTGGTGGCTCGAAATCTAACCCATCGCTTCTGTGAAGCTTCATCAAAGCCTCCAAGCTTTGATAGCCTTTCACTTCCGAGCCTACTGTCAGTACGCACTCCAAATGTGGACATTTGGCTTGTATCGACTTGACCTTACTCCAAATATCCAAACGTGGATCGGGTCCAAGAGCTACCAATATTGTGCTGTTGGATGCTTCAATTAATTCCGCGATGTGATCGGCTTGTAGGAGGTAATTGATAGGACAAACTTGCCCGACAGTTTCTGCCCCAAGCAGCGTGAAATAGGCCTCCGGAATACCTGGCAGTAAAAATGCCACCGCTTTCCCATTAACCGCGCCCAGGCTGCGAAAAGTGTTGGCCGCTTGGCGCACCTTCCCCAGTACTTCGGCATAGGAATAGGCCTTATAGTCGTCCTTCGGCTCACTTGAAAAAAGGTAGCGGATGGCCTCCTTGGCACCCTGTTGTGCGGCACTATGCTCGAGCGCCGCATAGGGCGACACGAATGGGACGACGTTCTCATAAGCATTTTTTTCCAATGCAATGACGTCGGCATTTTCGCGAATCCTGACCATGTTTAAATCCTCAACTCGTCAATTCCTTTGCGCAATGGCACATTAGTGAACTCCGACTGTATCAAGCTTTGCAAATTTCTCTGTCGCCCTAGAAGTCGACAGGGTTTCTATCTACCAATGAAGCTATGGGAACATAGAATTTTGGGAGTTTACGCACTAAATCCATCCGAGTTCAAGGCGCACTCGCTTGTATTGTTTCATTTATTGGTGATGAGTCTTTTTCTTTTCTAAGTCAGCTCAATAATCTGTTGCCAATTGGCTGTTGGTCGATTTACGAAATGGGCAGCGGCGACCAGTGATGTTTGAGTCAGGCAGTTACCAACGAAACGATACAACTCAAGGCAGTTGGAATGCATATCTGGGAGGGCCGTTTTTGTAGGATGAATCACTCTCAGTTGCCAGTACCCTCACGCAATGCCCTCAAATAGCTCTCATCACTTCACAAGAATTAACATCGTCCGTTACCGAGAGTGTGTCTATGACCAATTTGGAAGGACGGAGCGAATGTCTGTTTTAGGGCCGAGAAAATCGGGTGGGGTATTGGCTCTGAACATGTATTTATATGCAGACCAGCAAACCTTTTTAGATCGTGACTTTGGGTTGATTGAAATGCTGGCAGAGCCGCTGTTTGCTGTAGGTAAAAGGCACGTGGCATTCCCTCAAACCTTTATCAAGAGTGACTTTGAAATTTCTAAGCGTGTTGTTGGTGGCATGGTATTCGCGAAAATACTGGAGCAGATCCACAAAGAGCAAGTTTCGGAAGGTGATGAAAACGCAATCAGGGTTCTTGCAATTGAGCACGGTAGTCACTGGAAAAAGCTCGAGAGTCTTCTTGTGCGCACTTCGAAAAATTTACGCACGCTGACATGATCAGCGGATTTGTCCACCGATTGAAAACTCCGTAAACTATAAAAAGTGTCTACAGGTTTTGGGGAATATCAGTTTCGAGTTCGTCTACCGAACCGTTGTAAGTCCAGTTTGAAAATATTTTTAAATTGAGTGCGGTAGGCTAAAGCCCACATGAGCACTACTAAGGAAAATAGCAAGCCGCCGGTCATTGAATAGCCGAAGTGGTCGAGTTCGATTGGCGGTAATACGGCCTTTAAAATGTTGTATGTAGCGACTCCAAAAGACAGCGCAACGATCATCCAGCCAAGTGTGCGGCGATAACGTTGCCCAGCAGCCACGCTGTTAGCACCCTTTACGATGTGGCACAGCAGTCGTCCGTCAACTGTGTCGGTGATGATCATGCCGAACGTAAACATCAATCCTACGCCTGCAGCTGCCAAAATGCCACCGCTATTGGTTGCGACAAATCCCCAAGCAGATGCCTGTGTGGCTGTGTCAAATACCGTAGCAAATAGCACACCAATCAGTACGATGGCTAGTGGATTAGAGGAGTTACGCAGTCTGCGTGGAAAAAGTTTCGTTTTCCAGCCTGTGGGTTGAAATGCTTGGCCAGAAGCTAACAACTGGCGTAAGTTTAGCGTACCAACGAGAAGCAGTAGGACTGTCGGAATCCAGCCGAATATTGTTATTAAAGTCCCAGGTACGTGAATGTCTCGGCTCAGTTGGTTTACACCAACAGCGATGCCTGTGACGAGCAAGCCATGACCCAAGGCAAATAGAGTTCCTACCCATGGTGCGAGCTTATGGTTATGCTCCAAAGCGCTCCACGTTAATCCGTCGATACAGGCAATGTGATCAGGGTCAAGCCCGTGTCGCAACCCCAGTACAAACATCAAAATAATTCCTGATGATGGGATCATTTCGTGGTCCATAAATAGCTTTCAAACAATTTATCAACTAAGTGCGAACGGCAAGAAGACAGTCCCGCTTGTAGTGCGCTACGGTCTAGATTTCGATCAATAACTGGCATTCGCCCAAACCTGTAGACAATTTTCATAGTGTAGTTTGACACTACTCGTTAACGAGGGTACGAGCTTCGCACTAGGGAAGGTGTAATCAGTGGTCTGGGTCTTCGCTTTTACACAGCGGGGAACCCTGACCTACTTCTGGCGCTGAGCCGTTGCGAAGTCGAGCACCCGGTTGTTTTACTCAACCAGGCCCTAAGACTGCTTGACGAAGCGCCAGCAGCTTTCACTTGGTCAGATTTCAGTTTGGAAAATATCTGGATTACCAAAAATACGTAATTCATGCTGTATTTTCAACGGTAAGATAATAAATATTGTATAAATAATTTAGAAGCACTATCTTTATTTAGTAAACAGTTTGTAACCTGTGCGAGTTGGACGCGGTTACAGGGGTTTGAGTCCCAGCTAAGTAATGCGGCGGCTCTGCTCAGAGGCGACCGCCTCCTTAAATCTTTCCACTATCTCGTCCCTGATCATCGATCTGAATGGGCACTTCACTTAATCCACCTAGGGATCGTATGAAAATCACAGCTAAACTTTTAACCGCACCGGTCATTCTGATAATCGTGACGCTGCTACTTTTCGTTTCGGCCTACACGATTGACGAAGGACAGCGCGGGGTCATTTTGAGGAATGGGGCCCTATCGGGGGAGGCTGGGCCCGGGATGCATTTCAAGATTCCATTGATTGATGCGGTAGAAAAAATCAGTACTCGTACAAAATCGCGCACCTACAACAAGGTTCTAGCCTACAGCAGGGACCAACAGCCAGCCTCTTTGGAGTTGTCCGTCACGTACCGGCTTCCCGTCGATAAGGTAGCGGACATTTATACGCAATTCGGAGGGGAAACCGGATTGGTTAACCGTGTTCTGGATCGTCGTGTTCTTGATGAAGTTAAAAACGTCTTCGGTCAATTTAATGCGGTTACCGCTATTCAAGAGAGGGCCAGATTGGTGACGGATATGACGGATGCATTGCGCGCAGCCGTTGATGCACCAATCACTATTCTTAGCCTTCAGCTTGAGAACATTGATTTTTCAGATATATACGAGCAATCAATTGAACAGCGCATGCTGGCTGAGGTAGAGGTTCAGAAGGTGCGACAAAATGCGGTTCGTGAGGAGGAAACTGCAAAAATAACGGTTACCAAGGCGAAAGCTGATGCTGAAGCGCAGCTGGCATTAGCCAGGGCGACTGCAGAGTCTGCGAGGTTGCTGGGTGAAGCAGAAGCCAGCGCTATACGTGCAAAAGGAAGCGCATTGCGTGATAACCCGGCACTCGTAGCACTTATTAGTGCAGAGCGATGGGATGGGAAGTTACCACAGACGATGGTGCCAGGTGGAGCCTTACCCTTTGTTAATATTAAGTGACTCTAAATGTCTTGTGAGCTGTCTTGTCTGGTTGGCACCGGCAACAGCTCGCGACTGCCCGCGCCATGGCAGCATTGAAGGCTAGTGCTAACTCTTCGCCCATGGTGACGCTAAAGGTATTCAAAACCTGTGGCCAATTTAAATTAAGAGTCAAAATACGATCTTTGATCTCATAGTTCAACGTTGAACAGGCCATAAACATCCTGTTATAAAACGCATGCACGCATGCACGCGGGGCGGGCCATCAAACGGGTCAAGTAAGCTTGGGTATTGGGTTTGAATTTGGTATCCAAACCCAGGGACACGGCCAGCATCAACGCATAGCCAACGGCTATATCCGCCACAGTGAATCGATGGCCTAGTAAGTAGTCCCGGCCCTCAAGCGCCAGTTCCACAGACCGCAGCCGTGAATAAAACCATTGCGTGTAGTCGGCTACCACTTGCGGTATTCGGCGTTCTTCTGGCTCAAGGCGGCTGTAGCGCAGCACGAGTGTTTGGGGAAATGTCAGCGTTGCATCGCTTCTATAAAGCCAATTGAGGTACTCACCGTATTGAGGGTCATCCACGCCAACGGCAAGATCTGTAGGACCATACTTTTCAGCCAAGTAGTGACATATGGCGCTGGACTCCGTCAAGGTGACATCGCCGTCCACCAGCGTGGGCACAGTACCCAGCGGGTTGACATCGAGATAACCGAGATGAGTGGCGCGAGGGGGGAACTTCATATTGACAAGCTCATAAGCAAGCCCCATTTCTTCCAGCGTCCACAGCGCCCGCAACGAACGGGCATTTTTACAATGGTAGAGTTTCACGACCGAATACCTAATAGTTAAACTTAAACACAATACGCCACCAGAACATGCCAACAACCAGCAAGTCATGCAATTTCGTTTATTTAAATAATAATATAGGGCGCTGAACAGCACGGCGTGTGCCTCTAAGCGACAGCATGACTTTGGGTTAGATAGCTGAATGCATGCACAGCAACGTGGACTAGCTGGGTGTGCCCAGGGCTTGCATGAACGTCGTAAATTGACTCAATAGGTGGCTAGTTGTGCCCCGGACCGCGGGGTAGACCAGCCTACAGGACTGTAGATTGCAAACGCTACGCGTGACAAATACTTAACCAAAAAATTCACCAACGAGTCATCAACTTTTACGGTGCAACAACACGCCAACTCTACACAGGAAATAACCATGCAAATAGATTCATCGGCAGTACTTTGGTCAGCCCCCGAACATGAAAGGACTGATCGACCGTTGCTCATATTGCTGCACGGCTATGGATCACACGAAGGCGACCTCTTTGGCTTGGCTTCTCTACTGCCTCAGCAACCCGTCATAGCATCATTGCGCGCACCACTGTCTGAAGGCATAGGCTTCTCGTGGTTTCCAATTAACCTCAGCGCAGGCGTGCGCTATGACATTGAACAAGTAGACGCCGCAACCAACGCTGTTCTTAGCTGGCTAGACACCCAGGCGTTCACCAATGTGAGTCTTATCGGATTCTCGCAGGGTGCAGCGATGGCATTGGAACTGATGCGGCTAGCGCCGACACGTTTTCGCTGCGCAGTCGCGCTCTCAGGATTTGTAGCCAGTGCTGAGCACCCGAAGGACGCAGCCTTGGCAGTCATTCGCCCGCCTGTTTTTTGGGGGCGGGGCACTGACGACCAGGTGATTCCTGCTACGGCCATTGAAGATACAAAAGAGTGGCTTGTGCATCACGCGCTGGTCGAAACACATGTATACGAAGGCTTGGCACATTCCATCTCCAACGACGAGCTGGATGACATTGTGGGCTTCTTGAACACATACGCGTAGAACAGAAGCTGACAGCATCAGCCACCACAACAGCTTACATAAAGGCACCCGCGGACGCCTTTTTTGTTAGCGCTCGGCGTTGTCTGATCGCACGCGCCTGCTCCCCTCGCACCGAAGCTGGGATTTTCTGTCGGTGCATTGAGAAGAATTCGGTGCAGGCGTGTGCGGCGCCGCACCGTTTTGTTGCAGAAAGAGCGCCTACCTGTCCTTGGTTACCGCCCTATCCAGGGGTTTAGTAAACTGGCATGAGTTCTGCTTTACGTGTTTACCTTTAGTTCACACGGAGCAGTTATGTCTATCTTCTCGAACCCCTTCAATCACAAAATCACGCTTCGCTCGCAGTGCTCCTGTGGCAGGCACCAGAGCGAGGCGGAGCACGTCGCAGCGGAAAGCCGCGCCTTATCTGACCAAGAAGACGCGTTGACGAACCGAGTCGTTGAGCAAGGTATTCTGCGCGCGCTCTTCCCGGATGACAATCTGCGCCGTGGTTTTTTGAAGGCGGTCGGTACCTCAACCGCCATGGCTGCGGTGGCATCCATGTTTCCAATGGCCATGGCCAAGGAGGCTTTTGCGGCGGGTCCCGGCAAGTTAGAAAAGACAAAGCTCAAGGTCGGTTTTATACCGATCACGTGTGCAACACCCATCATCATGGCGCACCCTATGGGTTTTTATAGCAAGCAGGGGCTAGATGTGGAGGTGGTCAAAACGGCCGGTTGGGCTGTTGTCCGTGACAAAGCGCTAAATAAAGAATACGACGCAGCGCATATGCTCTCGCCCATGCCGCTCGCCATCAGTTTGGGTGCGGGTGCATCACCGCAGGCTTACACCATGCCTGTTGTTGAGAATATCAACGGTCAAGCCATCACATTGGCGATGAAGCACAAGGATAAGCGCGACCCCAAGCTGTGGAAAGGCTTTAAGTTCGCTGTGCCATTCGATTACTCAATGCACAACTACTTGCTGCGGTACTACCTAGCGGAGTACGGTATTGATCCTGACACCGATGTGCAGATTCGCGTGATGCCACCACCAGATATGGTTGCGAACTTGCGAGCAGGAAATATTGATGGCTTCTTAGCGCCTGACCCGATGAACCAGCGAGCGGTCTACGACGGTGTTGGATTCATTCACATTCTCTCGAAAGAGATTTGGGATGGTCACCCCTGTTGTGCGTTCGCGGCAAGCAAAGAGTTTGTTACGCAAATGCCTAACACGTACGGAGCGTTACTGCGATCGATTATTCAGGCGACCGCCTACGCGAGCAAGCCCGAAAACAGGAAAGAGATTGCCGCAGCGATTGCGCCGCGCAGCTACCTGAATCAGCCAGTGACAGTCGTCGAACAAATTCTCACGGGAACCTATGCGGATGGCTTGGGCAACGTGAAGGTTGTGCCCGATCGTATTGACTTTGATCCATTCCCTTGGGAGTCCTTTGCGGTTTGGATTTTGACTCAGATGCAGCGTTGGGGGCAAATCAAGGGAGAGGTTGATTATCAGAAAGTCGCGAAGGATGTTTTCTTGGCAACCGATGCGGCGAGGCTGATGAAGGAGGCTGGGCTTACACCGCCTACATCAAACAGCAAGAGCTTCTCTGTCATGGGGAAGGCTTTCGACCCCGTAGATGCCGCAGCCTACGCCCGTAGCTTCAAAATAGGCCGCGTATCCTGATGACATCCTCCGTCGCTCTGCGTGCAGCCATTTTGTCTGCACTGCTTCTCTTGATTTTCTTCCTCGTCTGGCACATCGCAACAATGCCGGTTGCATCAACGCAAGTGGTCAGCGACGACTATGCCAAACTGGTCGGCGGTGCTGCTGCTGCCGGTCAACAGTCGGCTTTCCCCACGCCTGCTGACTTTGGGGGGAAACTTTTAGAGGCGGTTTCAGACCCGTTTTACGACAACGGGCCCAACGACAAGGGAATTGGTATTCAGCTGGGTTACTCCATTTGGCGGGTGCTCTTAGGTTTTGGCGCAGCAGCATTAGTCGCGATACCGCTTGGCTTTTTGATCGGCATGTCTCCGCTGATGTTGCGTGCCCTTGATCCCTTTATCCAGCTACTCAAGCCCATATCACCGTTGGCTTGGATGCCTTTGGCACTCTTTGTGTTGAAAGACAGCAACGTCTCAGCGGTGTTCGTTATTTTCATCTGCTCAGTGTGGCCGATGCTAATGAACACCGCATTTGGTGTGTCTGCGGTACGCAAAGACTGGCTGGATGTTGCTAAAACGCTAGAACTCAGCCCGCTTCGCAAAGCCTTATTTGTTGTTCTCCCCGCTGCGGCGCCAACCATCATGACGGGCGTGCGCATTTCAATCGGCATCGCATGGCTGGTGATCGTAGCCGCTGAAATGCTTGTGGGCGGTACCGGCATTGGCTACTTTGTATGGAACGAATGGAACAACCTCTCCATCTCCAACATTTTGGTCGCTGTGTTGGCGATTGGATTAGTGGGGATGCTATTGGATGCGATCGTCGCTCGGCTGCAGAAGATGCTCACCTACAAGGACTAAGCGCATGTCATTTTTAAGTGTTCAAAAATTGAAGAAAACCTACCCAGTTAGAACCGGTGGGGAAACGGTGGTTTTCGACGGTGTCGACTTTGATATCGAAAAGGGAGAGTTCGTTTGCATTATTGGCCATTCGGGTTGTGGCAAGACCACCATTCTGAATGTCTTGGCTGGTCTTGAGAGTCAATCGGGCGGTCACGTATTTATGGATGGTCGAGAGGTTTCTGGCCCCAGTCTGGATCGAGGCGTGGTCTTTCAAACGCATGCATTGATGCCCTGGCTATCGGTGCGTTCAAACGTGGCCTTCGCGGTTCAGTCGAGATACCCAAGCCTATCGAAAGCCGAGGTCGATTCCCATGCAGTGAAGTTTATTGAGATGGTCCACTTGCAAGCAGCGGCAGACAAGCGGCCATCGGAGCTATCCGGTGGTATGAAGCAGCGGGTTGGTATCGCACGCGCCTTCTCGATTGAACCCAAAATGCTACTTCTTGACGAGCCCTTTGGGGCGCTCGATGCCTTGACGCGCGGAAGTATCCAGGACGAGCTGCTATCGATCGTTCAAGAGACTGGTCAAACAGTTTTCATGATTACCCACGATGTCGATGAAGCTATTTTTCTTGCAGACAAAATCATCTTGATGTCCAATGGGCCGCAAGCCATGATTGCTGAGGTCGTGGTCAACACTCTGCCACGAGATCGCCGCCGCGCGACGCTACACCACCAGCCGCACTATTACCCGATTCGAAACCACATGGTTGACTTCTTGGTGCACCGTGCCAGTGATATTGCCAGCGGTAAGGAAGCGCGGCCTTTGGTTCCTCGGTTCGTATCTCCTGGCTTGACTCCCTCGCATTGACTTTTTCCTCCATTCAACACAAAGGATTTTTTATGGCTTCTATGAATAAAAGTTTGACGCGCGAAGATGTGACTGACATGATCATGTCGGTCAAGATCCAAAAACGTATCAAGTGGGCTGATGTAGCGCCAAAGTTAAAGCTGTCTAAAGAGTGGGTAACAGCGGCTTGTTTGGGACAGATGGCGTTGACAAATGCGCAGGCAAAACTCGTCGCAAAAATATTCAGTCTACCCCCCGAGGCTATCCCTGTCTTGGAGGCTGTACCTTACAAAGGTTCCTTGCCAACATCGGTGCCGACAGACCCGCTGATTTATCGCTTCTACGAGTTGATTTCGGTATACGGTACGACCTTTAAAGAGTTGATTCATGAGGAGTTTGG
>CAWUWN010000047.1:0-4965 GCA_963926265.1 uncultured Burkholderiaceae bacterium
GGAGAATGCTTGGCTGGAGAGGCTCAGCGCCAGCAGGCTGACCAAGGTCTTCGGATTCATCGGTGCTCGCACCGCCACGCCAAGCAGCGTCCCGAACAGACAGTTACTGTTTGATGCCTCCGAACTTGGTGCGAAACCATGTACCGGTGGCTACATAGTGGCTACATGACATAACCAAAGAAAAAACCCTGCTACCGATTGAGTAGCATGGTTTCTATGCAAGATAAGGCTTTATGGCTCGTCGGCCTGGGCTCAAACCAGGGACCTACAGATTAGCAGCGGTGTGATCGAATTCACAGATCTGCTGGCGCCCGCCTAAGCCAAGTTGCTGCAACGCCGTGAAACCCGTGCAAACCAGGCCAACCGGCTGGACTTGCTGGGTGATGAAGGCGACACCGGACTGATCTAAGCCCCACGGGCTGCCAGCGCATGAAGTCAGGCGCTGACCATGCAAGGTAATCATCCCCTAGAACCAAAGGCGTGAGAAGTAGAATTTTTTCCAACGGAAGAGGTTCTATATGAAGAGATCAAAATTCAGTGACAGCCAGATCATGGACGCGGTCAAACGTGTTGAAGCAGGTATCGGCGTGCCAGATATTTGCAGAGAGCTTGGCATCAGCACAGCGACGTTTTATAAATGGCGAGCCAAGTACGGCGGCATGGATGTGTCAATGATGTCTCGTATGAAAGAGCTCGAAGAAGAAAACCGCCGTTTGAAGAAGATGTACCTTGAAGAAAAGCTCAAGGCCGAGATCGTGTCGGAGGCGCTCGAAAAAAAGTGGTGAGGCCATCTCGCAGACGAGAGATGGCCAAAAAAGCTGTCACGGATCAGGGCGTTTGCATACGGGTCGCATGCGCGGCATTTCGTATCAGCGAGTCTTGCTATCGCTACGAGCGCAAGCTCGATGCTGAGAACGATGAAGTGGCCAACTGGTTGATTCGTTTGACAGACAAGCACCGAAACTGGGGCTTTGGTCTTTGCTATTTGTATTTGCGTAACGTCAAGGGCTTCAAATGGAACCACAAGCGTGTGTATCGGATTTACAAGGAGCTAGAGCTCAATTTACGGATCAAGCCGCGCAAACGACTTGTGCGAGAGAAGCCAGAGGCCTTGACAGTGCCCCAGGCGATTAACCAAGTGTGGTCAATGGATTTCATGCATGACCAGTTGGAAGACGGCAGGTCGTTTAGATTGTTCAATGTCATTGACGACTTTAATCGTGAGGCAATTGGCATGGAGGTTGACTTCTCATTGCCCTCAGAGCGTGTGATTCGGGAGCTCAAGCAAATCATTTCGTGGCGAGGCAAGCCAGAGGTGATTCGCTGTGACAACGGCCCTGAGTACATCAGTGCGGCGATCCAAACATGGGCACAAGAGATGAGGATCAGGCTGGAATATATTCAGCCTGGTAATCCGCAACAAAACGCTTATGTTGAGCGGTTCAACAGAACTGTGCGCTATGAGTGGCTGTCACAGTACTATTGGTCTGACTTGGCACAGGTGCAAGACTTTGCAACGAAGTGGATGTGGTCTTACAACCATGACCGCCCCAATATGGCCTTGGGCGGATTCACCCCTAAGCAGCGACTGGCCATGGCTGCGTAACGTTTCTACTTCTGCGACCCTTGCAAAAGGGAGGATTACCATATCAGGTAGCAGGCGAATCTCGTCCTACACCGTGCCATCCAAATTCATCACATCACTCCAGCGCAAGCAAGCCACCTCGCCAATCCTTAAGCCTGCGAGGTGTGTGAGCAGCATCATCGCCCTGTTGCGATGCGCGAATCTACGTGTGTTGATGTAGTCCAGTACCCGCGTCATCTCTTCTTTTGTCAGTGTCTTAGCCTGTGCCATTTGTGTTCCCCTAAATCATGTGTTTGCGTTAATTGCATTGTGTTTTCACATATTTATCTGGGCAACCGGATTCCGTCCAAAGTGGCGGGTTACCAAGGCAAAGTCGGGGCGGCTTGGATTGATTGTGGATAACTTTTTCTCCGAAAAAATATCCAATGATTTCAACGCTCAAAGTGCGTAATCTTTAGAAATCGTAGTTTTCATAGATTTTTCCGCGGTTTTCGCACTCATTGAGTGCCCAGCAAACGTGTGCTTCAAATCAGCCCTACAAGCGCTGGGGGCCGACACCAGCATCCAACGTATTTGGGTTCTACAAACGACGCGCTGTAGGGCGTTTTAGCGCGTCAGTTATTGAGTTGTGCTGGTGAAATTTGTAAATGCGGTGCGCTCGTCATTTACAGCCCAAATGTGTTCTGCAGACATTAAAAAATTGGGCTGAGGAAAATTGTGGTGAAGTACTTATCAAAACGCCACGTTGATTTTTACTCGGTATCCGGCCTGGTTATCGGGTTACCAAATGTTGGTTGTCCATTTGCGTCAATGAAACAAAACTGTTGGCACGCAATGACTAACGGACAACGAGATGAAAAAATTTAACCCAACACAACTCAGCTGCTTCACTGGCACTAAGAAGTACTACCGAATCAGCTGCAGGCACTTGCTGACAGATGGCGCAAAGTACTTGGCTGAAAAGGGCGAGTGCTTTTGGCTGGTGGACGCCATAGCAAGTCACTTAAGCGAAATCGGCACGCGGGACTGGTTCGTACTGGTCCGCGTCAAAGTCACAAAGGGCAGGGCGCTGATGGTTTATGAAGATGGCAACGGCTTAGAGCATGCCCGACAGGAAATACCCTGTGCGGATATTCCGCTTCCATGCCTTACGCTTTACGCTTGCTGGAATGCAGAGCACTGGGTGATCATGTTGCCAAGTGAGTATTGAATGGATTGCAATGACGGCTAAGGCGCGCCCTTGACTAACCAAAGAAGCAACCGTACTGATCGGTTTCAATGACATCCAGTGCATCCACTAGATCATTGACCTCGAACATGGGTTCATACGATTGCCATTTTCCGCTTGCGCGCATCCAGAAAATTTTCCAGAACTCGGTCACTTTGACAAATCGAAATCTTGCTATGGGCCTGCGCGTGACTTCGCCAGGAGACCCCCGCCAAGCGGGTCTGACTTCAAAAATCGTTACGGCTTGACCGTCAATTTCGTAGTCGTAATCGACAGATTTTTTGAGTTCTGGTGGAACCCTACTGAGGCACCATTGGCCAATGATTTCGTCGATTTCGCCCAGATTTTCAATGCTTAGAGCCATGATTTTTCAATTCGGTGGGTCTTGATTTTGACATGTCCAATCTTCTGAAGGTGACGACTCTCAAGTCAAGTCTTTGTTGGCCCAGCCTGAATGCTGTGAAATCCGTACTGCGCCCATAGCAACCAACGCGCGTCCTGCGCATTTAAGGCTCGAACTTCTGTTTTGATGACTTGGCTGCGGCCTTTGACCTGTGCGCGAACTGATGCTTGGTAGGTGTGCATCAAGTATTTATCAAAAAAAGACTGGTTTATTTTTTCTCTTTGAATTTTCCAAGGACCTCATCAGCAAGGATCCGTTGGCCTTCGGCATGTGGTGGCAATGCCACTCAACACGCTCACTTAACCAAATAATTTCAACAAATCAGGCATATAAATTACTATATGTCTGTGACTTTTTTGTGGTCGTGAAATCTGTAAAAAGGTGCTAAATACGCTGGAAATCCTAGATTTCATTTTCAAGGAATTTGTATCCAGTGATCAAGCTCACAGTTCATGAGTCGGTAGAGGCTGCACTTCAGAAGGCTTTTCCCAAGCCTGTTGCATCTGCCAAACGCGCGCTGGCTAAATACATAGCCGTTGTTCAATCCATGCTGTTTGACGCCCTACAACGCGGGCAAACACCCGAGCAACGCAAGCTGGGACTCTACGCAATTTCACTAGACCAACTGGCAAATAAAGGCGGGCAGATCGGCCCTAAAAAGATCCGTGTACACAAGTGGCTCACCGACAACGATTTGGACATCATCCAGACGGTAGTGAAGGGCACCAAGTTTTCAGCCCAGTACTCTCAGGTCAAGCTGACTCCACTCGTCACGCTGCAAAACACCTTAAAAATTCCAAGGGGGTCCTTGGCTGAGGCTACAAGGGACGAAGATATTGACGGATACCTAAGCGGTGACGATGTCAGCAACATCGCTTTGTTTGATCACTTGTATCCAGAGTACAACTTGCAATGGCGAGAGGACAAACTGAGAGCGCTTTTTGATTGGGTTCCAGTTGATGTTGAGTCTGTCAAAGCCTACGTTTATTGGCTGGAAACGCAGTCTAATTTGATCCAAGGTTCCCGCAAAGATTTGGCTCTGCGCCAATCGCTAACAATCCTTGCAATTGCCCAGGTCACCAAGGGCTACTACCTCCAACGTAAAAAGCCCAGTCCTTTTGGTCGTACCTATTACGAAGGAGTCAGCGTTCAAAACGTCAACAAGGAGCTGCGCCGCGCCATGCTGGGTAACTGCTGGGAGTACGACATCCGCAGCAGCGTAGTCGCTTGGAAAATGGGCTATGCCCGTGGTTACTTAGCAGCCAGTGGTCTTGATCAAGATCTGAAGAAATCATTTCCTGCCACGCTCCTGTACTTGGAAGACAAAGTGGACTTCATGGCCACAGTTCGCCATTACGTTTTTCCGGATAGCAGCCCAGTTCCTAAAGATCTAAGGCCCAAGCTACTTAAGCAAGCCTTTACGGCAATCAGCTTTGGTGCGCGCCAAACAGCAAAAGGGTGGTTGGATGTCTCGGGAAATTGGACCAACCCCGCACTCGTAGAGATTCTGCAAAACACAGAAGATAGAACGCGATTCCTTGCTGACGATACGGTCAAGCTGTTCATCAAAGAACAAAACGCATTGGATGATTACCTCTACGATTTATTCAAGAAGTTTCGGCCTGAGCTGCTGCTTGAGAGCTACCTGCAAACCGACAGCGGCAGACCAAGCAAAGCCAAAGTACTCGCATACCTTTACCAACACGGCGAAACACACGTCATGGACATTGTTCGCCAAGTTGCAGTGGC
>CAWUWN010000048.1:0-4769 GCA_963926265.1 uncultured Burkholderiaceae bacterium
CTCCGCCGATGATGCATGGACATCAATGCGTATGAGCGCTGAAGAATCCTCTGATTTCGCTTGTGCGGTATTAACTGCCGAAGAACCCGCTTTACTTTTTTATACATCCGGCTCTTCGGGCCAACCGAAAGGCGTATTGCATTCGACGCGCGGGATCTATTCTTGGCGGCTTTCAGCGGCCTGGTGGCAAACACTGGTTGAGGACGATATCAAGTGGTGTACCGCGGACACGGGTTGGGCAAAAGCCGGTACGGGCATCCTGTTTGGGCCCTGGAGCCAAGGCAGTTGCGTATTTTTTTATGATGGTAAGTTTGAGCCACGCGAGCGACTGCGGTTGCTGGCTCAATATCGGATCACCGTGTTTTGCGCACCCGCTACAGAATTCAGGCATCTCGTCAACGAACATGTTGATACCTATGACCTCAGTGCGCTTCGCCTGAGCGTTTCTGCAGGGGAAACTGTTAATCCTGAGATCGTCCATCAGTGGAAAGCGTGCGCCGGGTCCCCCTTGCTTGATGGATATGGCCAGACCGAAACGCTGATGACCGTGCTGAACTATCCCTGCCTACCTGTCAAAGCGGGCTCAATGGGTCAACCAATTCCAGGTACGCATTTTGAAATACTGAGTGAAGATAACGCACTACTCGGACCAAATCAGGTGGGTCAGTTGTCCATGCGCCTACCCAACCTTCAATTTATGTTGGGGTATTGGAATGATCCAATCCGTACGTGTCAGAGTATTCGCACCATACGCGGAGTGGATTATTGGCTGACAGGTGATCTGGCCTCACGCGATCTGGAGGGGTATCTTTTCTACGCTGGACGAAGCGACGACATGATTAGTTCGGCGGGATACCGGATTGGTCCGACTGAAGTTGAAAATGCGCTGATTGAACACCCTGCTGTGACAGAAAGCGCAGTGGTCGCGAGTCCTGACCCCGAGCGAGGCGAAATCGTCAAAGCATTCGTCGTCCTGCATCCAAGCTTTGTTCCAAGTGAAGAATTAATCAAAACATTGCAACAACACGTGCAAAGCCATACAGCGCCTTACAAATACCCACGACAGATCGAATTTGTCGCAAGTCTGCCTAAAAATCCCTCTGGAAAAATCATGCGCCGCGTGTTGCGCGACCATGAATTTAATCAAAAAAATATCGGAGCTCAATTATGAAAATATATCGTCTAGAAAAAACAGGTAGCTTGGACAACCTCTCACTTAATCAAGAGGCTGATCCCACACCAGGCGCTCACGATGTTGTCATCCGTGTGCGCGCCAATGCGCTCAACTACCGTGACCTCATGGTAATGGGAGGTTCCTATCGCGTTCCACCAAAGCCACGGGTGATTCCTTTGTCTGATGGTGCAGGCGAAATCGTAGCGGTCGGCTCTGCTGTCAAACGTATCAAAATCGGCGATCGCGTCGCAGGTGCTTTTTTCCAAGGCTGGATGGGTGGACATATTGCGGCAGAGCATCTCTCCACGGACATGGGTGGCAGCATTGATGGCATGCTGAGCGAGTTTGTCGTCCTGAATGAGCAAGGTGTGGTCAAGATTCCCGTACATCTTTCTTTTGAAGAGGCTGCAACCTTGCCTTGCGCAGCGGTGACAGCCTGGTGCTGTCTAACCGATCAACGCCAGCTGATGCCAGGTGATACTGTGCTCACGCTTGGCTCTGGCGGTGTCTCTGTTTTTGCAATCCAGTTCGCACGGATGTTTGGCGCACGTGTGATCGCCACAACATCTAGCGATGCGAAAGCAGACAAACTACGCGCACTCGGCGCACATGAGGTCATTAACTACACCACGCATCCAGAATGGGATAAAGAAGTCATGCGTCTAACGGGTCGACGTGGTGCAGACTTTGTTGTCGAAGTTGGAGGGCCTGGCACACTAGCCAACTCACTGAAATCGGCAGCCATCGGTGGTCATGTCGTACAGGTCGGCATTTTGGGTGGTGTAGGTCAACAGCTTGATCCTGCGCTGTTCCGAGGCCGCTCAATCACGACACGTTCGATTACGGTCGGCAGTCGACAAAGCTTTGAGGCCATGCTTCGGGCGATTGATGTCAATCAAATGCGCCCTGTCATCGATAAAGTGTTTAAGTTTGATGATGCCAAACTGGCTTATCAGCATCTACAAGAACAAAAACACTTTGGCAAGGTTGTCATTCACAACCCTTGAATAAGCGTTTAATTAATATTCCTTTAATGTTCTAACACTGAGCGCGCGAGTAGTGATGCACGCGCGAGTTCTTCTCGCGTGTGCTGAGTGATCCACTGTTTATTGAGTGCATAGGCATGATGAGGGATTGCTGCCAAAGCCTTGGCTCGCGCACGTGTCACGTCTAGCAGTTGTTCACTTGGGGCGACTAAAGAAACCAAGCCTTCCGACAGACACTCTGCGGCTCCGACACGCTCACCCAGCTGAACCAATCGATGTGTCATACGTCGACTCACGCGTGGTGAAATGATTGCCGCACCAATCGGTGTCGGCATATCAAACAATACCTCAGGCAACGACACCCACGTCTGCTCTGCCATCACAATCTCGTCGCACAAAGCCGCCAACATAAGACCTGCCCCCACTGCTGCAGCCTGAACACAAGCCACAACAGGTTTGCCACAATTTAAGAGATCGTCAAAACATCGATCGAGTAAATCAAGATGTCTTAATTCTGCTTGCTCACGGCCGAGCGCAGAAAAAGCCTTTAAATCAGCGCCCGCACAAAAAGCTTTTTTTCCTTCACCCGTCAGAACGATACATTTGACCGTTGGATCCGCTATTGCGCCTTGCATGGCGGCATGCAAGGCATCGTACAGTTCAAGATTGAGAGCGTTGGCCGCAGCGGTACGATTGAATGAGAGCCACAAGACGCCGTCTTCGTGTGTAGAAAGGATCATGAGCAATCGCTGAAGACGTTATTGTAAAAAGGAGTCGATCACTTGGCCTGGACCTTCGGTCAGTTTCACGTAGTCTTTGCCATCATGCACCATGCAGCCATTGACCCAGACGCCATGAATTCCCGTACCTGCACGGACCTTGCGTGCACCGCCCCCCGGCAAATCATGCAAAGTCTCCAGCTTGGTCATGCCCACATTTTGCGGATCAAACAGCAACATGTCGGCAGGCGCGCCCTGAATTAAACGTCCACGATTCGGAATTTTGAAGCGATCAGCCGCCTGACTGGTGATCCGACGAATGCCCTCCTCGAGCGTAAATTCACCTGTCTTGCGCACCCAGTGCCCTAAGAAGTGCAAACCAAAGGCGGCATCGCACATATAAATCAAATGCGCACCCGCATCTGACAAGGTCACGACAGAAGAAGAATGTTTGAGCAATGGAGCCACGCCTGCATCGATATGATTGAAAAACTTACCAATGACATGATTTTTCAAGTTTTCTTTGATGCCTAACTCAAAGAAAGCATCCAGTGGCTCCATGCCCCATTTTTTGCCAAGTGCCTCGTAGGTCATTCCCTCTAGCTCAGCGTGTTCCGGAAGTGAAACCTCACCGACCTCGAGGTATTTCCAATCACCGAGAAACAAAATGCCTGGCTTGAGGTTTTTAAGGTCTTCTCTAAACTGCTGGCGGAAAGCAGGATCCTTGTAAGCGCTTAAGATTTCTGCAGCCGGTCGATTTTTAACCCGGTCAAACGCAGAGTGGCTATACAGCGGATAGGGCTCTTCGAGCGTAAAGTCGAAAGAAAGCGGTTGGCAACTTGTCAGGATGTAGACCTCGTTACCCCGTGCGCGCGCCTGCTCAGCTTTTTCGTAATACGTGATGGCGAGATCCGGAGTCGCCGGGTTGTACATCGACAAGACCGTTGAGATAAAGGCTGGACGGCCGCTATTGGCCGCTACTTTTTCGATCACTTCAGGTGTCGCTCGCGCACCCGTTGCCATCATAAAGACGCCTTTGTCGAACTCTTTCATCACGCCAGACAATGCGAGCAATTCTTCCTCGGTCGCAATCGTTGAGGGCATGGGAATGCCACCATACCCGCTATGGTTAGGGGAAAATGACGAGGCGAAACCGATCGCCCCCGCCTGCATAGCTTCACGGACCAGTTGGCACATCGCCTCAAGCTCTTGAGTGGAAGGCGCCACCTTTTCAGAGCCCGCTGTGCCCATCACCGCAGTGCGCACAACTGAGTGACCCACAAAGAGTGCTGTATTCAGATAAGGCTTCGTCGCCCGTAACTGATCCATGTACTCCTTGAAGGTCTCGAAATTCCAATTGATGCCATTGAGCAAAGAGTTGAGATCCATACCCTCGACGACCGAGAGATTTTTCATCATGGTCTCGCGGTGTTCTGCCGGGCAAGGTGTGATGCCAAACCCGCAATTACCCATTACGACGGTGGTCACACCCAGCGCGGGAGAAGGTGACATGGTGGGGTCCCATGTGACCTGTGCGTCAAAGTGCGTGTGCAAATCGACAATTCCGGGCATTAAGGACAACCCGTTGGCATCAATCTCTTGTTTCGCTGCGCCTGTGACGGCACCAATCTCAGCCACCACGCCGTTTTGAACAGCAACGTCCGCCACGACTCCTGGCTGACCCAAACCGTCAAACACACGAGCCTGTCTAATAATCAAGTCGTACATGTTGTCTCCCCTACTTTTTAAATATGTTTTTATTAAACGATGCCCTTCGTCTTGAGCGAAGAGACTTCGTCTTGTGATTTATTTAATACTGACATCAAAATTTCGTCGGTATGCTGCCCCAGCGCAGGCGGCGGCATTTCGTGTTTGATCGGGGTTTCCGAG
>CAWUWN010000049.1:0-49175 GCA_963926265.1 uncultured Burkholderiaceae bacterium
CGTAATGCCGCGTGCACGCTCTTCGGGAGCGGCATCAATCTGCGCGTAGCCTTTTGCTTCGCCACCAAACTTCTTGGACAAAACAGTCGTGATCGCTGCGGTCAACGTCGTTTTGCCGTGGTCAACGTGGCCGATTGTGCCGACGTTAACGTGTGGTTTGGTACGTTCAAACTTGCCTTTTGCCATGGCTGACTCCTGACCTGAGTTGAAGCTAATATGATTGAAGAAAATTAAATTTTTTACTTGCCGCGCTAAATACTTTAAGCCTTCTGGTGCCCATGACGCGGATCGAACGCGTGACCTCTCCCTTACCAAGGGAGTGCTCTACCACTGAGCCACATGGGCGCATTCGCCGGGCACGCCCCACGAACCTAAAAATTTATACTTACTGGCATTGCTTACTAAAACTTATTTACCATTCACTGCCTAGAAACCTGCACATGCTACTGGAGCGGGTGAAGGGAATCGAACCCTCGTCATAAGCTTGGAAGGCTTCTGCTCTACCATTGAGCTACACCCGCCCGAATCGAGTTGCGTCCGTTTAAACAGTCGCTCCTTGGTGGAGAAGGTTGGATTCGAACCAACGTAGGCGCAAGGCCAACAGATTTACAGTCTGCCCCCTTTAACCACTCGGGCACCTCTCCACAAGAGAACCAACGATTATGAACGAAGATTTCCCTATTGTCAAGAGCTTAGCGTCGTTATATGACAGATTGGCTTTGAATTTAGCCTATCTTTATCAAAAATAATTGTTCACTAAGAAATAATTGATTTTGATTGTTAATGTGGGAGCCTAAATGCATTTTTCTCTTGTTCATCAATTTGAGCTAACAAATTTATTTCCCAAGCCAAATATTGTCTCGCGGCAGCTTTATTTCCGTCATGCCGGTCGTGCACAAAAAATAAATAATCAATGCATTCTTCATCTGCCGGCTCATTAGGTGTTGCTTCCGTTTTCAGGTTAGCAGCTACCCATTCAGACGCAGGGCCTGCATTGATATTGATTTCTTTTACGCCTATTTCACTTAGATCTAGCGCAGCAAGCTTAGCCATTTCAATATCTTCTGCCACCAGCACTACGGCCTGTCCGCGCAATATATCTGCTAAATCAAATAATTTGGGACGAATAGACCATATTGCTTTTTGTATGTGACTTTCACGATATTTCATGCTGGGTCGTATATCAATCAATACAACACCTACGTTTAAGAGCGCAGGAATTTGATTCACATTTATTTCTTTATATGCACCCTCTTCAGATTGCGCACGTAATTCTCGTACTTCAACAACCGCATGATCTTTCGTGCTCGCAGATGGCTGGCTCATAAACGCATCTTTCCAAACAGCAACGTCCCAGCCGAGCATAGCCAACCACGATGCCATTGCTGGTGCTCGAACACCTTCATTGTCAATTAGTACTAGACGCGCGCCTTTTATTCCGATGTACTGATCCGTTGCTTGTACAAGTTGTCCGCCAGGGGTGTGTTGCGCACCAGGTATTGTTCCTAGGGCAAATTCTTCAGGGGTACGAACATCACACAAGAAAGTAGTTCGGGTTTTGTCTCGTTGCCATTGATTAACTGTCGCGGCGTCAATAAACTGAACACCATGTTTCTCTGCCAGCGCGCGCGAACGTACTTGTCGTGAAGAAAGGCTAGATGTGTTTATTTGATCCGGATACTTTCTAGTTTGTCCATGTTCAAGCGTTAAGTCTTCGAGATACCAACCTTGTGTACCATTTTCAAGTGCAAGTACTTTGTTGGGAACGCCTAAGTTAATCAGTGTCTGTGCACCAATAATGCTTCTAGTTCTTCCTGCACAATTAATCACAATTGTCGTATCAGGACTTTGAACAATTTCATCTATTCGTAAAGGTAACTCTCCGTTCGGGCAACAAATTGCTGTTGGAATACTCATCTTTTTATATTCTGTAAATGGGCGTCCATCTAAAATTACTAAGTCATCTTTCGCTTCAATTCTTTTATTCAACTCCGTGGCTGAAATACGCGGTGTATTAAAGACATGCTCTGCAAGCTCTCCAAAAGCTTTACTTGGTAAGTTCACACCAGCAAACACTTCGTAACCTGCCAGTTTCCACCCCTTTATGCCACCTTCGAGCATATGAATGTTTTGATAACCCATCATGCTCAATCTTTTATAAGCAATAGTTGACAATACACCCGCTTCATCTCCTACCAAAACGATTCGAACATTTTTGTTAGGTACGAGTCTATTTATTTCTATTTCCAAGCGGCTATATGGAATCGAAACAATATAAAAAAGATGCTCTTCTCCATACTGTCCATGTTCACGTATGTCTAGCAATGCTATTTCGCTACCATCGTGTAACCATTGCTTGAGTATCGCGGCTTTAATCGGTGCTGGATAATCTAATTTCATTTTTTTTCTCTTCGATAACTTTCTATTGATCTAGTTCTTCTTTTAAGTTTAATTTTTCGATTAGTGCGGAACAGTGATCCCAACCATGAAAATCAATCGTTAACTGACCACGACCTTTTGTACCGGCTTTTATTGTGACTTTTGTTCCAAGTTGATCAGAAAGTATTTCCTCTAATCGCACTATATCTCTTGAGGCATGTACCTCTTTACGGACAAGTTTTGATACGCCATCTGTCCCAAGTCGTGAAACCAGTTTTTCTGCTTCACGTACAGAAAGTCTTTTTGCAATGATTTGATTCGCGAGTTGAATTTGTGTTGCGTTATCCACGGCAAGCAACGCCCGGGCGTGTCCCATATCTATGTCGCCGGCTAGTAGCATTGTTTGAATCGGTGCTGCTAAATTTAATAGCCTGAGCAGGTTACTGGTTGCAGACCTTGACCTACCTATCGCTGTAGCAGCTTGTTCATGTGTGAGACCAAACTCATCTAGCAAACGTTTAACACCTTGAGCTTCTTCCAAGGGATTTAAATCTTCGCGTTGGATATTTTCTATGAGTGCCATCGCTGCAGCATGCTCATCGGCGACTTCACGAACTAAAACAGGGACTTCATTTAATCCTGCAAGTTGAGCGGCTCTAAATCGACGTTCGCCTGCAATAATTTCATACTTCCCTTTTGATGAATCAATGGGTCGCACCAGTATGGGCTGCATAATCCCTTGCGCGCGTATCGATTCTGCAAGCTCAGCTAATGCGCCTTCGTCCATTCGTGTCCGAGGCTGATACTTGCCTGCTTGTAATTTTGATATGGGTAACACATTTGGCAAAGTCGTTTGAATTTCTGACTGCCCTAATTGTTTGAGACCTGGTGCATCAGCTCCTAGTAATGCTTCTAATCCGCGCCCGAGACCTTTTGGTTTTTTGGTTACCATATTATTCCTGTATTTTCTTTATTCTTGCGTTGTTCGCACGCGCTCAATAACTTCTGCGCCAAATGCTATATATGCCTGTGCGCCACGAGAACTTGGATCATAAATAACTCCAGGCATACCATGGCTGGGTGCTTCTGCAAGCCTGACATTCCGCGGAACTAAAGTTTTAAATACTTTGTCGCCAAAGTGTGCTTCTAGTTGTGCGGATACTTGTTGTTGGAGTGTGACGCGTGGGTCATACATGACCCGTAACAATCCGATTAAGCTTAGCTCTTGATTGATGTTTCGATGCACGCGTTTAATTGTATTGACTAAATCTGACAAACCTTCCAGTGCAAAATATTCACATTGCATCGGAATGATGACGCCATGTGCAGCAGCCAATCCGTTTAGCGTTAAGAGAGATAGTGTTGGTGGACAATCTATCAATATGAAATCGTATTCAGTATTTACATGATCAATTGCCTGTTTAAGTTGTAATTCGCGTTGATCCATTCCAACCAGATCTATTTCAGCTCCCGAGAGTTCTCTATTTGCTGGTAGAACATCGTAATGACCTGTATCCGAGCGAATGCGTGCTTCTTTTATCGTTGCCGCACCGATCAATACGTCGTATAAATTATGTGCGAGTGTACTTTTGTCTATACCACTTCCCATTGTTGCGTTACCTTGGGGGTCTAGATCAATTAACAATACTCGTTGTTGAAGTTTTGCAAGACCTGCTGCCAGATTGATTGCGGTGGTTGTTTTGCCTACGCCTCCTTTTTGATTTGCTATACAAAATACTCGGGCTTTGAGCGGTGTGCGGTCTGTCATACTGTTCCTTTTTTTCTCATCCATACCAAGCACCGATGGGCGTCTAATTGCGGGACTGTTAAAGTTTCAATTAATTCTACTTTCCATAAGGTGTTTTTTTCTAACACCTCTATTTCTTCTTGTGGTTTTTTGCCTTTCATTGCAACGAGTACACCATCATTTTTGACTTGATACCCAGCTAAGTCTGCAAAATCTTCTAGGCTTGCAAATGCTCTGGATGTAACGATATCAAAGGGTCCTGTTTTTATATTTTCGACCCTCTCATGTTGTGTTTTTATATTTGCTAAATTAAATATTCCGGCTACTTGCCGGATAAAGGTCATTTTTTTTTCCACAGGATCGACACACGTTACTCTGGCTTCTGGAATCATTAATGCAATAACAAGTCCTGGCAAGCCTGCTCCTGACCCAACATCTAGCATTTCCGGCTCTTGAATTTTTTTTAATGATATATATTTTTTTATTGGCGGGATTACTGATAGGCTATCAAATACATGCTGAATAAGGGCTTGATTTGGATCTTTAATCGCTGTGAGGTTATAGGTCTGATTCCATTTCATTAGTAATGTTATGTATTCAAGTAATTGTTCTTTTTGTTTTTCTGTAGGTTCTAAGCACAACTCTTGACATGCTGTTTCTAACAACGCTATTTGTTGCGCATTAATAGATGTGTTTTGCATTAACTTTCTTTATTGGCCTGGCCGAAATAATGTCGCTTTAAATGGATTAGAAGTAGCGAGATTGCTGCAGGTGTGATGCCTGATATTCTTGATGCTTGACCAATAGTTTCAGGTCTATGCGTTCTAAGTTTTTGTCGTACTTCAAATGAAAGACTTGTTACCACATCAAAATCTATGCTTTCGGGGATAATCTGAGATTCATATGAGTGTTGTCTTTCGATTTCTTCTTGTTGTCTAGCAATATATCCTTCGTACTTAATCTGAATTTCTACTTGTTCTGCCGCTTCCCCGTGGGGCAGACCGGTTGGCATCTTTATATCTGCATGAAACTCCATACGCATTAAGTCTTTATAAGAAACGTTAGGACGCTTTAATAAATCTGATAGTAAGTACTCACGAGCAATCTCTTGCCCCAATACACTTTCTGCTTCCTGCGGATTGAGCATTCGTGGATTTACCCATGTCGTTCTAAGTCGTTCAATTTCTTTTTCTACAGCTTCGTGTTTTTCATTAAAGACTCTCCACCTTTTATCATCGACTAAATTATATTTTCGACCAAGTTCGGTGAGCCGCCAATCTGCATTATCTTCTCTTAAACTCAAGCGGTATTCCGCCCTGGAAGTAAACATGCGATATGGTTCTGTTACTCCTTTTGTGACAAGATCATCAACCATTACTCCGATATATGCCTGATCTCGCCCCAAAAGCAATGGACTTTGTTCGCGTGAAAATTGCGCAGCATTTATGCCGGCTAACAAACCTTGCGCAGCAGCCTCTTCGTACCCCGTTGTACCGTTGATTTGTCCCGCAAAAAACAATCCCGAAATTGTTTTGCTTTCAAAAGACGACTTTAGCTCCCTTGGATCGAAATAGTCATACTCAATTGCATAACCGGGGCGAATAATGTGTGCCTGTTCCAGCCCCTTTAAAGACCGAATCAAATCAACCTGAACATCGAATGGTAAAGAGGTAGACACTCCGTTAGGATATATTTCGTGTGTATCCAACCCCTCTGGCTCTAAAAATACTTGGTGTGAGGCTTTGTCTGCGAAACGATGAACCTTATCCTCAATAGATGGGCAATATCTAGGACCGACTCCTTCTATTACACCGCTATACATTGGAGAGCGATCTAGCCCTGCTCGAATAATAGAGTGCGTTCTTTCGTTCGTATGCGTCACCCAACACGGTATTTGCTTTGGATGCATTGCTGACGACCCAAGGAATGAAAATACAGGGACTGGATCAAAATCGCCAGGCTGTTGTTCAAGGACAGAATAATCAATAGTCCGCCCATCTATTCTTGGCGGGGTTCCTGTTTTCAGCCTACCTTGAGGGAGTTGCATTTCTTTGAGTCTTTTACCAAGGGATATTGCAGAGGGATCGCCCGCACGCCCTGCAGAATGATTTTCTAAACCAATATGCACTAACCCATTTAAAAAAGTACCTGCTGTCAAAACAATCGCTTTAGATTTAAATACCACCCCTGATTGTGTTACAGCGCCTACAACACGATCTCCCTCAAGCACAAGATCATCAACAGCCTGTTGAAATAACCATAAGTTTTCTTGGTTTTCTAGTCTGGTTCTTATTGCCTTTCGGTACAGCACGCGGTCTGCTTGGGCACGGGTCGCTCTAACAGCAGGTCCTTTTGAGCTATTTAGTATTTTAAATTGAATGCCTGCTTCATCGGTTGCAATGGCCATAGCTCCACCAAGCGCATCAACCTCTTTAACCAAATGACCTTTGCCAATTCCTCCTATTGAGGGATTGCAAGACATTTGCCCTAGTGTTTCTATATTATGTGTCAAAAGAAGGGTGGTTGCACCACTTCTTGCTGAGGCGAGCGCGGCCTCGGAGCCTGCATGCCCTCCGCCCACAACAATAACATCAAATATTTTTGGGTAATTCATTTAGTTTTCGCTTTGCTAATAACACGTATTATAAGCGTCTGAATGTTTCACGTGGAACAACCTCTTTTTCGTTTCTATGTTTCACGTGAAACATAAACCACTTACCCTAACTAAATGCCCGAAATCAAACAGTAAATAACATATTTATCCACTGTGGAAAACCTGTGAATAAGTAATGAATAACTCTGGGAAAAACCGTGTGAAATGACGTAACTTATTTTTGAGTAGCAAACCGTACAACAACATATTGATATAAAGGTCCAGTCAACAAAACTACACCTACCATTCTAGAAACCTGGAATGCTGTAACTAAAGGAACACCAAGATGAAGGACTTTAGCTGTAATGGACATTTCCGCAATACCTCCTGGCGCAACACTCACTACAAGAGAAGATAAAGACACATTTGTTATTTGAGCAAGTAAAAAGGCATACCCAAATGCCAGGATTAAGGCTGAAGCACTATAAAGAACAACGCACAATAAGAAATGTGGCGCTTTTTTGAAAAACCCAGCTCGAAAACGGTCACCTAATGACCAACCAATAAAAAGTTGAGCGACAGCGGAAATAGAAGGAGGTACTGTGGAAAAATGAATCTCATTAATCGTAAATAACATCGAAATTAACAAAGGTCCTAAAACCCACGCATTGGAGATTTTGCAAAGGTGAGCAAGAAAACCACCCGAAAAAGTAAATAATCCCAACCATAACAAACCTGTAGGAGAAAAATCTTTAATTGAAAAAAAAGATTGTTCTGAACCTGAAACCTCGAATACTTGACAAGCAAAAGGTACTGCAAGTACGACAAAGATTACCCTAACAGTGTGAGCGCTTGCTACCATGTCTGGCCTTACACCATATCGCTCTGCCAGAACTGCCATTTCATTAGCACCACCAATAGCAGAAGAAAACCACGCTGTTTTTAAATCAACTCGCCCAACTTTATGTAAAAGAACAGTTCCGTATACAGCTAAAAGTAGCGCTAAAAATAAACCTGCAAGCATGGCAAACCAATGGCTTACGACTACAGCACCGACTTGAGGGGTGAAATAAAGACCTAAAGTGAGACCAATAATCAACTGCCCAAAATTACGAAGAAGTGAAAGACTACAAACAGGGGCCCCTAGCAACCTAAGAAATGCGATCACAAGCAAAGGTCCTAACGTCCAAGGAAGTGGGATAGCGAAAAAAAGGGCTATCTGAGCACCAAGGAACGCAGCAATAAAGCTAAAAACTAACTTCAAATAAAGAGTCACGGGAAAGGAACCAAAAAAAATGCGTATTATTAAACGATGTGAATAACTATACAAATCAATATGCAAATTACTTCAAAACTACCAAAAGTTGGCACTAATATTTTTACAACCATGAGCAAAATGGCTAATGACTATCAAGCCATCAACTTGGGGCAGGGGTTTCCTGATTTCAACGCTGATACAGAACTTCTTAATCTCGTTAACAAAGCTATGTTTGACGGTCACAATCAGTACCCAATAATGAGTGGTGTATCTGAACTACGCAATGTTATCGGTCAAAAAGTTAGTAACTTGTATGGTCATCATTACGATCCTGATACTGAGATCACCGTTACAAGCGGAGCAACAGAAGCCATTATGTCCGCTGTATTAGCAACAATTCATCATGGTGATGAAGTCATTGTTATTGAACCGTGCTATGACTGTTATGTACCAGCTATACATTTAGCTGGTGGTGTACCGATATATGTTCAGATGATTCCACCTAAAGATGAGAACCAAAATTTCTCAATAGATTGGAACAGAGTTAAAGAGTGCATAACAGACAAAACTCGGATGCTGATAATTAACTCACCACATAACCCAACAGGCTCAATATTTCAAACATCAGATTTAGACGCACTGGAGTCAGTCGTTGAAAACAGTAAAATTATTGTTCTTTCTGACGAGGTATATGAACACATTGTTTTTGATCAACAGACACACAAAAGCGTTGCTTCACGACCCAACCTAATAGAACGATCATTTGTCATTTCTTCATTTGGTAAAACAACGCATACAACAGGTTGGAAAATTGGATACTGCTGTGCACCAACTGCTTTAACAAGAGAATTAAGAAAAGTCCACCAGTTTATTGTTTTTACAGTCCCTTCACCTTTACAGCATGCATTAGCTGCTTACACAAAAAACGCTAATACATATATAAACTTATCTGCTTTTTATCAAATTAAACGAGACAAGTTAGCTTCACAATTAAAGAATACAAAATTTACGCCCTTAAGTTGTCCAGGTACATTTTTTCAACTTGCAGACTACAGCAACATATCTGACAAAAACGAAGCGGATTTCTCGATTTGGTTAGCACAAACACATGGGGTTGTTGTCATACCAGTATCAGCCTTTTATGCGAATCCAGAAGATAAAAATTCAAATCACAAACTTGTACGATTTTGTTTTGCAAAAATGGAAGCGACGCTTGACGCAGCAATTGAAAGAATACAAAAAGTGTGAGCTCTCAATTCATTTATTGTTAAGAAGAATTGATTTAAACACAAACAGAGTCTTTTAAAACCAAACATTTAATTTCAGTTTAAGAAAAAAAATACAGTCGCTTTTTACTTTATATCTTTTACTTTATATATAAAGAATGATGGATAAGACACCCTGTGGATAACAGGTATAACTTCAAACTCATACAAAAAAACAAAGACTTAAAGCATAAAAGTTTTGTGTACTACCTCTGTTTAAAAATGTGGATCAAGTTGTATAAAAAGTTGAAGGTCTAAAAAAAACGCGGTTGTTCGCCTTTCATACACAAAGTGTCCACAAGGCAAATCCCCATGTTATGCACAGTTAAAAAATAAGAAAAAAATTGTAACAAAATCATTAAAAGAAAAAAAAACAACACTTTATAAGTGTTGTCAGAAAGCGAAAGAAAAAAACGTTTTTTACTTGCCAATACAAAAACGAGAAAAAATTTCGCCTAACAAATCATCTGCAGTCATGTGACCAGTAATTAAACCAAGCTGAACATGTGCCAATCTAAGTTCTTCAGCAAAGAGATCAAGTACTCGGTCATTTTGTGCAGCATGTAGGCGGGCAGTCGATAAATGGTTTGAAGCTGAGACAAGAGCATCAATATGACGTTGCCTGGCTAGCCAAGGACTTTCATGGCCAGGTTGCCAACCCGCTAGATATAAAAGACGAGCAGACAAGATATCAAGACCATCACCTGTTTGAGCAGAAATATAAATAGCACCTTCACTATCTGTTGGTACAACAGTCAATAAATCTGATTTGTTAAACACAGTCAATAAAGTACTTTTGGGAGAACGGAATTGTGCAATTTTTTTATCTAAACTTTGGTCGCCAATTGAAGCATCTTTTAAATTAAGCACAACATCTGCTTTAGTTATTTCTGCCAAAGTTCGTTCAATTCCCAAAGATTCAATTTTATCGTTTGTATCTCTAAGCCCGGCGGTATCAACAATTGTAAGAGGGACACCCTGAAGATGAATAACTTGGGTTACTTTATCGCGAGTGGTGCCAGCGATATCGGTCACAATAGAGAGATCTTCACCCGATAGCGCATTTAATAAACTAGACTTCCCAACATTGGGTTCGCCAACTAAGACAACGTGTAATCCTTCTCTAAGCACCATTCCTTGGCGAGATTGTTTCAATACATCTTTTAGATGTTCTTGAATATTGACAAGCCGGTCTAGTGCTTGGAATTTTTCAAGGAACTCAATTTCTTCTTCTGGAAAATCAAGAGTTGATTCAACTAAGAGTCGGAGTTGAATAATCGCTTCAGAAATTGTTTTGATCTGCTGAGAAAATTTTCCACTATACGAGGACATTGCGGCTCGTGCAGCAGTCTCAGAAGAGGCATCAATCAAATCAGCAATAGCTTCTGCTTGAGCTAGGTCAATTTTGTCATTTAAAAAAGCTCGTAATGTAAACTCGCCAGGCGCAGCCATACGCAATCCAAAAGGAAGTCCAATGGTCAGGCATTGCTTAAGAAGCGTTTGCATGACAGCAGGTCCACCATGGCCTTGAAGTTCAAGAATATCCTCGCCAGTGTAGGACTGAGGAGAAGAAAAAAATAATGCAATACCTTGATCGATCGCGACGTCGTTCGCACCACGAAAAACGCAAAAGTGCGCATGTCTAGGTAAGAGGTTTTGACCTAACAGCGCATAAATGAAAGGCCCCAAATTGGGGCCAGAAATACGTATTATGCCAATGCCGCCCCTTCCCGGGGCGGTAGCAATGGCAACTATTGGAAACTTATTGTGCATGATGTATGCGCAAACAGATCTAGCGGTGAGATGCTGCAGCGATCGCTGCAATTTGACGCATGACATACCACTGTTGGGCAATCGATAAAATATTGTTAACACACCAATACAAGACAAGTCCTGAAGGGAAAAAGAACATCATCGCACCAAATACTAGAGGCATAAACATCATGACCTTCGCTTGCATAGGATCTGGTGGTGTTGGGTTCAGCCTCATTTGAATGAACATGGTCCCCATCATGACGACAGGAAGAATAAAATAAGGATCTTGAACGGCTAAATCCTTAATCCACCAGATCCAGGGAGCGCCACGTAACTCAACACTTGAACCAAGCACATAGTAAAGAGATATAAAGACAGGAATTTGAATCACAATGGGTAAGCAACCTCCCAAGGGATTAATCTTTTCCGTACGATACATTTCCATCATCGCAGTATTCAGCTTTTGACGGTCGTCACCAAACTTTTCTTTTAACGCTTGAAGTCTTGGCGCCACTAGTTTCATCTTTGCCATAGAACGATAGCTTGCGGCAGAAAGAGGATAAAAAGCAGCTTTTATAAGGATAGTGAGTACAACAATAGTCCATCCCCAGTTACCAAGAATAGTGTAGAGCCAAGTCATCAAGGCAAACAAAGGCTTAGCAATGATCGTTAACAAGCCGTAGTCAACAACCAAATCTAATCCAGGGGCGACCTTTTCAAGCCCATCTTGGTCTTGCGGACCTATCCAAAGTTTGGCAGGAATATTAAGTTGGCTATTTGGTGCAATGATTCCAACAGGCTCGATGCTTCGAATAGCATAGAGATTCTTTTGTAGTTCTGTCATTTCATAGCTACGACTCTTGCCTTGAGGAGGCACCCAAGCCGTAACAAAATAATGTTGAACCATAGCAAACCAGCCATTGTCAGCATCTTTTATATATGTTGCTTTACGTTTCTCAATGTCAGAAAAAGATACTTTTTGAAACTTGTCTTGTTCAGAGTAGATAGCAGGGCCTGTAAAACTGACAGGACCTGACATAAAACTAGGGGTGGAGTTTTCACTTGCCGCGTCTTTACCGTCACGAGTGATCTGGAGGTAGACAGAGGGCGAAATTGGTTGAGCTGTTAAGTTTTCAATCGTATGATCAACGAGGATCTCATAGCTACCACGAGTAAGCGTAAACGTTTTAATTAATTTTACGCCACCTGACTCAGATACAAACTTGATAAGTAGCTGATTCCCATTGAGCTCACGCTCCTTAGTCAGCAAGGCGTATTGAGCCAGGTGCGTTGGGTAAAGACTACCGGAAGGAGCGCCAGTTAAACCAGATTGCACAATATACGTTTGTCCACTCCGGTTATTTAGTAAAACAAACGGCTGACCTTTTTCTTCGCGACTCGGAAAAGCGAGGAGATCGGCACGTACGAGCTGTGCGCCCTGAAGATCAAAACTTAAAGAAAGGACGTCTGTTTTGAAACTCACAGTTTCAGCTTGCGTAACAGAGGCTGTCGCCACGCCAGGAACATTGCCAGCAGCATTATTCACGGGTGCTGTAGTAGGAGCGCTCGGGACACCGGCAGGCGTGCGTGGCGCATCATTACTAGACGGCGTAGCTGCAACATTTTTTGTGGCAGTTGATTGGGACGGATCGCCCAACAATGAAGGCTTGCCCTGATGAACTTGCCAGTTGTTCCACAGCATCAGCAGTGAAAATGAGAAGATAATTAAAAGGATGGTGCGTCGGATATCCATTCTTGCCCAAATTAAAAAAAGCTCACTAGCGGAGGATCGCAGTTTAGCGTTAATCAGTGTGATTGCGGTGCAACACGGGGTCATGACCGCCTTTGCACCAAGGATGACATCTTGAGACCCGTCGGATTGCTAACAATAATCCAATAAAGGGTCCTCTAACTTGAATAGCTTCGATTGCGTAATTGGAACAACTGGGTGTAAAGCGGCACCAGTGCCCAAGCCAAGGGCTAAGAAAATATTGATAAGCTCGGACAGGAGCAATTAAAAGTAATTTTAGCCAACGAATCATTGTTGCGCCCGAAGGAAATGAGCATCTGCTTCGATCCGAGCTGCTTTTTTGAGGGCGGTTAATGACAATGAAGTGATTCTTTTATGTAGACGTACAACAAAATCATTCGGAGGCAGCGCCAATCTTTTCGCACGAAATGCCTCTCGGACGACTCGCTTTAACGCGTTTCTAGTACTTGCGTGATGCGCGTAACGCTTTGCCATAATGAGGCCAAGACGAGCACAAGAGATATCCGTGGGTGAGGACAACTCACTTTCTGAGCGTAAGTGAGCAGTTACTACAAAAAAGGCCCCGCGCGCGACTCGACGGCCTGCAAGGGCCGCAGCAAATTCGGTGGGGCGGTGCAAGCGCGCCGCCGCGGGAAACGTGGCGCGAGACATAACAGAGCAAAGTAGCGAGAAAAAAGCCCAAAGACCCATTTCCCACAACCAGCCGTATTAGACGGCTAGACGCTTGCGGCCTTTGGCGCGGCGAGCGTTGATGACAGCACGGCCACCACGAGTTTTCATCCGAACACGGAAACCGTGCGTGCGCTTGCGACGAGTGACGGAAGGTTGGTAGGTACGTTTCATGATTAAGGGCCCAACAAAGAGCGAAAAAGTTTAGGAATATTTCGAAAAGCCCTCCATTTCATCAAAAAACTCGAGACAAGTCAAATGCTTACATTTGCCTGTGCGGATAAATACGAGCTAAGCCTGTGGATAACCTAGGCCGACACAGGGTAGAATCAGGGTTTGATTAGTGAGTAATATGAACGAGTTTTGGCAATCCTGCATCTCTCATTTAGAGCAGGACTTTCCCCCACAGCAAATCAGCGCATGGATACGTCCGCTGGTACCACTCGCCTTTGATGAATCAACGGCGCAGTTGCGTGTGTCTGCTCCAAACCGGTTTAAATTGGATTGGGTCAAGAAAAATTTCGCTCAGAAAATAGAAGCCTTCGCGACTAAATGGTTTAACCAACCCGTACAAGTATTGTTTGAGCTTCCGATCACAACATCTGATCGCTCGCAATCATCGGCGCTAAACAATATAGGTTTGGATGCACAGCGTGCGAGAACTCAAGGTTCACAAAGCGCGAGCAATACTGTTGAGTATGATCCAGCATTGGCTACAAAGGTAAATGGAAATTTACAAGACTCCGCAGCAGCTGATCGTCAGATAGGCACAACAGAAACTGCTCGAGTATCAATGACCTCGGTAGACGACAAGTCAAGGCTTAACGTAGAACTAACCTTTGATAATTTCGTTACAGGCAAGGCGAATCAACTGGCACGAGCCGCGGCGATTCAGGTGGCGGAAAACCCAGGAACCTCATATAACCCACTATTTTTATATGGCGGCGTCGGTCTAGGTAAAACACATCTAATTCACGCAATTGGCAACGCAATGGTTGGAGCCGGACAAGGCGTGCGAGTGCGTTATGTCCATGCGGACCAGTATGTCTCAGATGTAGTTAAGGCGTATCAACGCAAGGCATTCGATGATTTCAAACGGTATTACCACTCATTGGATTTGCTGCTGATTGACGACATTCAGTTTTTCTCAGGGAAAAATCGGACCCAAGAGGAGTTCTTTTATGCCTTTGAAGCTATGGTGGCACAGCGCAAACAAATCATTATTACAAGTGATACATACCCAAAAGAATTAGCTGGCATAGATAGCCGATTAATTTCAAGGTTTGACTCGGGGCTAACAGTGGCAATTGAGCCACCTGAGTTGGAAATGCGTGTGGCGATTTTATTGCGCAAAGCTGAACAAGAAGGGTTGACGATGCCCGAAGAAGTCGCTTTTTTCATTGCAAAACATTTACGCAGCAACGTGCGAGAGTTAGAGGGTGCACTTAAAAAAGTCGTTGCCTATGCGCGCTTCCACGGACGAGATGTCGCGAACGTTGATATCTGCAAAGATGCATTGAAAGACTTGCTTTCTGTATCAAGCGGGCAAGTCACGGTTGAAAACATTCAAAAAACGGTCGCGGACTATTACAAAATAAAGGTTGCCGATATGTACTCAAAGCGACGACCTGCCAACATTGCAATGCCGCGACAGGTTGCAATGTATCTAGCAAAAGAACTGACGCAAAAAAGCTTGCCAGACATTGGAGATATGTTTGGTGGGCGTGATCACACAACAGTTTTGCATGCTGTCAGAAAGATTACTGATTTACGTGCAAAACAAGCAGACCTTAATCATACGCTGCATGTGCTCGAACAAACTCTAAAGGGATAATTCATGCAACTTGTACAAACCCCACGTGATGCGCTTTTAAAGCCGTTATCGACCGTCGCTGGAATCGTTGAGCGCAGACATACGTTGCCTATTTTGGCAAACATTTTGTTGCGTAAAGAGGCGGACCGCGTTTCTTTTATTGCAACAGATCTCGAAGTTCAGATTACGACCCATGCTGACTTCGGTGTCGGTGTTGAAACGGAATCCCTCACGGTCGCCGCGCGCAAGTTTTTAGATATTTTGCGCGCATTGCCAGACACCGGTGATGTCAAGCTCTCAACCGCGAGCGGCAAACTTGCGATCCAGTCTGGTAAAAGCCGGTTTTCACTTCAAACGCTTGCGGCAACTGAGTTTCCTACGATGACCCAACCCGATCGTTGGGATGTTTCAATCACAATGACGCGCAAAACACTCAAGCACTTGTTCAATATGGTGCATTTTGCAATGGCGCAACAAGACATTCGTTATTACTTGAATGGCATGTTGATGGTGTTTGAGCCAGGGCTGCTTCGTGCCGTCGCGACAGATGGGCACCGGCTTGCACATAGCTCAACCCCTGTCGAAGGCGTCTCAGTTAAGCATGAGGTGATTGTCCCGCGTAAAACAGTACTTGAGATGCAGCGGTTGCTAGATGACAGCGAGGAACCGGTCACGATAGATGTTGCGGCAGGGCAAATTCGTTTCTCCTTCGGTCATGTAGAGTTAGTTTCTAAATTGGTTGAAGGTAAGTTCCCAGATTTTAACCGCGTGATTCCTACAAACTACACACGACATTTTGATGTGTCGCGCGAAATCTTGCAGGGTAGTCTTCAACGCGCCGCAATTTTGACTACAGATAAGTTTAGAAGCGTGAGGCTGCAACTCGCTGAACACGTATTAAAAATTTCTTCAACCAATGCTGAGCAAGAAGAGGCACAGGAAGAAATTGATATCGATTATGGACACGAAGCTCTTGATGTTGGTTTTAATGTGAGCTATTTGCTGGATTTTCTAGCCAACGTCAAAGCAGAAACGATTCGCTGGTCAATCATGCCCGATGCGAACGCCTCAGCCCTTATTACTTTGCTCGATGACGAGTCGTTTAAATACGTCGTCATGCCAATGCGGATTTAAAACATGTCAGATAACAACCAAGTAGCAGATCAAATCCCCGAAGATCGCGATGCTTACGGCGCCGACTCGATCAAGATGCTCAAGGGCCTTGAGGCTGTGCGCAAGCGCCCAGGTATGTATATCGGCGATACGTCTGATGGAACAGGCCTGCATCACATGGTGTTCGAAGTCGTGGATAACGCGATTGATGAAGCCTTGGCAGGACATTGCGATGATATTGTCGTTACGATTCATGGTGATAATTCAATCTCCGTAACTGATAACGGTCGCGGTATTCCAACCGACATTCATAAAGAAGACGAGTTTGGTCGAAGCGCAGCCGAAATCGTACTGACAGAGCTTCATGCCGGCGGCAAGTTTGATCAAAACTCTTATAAAGTATCTGGCGGTTTGCACGGAGTCGGTGTTTCTTGCGTCAATGCGTTGTCCTCATGGCTTCGCCTGACGATTCGTCGTAATGGACAGGTTCACGAGATGGAGTTTCGTCAAGGTGAGCGCGTACAGCCATTAACTGTGACGGGTAAAACAGAAAAACGTGGAACAGAAGTTCACTTTTTGGCCGACACGACAATTTTTAATAACGTTGAGTATCACTACGAGATTCTTTCCAAGCGGCTGCGTGAACTTTCATTTTTGAATAATGGCGTCAAGATTAGATTGGTTGATCAGCGCCAAGGTAAGGAAGAAAACTTTGCGTTTTCTGGCGGCGTCAAAGGTTTTGTCGAGTACATCAATCGAACAAAAACCGTTCTACATCCGAATGTCTTTTCCGTTAGTACGGAATCCAATGCGGGCGGAACGCTTGTAGGCGTCGATGTCGCAATGCAATGGAACGATGGATATAACGAACAAGTTTTATGTTTCACCAACAACATTCCACAGCGGGATGGTGGTGCGCACTTGACGGGTTTGCGTGCTGCGATGACACGTATCCTGAACAAATATATTGCAGACAACGAGTTAGCCAAGCGTGCAAAGGTTGAAACAACCGGCGACGATATGCGCGAGGGTTTGACGTGCGTGTTATCAGTCAAAGTTCCTGAGCCAAAGTTCAGCAGTCAAACGAAAGACAAACTTGTTTCGAGTGAAGTGCGACCTGCTGTAGAAGAAGCTGTCGCACGCACACTCGAGTCATGGTTGCTTGAAAACCCGATCGATGCAAAAGCCTTGTGCGCAAAAATCGTCGAGGCTGCGCGGGCCCGTGAAGCTGCGCGTAAAGCACGCGAAATGACGCGTCGTAAAAGCGTCCTTGAGGGTGCGGGTTTGCCAGGCAAGCTGGCAGACTGTCAGGAAAAAGATCCGGCACTGTGCGAGCTGTATATTGTCGAGGGAGACTCTGCGGGAGGCTCTGCAAAGCAAGGTCGTGATAGAAAGTTTCAAGCGATTTTGCCATTGCGCGGCAAGGTGTTAAACGTTGAAAAAGCACGATTCGACAAGCTGATTGCAAGTGAACAAATCACGACACTCATTACTGCTCTGGGCACAAGTATCGGCCCAGACTTTAACGTGGACAAGTTGCGTTATCACCGCATCATTATCATGACCGACGCGGACGTGGACGGTGCGCACATTCGTACGCTGTTATTGACTCTTTTGTATCGTCAAATGCCAGAGCTTGTCGAGCGTGGCTATATCTACATTGCCCAGCCACCGCTTTATAAGGTGAAGTCGGGTAAAGATGAGCGCTATCTCAAAGACGAGGTGGAAGAGTCTAGCTATATGCTGCAAGTATCACTCAAAGACGCGTCGTTAGTGCCTCATGCAGGTGCCGCAGCGATTGCAGGTGATGCGCTGGCAGAGCTGGCGAAACAGTATGTGATGGCGGATGGTGTGATCGCGAGGCTCAGTCGATTTATGGACGAGGCGACGCTGTCGGCGATTGTGGGTGGCGCAACGGTAGAACTTGATTCTGCGGAAAATGCTGCAGCCTCTGCCAAGCGGTTGCAGGCGGCGCTTGAAGACCCCTTGTTGCCCAATCAAATCGATGTGGTTTCTGAATATCATCAGGGCTCAGAAAGATTCCGTTTGATTGTTCGACGTAAACATCATGGCAACGTTCGTGTCACAGTGTTGGATCCAGACTTTGTCAATGGTGCCGACTACGGCATTTTGGCGCGTGCGGCTGCAACTTTCCAGGGCTTGGTTGGAAAGGGTGCAATCGTTGCGCGTGGAGAAGGTGACAAGCGGAAAGAGTCGATGGTGGCAGACTTCCGCGAAGCCATGCAATGGTTGCGTAGCGAAGCGGACCGCAATGTCAGCAAGCAGCGCTATAAAGGCTTGGGAGAAATGAATCCATCGCAACTTTGGGAAACGACGATGGATCCTAAAGTGCGACGTTTGTTGCGTGTACAAATTGAAGATGCGTTGGCGGCAGATGAGATATTCACCACACTTATGGGTGACAATGTTGAGCCACGTCGAGCATTTATCGAGACGCATGCGCTGCAAGCGGCGAATTTGGACGTGTAACAAACAATGTTAGGTTGAGATGATGATTTCAAGTTTTTTATGCCCGACGACTATTTTTATGGGCGAGGGGTCATTTAAAAAAATCTCTGAAATTGTCCGCAAACTTCAATGTAAACGGGTGTTTGTCGCACTAGATGGTGCATTAGTTGGCAGTGACTTCTTCGCTCAAATCATGCAGTTGCTTGCTGATGAAGGCGTTGAGGCTGCAACCTATTCGGCAATTGAGCCAGACCCCAGCGCGCACACTGTAGAAAAAGCGTTTGCAGTTTGTCAGGCACACAAGTCGACAGTGTTGTTGGCGATTGGTGGCGGTAGCACGATAGACGTAGCAAAGGCTGTGGGTATCTTAGCAACTAATGGTGGTCGAATTCATGATTATGAGGGTATTGAAAAATTTTCGATCCCACCCCTGCCTTTAATTGCGATTCCAACAACAGCAGGAACAGGCTCAGAAGTATCTGGATCTTGCGTGATTTCAGATACGGAAAAAAATCTTAAGATGTCGATTCGACACGCGGCACTCAATCCGGCCGCGTTCGCTATTTTGGATCCGTTAGCCTTACGTACCGTGCCAGGGCATGTGGCGGCTCATTCTGGCATTGACGCGTTTGTACATGCCTTTGAGTCATACATTTCGCGACAATCGAATCTCATGACGGATGCAATCAATCTGCAAGCTATTGAGTTATTAGCTGGCAATATTAGGCAGTTTGTCGCCAATCGCGAAAACCTTGATGCGGGACTGAAGATGTTGGTCGGCTCTGCACTTGCTGGAATTACTTTTGGTCAAACGGGTTTGGGCAACGTCCACTGTATGGCTCGTTTTGTCGGTACCCGTTTTCATTTGTCGCACGGCTTATCCAACGCCGTATGTTTGCCACATGTCGCTCAATTTAATCTAGTGGCATGTCCTGAAAAGTTTTCCCGAGTGGCGATAGCGATGGGCCGCCCCGTGCAACACATGCCGACACTCGATGCAGCAGAGGCCGCGGTCGAGGCGATTCGAAAAATGTGCGAGGATCTCGGGATTCCAGCCAGATTACGCGATGTAGGTGCAACGCAAGACACTTTTGCTGAGATGTCTGAGCAATGCCTGGCGGCGAATTACAACAGATGGAACCCCAGGCACACGACGGTTGCAGATTTTCGTGCGTTATTTGAACGAGCGTATTAAATTTCTTTGGGCTTGCCGCAAAAGCGGCTGAATCACCAGCCTGAGCCGGCCTCCCACATCACGGGCGTATTTAGTTCATGCGCGCGTTTAAGTAAATCTAGCAACGGGAAAGCGCGTTGTCTTAAGCCAACAGGCCTTGCGATAGCCTCTTTTGGCAGGTCGGTGTCTGGGTCGTCTTCTTGGTTTTGTGGATGCTCTGCGCCGATCGCTTCCTCTAATTGAGCAATTGCGTCCAGGAGCTGTTCGGGCATTAATACGCCGCGGGTGAGCAAGTCTTTGTCATCTGTTTTACCAATAATCAGGAGTAGCGGTTTAGCGTGCTGTGCCAGCATCAAAATATCTGCACCGGCTTTACTGCTAAAAGTAATAAGCATGGAGGCCTCCCTGATGGACTCTTGATTGAATCAATTTCATTCATAGTACCCCTCTTTGGCGAATATTTTGAACAGAGCTTAGGGCAGTGTGACGGTAGGACAGAGGCTAATTCAGGCTATGATTTGTGTCTTCTCATTGCTACAGTTAACGCCCATGCTCCTCGAGCAACAAAATACTCTTATTTCTCTTATCCACGCTGCTGTGTCAGCCGTTTTGCCGAACGCGACACCAACGGTCCTATTAGAGCGACCAAAGGTCGCGGCGCACGGTGATTTAGCAACTAACGTTGCTATGCAATTAGCCAAACCTGCAAAGCGTAATCCGCGTGAACTTGCACAAGCCATTGTTGATGTGTTGATGGCGAATACTGAGGCACGAAATTTAATTGCTGAGGCTGAGCTCGCGGGCCCGGGATTTATTAACTTTCGTCTAACGCATCGCGCTCGCACGGAGGTGATGACATCAATTTCTCAGCAGGCTGAGGCATTTGGTCGCGCGCCCCGTAATGGACAAAAGGTGTTGGTGGAGTTTGTGTCCGCAAATCCAACGGGCCCTTTGCATGTGGGTCATGCGCGCCAGGCAGCATTAGGTGATGCGCTGTGTCGACTATTTGATGCGAGTGGTTTCGAGGTCAGTCGAGAGTTTTATTACAACGATGCAGGCAATCAGATTCATAACTTAGCGATCAGTGTCCAGGCCCGTGGGCACGGCATTGAGCCCGAGATGGACGATTACCCTGCAGATGGGTATCGGGGTGATTACATTGCCGATATCGCACAGGACTTTTTAGCTCAGGCAACAGTCAGTGCGAGCGATGGTGAGCCAGTCCTCGCAAACGGTGATCTGAATGACCTAGATAATGTTCGTCGTTTTGCAGTGACGTATCTACGACGTGAGCAGGACTTAGACTTACAGGCATTTAGTCTAGTGTTTGATCATTATTATTTAGAGAGTTCGCTTTATACCTCGGGTCGCGTTGAGGATACGGTCAACAAGTTGATTGCAAGCGGACACACCTATGAAAGTGAAGGTGCATTATGGTTGCGCACTACTGAGCTTGGCACCGGCGATGACAAAGACCGCGTGATGCGAAAGTCTGAGGGCGGATATACATATTTCGTCCCTGATGTGGCATATCATGTGACTAAATGGCAGCGCGGCTATACGCGTGCCATAAATATTCAGGGTAGTGATCATCACGGGACTGTTGCGCGGGTTCGGGCAGGTTTGCAAGCTTTGTCGCAAGGTATTCCCGCAGACTATCCATCGTACATTTTGCACAAAATGGTGAAGGTGGTGCGTGGCGGCGAAGAGGTGAAAATTTCTAAGCGCGCAGGCAGCTATGTGACGTTGCGCGATTTGATTGAATGGGTCGGCCGCGATGCCGTTCGTTTCTTTTTGATACAGCGCCGCGCGGATACTGAGTTTGTATTTGATGTTGATTTAGCTCGCTCACAAAGTGAAGAGAATCCGGTTTATTACATTCAGTATGCGCATGCTCGGATTTGCTCTATGTTGGCGACTGCAGGCTTGAATAGGTCAGAGTTGCAAGCGGCCTCTCCGGAATTGTTGACTGCGCCCTCAGAGCTTGCATTGATGCAACGGTTGGCTGAGTTTCCCGTGTTAGTGACACAAGCCGCGACCGAGTTGTCTCCCCATTTGGTGGCATTCTGGTTGCGTGATTGTGCGTCTGATTTTCATGCCTGGTATAACGCGGAACGTGTATTGGTTGATGACCTTGCTCTCAAGCATGCTCGTTTGCGCCTGGCAGATGCAACACGCCAGGTGATAGCGAATGGCTTGGAGCTCTTGGGTGTTTCGGCTCCGGAACGGATGTAAGATCACAATATGGCAAAACGTAAATCTTCTGGTGGTAGCACGATGTATGGCTTGCTTGCAGGTCTACTGATCGGTCTAGCTTTGGCTGCGGGCGTGGCTTATTACGTCATCAAGGCACCGATGCCATTCATGGATAAGGCTAGCCGTTCACCGGACGCGCCAGGAACCCCTGACCCAAGAAATGCACCAGATCCAAATGCAGCGTTAGGGAGTCGAGACGTGGGGCCTGTGACCGCACCAAGCTCACCAGACCAGCCAACGGATCAAACTGTGCTTTCCGGGCCGAGTCTAGGCGCCCAGCCCATGAGAGGGCAGTCTAAACAGGGTGGTGATGCTTTGGGCTCCTTGATTGCTACGCTGACGCCTGCGCCAAGCACAACGCAACGCCCAACGCAAGCGGCAGCAACAGACGCTGCATCAACATCGACACGGACAGAGACACCCTCAACACCTAAAACAAGCGGACCTTATTATCTACAGGTGGGTTCGTTTAGGGTTCTTGAGGATGCAGAAGCCCTGCGAGCTAAAATTATTTTGATGGGAATGTCTGCAGAAATTCAGCGTGCTGAAGTCAATGGGCTCCAGGTGAATCGTGTGCGTGTTGGGCCATTTGCACGAATCGACGATATGAATCAGACACGCATTCGTCTTGGTCAGGAAAAAATTCCAACAGCCGTAGTCAGGCAGTAATCTAATTTTTTATTTAGGACTCATTGCGATGACACAAATAATCTTTTCTCGTTTCGCGGTATTGTTGCTTGCAATTACGGCGGTGGTATTTTCTACGCCTAGTTTTGCACAAGGTACACCAGTTGCAAAAGGTAAGTTTATTGAAATAACACCTGCACAAGCCACTGAACCCGGCAAAGTTGAGGTATTGGAGTTCTTTTCTTATGGTTGCGGGCATTGCGCAGCGATTGAACCATTGTTGGAAAAATGGATTAAGGTACAGCCCGCCGATGTTGTAGTCCGTGGCGTACCAGTTGCTTTTAATGCGTCCATGAAACCTTTGCAGCGCTTGTACTACGCGCTTGAAGCGCTGAATCGTTTGGATTTACATCCCAAAGTTTTTAAAGCAATTCACCAGGAAAAGAAGCGGCTGTTTACTAAATCTGAGATTAAGAGCTGGGTTGGCTCACAAGGGATGGATGTAGACAAGTTTGATGCTGCGTATGAGTCCTTTGGTGTGTCGTCCAAAGCAAATCGTGCCGATCAGCTTGTGACGGCTTATCGGATTCAGGGAACGCCTACATTAGCTGTTGGCGGACGCTTTGTGACTTCGCCGTCAGAGGCAGGGGGCTACCAGCAGACCTTAGATGTGGCGAGCGGTTTGATTCGCCAAATCAAAGGAAAATAAAGCGTCGATAGGCTTGTACAGTTTTTATGTTCCGCACATGATATAAAACGCGTGAACGTGCGCGTATTTATCGCGATGAAGCTTGGCCTCTTGGTAGAGATCAGAGTCGTAAAATGCGAGTGCATCTTCGTAGCGATCAAACTCTAACAAGACGCGGCGACGGGTATCCGACGGTCCAGTTTTCACCGTCACGTCTCCCCCTCGCATCACAAAGCGGCCATTGAACGCAGCAACGGCTGCGGTCGATCTGGGCTGGTAATGCGCCTTGAAGTTATCCATGTCATGAACCTCTAGCTCTACAAACACATAACCTTTGTTATTAGTAGACATCACCGCTCTCCTGTTATTTTTTGATTTTTGTTAACGCATGCTTAAGATCAGCAATCAGGTCATCGACAGACTCAAGGCCGATATGCAAGCGAATCAACGCGTGTTCGTGGTGCTTCCAGTATTGGTGTGAAGACAGAGTGCCTGGCTCGACCCACTGCACGAGGCTTTCAAAGCCACCCCAAGAAAAGCCGATGCCAAATAGTTCAAGTGCATCTACGAATGGTTTGGCGTCTTCTGGTTTGCAGTTGAGTTCAATGGAAAGCATGCCGTTGGATCCTGTGCAGTCACGTTGCCACAGTGCATGACCTGCATCTTTGTGCCAAGCTGGATGGAAGACTTGAAGAACTTCGGGTTGTGCGTCAAGGAAGGTGCAAACGTCGAGGGCGTTGCGCGCATGTTGGGGCATGCGTATCGCCAATGTTTTCACACCGCGTAAGGCGAGCCATGCGTCGTCGGCGCTCACCGCGTTACCCATCGCGTATTGAGCGGAGTGAATGCGCGCAGCGAGTTTTTGATCTTTTACAACAACTGCACCAAGCATGACATCTGAATGCCCAGCGATATATTTTGTACCGGCTACGATTGACACGTCAGCACCGAGCGTGAGTGGTCGATAAATATAACCAGAGCCCCAAGTATTGTCGGTAGCAAGGATCAGGCCGTGGGCTTTGGCTTGGGAGGCGAGCGCGGGCATATCCAGCATTTCGTAAAGTAAGGAGCCGGGCGATTCAACATAAATCATCTTTGTATTAGGTTGGACGAGTTGTGCGATGTCGTCACCCTCGGCAGAAAAGTAGGTAACTGAAATTCCAAAGCCCTGGAGTAATGCGCGATCAAGATTTCTCACGGGCCCATAAACGCAATCTGCAACGAGAACGTGATCACCCGTTTTGAGCAAACCAAGAAACGCAAGGTTAATGGCCGCCATACCAGAGGGTGCAAGCACACAATAGGTGCCGCCTTCGAGCTGCATAAACACATCTTCGAGCGCACGGTGGGTATCCATCCCAGAGCGCCCATAAGTAATGGCCCTTTCTCCAGCGAGTCGACGTTTCATCGCCCGGTCGAGTGCTGCTAAGTTTTCAAAGCGAACGGTACTGGTTCGCATGGAAGGTAAGCTGACGGGTGCAGTACCCGTTTCTGGGTCAAAGGGTGCGCTGCCAATATGGAGTAGTCGCGTATCAAGATGGTGAGTGGTCAAGACAGGTCCTTTATTTTCTGGTGAAGCGAATGATGCCATCCGCGCAAAGTGCACGCGTTAGCTTGCCTTCAAAATATAGAGCATGCAAGTGGGCGATGGCTTCACCCATTGCAAAGGTAGTTTGATGTAAGTCTAGCTTACGCTTGAAAAGTACAGGCAATATGTCAGTTGTAGACTGAGGCGTGGCGCAGGCATCCAGAACTTCTGCGAGCCGATCGACATGATGTTGATGCTGTTGAGCAATGCGTTCGTGCAAACCTTTGAAAGGCTTGCCGTGTGAGGGCAAAATTAGCGTATCCACTGGAAGGTGTTGATAGTTGTTTAGGGAGTTTAGATAGAGTGGCAGCGGATTCCCTAAGGGCTCGTAGTCGAATACGCTGATATTGGTCGAGATGCGAGGCAGGACCATATCACCTGAGATGAGGACATTTTTATCCTGGCAAAACAAAGAAATATGCTCGGGGGCATGACCATAGCCGACGATGGCTTGCCAGTCATGGCCGCCGATGCTTATGGCCTGACCATCCAGAATGCGTGCATAAGAGGCCGGTACGCTTGGTACAAGACTTGGGTAGTAGGATGCGCGCGCTCGGATTTGTTCGAGCGATTCGGGGTCTGTCATGCCGTGTCGGCCTAAATGCTGAGCCGCGCTTTCACCACCCGTGGCGCCTGTGCCCTGCCCGACAGACCACAGCTTGGCGGTCATGTAGTCCGTCATACTCATATGAAGGGGAGCATTCCATTTGTCGCATAGCCAACTTGCGAGACCGACATGGTCTGGATGCATGTGTGTGACGATGATACGCAGGACGGGTAGTCCTTCGAGCTGAGTCGCAAAGATTTTTTCCCAGAGGACTTTGACTTCGTCCCGGCTGATGCCGCAGTCGATAATCGTCCATCCTTCTACACCGTCTATTTTGTCGCGCAAGAGCCAGAGGTTGATATGGTCAAGCGCAAAGGGCAGAGGCATGCGAATCCAGCGCACACCAGGCGCAACTTCCATGGTTTGGCCAGGGTTGGGCAAAGTGTCTGCAAAAGGGTATTGCAGCTGATGTTCGAGTGGGTTCATGTTTTGTTGTCTCCATGCTTGACGGTTTGTTCGGACCATCATAATTTACGTTTACGTTAACTGCTATCACCTACATTATGACTTCAGCAACTTGGACGATTTCAGATCTGTCTAAAGAGTTCGACATTACGCCGCGAACGATCAGGTTTTATGAGGATCACGGCATCCTTAATCCTGCGCGGGAGGGAAATAAACGTATCTATGTGGCTCGGGATCGGACCCGCTTGAGGTTGGCGTTACGTGGTAAGCGCTTGGGTTTCACGCTTTCTGCGATCCGTGAGCTCGTGGATATGTATGAAGGGCCGCGGGACACGGTGCCACAGCTTAAGCATTACTTATCTGTGTTGGCGTCCCAGCGTACGAGCTTAGAGCAGCAACGCGCAGATCTCGACGAGACTTTGGCGGAAATTACCCAGCAGCAGCAGCAATGTGAGGCACTACTGAAGGCTAAAAAGTGACTAATTGTCGGCTCTGCACTATATTCATACTGACGTTTACGTAAACGTAAACTTACTGAGGGCAATGTCATGCCGATAATTGAGACGAAAATTAGCGGTCGAACGGCGGAGTTTGCAGCGAATGCAAGCGCGATGCAGGCAAAGATCGCAGAGCTGACGGCCGCATTAGAGAAAATTGCTGAGGGAGGACCTGAGGCAGCCCGTCAAAAGCACGTCGCACGAGGCAAGTTGCTCCCTCGAGAGCGTGTGGAGAGCCTACTTGATCCAGGCTCGGCCTTTTTAGAGCTTTCCCCGCTCGCAGCACATGGCATGTATAACGGCGAAGCACCGAGTGCCGGGATCATTACAGGGGTCGGGCGTGTGTCAGGGATTGAGTGCGTCATTGTTTGCAATGATGCGACAGTCAAGGGCGGGACGTATTACCCCATGACAGTTAAAAAGCATTTGCGCGCCCAGGAGATCGCAGCACAGAACAATTTACCTTGTATTTACTTGGTAGATTCTGGAGGCGCAAATTTGCCTCAACAAGAAGAGGTGTTCGCTGACCGAGACCATTTTGGACGCATATTTTTTAATCAAGCCAACATGTCGGCACAAGGAATCGCGCAAATTGCCGTGGTGATGGGCTCATGTACAGCAGGCGGGGCCTATGTACCAGCAATGAGTGATGAGTCGATCATCGTGCGAGAACAGGGAACAATTTTTTTAGGTGGACCGCCGTTGGTGAAGGCTGCGACCGGAGAACAAGTGAGCGCCGAGGAGCTGGGAGGAGGTGATGTGCATACGAGACTCTCGGGTGTTGCAGATCATTTAGCAGAGAATGATCATCACGCTTTACAAATTGCGCGTCAAGCAGTCAGTCATCTGAATCGTCAAAAGCCACAACAGCTCGTGCTGCGTCCTACGCGTGAGCCTGCATACAACATTGAAGAATTAAACGGAATTATTCCCGCAGATACGCGTAAGTCATACGATGTGCGGGAGATTATTGCGCGACTCATCGATGGCTCAGAATTTGAAGAATTTAAAGCCCGTTATGGAACGACCTTGGTTACAGGGTTTGCGCATTTGTACGGAATGCCAGTCGGCATCATCGCAAACAATGGCATTTTGTTTTCTGAGTCTGCTCAAAAAGGTGCGCATTTCATTGAGTTGTGTGCCCAAAGAAAAATACCTCTTATATTTTTACAAAATATCACTGGGTTTATGGTGGGACGAAAATATGAAAAGGAGGGCATTGCTCGGCATGGCGCAAAGCTAGTGACGGCTGTTGCAACTGCCGCTGTACCGAAATTGACGATCATTATTGGTGGTTCTTTTGGCGCGGGTAATTATGGAATGTGCGGCAGAGCGTATTCGCCACGGTTTCTCTTTATGTGGCCGAACGCACGCATCTCGGTGATGGGTGGAGAGCAAGCCGCTAGCGTACTTGCCACGATACGCAGAGACGGGATAGAGGGCAAGGGGGAAGTGTGGTCATCCGAGCAAGAACAAATGTTTAAAGCACCGATCCTCGAACAATTTGAGCGAGAAGGTCATCCCTTTCATGCAAGCGCAAGACTTTGGGATGACGGCGTCATCAAGCCTACCGATACACGTCGAATCTTGGGTTTGAGTTTATCTGCAGCACTGAATGCCGAAATACCGGATTCGCATTTTGGCGTTTTTCGCATGTAATTGCACATACAGGAACAAGACGTGTTTAAAACAATACTCATTGCCAATCGCGGAGAAATAGCTTGTCGCGTTGCTGCAACGGCTCGCAGGCTTGGCATAAGAACGATCGCAGTGTATTCGGATGCAGATGCACAAGCTAAACATGTGGCGAGTTGCGATGTTGCCATTCGTATCGGCCAGGCTCCTGCAAATGAAAGCTACCTAAAAGGCGATTTGATATTGGATCTTGCCCAGTCTCACGGTGTAGAGGCAATCCACCCGGGCTATGGCTTTTTGTCAGAGAACAAAGATTTTGCACAGGCTTGTACGCAAGCAGGTGTGATATTTGTTGGGCCACCTGCTTCCGCTATTGCGGCGATGGGAAGCAAATCGGCGGCAAAAGTTTTGATGGCCCACGCGGGTGTGCCACTTGTACCTGGGTACCATGGTGAAAATCAGGACGCGCATTTTCTGCGCGAACAGGCCGATATCATCGGCTATCCGGTATTGATTAAAGCGAGTGCTGGCGGTGGTGGTAAGGGCATGCGTATCGTGCAATGCAGTAAAGAATTTGAGGCAGCGCTTACATCATGTCAACGAGAGTCGCTCGCAAGTTTTGGAGATGATCAGGTGTTGATCGAGCGGTATTTACAAAAGCCGCGACATATCGAGATACAGGTGTTTGCGGATACGCAAGGGCAATGCATTTATTTGTTTGAGAGAGATTGTTCAATACAGAGACGACATCAGAAAGTAGTAGAGGAGGCGCCTGCTCCGAATATGTCACCAAGCATGCGACAGGCAATGGGCGAGGCGGCAGTAGCCGCTGCTCGAGCGGTAAATTATGTGGGTGCTGGAACCGTTGAGTTTATCGTCGAGCCCAATGGACAGTTTTATTTTATGGAGATGAATACACGCTTACAAGTTGAACATCCTGTGACCGAAATGATTACGGGTCTTGATTTGGTTGAGTGGCAATTGCGGGTTGCGGCGGGTGAGCCCTTACCATTGACACAAGAGCAAGTTCAAAGCACCGGTCACGCCATCGAGGTGCGTATTTATGCTGAGAATACTGAAAAAGGGTTTTTGCCTTCAGTAGGAAAATTAAGGCTCCTACAGTTGCCGACCCATGTGGCCTTTACAAATGGTGACGTGCGTGTCGATGCCGGTGTGCGTTGCGGTGATGAGATTTCGCCTTATTACGATCCAATGATTGCAAAGTTGATCGTCAAGGGAGCGACGCGTGAGCAGGCGCGCCAAAGAATGCAACAAGTACTTGCAGGGACTCAAATTGCGGGCGTTCATACAAATGTGGATTTTCTGTCGAGACTGATGGCCGATGAGGCATTTGCAGCAGCAGATTTGGATACCGGTTTGATTGAGCGCAGACGCGAGAGCGTGTTGCCCGCCTCAATGCCTGCTCCTGACCATGTGATGGCATGTGCGGTTGCTGCAGTTTTATCTGTTGAGGCGACGCAAAGCACGTTAGGTGCTTTGCAAGAGAGACAGGAAATTGACCCCTGGTCTATTCGAGATGGCTGGCGACTGAATGACGATTATTGTCGGGAGTTTGTCTGGGTTGATGGAGAAATACACAGAACGGTTCGTTTGTTTCGCTCTGGTCAGCGCCAGTGGATAGAAATCGAGGGCCGGCGTCATAATATGGAATGGATAAGTCAGCGCATAGGGGATGGCGGGTATCGTGTTGAGTTAACGCTTTCGGATACGTTGCGATATGCAACGATTGCGACGCAATCCGCTCAGTTCGATGTGTTTGTAGATGGCAGGCACACGGTGCTGACTTTACTAGACCCCCTTAAGCAAGCGACGCAAGGTGATGTAGCCTTAGGCGGTGGCTTTACGGCACCAATGCCAGGGAAGATTATTGCAGTCCATGTCACCACGGGTCAGAGCGTAAAAAAAGGCGACGCACTGTTGGTGATGGAGGCAATGAAAATGGAGCACGGCATCTTTGCTCCCAGAGAGGGAGTGATCAAAGAGGTGTTTTTTGATGTGGGAGATCAAGTTGGAGAGGGGGTCACATTGATTGCACTGGCCTGAGAGAGTTTGTTTGTTGCAGATATTTACAGCTTATACGCAAAAGTACCAGTTAAAATGGCAAGGTTGTCGTCCGATTATCTAATCATGGAGTCACTTTATGTTTTTAAAATCTTTAGCTAAAGTTTTGGGTGCGGCCGCACTTGTGGTCACGGTCGCAGCTCCCGTGCAGGCTCAGCAGTTTTTCCGCATTGGTACGGGCGGCACCGCGGGTACGTACTACCCTGTGGGTGGCATGATCGCCAACCTGGTGACTCAGCCTGGTAAGCTGATTGCTTCGGCTGTTGCAAGCAATGGTTCTGTTGCAAACGTGAATGGCATTATGGGTGGCTCGCTTGAGTCTGGTTTCAGCCAGTCAGATGTCGCGTTTTGGGCGTATACCGGCACCGGCACTTTTGCAGGAAAGACCAAGGCAGCCGATCTTAGGTTGATCGCGACACTTTATCCGGAAAGTATCCATTTAGTCGCACGTAAAGGCTCAGGCATTAAGTCTGTTGCTGACTTGCGTGGAAAACGTGTTTCTATGGATGAGCCAGGTTCCGGCACGCTTGTGGATGTGCGGTTGATTATGGGCGCATATGGCATGACGGACAAGGACGTTAAGGCCGAATATATGAAACCGAATCAGGCGGGTGAAAAAATGAAGGACGGCGGTTTGGATGCCTTCTTTATTGTGGCGGGTGCCCCTGTTGCCGCTGTCGCTGAGCTTGTTTCTAGCGGCGCGGGCGTGGAGTTAATTTCAATCGCTGGCCCAGAAATCAATAAGTTGCTTTCGACACAGCGCTTTTTTACGCCAGACACGATTCCCGCTGGAACTTACCAAGGAATGGGCGCCGTCAAAACGATCTCTGTGAATGCACAGTGGGTAACATCTGCTAAGCAGCCTGAGGCTGTCGTTTACGAAATCGTGAAAGCCGTCTATTCATCGGCAGCTCAAAAGGCCCTGGCAGCGGGTCATTCAAAAGGCAAGCTCATTACATTGTCCAATGCCGTGGTTGGTGCAGGGATCCCTTTTCATCCTGGTGCCGAGAAGTTTTATAAAGAAAAAGGCTTGTTGAAATAAAGAGGCCTCGGGGTCATGGGTCTGATGCTCGTGGCTCTTGTTGATATATTTCAAGTACCAAAGGCGGTGGGCGCGCAAGCGAAACACCGCCTTTTATTTTGATCGTCATGATTAGTCGTTTACCAAGAGTCCGCTATGCAAATCGATGAAGTGAAAACCCAAGCATTGACAGAAAAGTTCGATCCTGAAATCCGGTTTCGACCTCTCGCTGCAGGAGCAACTTGGATTGTTTCCATCTTGTTGGTGTCACTCTCAATCTTTCACTATTACACGGCGGGTTTTGGTCTGTTGCGTGAATCTACGCACAGAGGCGTTCATCTAGCATTTGTACTGAGCCTGATTTTTTTAGTGTTTGGGTTTAATAAGCGTGCATATAAGCGCGAGCCCAAATCGACGTTTTTATCTCCGGGCGGAATCCCGTTGTTCGATTGGTTGATTGCACTGGCGCTTGCGCTCTCTGTTTTGTACATCCCTTATATTTTTGAAGAGTTAGCTTTCAAGGTCGGCAATCCTGACAAGATCGATGTATTCATGGGTACGATTTTGTTAGTGGGCTTGCTCGAAGGCACGCGTCGAGCGATGGGTTGGCCACTCCCGATTATTGCGATTGTCTTTATGATTTATGCAATGTTTGGCCAGGAGTTTCCGGGTCTGCTCAAACACGCTGGCAATAGCTGGTCGCAAATCGTCAATCACTTGTATCTCACCAGCCAAGGGGTCTATGGTGTGGCGATCGGTGTGGTGGCGACTTACGTCTTTCATTTCGTATTGTTTGGTGTGCTGGCGACGCGCATTGGATTGGGTCAATTATTTCTGGATGTTGCTTCAGCGGTTGCGGGCCGTTATGCAGGAGGACCTGCGAAGGTTTCGGTGTTCGGGTCGGCGATGTTTGGAATGTTGTCAGGGTCATCGATTGCGAATGCTGTCACAGTAGGTTCGCTCACGATACCCGCGATGATTCGTGTGGGATATCCCCGCCATTTTGCCGCTGCTGTAGAAGCTGCCTCGAGCACAGGCGGACAAATTACGCCACCCATTATGGGTGCCGCGGCATTTTTGATGATTGAGTTTTTAAATATCCCGTATCGGGATATTGCCTTAGCGGCGACTTTTCCGGCATTTTTGTATTTCTTTGGCATGTTTATGCAGGTGCATTTTGAGGCCAAGCGTCAAAATTTACGCGGTTTGACAGAGGAGGAGATGCCTAAGTTAAAAGAGTCATTTCGCAAGCGCTGGCCGACCTTGATTCCTCTAGTGGTTTTGATTGGTGTGTTGGTGAGTGGCCGCACACCTTACTTGGCGGCCTTTGCGGGCATAACCGCATGTATCGTTGTAGGCGTCCTCAACCCTGTTCAGCGCTTGCGGTGGAAGGATTTATACGATGCCTTTGAGACTGGCGCAAAGTATGCACTGGCTGTTGGGGCAGCAGCTGGGACGGTTGGCATTGTGATTGGTGTTGTGACGCTTACGGGCGTCGGCTTTAAGGTGTCTTTTATTGTGATTGCGGCCTCTCAGGCGATTGCGGGCGCAGCGGCAACCATACTGCCTGATTTTTTAGTCAATATGCAGAGCCTGACTCTGGTTGCTGCGCTCGCGATTACGGGTTTGGTATGTATTTTGATGGGTTGCGGGATACCAACAACTGCCAACTACATCATTATGGTGGCGGTTGCGGCCCCAACGCTCGTTCAGCTCGGCGTGCAGCCCTTAGCTGCACATATGTTTGTGTTTTATTTTGGGATATTGGCTGACCTCACTCCACCTGTTGCTTTGGCCGCCTATGCCGCAGCAGGGATGGCGGGTAGTGACCCATTTAAAACAGGCAATACTGCGTTTAGGCTAGGGATTAGTAAGTTACTCGTACCGTTTGTATTTATTTTTTCGCCGTCTTTGTTGTTGGTGTTGAAAGGGTTTACTTGGGGTGATTTTTTCATCACCCTTAGCGGCTCACTCGTCGGCCTAGTATTGTTATCCGCGTCCTTTTCAGCTTATTTTCTCACGCATATGAAGGCGTGGGAGCGCTGGACGTTTGCTGTGGCGGCCTTGCTTTTCATAGCCCCTGGTTGGCAGAGCGGTTTGGCCGGTTTGGTGTTGGCCTTGCCTGCTGTGTGCATGCAATTTTCCCGTCGCTCCTCCTCCGTTGTGACGATATCGGCTTGAGCGTTGTTTGCTCGTTACAGGGGTATTCAAGATAGCGTTTGTTGTTTTTTGTTTTTAAGGGTAAAGTTATTTCACATGAGGGGTCTGACAGACCCCGGTTAAAACAGGAGCCGTAGCTGCCATGTTCGATATCCTGGTTTACCTGTTTGAGAACTATTACACCCCTGAGGCCTGTCCGTCAGCGGATGTGTTGGCCAAGCGGCTTGCCGCCGCCGGCTTTGAACACACTGACATTGACGAGGCATTAGGTTGGCTTGTTGGCCTGGCTGAAACCACAGAACAGTGTGTCGATCTCGCGCATACACCGGGCGATGGTTTCCGTGTTTACGCAGAAAATGAGCAGCAACATCTCGGTGCCCAAGCAATAGGGTTCATTACTTTTCTTGAGACAACCGAAGCCTTGTCTCCAGTGTTGCGTGAAATTGTGATTGACCGTGCCATGGCCGCGACAGATGGTCCAGTCTCTTTACAAAAGATCAAAATCATTGCTTTGATGGTCCTATGGAGTCAGGAGTCTGAGGTTGATCATTTGATCCTTGAAGAATTGCTGCGCGATGATGGTGACCGCCTGCTCCACTGATTTTCCTTCAATTGATTCAGCCTACGTCGGTCGCTTTGCGCCGAGCCCGAGCGGGCCGCTTCATGCTGGCTCTGCGGTAGCGGCGCTAGCGAGCTATTTAGATGCTCGTGCTCACGGTGGGACTTGGCTAGTCAGAATGGAGGATCTTGACTTGCCTCGCACAGCCCCAGGTGCTGATCTGGTTATTTTGCAGCAATTGCTTGCTTTGGGTATGCGATGGGATGGGGAGGTTTTGTATCAATCTCGTCGATTGAGCATATATCAGCAGGCTTTTGATGCTCTTTTGTCGTTAAATCTCGTTTATCCGTGTTCGTGCACGAGGCGTGAAATTGCTGATTCAGTATTACAGCGGGAAGGGCATTTTCCAGAGGGTGAGCGCCCCTATCTCGGAACATGTCGCCTAGGGCTCGCAGAGGGGCGGCAGGCGCTCTCGTGGCGCATGCGTGTACCCGAGGGTCAGACTTCGTTTCAAGATCGCTGGCTAGGCCCTCAGACCCAAAATGTGAGTCAAGTGGTGGGGGACTTTGTCCTGCGTCGTGCAGACGGCATTTGGGCCTATCAATTGGCTGTTGTGGTTGACGATGCAGAGCAAGCTGTGACGCATGTGGTACGCGGTGAGGACCTTCTGAACAGTACGGCCCGTCAGCTGGTGTTGTCCAAAGTGTTGGGTTTGCCACAGTCTCAATATTTACACGTCCCGGTCATCACGGATGAGGTTGGTCAAAAGCTTTCCAAACAAAATGGTGCTGCGATGCTTGATTTAGCGGACCCTTTGGGAGTTTTGCAGCGCGCGTGGTTAGCGTTAGGATTCGATCCTTTGCCTGTTTTGGAGGTGCATCAGTTTTGGTCCGCGGCGATCCCGGTTTGGGTGCAAGGGCTGAGTCGTGCTAACTTGCACGGCATTAATCACCGCTTTTATGATCCGCGCTAGGCTAAATTCAGAAAAGCACTTGGATTTGGCTTGTAGATGACAAAAGTCGTATTTGGAAAAGAATGACTAAGACACTAATTATTGCTGAGAAACCATCGGTTGCCCTGGATATTTCAAGGGCACTTGGAGGCTTTACGCGGGAAGGTGACTACTTTGAGAGCGACAAATATGTCTTGTCCTCAAGTGTCGGTCACCTGTTGAGTTTGGTGGCGCCCAATGATCCTGTAAAGGGTAAGTGGAGCTTTAATCATTTGCCGGTCATTCCGCCGCAGTTCGAGCTGAATCCCAGTGATAAAAAGTCGACTGAACGCCTGAAAATGCTGCTGCGTTTGATTAAGCGCAAGGATGTGAGCGCGCTGATCAATGCATGTGACGCGGGTCGCGAAGGCGAGCTGATTTTCCGCTACATCGAGCAATATGCAGGCCAGAAAAAACCTGCACAGCGGTTGTGGTTGCAATCAATGACACAAGATGCGATCCGAGAGGCTTTTGCGAATTTGCGTCCGGATGCGATGATGAAGCCCCTTGAGGCGGCGGCGCGTTCTCGTGCTGAGGCGGACTGGCTGGTTGGGATCAATGGCACGCGAGCCATGACAGCCTTTAACAGTAAGGACGGCGGATTTTTTAAAACGCCAGTCGGTCGCGTTCAAACGCCAACACTGGCAATTGTTTTTGAACGCGAAGAAAAAATCAGACGCTTCGAGCCCCGTAATTATTGGGAAGTGCGGGCGACGTTTGTTGCGGCAGCAGGCTTATATGAAGGCCGATGGTTTGATCCGCAATTCAAAAAAGATGCCGAAGATCCAAGTAAGCACGAGTCGCGGCTATGGCTAGAGGCGGCTGCCAAAAGCGTGGTTGCGGCGTGTCGCGCCCAGAAGGGCGTGGTAACAGAAGTTGCTAAACCTAAGACTGAAGCCGCCCCTGCACTGTTTGATTTAACGTCGTTGCAACGTGAGGCGAATGGTAGGTTCGGCTTTTCTGCTAAGACCACGTTGTCATTGGCTCAGAGCTTGTATGAGCGCCACAAGGCGTTGACCTACCCGCGAACGGACTCCAAGCATTTGCCTGAAGACTATATCAATACGGTGCGCGCCACGATTGATGGCATTGCTGAGGGCGGAGGCGTTACGCGAAACTTGGCCACACACGCTCAGACGATTAGTAAAAATGGCTGGATCAAGCCGAACAAACGCATTTTTGATAACAAAAAAGTTTCTGATCACTTTGCGATTATTCCAACCCTACAGATTCCGAAAGAGCTCAGTGAGGCTGAAGCAAAGTTATACGATTTGGTGGTGAAGCGCTTCTTAGCAATCTTCTTCCCTTCAGCCGAATATCGTATGACGACGCGTACGACGACGGTGCAGTCACATCAGTTCAAAACAGAGGGCAAGGTATTGGTATCGCCCGGTTGGTTGGCTGTCTATGGGCGCGAAGCTCAGGAAGAAGACGAGACACTCATTGCTGTGGTTGAGGGCGAGACTGTTCGCACCGAAGATGTGGATGCGATTGCGCTCGTCACTAAACCGCCTGCCCGCTATAACGAAGGCACCTTGCTTTCTGCGATGGAGAATGCTGGCAAGCTTGTCGATGACGATGAGTTTGCGCAGGCTATGGCGGCACGTGGACTCGGAACACCTGCGACGCGCGCTTCCATTATTGAAGGCTTGCTCAACGAAACGTATTTGCGGCGTGAAGGGCGCGATTTGGTGCCCACAGCCAAAACGCGTCAGTTAATGACTTTGTTAAACGGCTTAGATGTTAAGGAATTGACGTCACCCGAATTAACGGGTGAGTGGGAGCATAAGCTGCAGCAGATCGAGCAAGGTGAGCTTGAGCGTGAGGCCTTCATGCTTGAAATTGCACAAATGACGCAAGTGATCGTTAAGCGAGCGAAAGAATATGATCGCGATACGGTTCCAGGTGACTATGTCACGTTGACGACACCATGCCCTAAGTGCGGATCTGTCGTGAAAGAAAACTACCGCCGCTACGCATGTACGAGCTGTGACTTTTCGATCGGCAAACACCCGGGCGGACGAACCTTTGAGCCAGAGGAAGTCGAAACGCTCATCACGGATAAGCGAATCGGACCCATGCAAGGGTTTATTAGCAAAATGGGTCGCCCTTTTGCTGCGATCTTAAAGCTCGATCCTGATTCAAAATTAGAGTTTGATTTTGGTCAACGTGACGAGGAGTCAAACGAACCTGTTGATTTCTCTGGACATGCGCCACTCGGTGCCTGCCCTAAATGTTCGGCGCGTGTGTTTGAGCATGGCATGAGCTATATCTGCGAGAAGTCTGTCGGGCCTGAGCGTAATTGTGATTTTCGTTCTGGCAAGGTCATCTTGCAGCAAGAGGTTGGTGCAGACCAAATGATAAAGCTATTGACGACGGGTAAAACCGACTTGCTCGAAGGCTTTGTTTCGAGCCGGACAAATCGTAAATTTAAAGCTTATCTCGCGAGAGGCGAGGGTGGAAAAGTTAGCTTTGAGTTTGAAGCGCGGCCAGAAAAGCCAGGCCGTAAAACGCCGACAAAGACACCTGCTAAATCAGCGAGTAAAGCGGCAGTAAAAACCGCTGTTAAAAAGACAGCTAAGAAAGCCGTGAAGAAGACAGCTAAAAAAGCAGTCAAAAAAGTGGCAAAAAAAGCAACAAAGAAATCTATAAACGCGGTAGCTGTAGACGAATGATTAGGAAATTAAAATGAGTGCGCAGGTAGAAATTAAGCGGATGACAGTTCCGCAATTGTTGGCTTGTAAAGGACAGCGCAAGATTGTCGCGTTGACGGCGTATAGCGTGCCAACGGCACGCGTAATTGATGACTATGTTGATTTTATTTTGATCGGTGACTCGACTGCGATGGTGGCCTATGGCTTACCAAACACGCTATCGATTTCACTTGAGCAAATTGGGCATCACACTGCAGCGGTGGTGCGTGGAACAAAACGTGCATGCATCGTTGCAGACTTACCTTTTGGTAGTTATCAGGAGTCCTTGGGCCAAGCATTTCGCAGCGCAGGCTACCTGTTGAGTCAAGGCGCAGATGCCGTGAAGCTTGAAGGTGGCGAGGTGATGGCCGAGACGGTGCAATATCTCGTGAGCCGAGGGATTCCTGTGTTGGCGCACGTCGGTTTGATGCCTCAATATGTCAATACGATGGGCGGCTACCTTGCTCAGGGGAAAACTCCAGACTCGGCGGCACGCATTTTGGCGGATGCGCAGGCTCTCGAGCAAGCGGGTGCATTCGGTGTAGTCCTTGAGGGCATCACCGAGGCATTGGGTGCTGAGATTACTGTCAAGCTGACCATTCCAACAATAGGAATTGGCGCTTCGCCTTCGTGCGATGGCCAGATTTTAGTGACGGACGATATGTTAGGTTTAAGCGGTAATCGTGTGCCTAAGTTCGTCAAGCGCTACGCTGACTTGGATACGATTATGCGTAATGCTGTTCAACAGTATGCAGATGAGGTGCGCGGTGGTAAATTTCCTGAGGCACAGCATTGTTTTGGTGTGAAACGCACTTGATTTTTGACGTTTGAATGATGACAACAACTGAAAAGCCCTGGCACATCGTCAGGCGATCTAAGGTTCACGGCAACGGTGTATTTGCAGCACGGAATATCCCTGAGGGTACGCGCATCATTGAGTATGGTGGTTTAACGATCAGTGCTAAAGAAGCTGACCGGCGTCACCCTACAAATCCAGACGACCCCTTTCACACATTTTTCTTTTCTCTCAGTACTGGCAAAGTTATTGACGGTAATGATCAGGGAAATGAGGCACGTTGGATTAATCATTCTTGTGAACCAAACTGCGAGAGCAGTGAAGGTAAGGGCGGCAAGCGTGTTCACATCGTTGCCAAGCGTGATATCAAGCGCGGCGAGGAGTTGAACTATGACTATGGGCTGGTGATTGACGATGAAAAATTGACAAAAAAGCTCAAAGCGCAGTACGAGTGTCGATGTGGTGCGTCGAGTTGTCGTTTGACGATGCTGGCTGTGCCAAAGAAAAAGGCGTCTAAAAAGAAGTCAGATTAATTGCCACCATGCGAAGACAAGCGCACTTATTGCGCCTAAAGTCAGTAGGGTACGCAGTCTGAATACCCACCGGGGGATGAGGTTTTCCACGCTTCGCATCAACAGTCCGTCCAGTATCCATTGAAGCGCAAACCCGGCCACCAACATTTGTAAGCCGATGGTGGGTTCTGTCATGATGGATGCCCAGCCAATCAACGCAGGCACTACGCTCCAGAGAAACATTGCAGTTCGAGGTGCCGATGGTGTTGCGTGAACAGCGATGCCCCACCAGAGCGCACCAACAAAACTCAGAATAACTGCGCCGTACATAATTAAAGCCATGAGAGCAAGCACAGGATCGAGCCCGCTCGCGAGTTGTGTCGATAGAGCAAGCCCCCAAAACGGCAAGAGCCCCAACAAGCCAGGAATGAGGGCTGCTTTTGGTATACGGGCAGGTTGGTTAGAGTGCATGGTGTTCAAAAGATCAGACATAATTGCAATATTACCAATTGAGTTTAAAACCGCTGAGTAAAACGTGACTGAACTTCGAGAAATTGCACTCTGTGCGCTGTGTCAAACAACTTGGCAAGAAAAATCGACTCTCCTCGCTGAGGTTAGTGCGAACTCACCAGTGGATGCTGCTCGTACATTTGAGGTGCAAGCGCAGATTCCAGGTCGTCCTTTGGTCGAGTTGGTGCCCCCTGCGGGTCTACGTCTGCGTAGTGTACATAGCCTAGAAGGCCGTGCGGCATTGATTCACTCATTGGCACATATTGAGTTCAACGCGATTAATTTAGCCCTCGATGTGGTGTGGCGTTTTGGCAATATGCCGACGACTTTTTATCGACAGTGGATCGGGGTAGCGATTGAGGAGGCCGCACACTTTCACATGCTCGAGTCGCACCTTAGGACAATAGGTTATGAATATGGCGACTTCCCCGCGCACGATGGGCTATGGGAAATGGCTGAGCGTACACAGGATGATGTGTTGGCACGCTTGGCATTGGTACCCCGCACGCTTGAAGCCCGTGGCTTAGATGCATCGCCTGCTGTGCGTCATAAACTTGCAAGCGGAGGTGATCCCCAAGCCGCTGCGATTGTTGACACTATTTTGCGTGAAGAAATAGGTCATGTGGCGATCGGTAATTATTGGTATCGCTGGTTATGCACGGAACGTTGCCTCGAGCCTATACGTACTTATGCAGAGCTCGCGACACAATATCGGGCACCGACACTCAAAGGCCCATTTAATATTGAGGCACGTTTAGCTGCCGGCTTTCATCCCGATGAAATTAGTGCGCTTCAAAAATAAAACGGGCGCCTGCTCATGGCGCCCGTTCAGACAGCTGTTTGCACACTCAAGCACTACCTAGATACTCAATGCTGGTTATGCAACGTGGAGGTGGCGATTCAGTGCGCTGAGGACTGCTTTAAAGGACGCTGTCACGATGTCTCGGTCAATGCCCACACCGAACCCGGTCGCACCTTCTTCGATGCGCGCCTCGACGTAACAGGCGGCGCGCGTGTCAGTGCCGATACCAATGGCATGCTCGTGATAGTCCATGATGCGAATGGGCGTACCTAAGCAATCGACAAATGCAGAAATCGCGCCATCGCCAGACCCGGTCAGTGTGCGTCGTTCGCCACCCACATCAAATTCCGCTTCGATCGTGAACAGTTTGCCTTCGGCTGCGCTTGGGTCGCCAGTAATGCGATGTTTGATCAGCTTCCAAGGTTCGGTTTGTGTCAAATATTCTTTGTTAAAGATTGTGTAAACATCGGTTGCAGTGACTTCTCGACCGGTCTCGTCTGTCACGCGCTGAATAGCGCGGCTGAATTCGATTTGTAAACGACGAGGCAAGGCCAAGCCATGCTCTTGTTCGAGCAGGTATGACACCCCCCCTTTGCCTGACTGGCTATTGACGCGGATAACGGCGTCATAACTCCGGCCAAGGTCAGCTGGGTCGATAGGCAAATAGGGCACTTCCCAAATCGCGTCGGATTTTTGTACGGCAAACCCTTTTTTTATTGCATCCTGATGCGAACCTGAGAAGGCGGTAAAGACGAGGTCGCCTGCATAGGGATGACGTGGGTGAACGGGCAACTGGTTGCAAAACTCAACACAACGACGCACCTCGTCGATATCTGAGAAGTCCAAGCCTGGATGGATCCCTTGCGTGTAGAGATTCAAGGCCAAGGTCACGAGATCCACGTTACCGGTTCGCTCGCCATTGCCGAACAAACACCCTTCGACACGATCCGCACCAGCCATTAAACCAAGCTCTGCGGCTGCGACTGCGGTGCCGCGGTCGTTGTGAGGGTGCAAGCTAATAATGATGCTATCGCGCTTGTTCAGATTGTTGTGCATGTATTCGATTTGATCGGCATACATGTTGGGTGTAGTGGCCTCGATCGTCGCAGGTAAGTTGTAAACGATCTTACGTTGAGGGGTGGGCTTCCATGTCTCAGTGACTGCGTTACAAACTTCAAGCGCGAAGTCTGGTTCAGTGGTGCTGAAGACCTCGGGTGAGTACTCATACAACCACTCAGTTTGTGGATACTTGGCCATGCAAGCCATGACGCATTGCGTGCCTTCGACCGCAACCTGTTTGACTTCTTCGCGGTTCATGTTGAATACGATGCGACGAAAACCTGGTGCGCAGGCGTTATACAAGTGAATCATGGCGCGCTTGGCGCCAGCGGCTGATTCAACCGTTCGTTCGATGAGCTCGGGGCGTGCTTGCGTTAATGCGATGATCGTGACGTCATCTGGGATGCGCTTGTCATCCACGAGTGTGCGGACAAAATCAAAATCTGTTTGCGATGCAGAGGGAAATCCCACCTCGATTTCTTTGAAACCGATTTTGATGAGCATGTCGAAAAAACGCAGCTTGCGTTCGACACTCATGGGTTCGATCAAAGATTGGTTGCCATCACGCAGGTCTGTGCTCATCCAGATGGGCGGATGGGTAATCCGTTTCGTTGGCCAGGTGCGCTCAGAAAAATCTCGTTCGAAGGGTTTGAACGGGATGTACTTTGTGGCGGGATTTGAAAGCATTTTTAACCTCAAGTCTGTTGGTATGACGCCACACACAGGGGCATCGGTATCATTTTTTCTGGTCTCTCACCAGCTTCCCGACAAAGCGGGCTTTTACAGGGAATTTGGTGGGGTGATGCGAGTGGCCAGGGGCTGCCGGACTGCCACGGGACGCTAGGTCCGGCAACCGATCACTAGTAGCAGCGGTAGAAGGCTTAGTGCGCAAGCGCTGTCGGCTTGGCCGAAGCGCATACCTATTCCATCGCCATGAGAGGCAATGTCAGCTGAACGAAGACAGGCAGTGCCTGAGAAGTAAGAACGCATAGTTAATAGGTAAACATAAAAATCGGCTGAAAGCAAGACTTGTGCGCCTTTTGAAGCCCGGGCGTGTACGTTTAAGCAACAGTTTGCTTACGCTAGAAGGGTGGGTTCGCGTTGACCGCCATGATCCAGAGGGGAAGCAGGTGATGCGGGATCTTTGGGTACCAAGGCCTGATCGAGTTCAAGCTTGTGCGCGCGCGCTAAATTTAATTTGCGCTGACGCCCTGTGCGCAGTTGAGAGAGGGTGGCTTGAAGATTGCCTACGGAGATCGGTAGCGATTTATCGCGCCAGACCCAGTCCAGCACATCAAGCGCTTCCTGACTGAGGCCTACACAAAGTTTACGAACCTCTCCCAAAGGCACTAGGGCAGCTCGGCCGCGCTTGACGCTGCTACGAAACCAGCTCATCAAGGCGCTCAGCACAAAGAGTACTAAGAGCGCAGCAATGAGCCACCAAAAGAACTTTTGGTATTGCATGACAAAATCAATGACGGTTTTGCCAAGGATGTCATTTAACCCAGAAACATATAGGCCAAACTCAAGCCAACCTCTGCCGCGTGCAAGAATGCCTTGTACGCAATAAAGGAGTAAAGCCAATACACTGAGCAGGACGACCAAGCGAATAATCAGCCTTGGTAGTCCCAGGCGCAACAACGTATTGCCCAGAAGATAGACATCTTTTCGGATATTTGCGGTGTTTGGTGTGTTCATCATGCAAAATATTGTACCTATGACTCGCAATTTTCTCGAACTTCGTCTTGGTCAGAGCTTAACGCTGACCCCTGCACTGCAGCAGTCCATTCGACTATTGCAGCTGTCGACACTCGATTTGGAGTCTGAGGTGGCGAAGGCTTTAGCGGAAAACCCCCTTCTTGAACAGGAAGGAGAAGGGCTGCAAGACCCTGGGTCGCTTGGCTCTACTGTGAGAGTCGACCAGCCGTTTGAAGGGCTTACAGCCCCTTCTGAGGCGCCCGAGGGGGATGCTGACGCGCAAGCAAACCCTTCATCAGCAGATGATCAGCCCTTTGATAGGGATCGGTTAGAGTTTTCAACGGAGTCACGTCATTCTAGAGATGACGAGCTGACAGAGCGCCCTGAGGCTGCCCGAGAGAGCAATTTGCGAGAGCATCTGCTCAGTCAGCTGGGCACAACGCGGCTCAGCGAACGTGATGCGGCGATCATTGGTTTATTGATCGAGGAGTTAAACGATGATGGCTTGTTGGCCTCACCTCTGGAAGAAATTGTTGATTGGATGAACCCGGAAATGGGTGTAGAACTCGATGATTTTCAGATGGCCTTAAAATTTTTGCAGTCTCTCGATCCGCCGGGAGTTGGTGCACGTGACTTAGCGGAGTGTTTGGATTTGCAACTACAGTTTGCGGACCCTGGGCTGTTGCCAGAGATTAAGGACACAGAGGTGCTGAGAGTGGCCCGACATGTATGTCAAGAACATCTCAGTATTCTGGCGACGGGCAATATGACTAAGTTGCGAGAGGTATTACGTTGTGATGCTGAGTTGTTGCGTCGTGCGCACGCACTGATTGTCAAACTCAACCCACGTCCCGGTAGTCGTTGGAATAAACCCGCGGCAGATTTTGCCGTACCGGATGTGATTGTGCGAAAAACACGCAAGGGTTGGGAGGCGCATCTTAACGACGCAGTCATGCCAAAATTGCGCATTAATGCGATGTATGCCAAGGTGTTGGGGAGCCCGCGCGGCGGTGCCAATAGCGCACTTCACGGCCAGCTTCAAGAAGCGCGTTTGATGATACGCAACGTCGCGCAGCGCTTTGAGACGATCTTGCGGGTGTCTCAAGTGATCGTGGGACATCAACAAAATTTTTTTTCAAGAGGCTGGGAGGCCGTTCGGCCACTCACGCTCAAGGACATTGCGCAGGAGTTGGGCATGCATGAGTCAACGATTTCGCGCGCGACGACTCAAAAATATATGGTGACACCATTTGGAACGCTCGAACTTAAACGGTTTTTCAGTACAGGCTTATCAACCGAGGGCGGCGAGGCGACCTCTTCGACGGCGGTCCAAACACGTATTCAGGCTCTTGTTCGTCAAGAAGATCGATCTCGGCCGCTATCGGATAGTCAGTTAGTCAAGCTGTTAGATCAGGATGGCATTACGATCGCGCGACGCACAGTTGCCAAGTATCGCGAACAGATGAGAATACCCACTGCGCCGCTAAGAAAGTCGCAAGCAGGCGCGGCTTAGCCGCCAGAGGTGAGCGTGTTATTACGGTCTGGACAATCTGCGGTTTTGCCCCAAGCATTGTTGGGGCCGCAGTATTTAGTCTGTGCGGAGTCGATGCAACCAGGGCGCCTAAAAAACCCAACATTTCTGCATTGAGTGAGTTCCTTTTTTAGCGACGCTTGCCAGCTGATCGGGGGTGCGGGTGGAGGTGTAGCAGGGCGCGGTGCTGAAGTGCCTGAGGTGGATTGCACATCGATCGTAGGCACAGTGCCGGGATCTGAATTGTTACTATCATTATCTTGTTGTTCAGAGTTTTCCTCTTCGTCATCCTCACCGTCTTTTTTGTAAGAGTTTGCATCAGCACGGGAGGCGATGACGGGTGCGATCTCCCATTCAACAGGCCCCATTTCTTTTGGGACGCCGAGTGTGCCGTCAATACGTGGTTGAGGAGGCTGGGGGGCGAGAGGTTTGCCATTCGCATCAAGCACTTCGCCGCGGTCATCTTTTTGATTAGAGGCCGAAGCAATGGACTCAGGAGCTTGTTCAACAAGCCAGAGACCAAGTTGTCGGCCACCTTGCCATGAGGCGGCGACAGCAAGTAGTAGAAAAATGATGAGGGCGCGCCAGGACATAAGGATCTCTGATTTGCGTGGGGTCAGACTTTGTCAGAAAACACTTGACCGCCATGTTCACGCATTGCATGAAACCGAATCGCCGGATAGCGTTCTTCGGCAACCCGAAGCTGCGCGGTGGACGAGACGAGGAAGGCAGGTGCTTCGACAACATCATAGGCGATATGTGAGGCGTTCGCATCGATGAATTTACGCAGTTCTTTAGGGTCTTCAGCCGTGATCCAGCGCGCCATGTTGTAGCGAGAAGGCATCAGACGCGCCTCAGCACCATATTCGGCTTGCAGACGATGCGCGACAACTTCGAATTGAAGCTGCCCCACAGCGCCAAGCAAAAGTGCACCGCCAGCCGCGATGGGCTTAAATACCTGAATCGCCCCTTCTTCGCCGAGTTGAAGTAGACCGGTACGCAACTGTTTAGTGCGAAGGGGATCTTTGGTTTCGACGGCCTGAAAGAGCTCGGGTGCAAAAAACGGCAATCCAGTGAAGTGTAGGGCTTCGCCTTCGGTCAACACATCACCTAAATGCAGAATGCCGTGGTTCGGGATGCCGATCACGTCGCCTGCGAAAGCTTCGTCAACGAGCTCTCGGCGTTGTGACAGAAAAGACACAACGTTATTGGGTCGTATTTCTTTGCTGTTACGAGATACTTTTAAGCGCATGCCGCGCTCAAATTTACCTGAACTCACGCGAACGAAGGCCACACGGTCTCGATGCGCAGGATCCATGTTTGCTTGAACCTTGAACACGACGCCGGTAAATTTTGGTTCTTCGGGATAAACGATGCGCTCGAGCGCTTGGCGTGAACCAGGAGGAGGCGCTTGATCAACCAACGCGTCTAAAACTTCTTGGACACCAAAGTTATTGATGGCAGAGCCGAAGAAAATGGGGGTTTGTTTACCCGCTAAAAAGGCGTCGCGATCAAAAGTCGGTGCGGCGGCTTGGATCAGCTCGATCTCGCCTTTGGCTTGATCAAAGGCTGAACCAAACCGCTCAGCGATTTCAGGGTTATCCAGTCCATCAATAAAGTCATCCCCGCTGTCGTTTCGACGTTCTTGTCCTGAACGGAAAAGACGCATGCGGTCTCGCTGAATGTCGAAAACGCCACCGAAAGATTTACCCATGCCGACGGGCCAGGAGAAAGGCACAGCGTCCATGCCGATGTGTTGCTCGATCTCAGACAAAAGTTCTAATGGATCGCGCACCTCTCGATCCATTTTGTTAATAAAGGTAATGATGGGGGTATTGCGCGCTCGGCAGACCTGTAGCAAGCGGATAGTTTGTGGTTCGACACCGTTTGCGGCATCGATCACCATGAGCGCCGCATCAACGGCAGTCAATACGCGATAGGTGTCTTCGGAGAAGTCCTGGTGCCCTGGGGTGTCGAGCAAATTAATGACGCAATCGCGATACTCCATTTGCATCACAGAGGAGGCAACGGAAATACCACGTTGTTTTTCGATCTCCATCCAGTCCGAGGACGCATGGCGAGAGGCCTTACGTGCCTTGACGCTGCCGGCGATTTGGATCGCGCCCGCGAACAGCAAAAGCTTTTCGGTGAGCGTCGTTTTACCGGCGTCAGGGTGGGAAATAATCGCGAACGTTCTGCGTCGCGCAACTTCAGCTTGAATACTCATGGTGGCGAATTTTACAGGCTGGGCGGGCCAGCCTGCTTTAGGTCGGTTTACTTGTTAAATAAAGCGGGACGACGGGGGCGATTGGCTTGGCTCGGGCCATTTGGACCAGAACCAGAACGAGTTGGGCCGCCTGTGCCCGACCGAGCGGGAGCGTGACCTGCAGGAGCACTACGACCGCTGCCTTGACTATCGCGACGCGGCGCTTGACCCGTGCCTTGGCCGGCGCGTGCGGGACGGGGCGCACCCGAATTCGTACCGCTTGCTGGGCGAGAGGAGCGCTGCTGTGGGCGGCGTGGGCCGTCGCGGCGACCCTCAGAGCGTGCTTCATCGTCTGCATCGTGTGCGGAAGCAGGCGAAGCTGTCCAGCCAGTTGGGGCTGGAAGCTGAGGAATCTGCTTTTTAATAATGCGTTCGATGGCTTTGAGGTATTTAACTTCGCTCGAATCCACTAAGGACACGGCTGAGCCTGCGGCACCTGCACGACCCGTCCGTCCAATGCGGTGCACGTAGTCCTCAGGTACGTTGGGCAATTCGAAGTTCACGACTTGAGGCAGTTGGTCGATATCGAGACCGCGAGCCGCGATGTCGGTTGCGACCAACACTGCCACTTTGCCCTTTTTAAAATCATCTAGTGCTCGTGTGCGAGCTGCTTGGCTCTTGTTGCCGTGAATAGCCGAGGCAGACAGGCCGTCTTTGACGAGTTTTTCAGCCAAGCGATTTGCGCCGTGTTTGGTGCGAGTAAAGACCAACACCTGGTGCCAGCCACTTTCGCGAATGATGTGGCTAAGAATGTCGCGTTTGTGAGCTTGAGGCACCATATGAACGGTTTGATCGACACGCTCGGCGGTGGTGTTGCGTGCGGCAACGGAAACCTCAGAGGCATTATTCAAAACGCCTTTGGACAGCTCACGGATTTCGTCTGAGAAAGTCGCTGAAAAGAGTAGGTTTTGACGCTGGCGTGGCAGCAAGGCAAGAATTTTGCGAATGTCACGGATAAAGCCCATGTCGAGCATGCGGTCCGCTTCGTCTAGAACGAGAATTTCTACGCCAGACAAATCTACGTTGCGTTGCTGGCAATGATCCAACAAACGACCCGGCGTGGCAACCAAGATGTCAATTGGCTTGCGCAGAGCGGAGGTCTGTGGGTTGATATTGACGCCACCAAAAATCACCATTGAGGAGATTTTGGTATGGATGCCGTATGTTTTGACGGATTCTTCGACCTGTGCGGTCAATTCGCGGGTAGGTGTCAGAATCAGCACACGCGGGCGGCCGGGTTTGCGCAGCTCAAGTGGTTTGGCGAGCAGCATGTGCAAAATAGGGAGCGTAAAACCAGCGGTTTTGCCGGTGCCGGTCTGTGCGGCGGCAAGCAAGTCGCCGCCCGCGAGGACGCGAGGAATCGCTTGCGCTTGAATAGGAGTGGGTACGGTATAGCCGGCATCGGCAATCGCACGCATAAGAGGATCAGCCAACCCGAGGTCAGCAAAAGTAATAGAAGTAGACAAGAAAACAGCTCCATCGTCGTGCCGGTCCGCAAGTGAATGTGGACTCCAATCGGGGCAGACGAACAGGGAGTAAAAACGCCTTGGAGGCGAGCGCCCACAGAGTTGGGGCTTAGCGAGGTACGAGGACTGGAACGTTGTACCGTTTAATCATTGTACGCTAAGCAAGGGTAAATGGGCTACTTGGTTAAGCAACTAGCCTAAACGTGCGACGTTGATAAAGTTTTCTCCGCGGGCATAGTGCCCGAGATTTTCAAGAAATTTTTCAGCCATGCGCTGAATAATCGCGTCTGAAAATCCTGCGGTATGTGGCGTTGCAATGACGTTAGGCATATCCCAAAGCGGTGACTCGGTTGGCAAAGGCTCTTGCGCAAACACATCCAGATAGGCACCAGCGAGCCTTCCGTGATTGAGTGCATCAATCATGGCGGGCTCGTCGATGACGGCGCCGCGAGAGATATTGATGATATGTGCGGAGGGTTTCATCAGGTCAAGCGCTTTGGCACTGACTAAGTTAGTCGTCTGCGCAGTGAGCGGGCAGGCAAGTACTAGCCAATCCGTTTCAGGAAGAATACTGTTGAAGCCTTCAAAGGACACTACACGGGTATCGGGGATGGTGGAGGAGGCAGATTGGCGCACAACAACAATGTTGAGGCCAATTGCTTTTAACCATGCGGCTAGTTTTTGGCCAATCGGACCCCAGCCCACGATGGTGGCGGTCTG
>CAWUWN010000050.1:0-42588 GCA_963926265.1 uncultured Burkholderiaceae bacterium
GCTTGCCAATCCTCGAAGGCAGTTCGATCGTGCAGCAAAGTGTGATTGTGCACAAACTGCATATCACCCGCTTCGAGTCGCATCAGAAAATTTAAGCGCACATCATTGGACAACACATCAAAACAATCCAGTGCTTCGATATGTAAGGGGGTCAGACGCATGGCGCCATCAAAACGCTGGGCAGAGTCGATGTATTGGCGCTGATAGATGGTGGACATTAACTGTGCGTGCCAGGAAAAAACCGGGATTTCAAAATAAGGCTTTTGACCGATTGCCACGTCACCACGTCGATCTGTCGCGATCGGGTCAAACAGCGCAGCCGCGAGAGCCGGATGGTCACGACGCATGACGTTATAGAGGGTATTGGATGACACCAGTGCCGAATCACCTCCTGACTTTGCTTGTTGCAAGCACAACAAACCCACAATATCACTCGAGTCGGTGTGAAACGTCTGACGTTCATGGGTCTGGTAGATCCTGACGTTGGGATCGTCCGCATTGAGCCCCAAATCCATCACATGACCCAACACATGACCTTTGGCATTTTGTGGGCGTGGATTCCCTAGGTGGCACCCTAAGCCAAAAAATGCAGCAGCTGTGACCTCACGCGACCACTCACACACGGGTAACCCACGCACTAAGGCAAAACCGCTGCCATGAATCAGCTCGTCATGTAATCGAGCAAGTCGAGGACCCAGCGTCGGCAATACAAAATTTTCACGCCGAATCGCCGCAATATCTGGATGGATCTCCAAGGCGTGTTGCGCAGCTTGCTCGAGCTCTCTGAGCTCCTCATCCTTAAGATAATGAATCCAACTGTCAGACGCGCAAGCCTCGGGTCCTAACCAAGCGCTTGGACCAACAATCTCTGGAGGCAAAGCATCGATACGCATAAGTGTCCTAAAAGAAGTAGAGAGATCTGAAATAGTGCGTTCAGAAATGGTGCTATCGTAAGCGTTGGCTGACACCAATTATAATGACTGACTCGATTCTCTCACTCACCCTCGTCGCTTTCATTTTTATCCTTGCCGGACTCGTCAAAGGCGTCATCGGCATGGGGCTGCCTACGATTGCCATCGGACTGTTAGGACTCATCGTTGCGCCTGTTGATGCCGCTGCGATGCTAGTACTCCCCTCTCTCATCACCAACATTTGGCAACTGCTCTCAGGCCCTAACTTTATCGCTTTACTCAAAAGATTTAAGTTTCTTTTGCTCAGCATTTGCTGTGGCACGCCATTTGGTGTGAGTTTCATCGTGAGTGGTCAAACGGCTATCGTGACAGCAGGCTTGGGTTTTGTGCTGATTGCGTATGGTCTCTATGGCTTATCCGCTGCACGCATCAAGGTTTCAGCACGTGCAGAATCAAGGGCCTCCCCTTTGGCTGGACTAATCACTGGGGTTTTATCTGGGGCGACGGGTATTGCCGCCCTGCCTGTAGCCCCATATTTCACAGCACTTGAGCTCAAACGCGATGAGCTGATTCAAGCACTTGGCTTGTCTTTTACCGTCGCCTCGCTCGCGCTGGCAATCGGTTTAGTGATCACGGGGGAATTTGAAGTCGAAATCGCAACGACCTCTTTGCTAGCATTAGCGCCTGCTTTTGTGGGCATGTTGCTAGGGCAATATCTCAGAAAGAAAATTCCACAGGAGCAGTTTCGCCGCTATTTCTTTATTAGTCTGCTCCTGCTAGGTGCCGCGACTGCTTTTAGAGCGATTAGCCTGATGCCAGGCTAATCTTTTCACGCACTCTTATCACGCACGCCTTTTCAACCACTTAACCGCCTGATGACTTAGATGGTGTGTACTCTTTTGGGCGAATCATCTCAAACAAGGTATTGACCTCGACATAGTCACCCTTGTAGCCGCAACGACCGAGCGGACGGGCGGCAGCGGTGTCAAAGATTCCGTCTTTGAGAAACTCGTCATTAATATGCACACCGACCACTTCTCCCAGTGTGAGCCATGTATCGATCAACTCGCCTTTGGCATTTTTAAGCTGAGTAGTGCTGATAAGCTTGCACTCTAGCGCTGCAATGGCACGAGCGATACGCGGTGGCTTGACGAGCGTGGAGGCTGCAGAGTCGAGGCCCGCCAACTTCATTTCATCGACGCCTGGCTCAACAGAGGCTGAACTGATGTTCATTTCTTGAGCGAGCTCTGCACCACAGAAATTCGCAACAAACTCGCCCGTCGCATCAATGTTGTTGACGCTGTCTTTGCGAACATGACTGGTACAGAAACCTATGACAGGCGGTGTTTCAGCAAAAGCATTAAAAAAGCTGTAAGGCGCCAGATTGACACGACCTTGCAGATCAATACTAGAGATCCAGCCAATTGGACGTGGCGCAACGATGGCTTTGAACGGGTTATGTGGCAGGCCATGGCCCTTGCTGGGTTCGTAAAAGTAATCGCTCACGGATTATTCCTTAAAAAATAAAGTCTTAGTGCTTGAAATAGGTGAATGCTGTGATCTTTTAGCATAAATATTTTGCACCACAGGCCTTAAACGACAAGACAGGCCAGACTAAATAGGTGTAAAAATAGCTACTATCCTCAGCAAGTTGACATGAGAGTCCAGAATGACTGAAAGAAAAATAAATGACCTAGGTGGACAACCAGCCGGGCCGGTCTGTCTAGACGAGCATCCCAGCACGCTCCATGAAAAGCGTGTCGATGCCCTGCAAAAGCTCCTGACAGGCGGAAAATTGCAGGCCTTTACGTCTGATGCCATGCGACGCGCCATTGAGTCCAACACCGAAGCAGACTACAAAAGCATGTTGTATTACGACAAATGGATCCGCGCAGTCCGCGACCTCGTCATCGAACAACAATTATTGACGGCAAAGGAAATCGATGACCGTATCGAAATCTTGCGCGAACGTTTTAAACAAACAGGAACGTTATGAACGCGATTAAACCTCGCCCTGGACAGGCCCTACCAGCTGGTACCCCTGTTGTCATACGCAAGCAACAACCCGAAACGCATTGCCGCACGCCATTTTATTTGCGCGGTGCAATTGGAGAAATTGCTGAAGTGCGCGGGTGCTTTCGAGACCCGTCATTGCTGGCCTTCCATAAACCCGGCCTGCCAATGCGAGTCCTGTATCGCGTACGCTTTAAACAAAAAGACGTCTGGCCCGAATATACGGGCGGCCCAAACGACACCGTCGTCGCTGACATTTTCGAGCACTGGCTTGACCCAATCGCTGGAGTAAAAAACGCATGAGTTCATCACACGGCCACCACCATGATCACGATCACGATCACGACCATACGCACTCTCATGCTCATCCTCACTCGCCACCGGCTCCCGATGACGATGACCAGTACGATCGTTACGAGGTCTTATTGCAAACAGCCATTCGTGAACTGCTGGATGAAAAAGGCATTATCACCTCGGATGAATTGCACAGACAGATTGACTATCAGGATAGTTTGACACCCGCCATCGGTGGAAAAATCATCGCAAAAGCTTGGCTGGATCCTATATTCAAAAAGAAATTACTCGCCGATCCGCTCAAGACGATTAACGAGTCCTTTGAACTCGACATCACAACACCGCTCGATCTAGTTGTATTGGAAAACACACCGAAGGTCCACAACGTGGTGGTATGCACACTTTGCTCTTGTTACCCACGTATGCTGCTTGGTATTCCACCCGCCTGGTACAAGTCGATCGACTATCGCTCGCGCATCGTCGTCGAACCACGCAAGGTACTCGCCGAGTTTGGCACGCATTTGTCCGATGACGTCGAAGTGCGTGTCTCTGACAGTACGGCTGACTTGAGGTTTTTAGTATTGCCTTATCAGCCAGCGGGCACAGAGGGTCTCAGTGAAGCTGAGTTAGCTGAGCTTGTGACGCGAGATTCGATGATTGGGACGTCTTTACCTTTGAGCGCACCTTCGACGCCAACACGCACTTGAACATGACCAGCACAACCCCACCAGCCCTTGCCCGCCCCGCCGCGACCGTCATTCTTGCGCGCAATGTCAGCGATGGCATCGAAGTATTTATGATGGAACGCACCACGGCCGTTGAGTTTGCCAAGGGTATGCATGTTTTTCCAGGTGGCGCGTTGGATCGTGCGGATCATCATCCTGAGATCGCTTCTCTTTGTGTCGGTTTGGATGACAAAGCGGCTAGCGAGACGCTCGGCATTGAGCAAGGTGGTCTTGCTTACTGGGTTGCCGCAATCAGAGAATGTTTTGAAGAGTCGGGCTTGCTGCTTGGCTACCGTGGCAGCGACCAGCTCCTGCAATTGGCGGATCACGAAGCCGAGCGTTTGGCTGCGCTCCGCGTAGACATGGCGCAGAGCAAGTTGTCGTTTATGGATATTTTGCGACAAGAACAAGTGAAAGCGGCCACAGACCGTATCGCCTATTACAGTCATTGGGTCACCCAAGCGGGACGCCCTAGACGATACGACACGCGATTTTTTGTTGCCCAAGCTCCTGAGGGGCAAACAGCGCTGCAAGACAATCATGAAACAGTTGGACAGCTCTGGGTGCGTCCCGATCAAGCGATTGACTTGCATCGTGCGGGCACACTCAATCTCATGTTTCCCACGATTAAAACGCTCGAAAGCCTGGCTTCTTTTAAATATGTTGAAGAGCTGTTGGAGTACGCGCGCAAACCTCGCCCAATACAGGTGATGGCCCCTGTGACAGGCGTTGATCGCTCAGGCACTTCGCACCCGTTGATTCCGGGCGACTTTGCCTACGCTGAAATTAAAAAACTCGACCCCGACAATCAAGGTACCCTTCGCGCGTTTATCAATCCAGGTCAAGCTGTGACGATCGGACAGGATGTCTTGCGTCTGACCGCTGCCAATCCCGGCATGATGACCGGGCCCGGCACCAACAGCTATCTGATTGGCAATGCCGCACATGGCGTCGCCGTCATCGATCCCGGTCCGTTACTCGACTCACACATTGAGGCGTTGATTGCGGCCGCCCCCGGTCCAATCCGCTGGATTTTGTGCACACATACACACTTGGACCACTCACCCGCCGCCGTCATGCTCAAGCAACGCACGGGCGCCACAGTCTATGGCATGCCAGCGCCCGCCTTTCCGAACCAAGATCAGACCTTCAAACCTGATCACATCGTCACGCACCAGGAGCAGCTCGACATCGCGGGCACGACAATTCGAGTCCTTCACACGCCCGGTCACGCCTCGAATCAAGTCTGCTTTTTGTTGGAGTCCCAACACCTTTTGTTTACGGGTGACCACATCATGCAAGGGTCCACAGTGGTAATCAGCCCACCAGATGGCGACATGATCGCGTATCTGGCTTCGCTGCGAATGTTGTTAGATGAAAAAATAGACTACTTCGCACCAGGTCATGGTTTTCTGATGGACAAACCTGCTGAAAATGTTGACCGCATTTTGATTCACAGACAAGAGCGTGAAAACAAAGTGATGGCAGCGCTTAAAAAGGCTGGACAACCTGCGACGCTTGAAGTGTTAGTCAAAATAGCCTACGAAGATACACCTGAGCGTCTGCATGCGGTTGCACAAAAATCCCTATTGGCACATTTAGAAAAATTACATACTGATGGTCGAGCAGTTCTGGATGAAAACCTCTGGAGCCTAACCCATTAATTTGACTGAATATCACCTTACACACTGAGAAGAGCTCTTATGGATCGTCGAACTTTTATTACCTCAACAACGACTGCAGCAGGACTGTTGACGACACCGTTCAGTCTCGGAGCACAGACCTCCATGGTCACATTTCGTTGGGTCCCTTCATCAGATCTCTCAGTGCTTGACCCTGTTTTTACGACCGCATCGATTACCGCATGTCACGCGCTGCAGGTTTTTGACACACTCTTTGGGCTGGATGCTCAATATCAACCGCAACCGCAGATGGTTGAGCGTTTCACGCTGAGCGAAGATAATCTTCAATGGACGTTAAACTTGCGCCCAAATTTACGTTTTCACGATGGCAGCCCCGTCACAGCCCAAGATGTCATTGCCAGTTTAAAAAGATTTGGCAAACGTAACTTACAAGGACAAACGCTCTTTAATCTGGTCAACGAAATTCAAGCAATCGACGCGTCTTCACTCAAAATATCCCTCAATAGACCATTCTCCCTACTGCCTTACACCCTCGCCTCCGCCTCAGCGTCCATCATGCCCGTGCGGCTGGCCAACACGCCCGACAATATCGCGGTCAAAGAAATGATCGGCAGCGGTCCATTTCGTTTCTTGCCTGAACAATGGATATCGGGATCAAAGGTGGAATACATAAAAGACCCAGGCTATGTGCCACGAGCAGAGGGGATCGCAAGCAACACCGCGGGTCCCAAGATCGCCCATATCAACTCACTCAAATGGCTCATCATTCCTGATCGCGCCACTGCTGTTGCCGCGCTTCAAAATAATGAGGTCGATGGAATTGAGATCGTTGATAACGACTTCATTCCAATGCTGCGTAAAAATTCCCAAATTGTGCTGACGAAGAGTCCACTGCCTTCGATTTTTATCATGCGCTTTAATCATCTCCACGCCCCCTTTAATAATGTGGCGATGCGTCGCGCTATCTTGTCTGTCATCAGTCAGTCTGAATATATGATGGCAGCCAACGGTGCAGACTTTCCTGAATACTGGAATGACAAATGTGGCGTGTTTGCACCAGGAACGCCCATGGCCTCTGACGCAGGTATGGAAAAGCTCAATAGCAAGCGCGATATGGCGCGGGCTCGCAAGCTTATCAAAGAGGCAGGCTACAAGGGAGAGACAATCGTCATCCTAGATCCCGTAGATACAGCACCCTATCATGCATGCGCACTGGTGACTGAAGATTTGTTTCAGAAACTTGGACTCAAGACTGAATTAGTACCTATGAATTGGGGCACTTTTTTACAGCGACGTAACAATCAAGAACCACCGCAGTCTGGCGGCTGGAATGTAGCCTTCACTGCACTCACGGGCACGGGCAATCTGGACCCCGCGTCCAATCTTGGCGTACGTGGAACAGGTAAGCAAGGATGGTTTGGCTGGCCGACCAACCCAAAACTTGAAGCCTTGAGAATGGATTGGTTTTTTGCTGATACGCTGCAAGCACGCCAAAAAATTTGCCAAGCTATACAACTCGAAGTCCTTGATCACGTCTCCTACATCCCGCTCGGCGCTAACTATAACCTCAGCGCGATGAGAAAAAACTGGCAAAACTTTCAGTCCCAGGGACCCGTATTCTATACAGTGCGGTCTACTTGAGGTGTGGGGGTGTCAACGCGCGCAGGTTCTACCTCAGGACTGTGGCCAAACAGTCTGATTCTCATCCGATGTAACCACTGAGCTAGATCATCCACGTACGTAAATACTGCTGGAATAACCAGAAGACTTAAAAGCGTGGAGGTCATCAAGCCACCAATCACAGCAATCGCCATCGGCGAGCGAAAGCTCGGATCAGACCCCCAACCGATCGCGATTGGTATCATCCCAGCCGTCATCGCAATCGTTGTCATGACAATCGGTCGAGCACGCTTGTGGCAAGCATCGATCAGCGCTTCAGTGCGCGGCATGCCATGACGCCTTGCCGTAATGGCGTACTCGACCAACAAAATCGAGTTTTTAGTCACCACGCCCATTAACATCAAGAGACCGATGAGCGAAGGCATTGAGAAACTTTTACCCGTCAGCAGCAGACCAACAAAGGCGCCACCAATTGAAAGCGGCAACGCCCCAAGAATCGTAATCGGCTGCAAAAAGTCATGAAACAACAATACTAAAATCATGTAAATGCACAAAAGCCCGATCAACATCGCCAAGCCAAAGCTTGCAAAGAGCGCTTGCATTTCCTTGGTATCACCCAACTCAGCCAAGGTCACGCCAGGTGGTAGAGTGCGCAAGCTCGGTAAGGCCATCGCCTCGGCGAACACTTCGCCGAGAGGTCGACCACCCAACTCCACATCCAAAATCACATTTCGGCTACGGTTCAAGCGGTCGATTTGAGCCGGGCCGCTGTCCATCGTAAAGGTCACAACATTACCTAACATCGTTGGCCCGTAACGTCCGGGTACTGTGAGCCTTTCGAGCGCGGCGATGTTTGTTCGCGTCGCATCAGGGAGCTTGACGCGAATCGGGATCTGCCTTTCAGCAAGATTGAGCTTAGCCAAACCTACGTCATAGTCTCCACTTGTGGCAACCCTTAAAGTTTCAGCAATGCTTTGCGCAGTAACACCTAGATCGGCAGCTCGAGCAAAGTTGGGGCGCACGATGAGCTCAGGTCGTACTAAACTCGCCGACGAAGTGACACCACCCACTCCTTTTAACGTCCGCAAATCACGCTCAGCAGCCTGTGCAGCTTTACTGAGTGCAGCAGGATCTTCACTTTGCAACACAATTTGCATTTTCACACCGCTATCCTGTGCACCAACGGTAATGCGTACGCCTGCCTCTTGGGCTAACACCCGACGAATATCTGACTCGACCTCTTGCTGCGTCTTAGTGCGCTTAGAGCGATGGGTAAGCGTCACTGTGAGCGTCGCTTTACGAACCTCTGCAGCTGTGCCACGGGCAAATACGTCTCCGGATACCCCGCCACCTACAGAACTAAATACCTTTTTAACTTCTGGCACCTGAGAAAGCTTTTGTTTAACAAGCTCTGCCGCACGAAGCGTGTCCTCAAGAGTGCTGCCGGGTGCTCGCTCAATATTGACCATAGTTTGACCACGATCAGCTGGGGGTACAAAGCCTTTTGGTAGCAGTGGCACCAGCGCAAGCGAGCCCACGAAAAAAGCAAAAGCTAAAACAATCGTGATGAGACGATGACTTAAACACCACTTCATAATCTTCAAGTAGTGACGCATCACCCAACTATCCGGCTTGGGTTCTGCACGCTTTCCAACGAGAGGCTTCATCAAATAAGCCGACATCATCGGCGTCAGCAAACGAGCGACAACCAGCGAGGCCAAAATCGCAAGCACTGCGGTCCAGCCAAATTGTTTAAAAAACTTACCAGGGATACCATCCATGAAGGCAGTCGGCAAGAAAACAGCGACCAAGGCAAAGGTCGTGGCGATCACAGCCATACCAATTTCGTCGGCAGCATCCATAGCTGCCTGAAAAGGAGTCTTACCCATCTGAAGGTGACGTTCGATGTTTTCAACTTCAACGATCGCATCATCGACCAAAATACCCACCACCAGCGCTAAAGAGGTCAAGGTGACCATGTTGAGCGTGAACCCAAACAGGTAAATACCTAAAAACGCGGGCAAGATGGAAAGCGGTAATGCCGCAGCAGAAACTATCGTCGCGCGCCAATCTCGTAAGAAATACCAAACGACCAAGACCGCTAATATTGCGCCTTCGTACAACAACTTCATCGAGGCATCAAAGTTTTCCTCGGTCATGGCAACGTTGTCGATCTGTTCTGTAAACGCAACATCCTGATGAGTAGCTTTCAAACCATCAATCACTTGTCGGACATCGCGCGCGACCAAGACTTCATTGGCGCCTTTGCTACGCATAATCTCAAAGGCTACGACAGGCTGACCATTGACCAGTGCAAGTGAACGACGTTCAGCAGTCGTATCAGAGATAGTGGCTATCTGATCTAAGCGTACGCGCCGACCATCCGACAAAGACAAATCAATTTTTCCTAGATCCTGAGCCGTTTCTGCGGTAGCGATTGTGCGGACTGCTTGTTCCGCTCCTCCAATATCGCCACGACCACCCGGTGCCTCTTGCTGGATCAGTCGCAGTCGACGGGAAACGTCTGCAGCAGTGACTCCAAGCGCGGCCATTCGAGCAGGATCTAACTCAACACGGATCTCCCTATTTAATCCCCCCATGCGCTTGACGCGCCCCACACCATTGACGGTAAGGAGTTGTTTAGAAATCGTGTTGTCGACCAACCACGACAACGACTCCTGACCCAAGCGCGGCGAAGTAATTGCGAAAGTCATCAAGGGACGACCTGCCGTGGTCGAGCGTAAAATCGTTGGGTCACGCACATCTGCAGGCAAATCCGCCCGTACACGCGTCACAGCGTCTCGGACATCGTTAACGGCCTCCATCACGTTCTTTTCCAGCACGAACTCGACATTAATCACGACCGTACCTTCAAGAATCTTGGTATAGATATTCTTGATACCTTGAAGGGTTGCGATTGAGTTTTCGAGTTTGCGTGCGACCTCAGTCTCGAGCGTGGCGGGCGCAGCCCCCGGCAAGCTTGCTTCGACCGTCACCATCGGCAACTCTATATCGGGAAAATCCTGCACACCGAGGGCTTTGAAAGATAAGATCCCTGCAATCGATAGCAAGGTGAACAGCAAAATTGCTGGAATAGGATGTCGGATGGAAAAGGCAGAAAAGTTCATCTCTGCTCAACCGAGACTAAATCACCATTATTTAGAAAACCTGCACCCGACTCGACAATCTTATCTGAGGCTATTACGCCACTCAGAACCTCGATGCGTGTACCGACTCGTCGTCCAGTTTGAATGCGTATTTGCTCAACCCGATTTTCTATACCGAGCTTAAACACGTAGCTAAACCCGTCTCTCATCACCACGGACTCTTGAGGGACAGTCAAACCTTGACTATCGCCGAGATTAAAGACACCCGTGGCAAACATCCCCGCGCGAACGGGCGGTTCATCGTTTAATGCAATCGGTAAATCCACATATACGATCGCCGTGCGTGCTTGTGCATCTACAGTCGGACCAATCACGCGAACCTTTCCAACGATAGGGGGGAGTCCTTTAGGCAGACTGGCGGGAAACACGTCTACAGGCATGCCCACTTTGATACGACTCAGTTCTTCAGAAATGACTTCCGCACGCCACTCCAGTCTATTTTGACGCAACATCTTGAAGAGCTCGGCCCCCAATGGCACCACCGCCCCTACACTCGCCATGCGAGCCGAAATGACCCCATCATCCGGTGCCAAGACTTGGGTAAATGTCAGACGAAGCTCTTGAGACTGACGATGTGCTCGTGCCGCCTCGAGACGCGCTGCAGCGGTCTGTTGTGCAGTGAGATATTGACTGATTTGCTGGGCTGACAGTGCGCCAGACGTTTTCAAACTGCGGGCACGCGAAGCGTTGGCATCAGCATCGGCGAGTGCGGCAACCGCCTCAGATTCCATCGCCTTTTGAACAGCGAGATCCGCCAAAACCGTATTCTGAGCAAACACGGCAAGCACTTGTCCCTTTTTGACATGATCGCCCACGTTGACGCGCACCTCTGCAATACGCAAACCGCCTACCTGAGCTCCCACAGAGGCGTCTTGCCATGCAGCAATATTTCCATTCGCACGAATCGTGGCAGGTAGCGCAGTCAAAGTCGGCTGTGTGATCGAGACTGTCAAGGCAGGTCGTGCGACACCTGTTTGTGCCGATACGGCAGGTAATGGTGACAGAAGTGAGGCGGCGACGATCATCATCGTCAGGCCAAAGAAAGAACCACGTATTAAGTACATCATTGATTTCATCATTGGAGCTTGCCCGTCAAGATTTCACTTGAATTTTGTTGAACGGCGCGCACGACGGCAGCCAGATCTTTTGCATCCCAGCCACCGCCGACTGCTCGATACAGGGCAATATAGGCATTGACACGCTCACGTCGAACAATCGATAAAATATTGTCCGCATTGACCGACAAGCGTCGCGTTTCCTCAAGGTCGAGAATGCTAGACAAACCAAACTTGTAACGCTCTTGAGCCGCCTGCAACGACTCGCGATAACCTGTTGAAGCGTTCATACTTTCAGTCTCTCTTCGATTAAGGCTATCGAGTCGCACCAAGGCTTCTTCGACTTCCCGTACCGCTCGGCGCGCTTGTGTTCTGTACTGAGTCGCAGCGACCTCGTAAGCAATCTTGGCTGTTTCCACATTGGCCGCTCGACGACCGCCGTCGAAAATAGGCAGACTCAATGATGGCCCAATCGACCAAGAAGTGGCAGAAATAGACCCCACTGCGCTTTGAAAACTCAAGGGACCCACATTCCCTAACAACGAAAGGCGTGGAAAGCGCTCTGCTTCACGTACGCCAATATCAGCACTCGCGGCGGCAAGTTCACGCTCGGCAGCGGCCACATCCGGGCGCTGCAACAAAACCTGCGCAGGAACCCGCGCGACAACCGGCGCAGCAGGCTTAGGTAAAACGCGCGTTCCTTTAGCAAGTCGCGTCCGAAGTTCAGTCTCAGGGATTGCCGTCAAAGCAACCAGCGCTTTGATTAAGATCTCACACTCAGCACGCTGCGCGACAGCTCGACTCTGACCTTCGGCGGCGCTCGCACGAGCTAAAGCAGCATTCGCAGATGACTGAAAACCAGTGCGTGCAAGCTCCTGAGTCAAACGGGCTGTTTGCTGACGCGATTTTGCGTCGGCACGTGCAAGTTGATCAAGCTGCTCGCAGCCTCGAAAATTGGTGTACAGACTCGCGGTATCGGCTGCAACAGAAATCCGAGCCTCATGCCAGTTCGCAACTTGTGCAGCCAAACGAGCACGGGCAGCTTCGCTCCCACGCGCTAAACCACCAAACAAGTCGATTTCCCAGCCGGACTGCAGTTGTGCCTGCGCAGTGGTCGCGACGATCACAGGCCCTCCAAGTTGATAGGTGCCCCGTGACAAGCCTCCCGTCGCATTTAAGACTGGCAGAGCAGCGCCATCGACCGTGATAAGGAGCGCCCTGGACTGGGCAATCCGCAACGCCGCTTGGGCCATATTATTGCTTTGTTTTTGTGACTGTTCGATCAGCTCGATTAAGACTGGATCTTTAAATTGCGCCCACCAAGAAACGAGCGTTACCTGCTCCCCTTCGTGTGGCAAAGGCTGTTGCCATGCCGTTGGCTCGGTTTGCCATTGCGTGGCTTGTCGACCATCATAGTCTGGCCCAAGTGTGATGCACGCGGACAGGAGCAGCACGACCGGTGCCACTAAAACTCTTAAATATCGCATAGGTTAAAGATTAACAGAGACTCTCGAACAAAAGCTCTGATAGCCTCATGCTACCTGTGCCTTCAGTGGCATACCAGGAAAGGCTGGTGGCTTAGCAAACCAGAATAAAAACGTCCCTGCTCCAGCAATCAATGCCAAAACGGTAAACCCCAAGTCATAGTTTCCGGTGGCATCACCCATGATCCCGGCTAGCAGAGGCCCCGATACTTGGCCCACCGCCGTCAACATCGCCGACAGGCCAAGAATCATTCCGATCGACTTACGGCCGAAATAGTCCGCCCGGATTGCTTGCATAAAGGGGCCTCGGATCCCCCAGGCCAATCCGTGAAAGACGGCAAACAACACCAACATAAAAGGCCCAAGGGCATAGGTCAGCATCAGCATCCCAACCATGTGCATCGTCATACAAACTGCTGCCACTCGATTCTTTTGTAATTTGTCACCCAATATGCCCCCGAGCAAGACACCAATCACTTGAAAACCTGTCATCAAGGTAATGTAGAAAGATGCCTGCGCAATCGTGTAGCCCAAAGAAATCCGCATATGATTGATTGCATGGGTGTTCACAGCTGTGACAATAATCAAAGCCACCCCATGACCCGCCGAAAGTAACCAAAAGGCTTGCGTGCGGAGCGCCTGTTTTGCCGTGAATTCGGGCTCAACCTTGGCGACAACTTCAGTGTTTGAAATATCAACCTGACCACGTTTAGCGCCCAAACCATCGACTGTTTCGCCAAAATCCTCTGGACGACGGCGAAAAATACACGCAAGTGGGTAGCCGACTACGATTGCCACCACGCCACAACCAAAGGCAGTTTCTCGCCAGCCAATGCTCTCCATGCTCCAAGCGATCACAGGCACAAACATCCCGCCCAGCGCCAAGCCTAGCCCCACCATCGATAGCGCCCGAGCACGTTTTTTTTCAAACCATTGAATCACACCCACGTTCAGAGGGAAATAACCTGCCATAGAAGACCCAATGGCGATTACCACTACTGCGCCATAAAACTCCAACAGACTGTCGATCTGGCTCAGCAACATAAAGCCAATGCCAAACATAATGACACCGACCTTGATCACACCTCGGGAGCCAAAACGATCAAGAAACCAGCCCAAAATCGGACCGATGACTGCGGCTTCCATCGACATCATTGCCGAAGCGCCGGAAACTGACGTTTTACTCCAACCTTTATCCTGAATGAGAATGGCGACATAGGCACCAAACGCCTGATGCAACATCATTGACTGGATGAACTGCAGCGAGGCTGCAGCAAACACCATTTTCCAACCGTAAAAGATTTTCATGCCAAACCCAAAACACCGCTGTCTCCGGATTTTTATTATTTATCCGTATAGGTATCAACCCTAGCATAAAGACAACTATTTTGCAGCAGATGAAAAAAATCGTGCCCCCTAAATCTCCTCTAACCTCCTTACCCTTGATATAGTGTCTATTGACTTGAGTCAGAAATATTCCCCAACACTAATAAGAGACCATCATGGCAAAAGCATATTGGATCAGTGCCTACCGTTCGATTTCCAACCCTGAGGCGCTAGCGGCCTATGCAAAGCTAGCTGGACCCGCTCTAACAGCGGCAGGTGGCAAGTTTCTCGCCCGTAACGAAGCGGCTGCTATTAAAGAAGCTGGGGTCAAACAGCGTACGGTTTTGATTGAATTTGAAAGCGTAGAAGCAGCGTTGGCGGCTTACAACAGTCCTGCCTATCAAGAGGCCATTGCGGCACTCGGAACGGGTGCAGCAGAACGCGACATTCGCATTGTTGAAGGCGTTTAAAGAGACAAAAGGCGCCCGTTAACCGTGTTGGTTGGCAGGCGCAGACTTACACCATATCGCAGCGCGCCACTTGAGAGCAATTCCAACGGTGGCAGCAATACCAAGACAAGAATAAAGAGTGGTTGTCAGGACAAAACCCAATACCTCGATGAGTTGACCCGCAGCGAGCAAGCCGACCGGCAAACCCCAAATCGCTAAAATACGCATGCCCATGATACGACCACGAAATTGTGGCTCAGTCGCGCGCAACATCACCGCTGCAAGCGGAATTAAGCAGATACTTTGTACAAACCCTGCACAAACTAGAAGCGTAACCCCCACGGCGAAATGGTGGGTCGGGCCGAACAGCAACAGCAACGCAAACCAGATACCTGTCGCGACCAACAAGGCGCGTCCGGTCCCTAGCGAAAAACGGTTGGTCCCCAAAACAATCGATCCAACTAGCGCCCCAAAGGCGAAGCTTGCACTCAACATGCCCAAACCTTCCTGACCCACATCGTAAATAGTCCGCGCGATGTAGGGCAGCAAACCCAGCGAAAATGGAAAGGCAAGAAAGTTGACCAAAAAAGCGACACTCATGGTGCCCAGCAAGACAGGCTTGTTCCAAACATATGAGAAAGCATGCTGTAGATCTGTGAAGGGTGAAGGACGTGCGATGTGGACGCTCTGTGTTTCGGGTTTTCCGGCGACACCCATAGAAAAACAAAAACTTAATGCGTATAGGAGTGTGATGCAAAGATAAACAGACACCATACCAAATTGGGCAAAAATACCAGCGCCTGCTAGCGCACCCGCAATACGCGCCGAATCTGAAGTCATTCGCGAAATGCCCAGAGCCGAGGTCAACTGGTCCGTCGGCTGAGTTTGCCCAATGAGCGCATAGCGCATCATCAAATCAGACGGACGAATCACGCCCACGATCGTCGCAATGGCAATAACCGTCAAAGGCGTCAAAGAATCAAAATAAGCAAGGATGACAATCATCAAAGCGGATGCAGCAAAGAGCCCTCGGGTCATCATGAATAGGACGCGATAACCCACCCGATCGCCCGCGATACCAAGAAAAGGCGAAATCAATGCCCCCGTGTATTGCAAAGCGCCGTAGATCACCAGCAACAACACCGAACCCGACTCGACCAGTACATACCAGCCTAGCACCAGAATTTCCATCTCAAATGCCCATGAAGTCGCCAAGTCCGCAGTCCACTGATAACGAAAACTGCGCACCTTAAAAGGTGCGCGTGAAGACTGAAAAATACTGCGGAGTGAACCTGTCATGGGAGAAATGTCGGAAATTCAACGGTCAAAGCATAGCGCAAATACCGCAATGAAATTTCTCGCTTTCGAGAGTTTGAAGTGCCGTAGCGCATAATTCAACAAAGCGATAAGATTGGGGCTTCAAAGGAGAAAGCATGAAGATTCTAATTTTGGGCGCAGGTGGTGTGGGAGGCTATTTTGGCGCCAGATTGATTCAAGCCGGTGCTGACGTCACCTATTTGCTGCGGGACAAAAGACACCAAAAGATTCAAGCTGAAGGTCTCGTCGTTGAAACCCCTAAAGAAACCTTCACCTTACATCCGAAATCAGTCACTCGCGAGCAACTTAAGCCCGAGTATGACCTGATTATTTTGGCCCCCAAAGCCTACGATCTTGAGGATGCATTGGACTCTGTGAGTGCCGCCAGTTCGCAAGGCATTATTTTGCCTGTGCTGAATGGTTTGACTCACATTCAAACACTCGATGCAAAATTTGGTCGTAGTCGCGTGATGGGCGGTGTTGCCCATATCGCTGCGACAGTCACCGGCAGCGGCTCAGTCAAGCAACTAACCGATCTGCACTCACTCACGGTTGGTCACCGAGACCCTGCTCAAGAAAAAATTGCGCGAGAATTTTCTGCGCTCTGTGAACAAGCAGCGTTCGATCATACATATAGCGAAAACATCGAACAGTCCCTCTGGGACAAGTGGGTATTTCTTGCCACGCTAGCTGGCATGACAACACTTTGCCGTGGTCATGTCGGTAAGATCGCCGATGCGCCATGGGGTCAAGAGACGATGACAAGCTTTTACGCAGAAAGCTGCGCCATCGCACTGGCCAATGGTTTTCCAACCAAAGAAAGCGCTCAACAAAAAGCTTTGGCCATGTTAACCAAGACAGGGTCGAGTTTTGCGGCATCTATGCTGAGAGACTTGACCCAAGGTCATCAGACTGAGCACGAGCATATTCTGGGTGCGATGATTGAGGCTGGCGTAAAAAAATCAGTCGCCTGCCCTCTGCTTAAAGCAGCACATACTCATATGGTTGTAGAGCAGAATAAGTCCTGATTGAATCAATCTTAAGATAGATTGTTTGGGCTTGGGCTTAGCGTGAGAGCGCGAGTCTGAGCCCAAAGCCAATCAGACATAGTCCTGCTATTTTTTCCAGCCCGAGAGAAATATACCGATTCGAACGTAACCGTTCAGCCAAAAAATGCGTCAGCAAAATAGCCACTACACAATACAAAAAAGCTAAGACAGCGATCGTAACGGCTAGAAAAGCAAAGGTCACCAACCCCCTATTTTGGTCAGGGTCGACAAACAAGGGGAAGAAAGCCATATAGAAAACGATCGCCTTCGGATTGAAAAGCGTAATGACAAGTGCTTGACGCAGATAGTGATAAGGCTTGATATTGAGAATGGGCCCTGCGCCAGGTTTGGCCAAGACCATTTTGGCGCCTAACCAGACCAGATACACCGCCCCCACCCACTGCACCATTTCAAAGGCAATCGGTGAGGCTGCGAGAACCGCGGCAAGCCCAGCCACTGCCATCCACGACAAAACCTGATCGCCAAGAATCACACCCATCGTGGCCGCAAAACCGCCGCGCAAGCCGCCCTTTGTCGTCGAAGTGATGATGACGAGGTTGCCTGGCCCCGGAATCAATAAAAAAATGATGAAAGCAATCACAAACGCAGGATAGTCCGTCACACCAAACATTAGATTCTCTCAAGCTTAGTGACGGTGGCTACCATGGCCGGTCATCGCGCCGGGATTATAGGTGGGAGGCTTGATTTCGAACTCGACCTTCACCTCGCCAGCTTTTTCAAACTGAAGGGTCACAGGGACTTTCATCCCCGCTTTAAAGGGCTCTTTTAAGCCCAAGAACATAATGTGAAAGCCGCCTGGCATCAGCTGAACAACACCTGTCGCGGGCACGTCGATACCGGTCACTTCACGCATTTTTGCTACACCGTTTTCAGTAATAATCGTATGCATTTCAGTACGATTGACGCCAGTCATTCTGGCAGAGACAAGTCGATCGCCTTGAGCAGCCTTATTTTCGATCTGAACATAGCCGGCACCATTGACTTGACCTGGCACCGACGCACGAATCCAAGGTGATGTCAGTTTTAAATCACCCGCGATCTGCTCGGAGGCCATCGCGAGACTGGTCATCACAGACAAGAAACCAGCGAACAGCGAGAAGGTCAGCAATGAGAGAATTTTTTTTGACTGGGTGTGCATGACTTATCCTATTTTTTCATCATTCATGACGCGAAGCATCATTCACAGAACACTTTTCAAATATTAGCTGAAAACATCTACACTGTTAGCTAGGCTCTTTTTGCTCAAGACGACTTCGCCCAATTCTATTTAGGCCATCTTCCCGAATCATGTCAAACGATAAACCGCCAGCCTTTCAGGCCGCGTCCGGTAATAGATTAGGTGTGACCCTGTCGATCGTCGCATTGATTCATCTATTGCTCATCGTATTGTTGTTGTCATATTTCGATTGGCTCAGCAGCGCAGATTCAGAAACTGAAACCAATGCGGGTCAGTCAGGGATCATCATTCAGGTCACCCTAGAAACCGAGCCACCTGACAGTGCTATGCCTGCTGAGCCTGTGCCCGAGATCATTCCCGAGCCAACTCCTAACGTTGCAGAAGATCTTCCTCTCGCAGCAGAGCTACCTGTGCAGCCTGCTCCATCGGTTCCATCTGTTATACCGTTACCGAATCCACCTAAACAACCTACTCAACCTACACAACCTAATCAACCGACACCTCCTAAACCGGCGAAACAATCTCCACCACAAACCCCAGCCAACAGCCTTTCAGACGGCAAAGCGCAGATAAACACTTCAAGCAATGCTGCACAATTTGTCCCCGCACAAGTCGACCCAAATTATCTGCATCGCCCAAGTCCCGCCTATCCCGCACTTTCAAAACGACTGCGCGAAGCAGGTACTGTGCTGTTACGTGTCAGTCTAGATGACAAAGGCATCGTTCAGGACATCGCTATTCAAACGAGCAGCGACTTTCAAAGACTCGATCAAGCTGCGCTCGAAGCCGTTCGCCAATGGCGATTTATTCCAGCCTCAAGAGGTGCGCAGCCTGTCTCAGCATCAGTCTTGATTCCGATAGAATTTAAACAACCCTAACACCTTGAGTTTCAACTCAACCTCATAATGCGTTTAAAGGGATCTTCAAATAAGAGACTCCATTGGACTCTTTGGGCGGTAACTCCCCTGCGCGAATATTGATCTGCACAGCCGGAAGAATCAGCACAGGCATATCGAGCGTAGCGTCACGCTTGGTCCGCATCTCCACAAACTGCGCCTCGGTGATACCGTCGTGCACGTGAATATTTTTTGAACGCTGCTCAGCAACCGTTGTTTCAAAAATGACCTCTCGACCAGCTGGTGGATAGTCATGGCACATAAACAAGCGGGTCTCTGATGGCAAGCTCAACAGTCGACGTGTTGAGGCATACAAAGTTTGCGCATCACCGCCAGGGAAATCACAACGCGCGGTTCCGACATCCGGCATGAATAAAGTATCACCTACAAAAACCGCATCACCGAACTGGTAAGCCATACACGCAGGGGTATGGCCGGGTACAAACAGAGCATGCCACTCCAAAGCTCCGAGCTTGAGAGACTCGCCTTCTTTGATCAAGACATCAAACTGGGAGCCATCCTGACGAAATTCGGACTCTAAATTAAATACACCTGCAAAAACTTTTTGCACAGTCGTAATGTGATCCCCAATCGCAGTTTTTCCACCGAGATGCTGTTTTAAATAAGGTGCTGCAGACAAATGGTCAGCATGCGCATGTGTTTCCAGAATCCACGCCACAGTTAAGTTATTCGTACGGACGAAATCGATTACCTTATCTGCGGAAGTGTGCTTGGTCCGACCGGATTTTGGGTCATAGTCCAACACAGAGTCGATGATGGCGCACTCAGAACCCGACTTTTCATAAACAACATAAGTCACCGTCCATGTCGCTGGGTCGAAAATGCCGTGCACCAGAGGTTTTGCAATTGCGTGACTCATACTGACTCCCTTGCTTGTTTATAACGATTCAGACCCATTGTTCCAAGAGCCTTTCAAAATTGGGACGGAACAAATACATAATAGCTAGATATTATATATACAAATAAATTGTTTGTATATATAATATAGTTTATTGACTTTAATACTAACAACCCTTTCCAATTTCCTTCGTTTGCCTCGCAATGATGACAGAAGAAATCGCTCCGTTTGAACTAGAAACCATGAAAGCCTCTGCTGCCAACGCATGCCGACTCATGAAGGTGCTCACTAACCCTGACCGCCTGATGATCCTATGCCAGCTCACGCAAGGTGAACGCTGCGTCAGCGAACTCGAAATGACGCTCGGCATCATGCAGCCCACCCTTTCACAGCAACTCACCGTATTGCGTAACGAACAATTGGTCGTCACTCGACGCAATGGCAAAAATATTTTTTACCAATTCGCCAGCCCACAGGCACTCGCCGTCATGGAAGTGCTTTACTCACAATTCTGTCTTGAGAACGAGGTCAAAAAATGAATATAGACTGGACACACTTCACGCCATGGAGCTCACTTTCGGGTGGCGTCATACTTGGCATCGCCTCTGCCATTTTCATTCTCATCAATGGTCGGGTGCTCGGCATTAGCGGCATACTCGGTGGCTTACTTCCTCCAAAATCTGGCGATACACTCTGGCGCATCGCCTTTCTGGCCGGTATGTTCGCTGCTCCTTGGGTGTTTAACCTGCTGGCTCCCGCTGACCTCATCACCACACCTCAAATTGATGCAAATACGATAGTGCTAATTATTGCTGGCCTCTTAGTTGGCGTCGGTACACGATACGGCTCAGGCTGTACCTCAGGTCACGGCGTTTGCGGCCTTTCACGCATGTCACCTCGCTCACTGGTCGCAACAGTCTCCTTTATGGCGGCAGGTTTTCTGACCGTTTATCTTGTTCGTCATCTCTTTTAAAGGAGCACCTCACATGCTTCGTGTTTTCGAATTTCTCGCAGGTCTTTTTTTTGGTATTGGCCTCATTCTTTCAGGCATGACCAATCCCGCTAAAGTCCTTGGCTTTTTGGACCTATTCGGACAATGGGATCCATCGTTGGCTTTCGTCATGGGCGGTGCAATCTTGGTCGGTATCTTTGCCTTTGCCTTAGCCAAAAAACGGACTACTAATTTCTTTGGTGGTGCCTTGCATCTTCCTAAAGCTAACCATATCGATAAACGTTTAGTAATCGGTAGCTTAATGTTTGGAGTTGGCTGGGGCCTAGCAGGCTTTTGCCCAGGTCCCGTGCTTGTATCAATGGCAGCTGGCCATGAACAAGCCCTGATATTCGTAGCAGCGATGCTAGTTGGGATGATCGGCTTTGAAATTGCCGAGCGCACAAAATCCATGCCTAAAGCCTGATTAAACCAGCAATGAAACTGCCAACCTTGCCCATGCTGCAATGGGGTGCACGGTACAACCGCGAAATACTCGTCAGTGATCTGCTCGCGGCACTGATCGTCACCATCATGCTAATCCCACAGAGCCTCGCCTATGCGATGCTCGCGGGACTACCCCCTGAGGTGGGGCTTTACGCCAGTATCGCGCCGTTGGTGATGTATACCCTACTTGGTACGAGCCGTGTACTCGCGGTTGGTCCTGTGGCGGTCGTCTCGCTTATGACTGCGGCAGCCGTCGCCGAACAAGCTGCACTAGGCGTACATAGCTACTGGCAAATCGCACTCACACTCGCCTTTATTTCAGGGGGGTTGCTGTTGCTCATGGGTTTTCTGAGACTAGGATTTTTAGCAAACTTTCTCAGTCACTCAGTCGTTTCGGGCTTTATCTCTGCTTCTGGTCTACTAATCGCCGCGAGTCAAATTAAAACGCTGATGGGCGTCAAAGCCTCAGGCGACAACTTCTTTGCGCTGGTCGGATCGCTGATCCAGCAAATTCCGAATATTCATTTACTGACGCTAATCGTTGGTTTCCTTGCTACAACATTTTTATTTTGGGTGAGGCATAAACTCAAACCCCTTCTCCTCACATTCAGCTTGAACAAACTCGCAGCCGACATCTTGACTAAAGCTGGCCCAGTGATGGCAATCGTAGTGACCACGACGCTGGCCTGGCAACTGCATTGGCCTGATGCAGGCCTGAAAGTCGTCGGGACCGTTCCACAGGGACTCCCGCCACTCACCGCACCATTGTGGGATTTGGCGCTTTGGAAAGACCTCTTCGTCCCTGCCCTACTTATCAGCATCATCGGTTTTGTCGAGTCCGTCTCGGTTGGTCAAACACTCGCCGCTAGACGTCGCGAACGCATTGAGCCAAACCAGGAACTTGTCGCGCTTGGTGCGTGCAATATCTCCGCTTCTCTCACAGGGGGCTTTCCTGTCACCGGTGGCTTTGCGCGCTCGGTCGTCAACGCGGATAGTGGCGCTCGTACGCCCGCAGCAGGGCTCTTTACAGCTGTTGGCATTACGCTGGCCTCGCTGTTGCTCACCCCTGCATTATTTTATTTACCGCAAGCTACGCTGGCCGCAACGATTATCGTAGCCGTCCTCTCGCTTGTGGACTTTAGTATCTTTAAACACACTTGGCGCTTTTCCAAGGCAGACTTTGCAGCGGTCTCGGTCACGCTAGTCGCTACGTTAAGCTTTGGCGTAGAAGTAGGCTTAGTTGCAGGCGTGGCACTCTCGCTTGCCATGCACTTGTACCGCAGCAGTCAACCTCACATCGCGACGATTGGTTTAGTTCCTGGGACAGAACACTTTCGAAATGTCTTACGTCATAACGTGCGTACGAGCCCCAAAGTCTTGTGCCTGCGTATCGACGAAAGTCTTTACTTTGCGAATGCACGGAACATCGAAGATCGACTCAACGCCGAAGTTGCAGAAAACCCACAACTCAAACATGTCGTGCTTCAATGTTCGGCCATTAACGATATTGATGCCAGCGCACTAGAAAGTCTTGAGGCGATTGAAAAGCGCCTACGTGACTCAGGCATCTGCCTGCACCTCGCCGAGGTCAAAGGACCCGTCATGGATCGGCTAGAAAAATCCCTCTTTCTGAAACATCTGAGTGGCCAGGTATTCTTGAGCACTTATCGTGCACTGCAACATCTTGCTCCTGAAATAATCAACACTGAGTCTGTGCTTTAATCAACTTCATGGAACAATCCCCGCGTTTATTTAATAAAAATCTAGTGCTCCTGATTTTGTGCCAGGGCATTTTTCTCACCAATAACATCACGTTCGTTGCGATCAATGGTCTAGTCGGCTTGAGTCTGACCAACATCACCTGGATGGCAACATTACCCATCATGGGTTATGTCGTAGGGGGCGCACTTTCTACCGGCATCGTTGCACGCACACAAAAAAAATATGGTCGCCAAAAATCTTTTCAATTAGGATTGCTAGTTGCGATATTGTCTTCGTTGATTTGCGGTTATGCCGCGTATTCGAAAAACTTCTGGCTGTTGACTTTCGGTACATTCGTGGCGGGCTATTACAGCGCAAATGGCCAGCTCTATCGCTTTGCAGCAGCTGAGCTGACACATATCAGCCTCAGAGACAAAGCTGTCTCATGGGTATTAGCAGGAGGTATTTTAGGGGCCGTCGTAGGTCCGAACCTTGCTGCGCTCACCAAAGACTCCTTTGATACCCCCTTTCTTGGCGCCTATCTGACCCTTACTATCGCAGGCTTCATCGGTCTGATTGCGATGAACTTCATTCACTTTCCAGATGAAGTGGCCGTCAAAAAAGTCTTACCTCCTGGACGGAGTGCGATGGAGTTACTGCGCCAACCGGTGTTCTTGGTCGCAGCGATTAGCTCTGCGCTTGGGTATGGTGTGATGAACTTGCTCATGGCTGCGACACCTCTTGCGATGAAAGTCTGTGGCCTGCCATTCTCAGATGCTGCACTCGTGCTTCAGTGGCATGTCATAGGAATGTTTGCACCCGGCTTTTTTACTGGCTCACTCATTAAAAAGTTTGGCACATACCGCATCATGATTTTGGGTATCGTTCTGAACTTTATCTGTATCTTAATCGCCCTTTCAGGCGTCAATGTTTATCAGTTTCTGATGTCGTCATTTATCCTCGGTGTTGGCTGGAACTTCTTGTTCACTGGTGCGACGAGTTTGGCGATGACCACCTACAAACCTGAAGAAAAAGATAAAGCCCAAGGCATTATTAACTTCTTTGTGTTTGCGACAATGGCTGTGACCTCTTTTAGCTCGGGAGCACTCATTACGACTTCGGGCTGGGATATCCTGAATTTTGCTTCACTCTTTCCAGTTGTCTTGATGGCTGTTGCACTCATCTGGCTCAGACATAAACAACAGCAAGAAAAAAGCTTTGCCTCACTGTAAGCGCTGATATCCTTCCGTCACGCGAATTTCATGCAAGCTCATTGACGATAAAAACACAGGCGGGCTCCAATCAAGATGCCCGCCGCAGCCACGACAGAACTCAGAGCAAGCGTTGAAAGTCCGGTTAGTCCTTGACCAATCGAACATCCCAAGGCTAGCGATCCACCCACACCCATCAAGATACCGCCTGCGATATAACGCAGCATTTCCTTAGGTGAACTAAAACCTTGAAGATGCAGCCCCTTGCGCAACCAGGCAAGTAAGAATGATCCGAGTAAGACACCCAAAACGACCGTGACACCAAAACTGAGCTTTGCACCTGTCGCAATCATTGAGTATTGGATCGTCTCGCCAATTGGTGCAATAAAGGTCAAAGAAACGAGGTTCACGGGTTCAAATTCGTCGAAAGCCAACCAGCCAGTTGAAAACCAACCAGCCACAATCAGCAGCCCCACCATGAAACCTGCAAACAAATCCTTTTTGTATTTGAGCAAGTTCAATTTCCAAAAACTAAACACGAATAAACAGATCAATACGATTGTGACTAACCAAGCTTGTGCCGCAACAGGTAAATCTGAAATGCTGGCACCAGAGACAGCTGTCATTTGATTAAGCGCTTGACGCAATGGTCCAAGTACGCCTGTCAACGTCATAAAGGCTGAAATACCCAGACACAATAAAACCACGAAGGAACGCAAATTCCCTTGGGCACACAATACCAAGCTGCGGGCGCCGCAACCATTGGCTAACATCATGCCAAAACCAAACATCACGCCCCCTAAAGGCACCAACAACCATGAAAATGTTGGACCGCGGTAGAGGGATTTACTCAAATCAATGAATTCAAACTGTGCCAAAGCTTGCGTGCCGATCGTCGCGACGCACAAGGCCAGCACAAAGGATTGTGCTTTATGCAATGCACCAGACTGCCAGTATTCTTTGAGTGCTCGATTTAAACAAAAACCGGACAACTGCCCGGTTACGCCAAAAATCAATCCGATCGCAAGTCCCGACCCAATCAATATGTCCTGTACATTCATGAAACTTTTGTTCCCCACGTATCCTGTGCGATGGCGTTGTACCACGCCAAACCATAACCGGCCTCACGCTTGCGTATGTCATCGCTAGCCTCTCTAGGACTGACACCCCCAGAGCCTTTAACTTCGACAATTTTACCGCCTGTCACTTCATAGACCCCAGCAACCGAAATGCCGTAATCAGGCCCAACTAAGCTATAACAAGTATTGGCCCAAAAGGCGGTCGCAGCCTCCTTTCCCGTCAGCGCATTGACGATAGCCGCTGCAACGACCTTTCCTTGGGCATTTGCGCAAAATCCAGACTTTGGCATCGGTGCGGCAATCGTCGCATCACCCACCACATAAATATCTCGCACCTGACTCGATTCAAAGGTCTGTGCTTGTACAGGTACCCAACCACTTTTATTAGTCACTCCTGCGCGTTGCGCAATCAGGCCTGCGAATTGAGGGGGAATCACGTTTAATACAGAAGCCTGATGCTTGGTATTAAATTCCGTTTCCACACTCAAGCTTTTGGCATCGACTCGGATTACGTTGCCATCCTTATTGGCTGGAACCCACTCGATCATGTCGCCATAGAGACGTTTCCAAGCATCCATAAACAAGGTTTGTTTGGAAAAATTATTTTTGGCATCCAAAATAAGGATTTTTGACTTGGGCTTATGCGTTTTAAGATAGTAAGCAACCATGCTTGCGCGCTCATACGGGCCTGGTGGACAGCGATAGGGATTCGCTGGCGCGACCATTAAAAACAAACCACCGTCCGGCATAGCATCCAGTTGGCGTTTTAAAATCAGTGTTTGTGGGCCTGCCTTCCAAGCATGCGGAGCGAGCTGAGCAGCAGCCTCGTCATAGCCCGCCAAGGCACTCCAACGGATATCAATTCCAGGTGACAACACCAACTTGTCGTAAGAAAGCTGATCCCCTGTCGAGAGTGTCAGTAATTTTCTCACTGAATCGACATCTTGGGCATAGCCCTGAAGTACCCGTACTCCTAAACTGCGTAACTCATCAAAGCCATGTATCTGAGCATCGAAGCTGCGCAATCCTCCGAGATACAAATTACTAAATGGACAGGTATGAAACTGCGCGGAGGGTTCAATGAGTGTGACTTCGATCAAAGGATTGCGACGCTTAATGTATTTAGCAGCCGTCGCACCACCAAAGCCCCCACCCACAACAATGACACGCCCCGCCGTATTCGCCCCAAAAACCGGTGCTGATAGCCCGAATGCGTATGCGCCGGTGAGCTGAGCCACAGTTTTGAGCACTTGCCGTCTCGTTAACATCAACCGTCTCTGCGTTGACTGATGCAAGGACTCAGTCATTTGTCGCCCCTTGTTTTTACATTAGCTTCAGCTAAGCTCATTTTCGAAAAGTACTTCGCGAGCGCTTCAATTTGAGCATCGCTATAGCCTTTTGCGAGCCGGTTCATAATCGTTGTCCCCGGAGGATATGTATCAGACCGATAAGCCAACATTTGTGCTTTCAACACATCTGCAGGGCGACCCGCCAATGAAGGAATACCACCAGGAGACCGTCCGTCCGTCCCGTGGCAGTTTGCGCAGGCACCTGCCAATATCGAGACATCGAAGATCGCTTGGGCCCGAGCTGAGCCGGTCGTACCCCAAGCACTGAATGCGAGAGACGCATTGATCAGAAAAATTAAAAATATCCGATTCATCTTCCTATCCTCATTGTGGTATTAAGGCTGCATCGAAAGACCACAATAGCGAAACCTCTGAAAGAGGTTTGCGGAGTTTGAAGCGACCTTACAACTTCATGTATTGCGGAAGCAATGTTGCGAGCTCAGGGACAAAATATAATACCAAAATCGCAAACAGCATCAGGAAGAACAAGGGTGAGGACACGCGTGCGATATATGGCAGATCGCGCTTTGTCATACCTGAAAGCACAAACAAGTTAAAGCCAACCGGCGGTGTGAGCTGTGCCATTTCCACCACAAAGACGATAAAGATACCGAACCAAATAAGATCTATACCAGCAGCCTGCACTGTAGGCAATAACACGCCCATTGTCAGTACAACCATAGAGATCCCATCGAGAAAGCAACCTAAAATGATAAAGAAAATCATCAAGGCAATCACCAGCCAAAACTGCGAAAGACCCAAGTTTCCGATCCACTCAGCCAGTGCGCGCGGCAAACCGATATACCCCATCGAAAGAGTCAGAAACTGTGCGCCTGCAAGAATCAAAGCAATCATGCAATAGAGGCGGGTCGCGCCTAGCAAAGAGCCCTTGAACGAACTCCAATTCATTGAGCCCTGAAGCACGGAAATGATTAAGGATCCGAGTACGCCAATCGCTGCGGCCTCAGTAGCCGTCGCGACACCGCTATAAATTGAGCCCAACACACAGGCAATAAGCACCATGACCGGCAAAAGGTTGCGTGACTGATAGACCTTTTGACGAAAAGACATCTCAGCATCGGCGACCGGCACTTGCGACGGATTACGCCATGCCCACACAATGATGTAACCCATGAAGAGGATCGCTAAGAATATGCCTGGCAGAATACCCGCAATAAAAAGCTTGGCGATCGATACCTCAGCAGCCACGCCATAAACGATCATGATGATTGAAGGTGGAATCAACAAACCCAGCGTACCTGCGCCAGCAAGCGTACCGATCACCATGTTGTCTGGGTACCCACGTTTCTTAAGTTCAGGCAAGGTCATCTTGCCGATCGTCGCCACAGTCGCTGCCGACGAGCCCGATACTGCAGCAAAAATTGCACAACCAATCACGTTGGTATGCAATAACCGACCAGGTAATTTATTGAGCCAAGGGGCAAGTCCCGTGAACAGATCTTGTGACAAACGGGTGCGAAACAAGATCTCACCCATCCATAAAAACAGAGGAAGTGCGGTGAGCGTCCAACTTGAGGAGGCGCCCCAAATCGTAATCGCCATCGCATCGCCAGCAGGACGCGTAGAAAACAACTCCATTCCGATCCAAGCAGTGCCTGCCAGTGTGACACCCACCCATACGCCACCAGCCAAAAAACCAAATAGTGTGAAGATCAATAGCGTGACAATTAAGATTTCACTCATTTCGCATAGGCTCCTGTGACTCACTCGTCATGGCCTGTCCGCGGACTCTACCCACGAGCGTATCCAGAAACGCGATCAAAAATAAAATATTTCCAGCTGCCATTGTGAGCTGAGGGATCCACAAGGGTGTTGCGTCGTTGCTAGTGGAGATATCGTTAAATAACCACGAGTCAATCACAAGTTTGACGCTAAAAAAAGCAAGTGATGCAGCAATCAATACACCGACACTTAACGCACAAATATCAAGATGACGTTGCCCCGCAGGCTTAAGCACATTCAGTAAGATAGTCACTCTAATGTGTTCGCCATGACGCAAAGTAGAAGCCAACGCGAAAAAACCAGCCGAGGCCATCAGATAGCCAGCATACGCATCAAGCCCTGAAATATGAAAGGTAAGTTGGCGAGAGACAATACTCAAGAGCACTGTCAACAACACACCAACTAAAGAAACCGCCGCCAAAAACTCGGCGGCGGCATACATCCCATCTAGAAGACGTCTCATCAATTACTTTTTCAAAGCATCAACAATGGCTTGACCATCTTTGCCAGATTTTTTGAGGTAATCGGCCAACATCTTTTCACCGATCGCATTCAAGCCTTTAGTCAGCTCTGGGCTAGGGGGAATAACCTGTGCACCGTTCTTAGTCCAAGCAGCTAAATAGCTTTTTGTTTTCTCTTCGGAAAGCTTCCAGCCACGCACTTCAGCGCGAGCACCTGCTGCGAGGACAGCTTTTTTCGTCTCTGCATCGAGTGCATCAAAAGCCTTTTTGTTCATCAAAACTGCATTCTTGGGGATCCAAGCCTGTGTATCGTAAAACTTCTTGATGTACTCGTAGGTCTTAGTGTCAACACCTGTGGCGCTAGAAGACATGTAGGAATCGATCACTCCGGTCGCCATCGCTTGCGAAAGCTCAGCTGCCTGAATCGTGACCGGTTGTGCACCAACTATCTCAGCAATCTTGGAAGTTGCTGGGCTATACGCACGCCACTTCAAACCCTTCATGTCTGCAACAGACTTCAAATCACGATTTGTGAAAATGCCTTGTGGTGGCCATGGCACTGTAAACAACAACATCATGCCTTGAGAAGCTAACTTCTTTTCCAAGTATGACTTCTGAATCGTGGCCAGTTTGCGGGCACCTGAATAACTTGACACCAAGAAAGGCAAACCGTCTAGCTCATAAATTGGATCTTCGTTAGCAAAGTTCACCAAGAGAATTTCGCCAAGCTGGGCCTGATTACCCTGTACGGCACGCTTGATTTCTGGTGCTTTGTAGAGCGAAGCATTCGCATGAACAGTGATGTTTAGTTTGCCTTTGGAAGCTTGAGCGACATCTTTAGAAAACTCAACCAAATTCTCAACGTGAAAGTTGGACGGCGAGTAAGCCGAGGGCAAGTCCCACTTGGTTTGGGCCTGAGCCGAAATACCAGCTGTCGCAATCAGTGCTCCAGCGAGCCAAGATACAGTTTTACGCATGGGGATATCCTTGAGCGAAATATTCAGTCGAAAAATCGACTACGGTTTTATGATGAAGACCAACTTCACCATGACTAAAAGAGTGTATGCGTGGCAACGAATTCTCACAATCATGGTATCACCCATTCAAGGGTAAATACCTACTGGTTTGCACTTTTTGACTGGACACTTAAATAGTCTGTAAAGTACGTTGGTCATTTGCCAGAAAAAAACAGGAACCGCTTTCATGTCAGTACCCTTCGCAGTCTTTGTTACCGCTATTGGCGGACCCGAGGTTTTAAAAGCTCAGCCCATTTCTATGCCCGTTCCTGGAGTAGATGAGGTGGTTATCGAGCAGACCGCAGTTGCGGTGAACTTTGTAGACATTTACCTGCGCGCTGGGCAACCACATTCTCATAACCCCACGCCACCCTTCATTCCTGGCGTGAGCGGTATCGGTCGCATCAAAGCTTTGGGAAGCAATGTCCGCAACCTCAAGATCGGTGATAAAGCTACCTATACTAATGCAGGCGTAGGGAGCTATTGCACTCATGTAGTGCTGCCCGCGGAGCGCGTGATTCCCGTTCCCGAAGCGCTAGACGATGTCCGTGTCGCGGCGGGCCTGGTGCGCACCCTCACCTCGCAATATTTGCTCAAGCAAATGCGTCCTCTCAAGCCTGGCACACGCATTTTGGTGCATGCGGCAGCGGGCGGTGTTGGTCAGATACTCGTGCAATGGGCGAAGCGCCTTGGGTTAGTAGTCATCGCGACAGCCGGCAGCGACGCCAAAATCAAAACAGCACTCGACCTAGGTGCTGACTTTGCAATCAACTATCGCTCGCAAGATTTTGTTGCAGAGGTCAGCCGGATCACGGAAGGGAAAGGCGTGAGCGTAGTGTTCGACTCTGTTGGCAAAGACACCTTCGATGGCTCAGTAAAGTGCCTTGAGTCCCGTGGACTCGTTGTCAACTATGGCACGGCTTCAGGTCAAGTTGAGGGTTTTAAATTGCAAGATCTTCACAGCAAATCCTTATGGGTCTGCCGCCCAACACTCAAGACCTATGTCGCAGATCGTACGGAAATGCTCGCGATGAGTGAGGAGGCCTTTGAGATTTTAGGGGATCCGTCGATTCGTTTGGACATAGCAACTGTCCTACCTTTGAGTCAGGCAAGCGAATCTCACAGGCTTCTCGAAAGTCGGACCACTCAAGGCGCCATCGTCTTGATTCCTGATGATCTTTTTAATAAAAAATAATTTAATTTTGTAACCTGAGTAGCGAATCACAGTAACCAGGAAAAATAAGCCTGATGCTGAATTTTTTTAACGATTAGGAGATTAATATGCATGTAATCAAAACTGTATTGGCAGGCGCCCTTGCCCTGTCCGTGTTTAGCCCGATGGCGATGGCTCAGTACCCCGACAAGCCTATTCGCATGGTGGTAGGTTATTCACCAGGTGGAGCCGCTGATAAACTCATTCGACCGATCGGTGATCAACTTTCAAAGATGCTTAAGCAGCCTGTGATCATCGAGTACAAGCCTGGTGCAGGTGCTTCTGTTGCAGCCGACTACACCTCCAAAGCTGCGCCTGATGGCTATACCCTGCACATTACGGACTCAGGGCCGATGACGATTCTGCCCAACATGAAAAAAATGGGCTATGACCCGCTCAAAAACTTCACACCTATTTCCATGATTGGTGAAGGTGGTGTCGTTGTCGTGGTGTTGCCAACTTCTCCTGCCAAAGACATCAAGTCACTTGTGGCTCTGGCTAAAAAAGATCCTAAAAACTGGAGCTATGGCACCAGTGGTGTAGGTGGCGTTGGTCACTTGGCTGGCGAGCAATTCAAAGCGGCAGGCAAGTTGGATATTTCGCACATTCCTTACAAGGGCGGCAACCCAGCGATGACCGAACTATTGGGCGGACATGTCCCCTTCTTATTCTCCTCCCTTGGCGCGGCAGCGACACAGATTAAGTCTGGCAAGATCGTTTCATTGGCTGATACTGCCAGCAAGCGCAGCTCGATGTTCCCCAATGTTCCGACCATGGCAGAGTCTGGCTTTCCTGGCTTTGATGCTACGATCTGGTTCGGCATCGTCGGTCCCGCGGGCCTACCAAAAAATGTCATGGACACACTTGTTCCCGCTATCAGCAAGATTATGAAAGATCCGGCCATCGTTGCTGCGGTCAAGCGCGAGGGCTACGAGCCGATGGACTTTACACCCCAGCAATCAGCAGACCGCATCAAGTCTGACTATGCCAAGTGGGGCAAGACCGTTAAAGATGCAAACATCAAAGCCGATTAACCTCAATTTGTATAACTCAATCTTAGGTGAATAGTAAAAAGGGCCGCTCGAGAGCGGCCCTTTTTTTTCGCATACGTCGTGCGCGAATTCAAACAATCACGATTGACTTTTTACTGAGGAACGACACCAGCGCTCTTAGCAACCTGACCCCAGCGCGCCTGCTCTTGACTAATAAAGTTGCCAAACTGTTGAGGCGTCCATTCAGGCGAAACTGCACTGAACCGAGCAAAGCGATCCATCACCACTTTGGACTTCAAAGCCTTATTAATGGCTGCATTCATTTTGACAACAATATCTTTAGGTGTTCCGGCAGGCACCACAATGCCTTGCCACGAACTAACATCGTAGCCAGCAAAACCCGACTCTATGACTGTAGGTAACTTGGGAACAATCGCAGATCGAGCTGCAGTAGTGATTGCCAACGCCTTGACCTTACCGGAAGCGATCTGAGGATGAATACTCGAGAAGGGATCAAACAACACTTGAACCTGACCTCCTAATAAATCCGTGATTGCAGGTGAACTACCCTTGTAAGGAATATGATTCATCTTGATACCCGCCAACCCTGAAAAATATTCAACGGCTAAGTGGATAGAACTTCCAGCAGTGCCATAGTTTAGTTTTCCGGGGTTCTTTTTCGCATAAGCGACGAGCTCAGCCAAAGAGTTGACCGGGACGGTCGGATTCACAACGACTAAAAGTGGTTGAACCGCCACCATTGCGACTGGTTCAAAGCTTTTCGATGGGTTGTAATTCAATTTAGCCATCGTCCATTGATTTATGCCGAGTGTGCTGATGTTTCCCATTAACCAGGTATAGCCATCAGGTGCACTCCGTGCCGCCGCTTCAGCACCAATCGCACCGCTCGCACCAGCACGGTTTTCAACGATAACGGACTGCTTCAGCTCCTCGGTCAATTTGACTGAAAGCGTACGAGCCACAATATCCGTGACCCCCCCCGGCGGAAATGGGACGATCAATTTGATCGGGCGATCAGGAAAGGTCTGAGCGATTGCAGATGCCGCCAATAACGTTCCAGCGACAGCAACGGCGAATTTGATTGCTTTTTTCATTGTCTCTTCTCCTTGGCGCGGTGACGCGCTCAATGCTGATGATTTATAGATTCTTCATGCCGGATCATTATGCATCTAAAATCATTCTATGCCGAGTTTAAAAATCACTTTCCTTAAACCGATTTCCTAAGGTTTCGACGATGTCTTTGCCCTCCTCATTACTGACGGCCCTACCCGAACAACTTCCGATCGATCAAGAGCGTCCTTTAGCGGCGATCAAACTACAAAGCCCTTTAAAAGGAACACGTCTGATCGTGACGGCAGCCGTACATGGCAACGAAACTTGTGGAACTTTTGCAATCGAAAGACTCGTCAAAGAATTCGAACAGGGCGAACTCAAACTCAAACGCGGTGCCGTGACTTTTGTTCCTGTGACGAATCCTAAAGCCTATCGTTTACAGAGACGCAATGGTGATCGCAACCTCAATCGTCGACTGATTCCGACTGATACCCCTCAGCAATACGAAGACCATATCGCCAATTGGCTTTGCCCACTCCTGGCCGAGCACGATGGTCTGCTCGACTTGCATTCCTTTCAGAGTGGCAATCAAGCATTTGCGCTATTCGGCCCTAAAAACAACCAAGAAACACTCGAACCCTTTGCCCATGCCGACATCGAAGAAGCTCTCGTTCAAAGACTAGGCTGTTCGCGTTTTGTTTACGGTTGGCTAGACACATATGCCAAAGGCATTCGTAGGCGTGCAGCCGAGGTTGAAGCTGGACGCTTCAATGCTCAGGACGTTGACGTTGATGCACGCTATGGCATCGGTACGACCGAATACATGCGTTCAACCGGAGGATGGTCTATCACGCTTGAATGCAGCCAACACGACGATGCAGGAGGACGAGAGGTTGCGTATCAAGCCATCCTCAACACCTTGATTTACCTAGATCTGATCGACGGACCCACACCCAAACCTGCAAAAGATTTTCAAGTGTTAGGTCTTTATGATGTCTACGACCGCTTCGACTTGAACGATAATTTTTCCAAAACATGGAAAAGCTTTGACTTCATCGCTCAAGGTGACGTGATCGGCACGCGTGCCGATGGCACGATATTGCGCGCAGACCAAGATTGCTTCATTGTGTTTCCCAATATCAAATCACAACCTGGTCAAGAGTGGTTTTATTTGGCGCGTGCAGGCGGTCGGTTGAGACGCTAAAAAAACTTCTCCAATACAAATGACGCGAATGGATTATTCAGTGCTTTGCTGACTGACTAACCATTGCGTCAAGACAGCAGTCGCCAGCATAAAGTCCTCAGTTGCCATCGCCTCTTCCGGATGGTGGCTGCCATTTGGGTTACGGATAAAGAGAAAGCCAAAAGGAATACCAGCAGCGCAAAACGCTGCCGAGTCATGTGATGCAGGACTTGGCAAATCACAATTCGAGATCGATAAAGCCTGCGCGCACTCTCTAAGCTGTTGTGTCAAGGCGGGGTCAGCTTGTGCCACCTCTGCGCTGGCTCGTGCTCCTAAATTAATGCTCACGCCGCGTTTGATCTCCACCTGTCTGACCAACTCAAGAAAGGCAACTTCTAACTCCTCAAGATCAGGCTTTGTATATGCCCTTACGTCTAAACTCATACTGAACTCTCCAGGCACAACGGTCAAACCATGACGTTCCGCATGAGTGTGAAACTCCCCAACCGTACATGCCATTAATCGGCCCTGGCGCTCCCAATCAGCCCAGATCGTATCGAGGCCAAGAGTCAGATCTGCTCCAGCAAGTGAGGCATCATGACGAAAGCGTCGGCCTAAACCAACGTGACCGTACTCGCCCTGAATTCTAATTTTTGGATAACGAAAGTTACCGGGCACACCTGTGCCGATCGCAATCGGAAAACCTGTAATCGCCAAACTTGGTGCCTGCTCGATATGTACTTCCATAAAGGCGCGGACATTGCTCGGCGACAAAAATGCCTCACCACGCTTGACAGCCTCTGGATCGCCTCCTGCTTCAGCCAAATGGCTTGCTAACGTACGTCCAGTATCAATCCTACATGCTTGCAACGCCTCAGCCTGAAGACGTCCCAGTGCACCACGACTACCGATGTAAGAGACTTGAAACCAAATGCTTTCCTCTGCCCTCACGCCCATCACCATGACGTCGCAGGGCAACTGAATACCCGCCTGCTTGAGTGCCTGAACAGCGATTAGGCCCGAGACCACTCCTGCTGCCCCATCAAAATTGCCACCACCGGCTACGGAGTCGAGATGTGAACCAATCACAATTGCGGGCAAGCGACGATCAATGCCAGGCAAAACCATATAGGTATTGCACATATGATCATGCCGGACCTCCAAACCGATCTGCCTCGCATGTTGTGCCAGTAATACATGTGCAAAGTTTTCTCCCTCCCCGTACGTATCTCGGGTGACGCCACCTCGGACATGATCTAGACTGCCTTGACGCAGGGCATCAAACAGCGCTTGCGCCTGCTCATGGAGATGATCGACTATTCTCATGAATCTACCCTAGGAAGAGATTGGTTTGAACATTTTCGCACTTTTAATTGTCGGACTCGGCGCTTCCATTGCGCCACTTGATTTTTCCGTCAATGTTGCATTTCCAGCTATTACACAGGCATTTGCACTCGATACGCAAGCGATTCGCTGGATACCGCTGAGCTATGTGTTGACCTATGGCGTACTGGTGATTGGTTTTGGCGCACTAGGCGATCGAATCGGTCATCTTCGTGTATTTAGATTTGGCCTGATCTTGGGTGTCCTAGCACTGACACTATGTGCTGTCGCACCAAGCTATCTTTGGCTGGTCTCTGCACGCGTCTTACAGGGCATCAGCATGGCACTCACACTGTCCTGCGCACCGGCACTTGTGACTTTTTTATACGCTGAACAAGATCGAACCCGCGCCTTGTCTGCCTACGGCAGCATGACATCAATCGCAAGCCTGATCGCACCACTCGCGGGCGGTTTGAGCATCGCGCTGATGGGATGGTCTGGCGTCTACTGGTTTCGCGTGCCTCTGGCGCTTTTGGCGCTTGGAGCGTTACCACTCATCCGAACACATCTGCGTCCCCGTTCGATGACCGCCATCACACCCAAGGGCTCTTCTACGTTTTTTTTGTTAATCAACATTTTCAAAACCTCACCACAATTTATCTGGATTAATGTCATTAGTGTATTTGTGCAAATGGGTAGCTTTACGATTCCACTTCTGGCCCCCTACTATCTCTCGCATGTCGCTCACTGGGGTCCCACTCGATCTGGTGCTGTCCTCGCTATCTGGGCCTCAGGTACGCTGATCGGCTCGGCGTTAGCTGCGAGGGTCTCTCACCGAATTGGGACAAATCGAACGGCTTATGTGGCGTGCTGGCTATGCGTCACGGGACTCACTCTCGCGGCATTTTGGCCAATCGATATATATTTACCGCTCGTGTTGGGGGCTGTTTTTGTGCACGGTGCAGGCCTAGGTCTCTTTCAAGTCTCATATTCAGACTGGGTAGTAAGAACCTTACCCATTCAGGCTCGAGGCGTCGCCGGTGGACTAACTGTTTTTACTCGAACGATAGGCGTAGTCAGTGCGTCATTATTATGGCTCTGGTCACTAGAACAAGTCCGTCTCAATGCAATCAACAGAGGCCTTATTGAAGAATCAGCCTTCCTAGAGGGCTTTAACTTTATCTGTCTTCTCTCTGCCGCCTTGATCACCACCATGCTGCTTGCCAGCAGCTTTGTGAGCAACCTATGGTTTACAAGGCTCATACAAAAAAACGAGTGATATCCAGTAATTACTCGTACGTTTTTTTTAAAAAAGACCCTTGGCCTTCGCCGCAGCAATGCGTTCTTCATTAAAACCAATTGAACGCAAGATTTCGTCTCCGTGCTGATTCAGCGTCGGTCCTGTCGAACGAATTTGACCGGGCGTCGCAGACAATCGGGGAATGATATTGTGCATTTTGACTGTACCCATCTCCTGATCTGGCACCTCCACAATCACTTCCCGTTGTTGGACATGGTCATCCGCTAAAAGTTGTTCAATGTCATAGACGGGTGCGGCAGTCACACCCGCTTGATGAAAACGCGCCAGCATATCAACTTGGGTGTATTTGCTAATCTCAGCTTGTATTGCCTCGTCGAGCGCTTCGACGTGAATGATCCGTTGCTCATTCGTTTTAAAACGTGCGTCCTCAATCATGTCTGGGCGCCCGATGGCACGCATCGTTTTTTCAGCCATCGATTGCGTGGCCGCAGACATCGCAATCCACTTTCCATCCGCACTGCGATAGGTATTACGCGGGGCATTGGTCGGTGCACGATTCCCACGCCGCTGCTGAATCACACCACAATGCTGAAACTCCGCGGCAGCAGGACCGAGAATAGAAATCATCGATTCATAAATCGACAAATCAATCACCTGCCCTTTGCCGCCATGACGCTCCCGATGAAACAAAGCAAACATTGTGGCAGATGTACCGTACAGAGCAGTCGTCATGTCAGCGAGCGGCAAAGGGGGTAAAGTCGGCGGGCCATCGGGCATACCCGTCATATGCGCAAAGCCACTCATCGACTCGATCAGCGTACCGAACCCGGGCCTTGAGCTATACGGACCCGTTTGTCCCCAGCCGGAGGCACGCACCAGTACAAGCCCAGGATTGATCTTAAGCAACACCTCGGGCGACAACCCCCAGCTTTCGAGCTTGCCGGGCACAAAGCCTTCGATCATCACATCAAAATGTGGAATCAATTCGAGCAGAATATCCCGTCCCTCTTGAACAGCAAGGTTCAAGGTCATACTCTTTTTATTACGAGCGTAAACCTTCCACCAAAACTCCTTTTTTTCTACTGCCCAACCGCGCAAAGGATCACCCTTGCCAGGGGCTTCGATCTTGACCACTTCGGCCCCGAAGTCGCCGAGCAAGGTGCCGATGCAACCACCCGCCACAAGTCTGGCTAAGTCGAGCACCTTGATGCCTTCGAGCGGCAAGGGCTGTGAAGCGGCAGCGCTCGTATGTGTATTCTTTGATTGTGAAGTGTGACCAGCAGCAGACATCGTCATGACTTATTGTGAGAGGTTTAAAGCGCGGGCAAGATCGAGCAGCTTCTGGGAATTTTTAACCATGGCATAGTCAATGAGCTTGCCTTCGACGCGGATCGCACCCACACCCTCTGATTCTGCTTTGGCAAAGCTGTCCACCACCAGTCGAGCGTACGCAACCTCCTCGGAAGAAGGGGAAAACACAGAATTCGCCATCGCGATTTGATTAGGATGGATAACGGCCTTGCCTTGAAAACCCAAGCCTTTGGCCTGACGGCAATCCACTTCAAAACCCTCGGCATCCGTGACGTCAAAAAACACCGTATCCACAGGCGGACGAATCCCTGCCGCACGACAAGCCAAGGCCGTTTGAATTTTGCCGTTGACCAAGTGAGGGCCCACATTTGAGGTTGGAATCCCCAAATCGCCCGTAAAGTCCCCAGCACCAAACATGAGTGTGGAGAGTCTCCCACCAGCCGCTGCGATCTCTTCAGCACGCAACACACCGCGCGCGGTCTCTAAAATCCCGCACATCGTGATTTGGCCATGCGGCAAGCCTTCGGCGCGAGACAGCTCGTCAATCATGGCGCTTGCAATCCGCACCATTTCGGCAGACTCCGCCTTGGGCAAGACAATGCCTGCGAGACCGCCAGTACAGACGGCACGCAGGTCCTCGGCCGTCATACCAGTCATGAAGTCGTTGACACGCACATACACTTGGCGGTCTGGTGAAACGGATTTGACCAACTGATTGAGCATCAGACGTGCTTTAGGCTTTTCTGACAAAGCCACAGCATCTTCAAGGTCAAGAATCAAGGCATCTGCCGCGGACTGCACGGCTTTCTCGCACTTGCGGGCATCCATTCCGGGGGCAAACAACCAAGTTCGTATCGGCTTTACCAACGACATCATTTAAGGCTCCTAGAAAACCCTCAATTATGTACCGTTTTATTCGATCTTCAAGTTGTTTTCGCGAATAACTTTGCCAAAATTCACCGAAGAGGCTTGCATCCACGTGGCAAGTGCTTGAGGTGTCATCGAAACAGGCTTGGCACCTTGGGCAGCAATTCTTGCGATGACTTCTGGGTCTTTGAGAATCGCATTAATTTCAGCATTGAGCTTCGCGACGACCGGAGCAGGCGTCCCCGAGGCGACTAAGACCCCTTGCCAACTGCCGCTGTTTGCTGCAGGCAGTTTGAGCTCAGCAAAGGTCGGGACATCCGGCATTGTCTCAAAGCGCTTGTCGCCCGTGACCGCAAGGGCGATAAGCTGCTTGTTTTGGGCATAGGGCAAGGTTGCTGTTGAACCATTCACAATCACATTGGCTTCCCCCGCTAACACAGCATTGATCGCAGCCGAGCCTCCTTTGTAAGGAACAGTCACCCACTGAATGCCCAATTGCTTCGTTAACTCAAGCCCCACAATTTGATTACCTGAACCTATACCCGCGTGTGCGAAGACTAGTTTGTCTGGATTCTTCTTGCCAAACGCAAGGAGCTCGGCCACGGTTTTTACACCCAGCTTCGGATTGACGGCAAATATATAAGGCGAAAAACTGATCATCGATACAGGCGCCAAATCCTTGACTGGGTTGTATGGCAATGTCGTATACAAATGAGGGGCGACTGCCAGTGAGGACAGATCCATCAATAAAAGTGTATGCCCATCAGGATCGGACTTTGAGACGAGCGAGGCGCCCAAATTACCTGCGGCACCAGGACGATTTTCAACAACAACGGTCTGTTTAAGCGTGAGTGATAATTTCGGGGCAATCATGCGCGCCAAAATATCTGAAGTTCCACCAGGGGCAAACGGTACAACGAGCTTGATGGGTTTGGTGAAGTTGACGTTGCCTTGTGCAATGGTGGCTCCCGCAAAGGATGTGCCTAGCATTGCCAGCATTGTGACTAATATTTTGCGACGGATCATGGCTGTCTCCATTATGACTGATTGTCTTTTTTTATATATTTGTGGAAATGCAACTCTAATATAATGGAAGGATGAAAAGAGTCAAATGGATATTCGTAATTTTATTGGTCCTTGTGACTGCACTGTTTTGGGTTAGCCTGACCGATACCGAACGTACACTCACGCCCTGGGCGCTGCGCAAATCGATGCTGTACTACACAGGCATCATATCTTTTGTTGCAATGACTGTCAGCGTGATCCTCGCCATGCGAATGCGAGTCGTTGAACGCTTGGTTGGCGGTCTTGACACGCATTACCGTCTTCATAAATGGCTCGGAATCACAGCCGCAATTTTCGCGCTTGCACACTGGCTGAGCAAAAAATATAAATGGCTAATTGAACTAGGACTCTTCGATAGAGAAAACTTTGTCACACCAAAAGGTACAGTTAATTTTTTCCAGCATAACAATTTTTTTAATCCTCTAGAAAGTATTGCCAAGGATTTGGGAGAGTGGTCTCTGTATGCGCTACTACTACTGGCCATGCTCGCACTTTGGAAAAAGTTTCCTTATCGTTACTTTTTTAAAACACATCGCATACTTGCCGTGATCTACCTGGTGCTAGCCTTTCACACATTGATTCTTTTTGGAAAAATAAACTGGCTCACTCCTATAGGAGTATTAATTTTTGTGTTTGTAGTCCTCGGGATTGCCGCTGCATTGACATCGCTCTTTAAACAGATCGGAGTCAGCCATCGCGCATCAGGACGAATCAGTCAAATTCGACTGCATGAGGACGGCAAAGTGACCGAAGTCGAAGTATCCCTTTCAACACCATGGGAAGGACACAAGGAAGGACAGTTTGCGTTTGTCACTTTTGATGTCAGCGAGGGACATCATCCCTTCACGCTGTCTGCGAGCTGGAAAGAGGACTCCATACTAAAATTTTATATTAAACAACTTGGCGATTACACCCGCACACTCGGCCATACACTCAACATCGGCGATGAAGTGACTGTCGAAGGTCCCTATGGCAGATTTGATTTAGCCGCAGACCATGAGCCCCAAATTTGGATTGCTGGCGGTATTGGCATCACACCATTTTTGTCACGACTTGAGTCCCTAACACAAATACCCAAGTCGCAATCGCAGCCGATCACGCTATTTTACAGCGCACGCCACTCCGACCATGCTCTCATCGAACACGTTAAAACCTTAACGCAACATGCAGGAGTACCCATGCACTTATCCATCAGCGGAAAAGATCCGGCGGTCACTGCACAAGAGATTTGTGACAGGGTCCCCAACTTTCAGCATCACACTGTTTGGTTCTGTGGCGCATCAAGATTCGGCGAAATAATCAAACGTGGTCTGTTAAGAAAAGGCTTACGCAGTCGCCGCTTTCATCAAGAGCTCTTTGAACTACGCTGAATAAAAAAGGACACGCACTCACATCAGCAACTTAGGATGCCCATAGACTGGGAGCGAGATTTGAAATATGGTGTCGTTCGCCGATCCTTTTAAATACTTAATCGAGCCCTCATGTGAGTCCATGATGGCTCGGCTCAGCCAAAGACCAATCCCCATTCCTTTCTCTTTACTTGTACTAAATAGCTCAAAGATTATTGCGGCCTGCCCCTCTGACAAACTAAGTCCGTTATCCTTTACCTCAAGCACGACATTTTTTTCTACCTGACTTAACTGAATAAAAATATTTTTCTCAATCGTGAGAGACTCTAATGCGTCCATCGCATTATTGATAAGATTCAGCACAACCATTTGCAGCTGATTTTGATCTGCTTTTACCCACAAATAAGGCTCTATCTCTAAATGTACATTGACCTGTCGCAGACGCGCTTCAGGCAATAAGATACGGTACGCATCCCTGACCAATTCACTGAAGTCAATTGACGTAAACTCACCCGAACCCTTTATAAAAAACTTACGTAAACTCGATACGACCATTTCAGCGCGTTTGTTATCCTGCAAAATATGTCCTAGCAACTCTTTCATACCCTCGCGATCCTCTGCTCTGCGATTCAAGGCCATCAGCAACTCAGTATTGATTCGTATCGCTCCAAGAGGCTGATTGATCTCATGCGCAATCGCACCTAACATCGTACCCATAGCATTTGCTTTTGCAGATAAGGAGAGGGTACGCATGAGAGAATTCTTTTCTTCAAGAATATCCCCAAGGGTTCTATTTTGACTCTGCGTAGCAAACAGCTGCATATCCACCGCTTTTTTCTTTTCCCAAAGCTTTTCGAGACGAAGCTGAATAAAGCCAAAATTGCCCAGCACATAGCCAATCATGACTGACAGGATAGCAATATACTGATCTGTAGCTTTCTCAAACACA
>CAWUWN010000051.1:0-7936 GCA_963926265.1 uncultured Burkholderiaceae bacterium
GGCACGGGCTTCTGATGAGCATAGACCGTGGCACGCGAGACCCCTGCCAAACCGCATTGACGAACTTGCGAGAGCTCATCATGCTCACCGATCCAGGACTCTCGAATCATGGCAGGCCGATGTCAATGCAACGATCAACAATTGGTCACTTGTACCGAATCGTGAGTCTCATCTTCGCTGCAAAGATCACTCTTATCGAGACGTGGTCATACAAACCTCTGTGTTCCAAACGCGTTTACTACTCACTTTTACCGACATTACCGACAGCAAATACCTTGCAAATAAACGCGTTGAGAGCGAAAAGCAGTTTCACAGTTTCGCAGTTTCGCAGTTTCGTCGAGGGCGCGAACGATATTATCTACACGATCGATCTCCACGGTCACTTCACTTACATTTCCCCCAATTACCAGACTATCTTTGGTGCTGATCCCGCTACGCTGCTCAATAAACCCTTTTCTGAAGTCTTACATCCCCGCGACCTGCCCTCAGCACTCGAATCCTTTGCCTCCTCCCTGCAGGGTAATCGCGTGACCGAAATTGAGTATCGTGTTCACCATAGCGATAGGCGATGGCTCTGTCAATCATCGAATATCGGTCCTATTGTTCATGAGGAAAATCGCCCCTCGACGATCATCGGGGTCGGACGGGATATTCATCAACACAAACGCTATGAGAACGAACTAAAACAAGCCACAGAAGCCGCCGAAGAATTGAACCGCGCCTTGGCAGCAGCGAATGCAAAGCTTAATCATTAAGCTACAACCGATGCCTTGACCAACCTGTCTAATCGTCGACATTTCGAAGACCGCATCACGCACGAAATGTCGATGTCCGATCACTATGGGTAGCCCCTCTCGCTGCTACTGTTTGACATTGATCACTTCAAGCTTTGAATGATACCTCCACCACCTCGCGGGTGATCAGGTCTTAGTCGAGCTCAGTAATCTAGTTCGTCAAAAAATCCGTGCTACAGATTTACCATGCCGCTGGGTTGGAGAAGAGTTTATGATTCTTCAACCCCATACGGGAGCACAAGAAGCCATGCTCGTGGCTGAAAAGTTACGGAAAACTTTTGCCAATCACGAAATTACCGATGTAGGCTTCACAACGTCGAACTTTGGCGTGGCGACTTACCATGCAAAGGAATCGGTTGACAGCTGGATCGGCCGGATCAACAGCGCACTTTACGAGGCTAAAAATGCAGGACGTAATACAGTCAGGTTTGCACATACCTGAACATGGCTTCAACCTCAAAAGCCAATCTCTCTAATTAACGTCCCGGCACTGCCCCGCAAAAACTCACCAAAAATAGACTGCGGCCAACCAAGAATCACCACACTTCCCCGCAAATGGCCGGTCTCAACCTTACCTTGGTGATCTTGAACCTCTAGGCGTACTCGGTAAATCGCACGCTCCGGAATCAAGAAATTTTTTTGCTCCCGCACCAAAATATGACCGCCAGCCGCAGTACCAAGCTGTGGGTCGGGCAAGGAGCGACTGCGGTCTTTATCAATCGCAATCACTTTTAAAGTATGCGCCTGCAACTCGGGCGTATCCGGAATAAAGCGGCCCCAATTACCCACGGCAATACGCTCAAGATCAGACTCATCTACGTAGCAATCCACGACCCAACGTTCATTATTAATAAACGTCAGTAATGACGAGCCACGAGGCACCCAGTCTCCAACCTGGATATCTTGTTGCACCTCTGCAATTTCGCCGTCAAAAGGCGCAATCGGTGCCAGCCTGCGTAGCTCATTCAAATGCCCCTCAAGAACCTTTTGCGCATTGGTTAACTGCTCACGCAAAATAGCATGCTGTGCCTTGGTTTCAGACAAAAATCCTGCGGAACCCACCTGTTTGTTGAGCGAATCAATCCGCATACGTGCAAGGCTCGTCTTTTGTATCAACTCTGGGGAGTTCAGTTCCATCAGGACTTGCCCCGCAGACAGACGCGTCGTCACTTTAGGAATATCAGACACAATTTGCGCCGGGACGCTCGCAATAAAATTAAAGCTATTTTCTGGCTTTAACATGCCCTGTGTATTGACCGTTACATCAAACGGAACCACAAAGAAAATAAGCAATCCCCAGAGTAAGTAATAAGCGGGACGCGTCTTAAACTTTGGTCGAATCTCATCTTTACGTTTCAACCAAACTTTCAACTCAACCCAAATCGGTCTGGCAAGAAAAAACCAGATTTCGACCACAAACAAAAAGATGCCTAAGGCCTTAAAAAAATAATGATAAATAAGTACTGCAATACCAAGAAAAATAATAAAGCGGTAAATCCATACCGCAAAGGCAAACAGCACCAGTAAGCGCACCTTATCTTGCGGAAAATGCTCTGGCGGCTCATCACCAAATTTGAATAGTCGCTCACGCAACCACCATTTACCCAGCGCAAAAGAACGCTGGTGCAAATTAGGCATCCCGACAAAATCGCTTAATAAAAAATACCCGTCAAAGCGCATGAACGGACTGGCATTAATGGCAAGTGTGGCCATAATCGACGTCGTAGCCAAGAAAAACGCCACGCCACGCCAATTCCCCTCAGGCAGGAGCGTCCAAATAAACAGCATCCAGACTGCAATCAGCATTTCAGTCGTGATACCGGCGCCGGCAATTCTGAATCTTTTTTTATGCGAATCCAGTTTCCACGATTCCGTCACATCCGTATACGCCATGGGAAACATGAGTAGAAATGCCACGCCCATTGTCGGCACGCGACATCCCATTCTTTTGGCAGTCAACGCATGTCCAAACTCATGCAAAATTTTCACTGCAACCAAGGCACCTGCATAGCCCGCGAGTCCATTCCAGCTAAAAGTATCAACGAGGGTAGAAGAAAAGGCGGACCACTGGCTCGTCACACCCCACAGACCAAAGAGAAAAATAACGAGCGTCAGTTTGAAGAAAAACGGCGTGTAAAAAAATCCAATCTTTGGCGCTAAGCGCGACAACAGCGCGTCAGGCTTAAACAAAGGCACCCGAAAGAACAGGTAGCCGTGCAGCAATCCGGTCATCAAACTTTTCGATTGCTTCAGGCTTTTCTCAGTCAACCACGCCGAGGCCTTCGCGTCGTGCCGCTGGATCAGCTCACTCGACTCAAGAAACTCCATGACCGACTGTATATCTTGATCTTCAATATGGATGGGCGTGGCCCGTTGAACCGCTGCTTTAATCGGTTCAACCCCACCGAGATGCCAGCGACTCACGATGTTAAAAGCGATCCAGTCCAGTGAAAAATACTGGTTACGTACAGGATCATGCAACGTCCATGTGGAGGCACCATGCTCATCCGGCGGACCTCGATGGATGGTGAGCTCCTGCCGTAGCACTGGCCACACCCTCTCTTGGGATGCATCTTGCAGCGTCGCATCGAAGGAATGAGGGGTCATCTCGTTGCTCCGAGCAGTCTAAATACCAACGAACTGTCTGAGCGCAACCAAAGGCTTGCGCAAGATCCAGTACGAAAATGGCACATATTGCCCTGAGAGCCTCGCGGTCCCGCGCAAACCAATTCTTGCCGCTGGGTTCGTTTCATCAATCGTCGCACGCATGCGATACGCGAAGCTACCATCGGGCCGCTGAATCGCATCGTGTCCCATGTACCGGATCTTGCCCGTCACGGGCGATAACGGTGTGGTATTAAGATACATCGAGATGCTCGCGTTAGGCGGCAAGTCGATCGCCTCGTTCAAAGGGATCCAGACTTCAATTTCCGCCTTACTTTCTGTTGCAACGACCATAATCTTTTCGCCCGCGACGACAGGCTTACCAAGCCACTCTGAAGGATCGTCAAAGATCGCAACCCCTGCCCGCGGCGCCTTAATTTGCGCTTTGTCGAGCAACAACTTCAGGTAATCCGTTTCCAGCTTTTTCTCAGCGGCCCTACCCTCTTGCGCGGTCAAGACCGTTCGGCTCTTAGGATCCGTCAGAGACTGCAAAGAACTTTGGCGATACTCAGCTTGCGCAATCTGCATTTCTTGCTGGGATATTTGTAGTTTGCTGATAAGAGAAGTGAGGTCGAGCCTAAACAATAGCTGTCCAACCTGAACAGCCTCGTTGGGTTTCACAAAAAACTCTTCAATGACGCCTTCAATCGGTACGCGGATGACGGCGGGATTTTCAGGCACAAGTTCTGCAGGTGCGAGCACCGTGAGTCGAACCGGGAAAAACACGATGAGCAAAACTAGCAAGGTGTTGCGTCGTCGCTTAACCGTCCAGAGGCTTTTGATCAGTTGCAATATGCAACGTAATAACCCCACCAGCCCTAGGCGTACCAACCAAACTAAACCACGCCATAAAGATTTAAATATAAAAGCCAGCCCTCTAAACCAAGAGAGCGGGTTTAAGATGCGAGAGAGACAAAATACTAAGCCCCTACCTAAGTCCCGTAAAAAATGACCAGATCCTGTGACCGACGGGATGGCGTAGCCCGTTTGAGTGAGCTTTTTCAACACAGACTTGCGCATGGACAGCGCACTGAACCTGACCCAGGCGTGCTGCCAGACTTCGCACCACTCCTGAAGCAAGGCAATGTCTTGTGTTGTCCAAGGATCCTCTCTGCACAGCAGCAACCCTGCCTTACCATTATTTACAGAGTTGATGGGCAGCCAAACCGCCGAAGCAGGGAGCCACTCGGTCCACTCCTCTGCTTGGCCATCACTCAACATTTCTGGCTGCACAAGTGCCGTTTCAGGGCTCTCAGAAAGCTTTTTAATGACGCCGTTCAACCAGAGCACAAAAGAAGACTGCCGATCGACACTCGACACCCCCGACTGACTTACAACCCCGTCAGCGTCAGACCAAAACACAGCGAGTTGATAGGGTGCAAGATTGAACGTCTCGTTCACCAGCATGAACTGCAACTCGGCAGCTGACTCGGCCCGACGGGCGCGCCTGGCTAAGTCAAGAAAACTCTGCAGAGCAGGCGGTTGCCGGGAACTTGAGGGTGGGGTCATCTATTAAGCGCTTCGTTGCAAAACCTCATCAAATTGTAGCGTGATCGAGGGCTTACCCACAAAACCTACCGCTTGACTGCGCCCTTGGATTTTCAAGATTGTCTGCGCCTTTTCACCTTTGCTATCAGTTGCCTCAATCTTAATCTCGAGAGGACCAATATGTTCACGCGGCACACTGACCGTAAACGTCCCCTTCACTGGATCAAACTTAATCCACTCAGGAAGCGCCGAGCCATCTTGCAGCATCGCTACAAGCTTGATCGCACCTGTGCCACCACTGAACACGCCCGCTGGCAATTCATAGAAAATTGCCTTACCAGAGGAAGCCAATAACTCTGGAGGCGTCACAACGTTACGCAGTGGAAGCGTGTCCGGCACAAACGCTTGTGGCTTTGCAGTCTCAAGAGGCGCTTCGGTCTTTAATGAAGTGTTGTTCAGCGAAGGCTCGACGAATTGCTCGCGATTGGCGTAACTACCGCCCATCAAATCAGATTTCGTCTCCGAATAAAGAACTTCACTCCATTTGAAGTAATCCATTACAAGGGCTGAGGGGATGAGACGCGGTGGATAACCCATTATACCGATTGCCTGCTTCGACGCGGTTAGCTCACCGGCTGCAATAACAGCGGGGTCCATTACAGGCTCCGGCACTGACACTGACACTGACACTGACACTGACGCGGGCGCTGACACTGACGCGGGCGCGGGCGGCGCCACGGCAGCAACACTCACCGGCACGCCTGGATCTTTGATCCGATTGACGATCACATCGTTGTCACCAAATTTGTTATCGGTGAACGTAACCTCAATCGCAACAATTTGCCCATTTTCTACAACGAAACGCGCACCGTCGCCACCCGCCGTTCTCTGGGTAAAGTCATACCATCCGGCATTCGTGACTATCGCACCATCAAGATCTGTCAGGGCAATACCAGCTAATGCATAGGAATCAATTGTCGCCTGAGGGACGTACTTCATGTAGGCGTTAAAACCACCCTCTGCAACATCAGAGCGGGAAATATCAATCATAGTCCGTAACTGCACTCCCTCGCGATTAGGATCTGCATCCAAGAGTCCCATACTCTGCAAAGGATCAATGGAAAACTGAATAGGATCCCATCTCGCATTTTCGGGTTTTGATCCCCCTACGGCCTCATCAAACTCACTCAATACGCTCACATTTGCTAACTGTGAAGAAGCATCAATCCGATTGCCCAGCAACGAATCAACGACTTGCAAAGTAATGATTGGCTTTGTTTCGTTGAGTGAGCCATTAATGCCAGCATTGAAGTCATTAAAGGTGATCCAAGCTAAGGTGGTGACCGCATTTTGAAGCTCATCACGAATACCGTCGTTATTGAGATCACCACCTGAACCACCCTGCACTAGATCAGACAATCTTGACTCAACAGCGCCAGAAATGCCATCACGATCCAAGGTGTCTTTTGCATCAAACGTTAACGTCAGCGTTGAGCCCTTGTTGCCGTCAGAGGCTGTCAGCGTAAATATATCGATTGTTGCAGTCTCGGAGGGGTTGTAGATATACAGACCGGTTCGCGTATTCAGCGTCAGTGAAGAGCCACTTTCAACTGTTTTCGTAACCGAGACCGCATCAGGTAATATGTTAGGATCAAAAAGCAATAGTGCGTCGACATTAAAGCGAATCACTTGCCCGTCAGAATCAAGCCAATTCGTGCCATTCCAAAAGCTCGGGAAGCGGTTCTGATCCATTCCGCCAACACCACCCTCGGTGACCTGCTCCGTCGCGTCTAATCCAGAGATCGTGACGAGAACGTTCTTGCGCAGACCTGCGATGTCATACAAGCCAGGCCTACTATCAACTGTGAAGCTATTGGAATAATTGCTCTCGTAGTTCTGCTTAGAGAGCTTGACCACATACTCGCCCGCTTCAATCAAGCTTCCTGTGAAGTTTAGGACATACAGTCCTGGCGAGATTTCTGTTGTGACGTAAGACACCCCAGTAACTTGGGTATAGCCGCCGTCGAACATACTAAACAGCGTCACCAAGCTGGCACTTTCACCCACCACCGTCACGAGTTGGTCATCACCTTTGGCAGTCAGTAAGTCAAAAGGTGTTGGATCAGTCGGTGTTTCTAATACATCAGTAATAACTGGATCGCGAAGCGATTCGACGTCGGTGATATTGATGATGCCAGTGGCCCCTGAGGCATTTTGAACGCCTACTACAGCACCCGTGCTCACAAAGACATTTTCAGTGCCTTCATTAAAGTCACTATCCTGAACAAGTGCAAAACGCATGTTTACAATGCGTTGACCTGCTTGAATCGTCACACCACCTGAGTCAACGTCAATCCAATTAGATCCGTTGAAATACTGCAAGATTGCGCCTGTATCCGTGCCGGCAATCGCTGTGCCGCTCGTAAGAACAGGATTGAAGCTGATGTCAGAAGCAGTAGCACTTGAAAGCGTCACGGTAAAGTTTGCAAATGGTGCCGCTTCACTGACCGTCAGGCTACTAAGCGTGATTGTTGGCAGAGAAATCACTCTGTCATCATCCCTGATCGCCTGAGTATTCTCTGTGCCGTCGTCGTTAAAGACTGTCCCGTTACCATCATCCTGAATGGTCGCGATACCTTCAAAAATACTGCCACCCGTATTCGTCACTTTCAGACTGAACGTTTCATCAGGCTCATTCGTAGTGTCTTGATTAATCGGCGTACGAACCAGCATGGTTCCATTAGATGCGCTGAGCGTAATGTTTCCACCTGTGTAAGTCACCCAGGTTGAGCCGCCATCCACCGAATACTGCAGGAGACTACCGTAATCAGAAGATGTGGCAGTTCCATCGGTCAAGGCTAATGTAACGATTTGATTAGGCGCGCCACTCACCGTAAACACCGCATACGGCGAGCCTTCGTTTACCGCAAAACTACTCACGCTCAGCGTACGGTCATCATCGAGCACCGTGCCAGGAGGCACCGTCGAGA
>CAWUWN010000052.1:0-35070 GCA_963926265.1 uncultured Burkholderiaceae bacterium
CAGCTTGCACAGCACTGCGTCCCAACGCCTGAACACCACGACCGACTGCCTGAGCTCCGCGACCGAGCGCTTGGATTCCACTAGCGATCGCCTGTATTCCAACACCGACCGCTTTGACACCGGAGCCAATAACGGACCGAACGAGATTTCCCACGAGCACAAGTACCTGACCGAGTCTCGCAGCGCCAGTTATAGCTGAGGCAATCGCGGCCACACAAAATGCTTTGCCGCTACCCGCGAGCGCTTGAGCACCTGCCCAGATCAATCCGAATATGTGTAGCGCTCCGCGCTGAATGCTCCCGCTGAGCGACACCAAATTTTTAATACCGCTAAGCCCCAGCGCCCGAGCACCGTGCACCAGAGCCTTGACACCTGAAACAATCAAGCCCCAAATATCACTGATCATTTGATTGCCTCGACTGCAGGCACTTGTGATTTGAGAATATCTGAGATAGGTGACTGTAATGCCCCTATGCCACTTCCAGGTAACGGTGTTTTACTGCCTCTGTAGCTAGCTTGGCCAGAGGGATTTATTACTAAATCCGGTTTACTGCCAAATACTGAATCCCTTGACTTGGCTTTTTCTACCCACTCAGCATTTGCAGCGGGTAAGCGGGTACCGCCCAAGCATGGATCCTCTCCTAACTTAAATCCGCCACCAATTGCTTTATATAAATTCACAGAAGCGGTTAATTGATCGCCTCTTGCCGTAATTGCAGCATCTTCAGAAGAAATCACTATTTTCTGTATCTCGTAGAGCTGGACGTAATCCATACCACCACGTTCCACCAGCAAAGCACTCATGTCAGCCAACCGTTTGGCGCGGATGCGTGACTCGTTCAACGTAGCATATTGCTGAGCCGTTAAAGCCACTCCCGAAAGCCCATCCTCCACGTCCCGCATCGCGGCAACTACTGTATTGGCATAGGCTTCCAATAGTTCTAAATTCTTAGCACTAGCTAATTGAATTTGAGAGCGCCTCCTTCCTGCATCAAAAATACTCTGAACTAGGCTGTTGCTAATGTTAAAGAACAAGCTTTGGGGCATAGTAAGCGTAGACAGCAAAAAACTTCCGAAGCCACCGCCGCCAGTTATTGCAAAACTTGGAAATAAATTTGCTCGTGCTGCATAAAGATCAGCCTCAGCACTTTCTAAAGATGCTTCTGCCCGTCGAATATCAGGTCTTCTACAAAGCAAATCTGACGGCAACCCCGGAGAAACAACAGAGGCATGAAAGCTTTCTAAAGATTTTGTTTTAATGCGAAGAGCAGATGAAGTTAAGCCCATAAGTGCGGCCAAACGATTTAAAGCCCTTTCCTTTTGAGACTTTAAGCCCGTAATGTATGCATCTGTATTGTTTTGAAGAATTAATTGCTGCGAAAGGTCAACTACAGTTGCGTCTCCCAACTGCACCCTTCTTTCAAGTCCTCGACTCACTTTTCGAATTACATCTAAATTTTGCTCACTGACCCCAATTCGTTCATTTAGTGAGATCACTTGAAAATAAACCGAAATAACATCACCCACTAAACTCAAAGCCACAGCCTGACGATTGAACTCACTCGCTAATGCTTGAGAGAATGCAGATTGGGTGTCGAACCCTTGCTTACCCCATAAGTTCACTTCATAACTCACTAAGGCGCCAACCTGCCATAAAGGCTGAGATCCCCATTGAGATCGGCTACTTGCATAGCCAGGGCCAGGTGTAGGTGCTTGATTGTTATATCGAACATTGGCGTCTAACGTCGGGTATTGAGCCGACTTGACTATGTTCGCTTGGGCACGAGTTTGCGCCACCCTTGCAATCGCAATTTTTAGATCGTAATTATTAGTAAGGGCTGTTTCAACAAACTTGTTGAGCTCATCATTACCAAACTCCTTCCACCAGAGCTCTTTAGGTCTTGGTAAGTTCTCATCAACGGGAGTTTTAAAACTATCAGGTAAGGGACCAACGTATGACGGCCCCTTGGGAGGATCTCCCTCTTTTTTTATTGGAGTCGTACATCCGGATAAGACGGCAAAACACACCCACACAAGGATGAGAAGTTTTGTTGTCATGATGCTCAACTTGAGCGAACTTGAATTGAAAAGCACGCATTCGTTACCAATAGACACGGAGTGTTATTAAAGCTGAATTAATATTCCGAACCAATGGTAGCAAGCCATATTAAGCATAGTGAGAGCATACTAACCAATATAGTGCTTATGTACTATATGAATTTAAAAGCTTGCCCGTAATAATAAGACGGCCTCTAACTTATAGATCGAATAAAGCATTTGAAACAAAAAACTGCCCTAGAGGACCTATTACAGATTAGCGTCTCTCTCTCTAGCGAAAAAGACACCGCTACTCTTTTAGAAGAGATATTACAAACGGCCATGCGCTTTACAAATGCAGACGCAGGAAGCCTTTATATTCTTGAAGACAATACACACCTTAAATTTGAAATTGTTCACAATAAAAGTATGGGGTTGTACCTTGGTGGAAAAAGTAACAAGTCCATTAATGCCGTACCAACAGCAGAAAAAAGTAATAAAGAACAGTTAATCTTTTCAAGCAACATTCCACTCTTCCTTGAAGATGGAAAACCCAACTTATCCAGCGTAGTGTGTAACGCCGTTCATCAAGCAAAAACAATCAATATTCCTGACAGCTACACAAGTCACGAGTTTGATTTTTCAGGTACAAGATTATTCGATCAAAAAAATAACTATCGATCTAAATCATTTTTGACAGTCCCCATGAACAATCATGAAACTGAAGTTCTTGGGGTTTTGCAACTCATTAATGCCTATGATCTCGTCACAAATGAGATCATTCCTTTTTCAGAAAAAAATCAAAAAATCGTTGAAGCGTTGACTTCTCTCGCTGCAATTGCTCTTACGAATCGATTACTAATCGATCGTTTAGAGGAATTATTTGAGTCGCTCATCAATCTGATAAATCAAGCAATTGATGACAAATCTCCGTACACCGGAGGTCATTGCAACCGAGTACCAGATTTAACATTGATGCTGGCTGATGCAGTTGATCGATGCAATGTTGGCCCGATGAGTTCTTTCAAACTAGCGGCAGCCGATCGTTATGAACTCAAAATAGCGGGTCTACTTCATGATTGTGGCAAGATCACTACGCCCGTTCATGTCATTGATAAAGCCACTAAGCTTGAAAAGATATTTGATCGCGTTAATTTAGTTGAAATGCGTACAGAAATTATAATTCGCGATATTCAGTTACTAGAAATAAATAATGCGCTCACCTCTCAAGAAGCCTTAATTAAGCGACAACAACTTATCGCTGATTCTCAATTTATTTATCAGTGCAATATTGGTGTTGAGAAAATGAAAGATGAAGATATTGAGCGCATTCATCAGATTGCTGAAAGTTATTATTGGTTCGATAAAAATGGCTGTCAACAACCTTATCTAAGCTCAGATGAAATTCATAATCTAACTATTCGTTATGGGACATTGACAACAGACGAACGAAAAATTATTAATCATCATATTGTCTCGACTATTAGTATGCTCGAACAATTACCTTGGCCTAAACATCTCAGGAATGTGCCGGAATATGCAGGAGGCCATCATGAGCGCATGGATGGAAAAGGTTACCCCAAAGGTCTGACGCGAGAAGAAATGTCTATTCAAGCACGTTGTATGGGTATTGCCGATATTTTTGAAGCGCTGACAGCAAAAGACAGGCCCTATAAAAAGGGAAAAACACTTAGTGAGTCTTTACACATTTTAGGGGAAATGAAATTGAATGGTCATATTGACCCAGATCTATTCGATATTTTTATATGGGAAAAAGTATACGAAGAATATGCTCATAAATTCTTAGACGACCAGCAAATTGATTCAATAAATATCAAAATGATTCCTGGCTATCAAGAACGTCCCCTACCCTTGAATTAAAGCTATTCAGTCTTTCAAAGCCACATAATAAATTTATTAATACAGTCTGCTTGCACCCACTTGACGAATCTCGGCAACAGCTAATTGACCGATCTCACGTAACTTTTCATACTTATCAAGACTTAGATTAATAATAGAATCTATCTGAGCGTATGTAGATGGGATGAATCGAACTTCATCCTCGTGACTTTTTCTTGATACGCCAAACTCAATTTTGCTGCGTTCTTCCGGAGTCAATCTTGCTATTAAATTTTTAGTCGCCCATATACTGCCATGTCTTGCAAAATCACTGAGACGTGAGGCTTGATTAATAGTATTTCCTAAAACAGAAAACTCTATATGGTTGGCAGACTGGAATGTACCCAACCACTCTTGCCCCTCATGTATGCCAATATTTAGCTGTAGCTCAGTGAACCACGACTTTCGAGCCTGCCATTCAGCGCTAATTTTACGCATCGCAATACGCAACTCATTTGCACATAAAACAGCATTAAATAAATAATTACTCTCTGGCTGCGGAAAGAAATAGTAAACCACTCCATCTCCCACATGCTTACCATGTGTCCCAGTATATTTACGTAAAATCGGGCTCATCGTCGCCCATATTTGATTAATGAGCGCAAAGTATTCATCGGGGGGAAGTTCAGAGCAAATGCGCATTGAATGCTGCAAGTCTGCCACTAAAACAGCCAACGGTGTTAGCACTGGTAAACGCTTGTTTAATAAACTACGAATGACCTGATCACGCCTACCTAGAAAACTAAGCAAATCATCAACCCGATCTCGACTAGGCTCATGAACGACTAAAATCCCTTCGCGAAAATAAACGGCATACACTCGATAGGCACAGCTTTCGCCTGCTTTATCTTTTCTGAAATATTCAGTTTCAAAAATAGTATTGTCATTACTTTTTTCTTGAAACAACACTTCCTCAAGCAATGGCAATAAATCAATATCAGCTGCCTCAACTAAATGATGCAATGCTTCATAAGAAATACGCGAGCTAGCAAGCTGCAAATGTAAAGTAGTTAAAGAACGTTGCTCGTTTAAAGTTAAGCGGGATTCAGGACGAGAAATGAGCTCCAATAAGTTACGCTCATTACTGCGTGCTGGGGGCGCATCAAAACCGAATAATTCCTTACGTGCGGCCTCATTCAACCACGTTAGCTCTAAGTTGTAATTCAACATATAAGCAGGATGCGGGAGGTGCTCTAGCGATAAATTGATTCGACCTTCGTCTGAAGTAGGTTTTCGATCAGCAGGCTCATTGTTCAATTTTTCTGACTTTATCGCTGTGCGCTGTCGGCTATGATTTTTAGAAACTGATTCAGTCACTTCCAACAAAGCGTCAGTTTGCTGCAAACGCTCTGCGATTTGACTCATAGAAAGGCCTTGACCTTTCAAAGCCTGCACGGCCTGCAAACGCTCCAAAGTATCTTCTGGAAAGAAGCCCAACACGCGCGCCCCACCCTCCCCAGAATCTGCGGCAAAAGACTGCACGACAGGCTTAGGCAATATGCCTAGCTGTATGTAGTTGTTTAGGGTTGCGCGCGATAAACCAGTTTGGTCGATTAGCGCCTTACTAGAAATCATTAAGCACCTGTCCAATTGCAAAAGATCTGCGGGGAGGTCATTTATACAGGACTACCCGCTATTTAGACAGACTTAATTCAAAAAAAATTGCAATTAGACATATAGTTGTCTAATTGCAACAGATTTTATACATTTTTATTCAGAACTAATGTTTAAAGTCGCACCCGTTTGGACATTAAATTAGGACGGCTGTCTAAATGACAACAGCATGAATCGTAAGAAACTAACTCTTCTCTTTATTTGCACCCGCAAGCAGCATCCTAAACTCTTCTTGAGGAACGGGCTCTTTATAAAAGTAACCTTGCCCGAGATCACAATTCATCACCTGCAATATTCTCGCTTGTTCAGACGTTTCCACCCCCTCTGCAATCGACTTCAAACCTAGAGCTTTCGCCATAGAAATCATAGCAAGAGTCATCGTGCTATCCGGACCTTCTTTAGTTAAATCCTTAATAAATGCACTATCAATTTTTACGTAATCAAATTTAAAGTTCTTTAAAGCACCGATCGAGGAGTAGCCCGTTCCAAAATCATCAATACTGAATTTGCAGCCAGCCTCTTGAAGCGCAGCGACCTTGCTGAGCACTCTCTCTGAACGTTGAAGCATAATTCTTTCTGTAATTTCAAGAGTGATATGTTTTGGATCTATACCCATTGCACTCATACGACTTAGCCAGTCAGCCGCTGAGTGCAGAGAAGAGTTGAATTGCAAAGCAGAGACATTAATTGCTATTGAAAAGTTAGCATCATATTGGATGGAAGAAAGAAATTTAAGCGTCTGCTGAAATACCCACTCGCCTATTTCTATAATGAACCCGGACTCCTCGGATTCATCAATAAAGCTACCGGGCAACACCACTTCGCCTGAACTTTTGCGCCATCTTAATAGCGCCTCAGCATGCAAAATAGCATGGGTATGTACATCCACAATCGGTTGATAAAACAATTCGAATTGATTGAGTTCCATTGCTTGGCGCAAATCTGAAAGCATCCCGGCAAGGTAGTGTGCTTCATCTTTTAAAGCGCTTGAAAAAAACTGAAAGTTATTACGCCCGAGTGACTTGGCAACATACATCGCTTGATCTGCTGCAAGTAAAAGTGACTTTGGGTGAACCGAGTGCTCTGGAAAAAGAGCTACGCCTAGACTAGTGGTAGTGTAGATAACTTCATTGTTAATCGTGAAGGAGTCTGAAAGTCTAGAGGTGATGCGCTGCATCAAGGCTTCGACCTCTTCGCGGGTATTAATATTCTTAAGAAGCAGGATAAACTCGTCGCCACCAATACGTGAAACTACATCATATGTTCGCAAAACATCTCTAAGGCGTTTAGCAAATATAACGAGTAATTGATCCCCAAAGTCATGGCCGCGGCTGTCGTTTACACCTTTAAAATTATCGATATCTAAATAAACAACGGCAACAATTTCTTTGCGAATCTGCGCATCACTAATTGACTTATCTAAATACTCCAAGAAAAGTCGACGATTTGGTAACTGCGTTAAAGGATCAAAGTTTGCTTGGCTGAAAATTAATTCTTGTGATTTTCGTAAATCGGTAACTTCTGAAATGAGGGCGACTTTCTGAAAAATAGAACCACTCTCATTGAGTACAGAATGCAACGAAACGTAACGAGGAAATTTAGCACCATCTTTAGTGACGACTAATAACTGCCCTTCCCATTTTCCGAGAGAATTAATTGAAGAGAAAATTTCGTTATGCAAGGATGCTGAAGACTCAGCGGGTTGAAGATAGTCGAAAAAAGTCTGCCCCACTAATTCATCTTCTGTAAATTGAGTCAGTGTTCTGAATGCTTCGTTGACAATCTTAATATTGTCATTTTCATCGAGAACAACTACTGCTTCCCCCATCGCTTGGTGCACCACAGATGTTACTTTTAATAAATTTTCAGTTTTTTTCTGATCAGTAACATCTTGTCCATATAAAACAACATTACTGTTTGTAAAATAAATACCCAAGTTGATCGTTTTGAAAGAGCCATCAAAACATCTCATCTCCACGTCAATGGGGGTACTCATAGCCGTGCTCACTCTTCCATCTTGCGATGTCACATTAAGAGACTTGAGGGCTTTATCTCTATAAGACTCATCAGGAAAAATTAAGCGCCACCAAGCAGAAGTATTTGTAATATCAGCTTCGCTATAACCTAATATTTTTTTGCAAAAGGGATTAACGAATTCTATTTTTTGAGAAATTAATTCGAACGCCAGAATAACGATAGGAGTACTAGTCACCATCTCCTTGAAATAACCTTCAGTTTTTAAAATCTGATCAGCTATTTCCTTTAGCTCTTCATTTTTAGACTCAAAACTTTTAACTGCCAGGCTAATAAAAAGTCCTACTATGGACATTGTTCCCAAGTAAACCCATATATACATTGGGCCGGGTTGTGCCATCATGTCTGGGCCGAAAAATCCATTTCCATACACGGTGCTTAAAGTGGACTGCACTAGAACAAGGGCATAAATTAAGCTAGCACCATGTCGGCCAAAATAAAAAGCCATTATCGCCACTGCAAAGAATATTAATGTTGCGCGATCAGTAAAATTTATGAATTCAGAGAACCAACCGAAAAATACCATTTGGCCAAAGAAAAATATTAATAGTGTCAATATTACAAAAATGGCTTTTTTTAAGTCTGTCCATTTTGGCCAAGGCTGTCGTAAGATAAGTATGATGGGCGCAACAAAAGCCATCCCAAAAAAATCTCCGATGTACCATTCTGTAAAAATAGAATAGATATCTGGTAAAACTGAACCACTAATTTTTAAATTTTGAACATTTATAAAAGCCGAAATCAATGCGGCGAATGCGGAAGCTAAAACAAAAAGCAAATAATCTTTTATTTTTTTTATATTACGATCAATGTGAAGTAGCTTTAGGGAATAATAAGCAAATAAATTTCCTATGAGCGCCCCAAGTGCAAAAAACATAGATTGAATCAATGGGTGACCGCCACCCACTTCACCCAGGGTTGCAGCGATAAGGATTGCCGGCCAGAAGCGAACACCATAAATAAATAAAATAGCCAAACCTATTCCCGAGGGAATCCAAATAGGGCTCTCTCCTGCGGATCCAGAAAAATATTTATCTAAAAATGTTGCAGTAGTCGCATATAGACATATCCATAGGAAAATTTGACCAAAGACGACAATTCCTGGATAAGGTTTATTTTTATTAATTTTAAGATTAACCATTTTTTTAAAAAATGCGCTCAAGTTTGATATGCCGCAAGCTAGTAATAATACATATTTGACAATGTATCAGATAAATATGATTCAGCTGCACTTCTAGAAACCTAAGTTTTTGCAATGCCCAGTCTTGATCAGCTACATAATTTATAGAGTAAAGCCCATTTGTCCTGGATGGTAATAGATATTGCCAAGGACTCTAATGCTGTGATTTTAGAAACATATTCATGCAATTTTTGCCCGTGCGTAAGCAGTTCATTTAGCTTACGTTAGCTGCCAAAAATGGACAAGAAAAAGTGGAAAAGTGCGTAGACGATGCGCAGTGAAGTTTTAGGCAAAAAAAATGACCTACGTAGATGCAGGTCATTTATTTTATTAATGATCTTGGTGGGCTGGGCGAGACTCGAACTCGCGACCAACGGATTAAAAGTCCGCTGCTCTAACCAACTGAGCTACCAGCCCCCAAGCCCGACATTATGGCTTTTTCAGTTACTGCTGTCAAACGGCCTAGCCCTTTGCTAACAAAGACTCAATTTTCCCACCTAAGGCCAATAGCTGATGGTCTTGGCCTTCGGCCGCGACGAGCTGAATGGCAAGCGGGAGACCCTGTCCACCCTTGCCAAAAGGCAAGCCCAAACAAGGTACACCAATCGTTGTCCATGTGCGATTGAACATTGGCGAACCTGTGCCGTTTTGCGTCAACGGCGCCTCACCAGGAGAAGCGAGTGTCAACACCGCATCGAGTCCCTTGGCCGCCTGCGTGAACATCTGACGGCAACGTTCTGCATGCTCACGCTGGGCATTGAACTGCGCATCCGTTATCTGCAAACCAAACTCGATCATTGCAACCGTCAAATCCCCTAGCGGAGCTTTGTTGCGGTAGAGCTTTTCATAGAAACGACTCATCTCAAAGCTCATGATCATACGATTAGACTCACCCAGAGCAATCATATCTTTGGCAGGTAGCTCAACGTCCACAAGCTCGACCCCATGCGCACGCAGCACAGCCTTGGCACGCTCGAGCGCTTGTACGGCATTAGCATCCGCCTGCGCAGCCTCTGGACCTAGATACCAGCCCAAACGAATCGTGCCAGATTTTTCCGCAACATGAGGTGCGCCCAACAATACCGAAGCCAACAACTTCACATCATCAACCGAACGTCCAAACCAACCCATTGTGTCCAGAGTAGGCGCCAGTGGATTGACACCTTCAAGAGAAATCTTTCCACGCGTGGCTTTGAAACCTACAATGCCACAGTACGCAGCGGGACGAATCGTCGAACCCGCAGTCTGCGTCCCCAACGCCAACCCCACCATCCCATCTGCCACCGCTGCCGCCGAGCCGCTAGATGAGCCGCCTGGCGTATGTGCAAAATTGTGTGGGTTAACTGTTGGTCCCGCAAACTGGCTTGCGAATTCAGTCGTGACAGTCTTACCCATCATCAACGCACCGGCGGCCTTCAGTTGCGTCACAATTGCTGCGTCTTTAGTGGGACAGTGCCCGACAAATGCGGCCGAGCCATACTCGGTTGGCATGTCGGCGGTATCGATAATATCTTTGATGCCAATCGAGATGCCTGCGAGCGGTAATTTCTCTGATCGCACTGACACGGCGGCTAATTGCGCCCGAACATTCTCAGCATCGTGCCACTTGAATGCATGGACGGAGGGATCACGTAGGGCGATGCGGTCGAGTTGCGACTCCAGCACCTGCACATGCGTCAACTCACCACGCGCGATGCGTGCAGAGGTGTCTGTCACGGTGTGTGCGTAAATAGCGTGTGGATCTGCTCTTGGGATAGTCGACATGTCTGAAGGCTCCAAATAAATAACATTGAAGCCCATCAGACACCAAGAGAGCGCTTATGGCAAGAGGTTAAGAGTCAAGCACTACCGTGCGCGTGAGATGCGAACTTCTGCTCCACGGCGCTTGACCTCAAGCCCTTCAGAAGGAGAGATTTTCAGTCCTTCGAGCCCTTTGATATAGCTCGACCCCTGCATTTGCATCACGCGAATCTTATTGCGCATCACGACAGGATTATGTACAGGCATGCCAAACATCCAAACCTCGTCCAAAATACGAGCCGAGTTGAACTCACCGGTGTGATTGGCAGTGGGTCCCAAGCAAAGCATATGGCCTTCGCGGCCAAACACAGGCAAGGTCCCGAGTCCACAGGTCACGGTCAGCACCGAACCGCCTTCGTAGCGCCATCCAGTGTTGAGGTCCCACCAAGCCTCACCCGCGGGGAGATACACCTGAATATCTTTGCCAGGCTGCATAGCAGGTGCGACCAGAATTGCAGGACCAAGTAAATACTGTGTGTCCCAGCGCTGTGCTTCTTGATCGACAGGAAACGACAAGGCCATCGAACGCTGCACAGGCAAGCCGGTACGGGCAGCGTCTTCGATCGCCCCCAGCACATAAGGGATCAAACGATAACGCCATTGCAACCATGATTGAACATGGCTACGCGTGGTTTCATCAAAAGAAGTTGGGACGAGCTGAGGATGCGACTGAAAGGCAAAGTTACCAGAAAAAACCGCCATGCCTAGCCAGCGCAAATACAACTCTGCTGTCATGGACTCGGCTTCATCTGATGCGTTGCCGATAGCATGCATCTGAACCGCTACGCCACTCGCACCAAGTGCGAGTGCTGAACGCAAAGTCTGCTGCAGCCCTGCCCAAGTATTCGGAACACGAGGCGCACTCTGCCAAAGCAATCGTTGGGCGCCCGGGAACAAATCCGAACTAAACACGACACCCTCGGGAGGGACCTTGTGACCAGCAACCGCATCAAACAGCGCACGCCGCGCTAAGGCAGGATACAGCGAGCGCAACACAGCCGCACTCTCGCCACCACGAGCGACCACAGTATCGGGAATATCAAATTGCACATCACACGCTGTAGCCCCCACGCCTTCTTCGGCAAGGTGGCGATGACGCTCAGACCACGTATTCAAGGCATCACGATGTGTGAGATCGAGCAAGCCAAATGGCTGACCCGCAGTTGCCGTTACGCCTGGGAAAACGTGTGCGTCGCCGTTCTCATTGCAAAGTAACCAACCGCGATCTTCGAGTTCACTAAAAGTGGCAGACTCAAATGCTACTGCAGGAATTGTGTGCATCCCAAGATGGGTCGCATGTTTAGCGAAAGAATCGATGGCTTGTTTTGGATTGGGGAAACGCTCAGCATCCCACTCAGGCACAAGCTTGGAGTCCTGATAAGTCCACGCTGTGGGAGGCAACAGCAACACACCATCCACTGAGATATTTTGCTGACGAAACTCAGCGATGAGTTCGGCGGTCTGTGTAGCGCTATGTGCATCGTGCTGTTCAACCCAGACACCCATGGACCACAGTGAGGGCTGACCCGCACGACCTGTCAATTGTGTGTATTGATTTAATATTTCTGCAGGCTCAGCAGCAAAAAGAAACAGATCTAGCGTCTTGTCTTCGATGGCAATCAGATATTGAGAAGCAGACTCCGCTCCCAAGTCATGCTCAACACGTGAGAGCGTATTGACGTAGACGCCCCAGCCTGAAGGCCCCCAAGCTAAAGGCAAAGCCCGATGATCTGGCGCGTCTGAAATAATAGTTTCTGTCCGACGATCGAGATCGCCCGAAGTTTCACCCAAACCAAAAATCTTTTCTTGACGCTCAAGATCAAACCCAACCGTCCATAATGCGCCCTGAAGGGCGATACCACCTTCGGAGAGAGACAAGGCTGTTTGACCTAAGCGCTGAACAACGAGCCTAAATGGGTGGGTGGTAATTACAAGAGTGGTGTCACCTTGAACCACACTCCAGCCTTTTACCGCTCCAGTCATCGGTTGTAAAACAGCTTCGCCAATCGCTTCGGGACGCGTCAACAGCACGTCCGCATGCGCACGTGCACGATTGCCAGGCAAAATGTCGGCGGCGACAGCCTCGGGCAATCCACAGCGGACACGGAATACACCTGGGGCGTGAGGTTCGACGACCAGTTTCATTCCCGCACCCGCGTCGAATACGATCCTCGAAGGTAACGTGTCGACAAGTTTTAGTGATTCTAGGTGCATGTTGAGCGCATAAGAAAAAGCGTCTAAAGGCGCTTTTTTCGATTTTGTCTAAGTTTGACTAATTTTGTCCATTATATCCCGTTCCAAGGGCAAGGGTTCACCATTTAAGGCCGCGGCAATCAGATCTCCTGCCAAACTCGACCAAGTTAGCCCACGCGAAGCAAGGCCTGAAGCGACCCACAGCCCTTTCGTACTGGCGAATGGCCCAATTGCCGGCAAGCGGCCGGGCAGCACCGCCCGCCACCCCGCCCAACCACTCAAATCCATATCTTGGGGACTATTCAAGCTCTCATATAATGGAAATGAGCCCAACAAACCAGAAGCGCGATCAAGATTGCTTTTTGTCCCCGCAGCGCTGGCTGCCATGCGTTGCGCGCCATGGATATAGCTACTGCCTACAACGCAATACCCCTCTAAAGCCGGCAAAATATAGCCGTCTCCAGAAACGATGCAGCGTGGTCCGCCCGCAACCGCATGATCAGGTAGTAAAGTGATTTCGCCGCCTAGCGCATGCATGGCAGCCAATCGACTACTCGGCTCAAGTAATTCGCTGCGAATCAGGATACTCTGAGTCTCAAAGGCGCTCGCCAAAATAAGTTGCGGCGCCTCGGCACACACCTCGCCGCGCGCGTCCAAGACTCGCCAAAGGCCATTGACCCTTTCCACGCGTTCGACTTGAGCCCCAAGGCGCTCAATGCCCGGCGCCCCCAATAGCGCGTCAATCAATCTTTCGGGTCTGATGCGCGCAGCTGTTGGAAAATAAAGCCCGCCGCGACTCAATGTCAGTCCTGCAATCTCTGAGGCTTCGGAGGCCTCCACAAAGCGGACCCACTCTGGTGGAAACGAAAGCCCCGCCAAAACCCCTTCCAGATTAACAATCCTGCCACTGACGCGCTGCAATTGCAGTGCGCCACAGCGCCACAACATATCCTCACTCACATGTGACCAACGCGCCTGCGCCCGCAGAATCCCCGCACGCGACAGCCTAGCCCGAATATCATCGTCGCGCGTCACCATCGGCGTGAGTGCTGCCGCGAGATGCCCCCCATGCTCCTGCTGCCTGCGCTGCGGCACATCCAACACCTGCACGCGCCAACCTCTCAGAGACAATGCATATGCAACGCCCGCGCCCGCAATCCCTGCCCCAACCACCACCGCATGTCGAGCATGCTCTTGACTAGGTGGTTGACGTAGCATTTTGTCTGTTGGACTGACAGTTACAACAGGCTCGACGGTATTGTTGGCATTATTTTGACGAAGTAACCGCGCTAAAGCCGTCTGTGCATCCACTGACAACGCTTGAGGCGCTGCGACCGACTCACCGAACAACACACCATCTGCTACGACCGCCACGCGCGGCAAGGTCACATTCATTGGACCCACGACAATGGTGAGCGTCACTGCCATACCCTCAAAGTCCATTCTGTGCGTGCCAGGCAAATTTAAGGGCCACTGCAACACCAGTTGCTCAACCATGGCATGAAGCGACGACGGTGTTTGCGCGCGCAATCGTGCACGCAAGATGGGTGCCTCGACCAAGGAGTCGCTCAGCGCCACCATATGGAGACGGTCAGGCCGTCTTGGATCTTGCCTCCAACGCTCCCAGAGTCTGACAAAGGACACACCGTCCCCAAAATGGGTGTCCAGGACTGTGTACTGAAGACGTAACTGCCATGCGTCTGGCAAACCAAGACGGTCAAAAAGCATCCTCAATCTTGCCTCAGTTCACGGCGCAAAATCTTGCCAACCGTGCTCTTGGGCAACTCTTCTCTAAACTCAATGAACTTCGGACATTTGTAACGACTCAAGTGTTGCTGACACCACGCTTGGATGGTGGCCTCGTCCAAAACAGGATCGCGACGCACCACAAATAATTTCACCGCTTCACCCGATTGGGAATCGGGCACGCCGACCGCAGCACACTCCAGGACGCCAGGCAGCTCACATGCGACGCTTTCAATTTCGTTCGGATAAACATTAAAACCAGAAACTAAAATCATGTCTTTTTTACGGTCAACAATATAGACATGGCCTTGCTCATCCATACGGCCAATATCCCCAGTACGCAAAAAATTCTCTGCAGTGAAGACCGCTGCAGTTTCGGCTGGTGCCTGCCAGTAGCCTCTCATCACCTGAGGGCCGCGTACGGCAATTTCTCCCTCGACACCAACGTCGACCCGTTGACCATTCGCATCCACAATACAAATCTCCGTGGAAGGGAGTGGTAAACCGACGCTACCCGAATACTCTTTAGCATTAGTCGGATTGGCCGAGATCACCGGTGAAGTTTCTGACAAACCATACCCCTCAATTAGAGGCCGACCTGTAATGCTGCGCCAACGCTCAGCAACCACACGTTGGATCGCCATCCCACCGCCAAACGCTAAGCGTAATGTTGAAAAGTCTAGCTTGGCAAAGCGCACATCATTCGCTAAAGCGTTGAATAAAGTATTGATACCGGGAAATACGTGAGGGGGCTCTTTTCGCAACGCTTGAATCAAGGCAGCACGGTCTCTAGGATTGATAATCAACACACTCTTCATCCCTGCATGCATCGCATAAAACCCGCAAACCGTCATCGCAAACACGTGATAAAGCGGCAAGGCTGTAAGCATAGTGAGTGGGTTGGACAACAAGTCATGCAACGCAGGTTCGGCAACCGCCTCAACCTGCAAGGTGTTCGCCACCAGATTGCCGTGCGTCAACATTGCCCCCTTGGGCTGACCTGTCGTGCCGCCTGTATATTGCAAAACGGCCAAGTCTTCTAGACAAAGAGTGGGTGCCACCCACCGCTGCTGTTTGCCGGCCGCAAGTACAGCCCGCCAAGACAAAGCACCCAATAAAGGTTGAGCAGGTCTAAGCTTGCGTACATAACGTGCGCCTACATTTACGATGCTGCCTTTTATTACACCCAGCATAGCACCGGGCGGGACTACCACCCGATGCTTCAGGGTCGCAACGTCGCTGACAAGTTCCAAGGTCCTTGCAACGCTCTCGAGCACCACAATAGTGCATGCGCCACTATCTTTAAGCAGATTAGAAAGCTCCCTAGGCGTGCAAAGTGGGTTGATATTCACAATCACGTGCCCTGCCCGCAAGGTTCCAAGCAATGTGACCAAATACGGCAAGACATTGGGCATCATGAGTGCGATACGCGATCCCTGCGGTAAACTTAGGGATTGTAGCCAACTCGCAAATTCTGTTGCGTGCTGATCAAGCGACCGAAAGCTCAAAGACACACCAAAAGACGTGGCTGCAGTCCGCTGCGCATGCTTTTTGCACGCGCGATCTAGCAAATCGACTAAAGATACGTATTCATCTGTCGAAACTTCGGCTGGCACGCCCGCAGGGTAGTTTTTAATCCAAGGATATTGCATAGTCAGGTTGCTGGTGAGGGTTATTCTGTTATGGCAACAATTTAGATTGATAATACCGTTAGACATACTCTTTCAAAGTGATTTGCATGAAACTTCTTGAGCCCTTTCTCAATTGGCAGTCCGAAATTCAAGCAATTCGCCGAGATCTCCACGCGCATCCAGAGCTTTGCTACGAAGAAAAGCGTACGGCGGATGTGGTGGCAGCGGCCCTTCAAAAGTGGGGAATCCCGATTCATCGTGGACTCGGTGGCACTGGAGTAGTCGGTATCATTGAGGGACGGTCACCCGGAACAGGCGCGATCGGTCTGCGCGCGGATCTCGACGCCCTTCCGATGCAAGAGCTCAATACCTTCGCCCATGCCAGCCAGCATGCAGGAAAAATGCATGGATGCGGCCATGATGGTCATACCGCGATGCTGCTCAGTGCCGCACGCTACCTGTCTGAACACAAGAACTTCGACGGTACGGTCTATGTCATTTTCCAACCTGCCGAAGAAGGTGGCGCGGGCGCTAAGCGCATGATGGAAGACGGCCTGTTTGAAAAATTTCCCATGCAGGCGGTATTCGGCATGCACAACTGGCCCGGTCTGCCCGTTGGACATTTTGGCCTGACAGCTGGGCCAATCATGGCCTCGAGCAACCAGTTTCACATCACTGTGCGTGGCAAGGGGGCCCATGGGGGCATGCCGCACTTGGGCGTCGATCCTGTTATGACGGCCGTACATATCGCGCAAGCGCTCCAAAGCATCGTCACGCGCAACCGTCACCCGCTTGAAGCCGCAGTCCTGAGCATTACTCAGATTCATACTGGCAGTGCCGATAACGTCATTCCAACCGAAGCCGAAATGCGCGGAACTGTTAGAACTTTTACAGTTGAGACACTGGACATGATTGAGCAGCGTATGCGCGACATCATCCAACACTCCGCTGCAGCGATGGGCGCTGAAGCGGACTTTTCATTCGTCCGTAAATACCCGCCCACCATCAACCACCCGTCTGAGTCCGCTTTTTGCGCAGACGTCATTCGTGAGATCGTGGGCGCCGATCAGGTCGATGATCACGTCACGCCCACGATGGGTGCTGAGGATTTTGCTTTTATGCTGCAAGAGGTCCCAGGCTGTTACGTATGGATTGGCAACGGTCTTGGCGAACATAGAGACGCAGGACACGGCCTCGGTCCCTGCATGTTGCATAACGGATCCTATGATTTTAATGACGATCTGCTGCCTCTGGGCGCGACTTATTGGGTCAAACTTGCCGAAAACTGGTTTTCTCGCAAATAACGTCTGATTTCACATAGCATTCGCTGCCTGAGAACGATCAATTGGATCAGGTAGACGTATCGGGTTAGTATCACGGTCACTTCCAACTCGTTGACCGGATCGGTATGACTCAGCCTGCAATCGCTAGCAACTCCCCTTGGCGTGACCGCATCAGTGGTGTCCTGTTTGTTGGCCTCATGGCTGCGGCGGTCACCCAACTCGCAGGCATCGCCTTCATCAAAACACTTGGCTTTAGCCCACTCGTAGTCGGCATCATATGTGGCATGCTGTATGGCAATTTTTTACGTGGAAACATGCCGGCTGAATGGGGTGTTGGCGTTCACTTCACCGCTAGACGTATGCTCCGCGTCGCGGTGGCCTTTTACGGTCTCAATATCAGTATCCAGCAAATCATTGAGGTTGGCTTGCCTGGTTTAGTGGTGTCGGTTGGTATCGTCTTGGGGGTCTTGATTTTAGGGACTCTAATTGGCACTAAGCTGCTCAAACTTGACCGTGACACCGCCATGCTGACCTCAGCAGGCAGTGCGGTCTGCGGGGCCGCCGCGGTCCTTGCCTTTGAGTCCACCCTGAAAGCGGCTCCCCACAAAGCTGCTGTCGCTGTCGCGACTGTCGTGCTTTTTGGCACAATTTCAATGTTCCTCTACCCGATCCTCTATCAAGCAGGCTGGTTTGATATGGACCCACGTTCGTTTGGCATCTTCCTAGGTGGCTCAGTACACGAGGTCGCTCAAGTCGTCGCTTCAGCCAGCAATATTGATGCAGCAACTACCGAAGTTGCCACCATCGTCAAAATGACCCGTGTTGCACTATTGGTACCAGTTCTGATTGTTTTGGGCATCTGGCTTCAACGTGCAGCGATTGCCTCAGCTGATGCAGGTGCTAAACGCCCTAAGCTCCCCATTCCTTGGTTTGCGATTGGTTTTCTAGTGCTTGCGCTCATTAACTCTGCTAATGTGATTCCTCCCGATATTTTGCAGGCACTGCGCACGCTCGATATTTATATTCTCACGATGGCTATGACGGCACTCGGTATTGAAACGCGCTTTGCTCAAATCCGTCAGGCTGGACCTCGTGTAGTGGCCTTGGGCGTGATCCTGTTTATACTGTTAGCTTTTGGTGGCTACGCGTTAGTGAAGCTCGTCACCTGAATCCATCTAGCGTGCACACATGACGCAATCTCCTGTTGAGCCTGAAGCAACGGCTAGGCGCCTCGATCCAGAGGATGCCCAGCTTGCGCTCGCCAAAGTTCAGGACCTGCTTCATCGTCACGAGTTAGTCGAAAACCTCGCGCACCGACAAGAAGGGGGCGACAAACGGGCGGAGCTAGTCGAGAACCTCATTCATCGTCAGCACGAGGCCGAGCTGTCGTCGCTTGTGAATGACCTGCACCCAGCAGATATCGCCTTTATCCTCGGTTCTTTGCCAAAGACTGAGCGCCAGATGGTTTGGCACTTAGTCAGCGCCGAATATGATGCAGATGTGCTGCTTGAAGTCGATGACTGGGTACGTGAGTCTCTCATCGAGGTGATGGATCGTCAGGATCTGGTAGCAGCAACAGGGAGCATGGATGCGGACGAACTTGCCGACCTTGCGCCTGACTTGCCAGCAGACGTTGTCGCAGAGGTTCAAAAAGGACTGACAGACGAAGAACGTGCACGGCTGATTGAAGCCATGGGTTATCCCGACGACAGCGTCGGCGGCATCATGGATTTTGAGATGGTGCGCGTAAGAGAAGACGTTTCTCTTGAAGTTGTCTTACGCTATCTCAGACGCCTACCCGAATTACCTGACCACACGGATCAAATCTTTGTCGTTAACCGCGCAGAGAAACTTTTAGGCACACTCAGCTTGTCTTCCTTGCTCGTCAATGAGCCGGAGTCCCAGGTGAGCGAGGTGATGAGCGAAGATTACTTGTCACTCAGCCCACTCGACTCTGACGCAGAAGCTGCAGGTGCTTTCGAACGCTACGACTTGGTGTCAGCTCCCGTGGTGGATGAGCTCGGCCGCCTCATTGGCCGCGTGACGATTGCCGAAGTCGTCGACGTGATCCGTGAAGACTCGGACGAACAAGCATTGTCACGTGCGGGTATGCAAGACGAGGATATCTTTGCTCCCGTGAGCCGAGCGTTACGCAATCGCGCGCCTTGGCTACTCCTTAACCTCTGCACTGCTGCGACAGCCTCCTTTGTAGCGTCACGTTTCGAAGACACTGTCAGCACAATTGTCGTGCTCGCCTTTCTGATGTCCATCGTTGCAGGCATTGGCGGCAACTCGGGCAATCAAACGATGACGCTTATTATTCGTGCTCTGGCAGTTGGTCGTATTACCGACAAAAACGTCTGGCAACTCTTTCAACGCGAGTTGCTAGTCACTTTTATGGTCGGTGTTGTTGGTAGCGCAATTGCCGCAATTTTCGCCTGGGCGATATCTAACTCGATCGCGATTGCCCTTGTCATGATGGCCGCAATGATCTGCAACATGCTCATCGGTGCGATGATTGGCGTATTGGTCCCAATCGTGCGCACCCGCTTTGGAAAAGACCCCGCAATGGGTTCGTCGGTACTACTGACGTTTGCAACCGACTCACTGGGCTTCTTTATTTTTCTTGGTCTCGCGACAGTCTTTTTACTATAAAGCGCTCATCTCAAGCTTCACTGGCAGTTTGCGGTTCACGTGGGTGCCAATACGTGCAGAGTCAATGCCGTAGACATGAATGGAAACGGCAGTTTCCGCTTGCTCGTTTTCCAAGCGATGAATGAATTCCATCCCACCTTGGCCGCACACACTTTGACGGGCAGATCGTGCGACACGATTAAACAAATAAGCCTGCTCCACTGAGCGGTCCCATTCGAAGTGACTCTCCACCAGCTCACCTAGCAGCACCCTGTAAGCACACCACGTGTAGTGCGCATGGACGGGACTTACCTGATTCGTATCCCACCTTAATGCGACAACCGTAAACATGCCTGAAGGGTCTGCATGCAGGATATGTCGCGTATATGTTTGAGTAGAGTGGGGCAATGCAAGCACGTGAGAGACTAGCCTTTCAGTCGTACCGGCATCCAACGCATGATTTAAAGCCTGACGAACACGATAGGGCACCAGATCGGCCTCACCCAAGCAAGCCTGCTCAATCGCAGCAGAAAGACCCACGACACAACGATCCAATAATGATTCGGAATACGCTGACTGCGGACTAGATCTAGAGTGGGGTGCGGACGGCAAAGAGTGTGAGGTCAGCATGATTTTTTAACTGGCGATAAGTTCTCTCATCATAGAGACTCGGCAAGAGAAAAGATTTGCTATATTTCTCATAAACGTTTAAAAATTAGAAATATTTTCTAATATTTTTTACAGAAACAGAATAAATATGCAAATTGATAAAAAAGACCGTGAAATTTTGAGGCTCATGCAAGAGGATGCAAGCATCTCGCTTGCAGAACTTGCAAACGCCGTGAATCTCACGCCCACACCCTGTTGGAGACGTCTGCAAAAGCTTCAAGATGAAGGCATTATTCAAAAGCAAGTCGCGATCTGTGATGCCCGCAAATTAAATCTCGGGTTAACCACTTTCGTGACAATCAGGACGAGCCAGCACAGCGAAGAATGGATGAAGCGCTTTGTCGACGGTGCGACCAGCATCCCAGAAATTGTTGAAATTTATCGTTTGAACGGCGATGCAGACTACTTGCTCAAAATTGTCGTGCCAGATATTGACCGGTACGACAGCGTGTACAAAAGACTGATCCGCTCTGTTGAGTTACTAGATGTCAGCTCAGCCTTTGCCATGGAAACAATCAAGTGCACGACGGCACTGCCGCTCGATTACGCGGACTGATCGTTATTGGTCGGCGCCTCGGGTATTTCCGATACCCAAGCCTGTGCAAGGGTATAGGTCACAGCAAGCGCAACCGGGCCCACAAAAATACCGATCAATCCAAAACTGAGCAAGCCTCCGATCACTCCGACAAAGATCAAGAGCATCGGCAAATCAGCACCTCTGCGAATCAACATCGGACGCACAACGTTGTCCATTGTGCCGACCACCATGCTCCACACGAGCAAAAATGTCGCCCAGCCAGTGTCACCTTGCCAGTACATCCATGCCACTGCAGGAAATAAGACCAGGCTTGGACCGACTTGTGCAATACAAAGCATAAGCATCAGCGCGGACAGCACCGCAGCATAGGGGACGCCCGCAAGGACCAAGCCAATCCCACCTAAGCCAGTTTGTAGAATCGCTGTTACCCCCACACCCAGCGCCACAGCACGAATTGCCTGACCTGCAAGAATAATGGAGCTGTCTCCTCGATCGCCCGCCAAACGACGCCCAACACGGCGCACCATGGCAGCAGCCTGCTCACCTGAGCTGTAAAAAATAGCAGCGACCATAACAACTAAGAAAAACTGCAGCAGCATGCCACCCAAACCACCGAACTGCGCAAACAACCACTTGCCTGCCTCGGCAGCATGAGGACTTAAGTAATCAACAAAACTGCTAAAGCCCTCCGAACTGAGCTTGCGCCAAAAGTCTGCAATCTTGTCGCCTACGAGAGGGATATGCGAGACCCAGTCTGGCGGAGGAGGCACGCCCTTCGTTGCCAAATCTTGTCCAAAGGTCATCAGATCATTAGAGCGCTCAGCGATCGTACTAATCGCCCACCACATCGGCATAACTAAAAGCAGCAACATGCCTAGAGTCATCACCATTACAGCAGGCGTTCGTCGATTACCGAACAGTCGATCCAAAGCCTTGAGCCAAGGCCAGGTCGCCACCACAATCATCGTGGCCCAGACTGTTGCCGCCAAGAAAGGCCTCAGCACCCAGAAACACAGCAGGATGAGGCCCAACACCAAAATGGCCGCCAGAGTGTTACGTGTAAGGTCATGTTGCATCGAAACTCACCCTGGCAGTAGACGAATAATTGTGTGGGTCAGGTTAGTTGACCGTGGCAGTGCTTGTACTTTTTACCACTGCCACATGGGCAAGGATCGTTGCGGCCAACCTTGGGTGACGCATTTCGCAGCGTGCCAGGATGATCTTCAGCCACGGCCCGCTGAGCCGTTGAGCCTTCTTCGGCAGCGGCTTCGTCGTAGTCTGAATGCTGGTACTGCACGTTTTGCATTTGAACCGCACGCGCCGCCTCCAGCTCCGCCTGCTCGATTTCTTCTTGTGTCTGAATCCTTACGGTCATCAGCACACGCACAACATCATCTCGAACGCGATCAAGCATGCCTGAGAACAGTTCAAACGCCTCACGCTTGTACTCTTGCTTTGGATTCTTTTGTGCGTAACCACGTAAATGAATCCCCTGGCGCAAATGATCTAAAGCCGACAAGTGCTCGCGCCACTGAGTATCAATCACTTGCAACATGATCGAGCGCTCAAAGCCTGCCCAAGATTCAGCGCCGACAGTCGTGACTTTAAGCTGGTAGGAGGTCTGCGCCGCCTCAAGCACTTTCTCGAGAATATCTTCTTCGGAAATGCTCTTGGATTCGCGGATGATCTCCGTCAGCGGCAAGGCGATCTGCCAGTCCGCTTCAAGCGCCATCTGCAAGGCATCGATATCCCATTGCTCTTCAACAGAACCTTCTGGAACATGAGTTGCCACTAAATCGGTGAATGTTCCGGCGCGCAAATTATCAATCGTTTCCGCAATAGACTGTGACTCGAGCACATCGTTACGTTGTGCATACAGCACCTTACGCTGATCGTTTGCCACATCATCATACTCAAGCAGTTGCTTGCGCACATCAAAGTTGCGACCCTCAACCTTGCGTTGAGCTGTCTCGATCGAGCGTGACACCATGCCTGCCTCGATTGGCTCGCCTTCGGGTAACTTGAGACGGTCCATAATGGCGCGAACGCGATCACCCGCAAAAATCCTCATCAAAGGATCTTCGAGCGATAAGTAGAAACGTGAGGAACCTGGGTCACCTTGGCGGCCCGCGCGACCACGCAACTGATTGTCGATGCGTCGTGACTCGTGACGCTCTGTGCCAATAATGCGTAAACCGCCTGCTGCTTTGACTTGCTCGTTGAGCGGCAACCACTGCACACGAATCGTCTCAATCTGTGACGCTTTCTCCGCTTCGCTAAGTGCCTCATTTTCACGAACGTTTTCAATCAGCTTTTCAATGCTGCCACCCAGCACAATATCCGTGCCACGACCCGCCATGTTAGTGGCGATCGTAATGTTGCCGGGCTTACCCGCCTGAGCGACGATTTCTGCTTCACGGGCATGTTGTTTAGCATTAAGCACTTCATGCTTTAAGCCTGCCTTGTCTAGCAGACCAGAAAGAAGCTCTGAGTTTTCAATACTCGTCGTTCCCACCAGTACCGGCTGCCCGCGCTCCTGGCAGTCGCGAATATCCGCAAGAATGGCATTGAATTTTTCGCCAGCTGATTTGAAAATCTGGTCGTTCTGATCCGCACGCACCATTGGGCGATTGGTAGGTACGATCACTGTTTCAAGCCCGTAGATTTCTTGGAACTCATAGGCTTCGGTATCTGCAGTCCCCGTCATTCCGCCCAACTTTTCATACATGCGGAAATAATTCTGGAACGTAATCGACGCCATAGTCTGATTTTCGTTTTGAATTTGTACGCTTTCTTTTGCTTCGACAGCCTGGTGCAAGCCATCTGACCAACGACGTCCAGACATCAGGCGCCCGGTGAACTCATCCACAATGACGACCTCACCATCCTGCACAACATAATGCTGATCGCGATGAAAGAGATTATGTGCACGCAGTGCCGCCATCAAATGATGCATCAAGGTGATGTTGCGCGCCTCATATAAAGACTGCCCGGCTGGTAACAGTCCGAGCTCAGTCAAAATTTCCTCTGAACGCTCATGACCAGATTCAGACAGATAAATCTGTTGATTTTTTTCATCAAGCCAATAATGCCCCTCTGGTTCTGGCTCTTGCGGCTTGGGCTCGGTCGCCATACGCTGCAGCATCGCGGGAACGACATTGATACGCATGTACATTTCTGTATGGTCTTCGGCTTGACCGGAAATGATTAACGGAGTTCGGGCCTCGTCAATCAAAATCGAATCGACTTCGTCAACAATCGCAAAAACTAGAGTGCGCTGACGACGATCTTCGGCGCGGTGTTCCATGTTGTCACGCAAATAGTCAAAGCCAAACTCATTATTGGTTCCGTAGGTAATGTCTGCACGGTAAGCGGCAATTTTTTCTTCGTTGCTTTGTTGAGGAACTACGACTCCCACTGACAAACCAAGAAAGTTATAGAGCCGCCCCATCCAGGCCGCATCCCGCCTCGCGAGATAGTCATTGACTGTGACCACATGCACACCACGTGCAGTCAACGCATTGAGATAGACAGGGAGCGTTGCCATTAAGGTTTTACCTTCACCTGTTCGCATCTCGGCAATTTTGCCACTGTGCAAGACCATCCCACCTTTCATCTGTACATCAAAGTGGCGCATATTAAATACGCGCACACTTGCCTCGCGAACCACGGCAAACGCCTCAGGTAGCAAAGCGTCAAGCGACGTACCTGACTGGATCCGCTCTCGGAAACTATCCGTTTTTGCCCGCAACTCCTCATCGGACAATGCCTGCATCTGGGGCTCGAGCACGTTAATTTTCTCGACTTGCTTTCTCAATTGCTTGAGTGTGCGATCGTTCCGGCTACCGAAGATTTTTTTTAGCAATGAAAACATGCGAATAGGACCTGTTCGAACCCGCACCACGTGGCACGAGGCTGACTAAGAAAAAGTTAAGGCGAGTATTGCCTAATAAGCCTTCGAGTTTAACGCACGCGTGGCTGCCATGTAATCGAGGATGACCCTGTGACAGGCCGGGACGTTGCAACAGACGTTCCGATCGGCTGACCTGCTAAAAAAGCGCGCGGATCGAGGGGCTTATCGTCTTTTCTGACCTCAAAGTGCAAATGAGGGCCTGTTGATAAGCCGGTTGAACCCACGCGTGCAATCAGTTGGCCACGTGTCACCACCTCTCCCTCTTTAACTAAGATTGTTTTTGTGTGCGCATACCTTGTCATCAAACCTTCGCCGTGATCAATCTCCACCATATTTCCATAGCCTCGATGAACGCTGACTGTTCTCACCACACCACCTGCCGCTGAACGAATGGGCGTTCCATGCGGGGCACTAAAGTCCAGCCCTTCATGCATACTCATTTGGCCATTAAAAGGGTTACGACGCCAACCATAAGAGGAGCTTAGGTAAGGATAAGACTCAATCGGCATTGCTGTCGGCAGACGGGCGACGTTGGCAGCCTGTTGCGTCACGGCCAAATCCAACATGGATAAATAATCTCCCTGCCTGGAGAGGGTTTTTTGAAGCCAACCCAATTCACCCTCTAGCTGAGAAAGTGGTGGGGTATTGGACTCAGAGGCTGGCACCCAAATGTCATCCAGAACAAAGGTCGCTTCTGGCAGCTCAGGAACGATCGTAACGTCTTTGTCTGGCAAACCCGCAACTTTCGCCACACGCTGACCTAAGCCGTCGAGGCGGGCGACTGTCGCCTGCAACTCTCCAACTTTTGTCGCAAGCAAGCGCACCGCCTGCGCATCGGAAACTGGCGAGGAAGGTGAGGACGCAGGTGCAAGTTGCCGAACGGGTATGATCTCTGAACGCGCCGCCCAGGATAAGCGCTGTAAAGCGGCCCCCGCAACCATCGCCACGACCAACAAAAGCCCGACAATCAGTATCAGACGGCTTACACTGATCGAGATGGGTGCATACTGCCCCTGCCCAGAAGGCATAATCATTAACTTCATCTAACAATCCTTTACTTATGGTCACCCCCCCAACTCGCCGATCGCGCTCAGCCGGGCAATCTGGCAGCACCCATTTAATTGGGTGGCTGGGTCATGACTCGCAATCAGCCAACGTATTGGCGACTGCTCAAATGCATCTCAATATGCGCAGCGCTGTGGTCGGTGCTCTCCCGACAAACATGCGTAGTGCCTTCGAAGTCATCAAACTCGATCACCAAGTATTAACACTTATGGTTTCGAGTGCTGCATATGCCGCAAAGTTCCGTCAACTATCGCCTCGAGTCACTTCGCACATGCAGGCAGCGGGGTGGAATATTACTGAAATTAAACTAAAAGTTCAGGGAGGGCTTGGACTTCCGGAGGTTGTTAAGCCACCTAGAGAGGCCCGAACCCTAGACTCAACTGACCTGAAGGCTTTTGAAGACTTGCGCTCAGCACTCAGGCCAGGGCCCCTTGCAGATGCTGTCGCAAAGCTTTTGAGGCACCACCAAAGTGCTGCCCCCTCTACATCTATCCCTACGCCAACTTCCATTCCTGCTGAAACGCAGCAGGTGCTTCTGCCTGTGAAGCAAAAGTAACAATTTCCCACGCATCTTTTTGCGCAAGCAAACTCAATGCAAGCTGGTTATTGAGCGCATGGCCTGATTTGCACGCAACGTAGCGCGCAACCAAAGGTTTACCAATCAAGTACAAATCTCCTACGGCGTCCAGGATCTTGTGCTTGACGAACTCGTCGTCATAACGCAAGCCGTCTGTATTCAAGACGCGGTACTCATCCATCACAATGGCGTTGTCAAGGCTGCCTCCTCGTGCCAACCCCATCGAACGTAACGCCTCCACCTCATTGACAAAGCCGAATGTACGGGCACGCGCGATTTCTTTGACATATGACTGCGTCGCAAAATCGATCTCAGCGAAATTTGCCGTTGAGTTAATCGCGGGATGACGAAAATCAATCGAAAAAGCTAGAGCAAACCCATCATGCGGCTCGAGTCGAGCCCATTTTGCCTGCGTGCCTTCGCCCTCACTGACCTCGACCGTTTTGAGCACACGCAAAAACTTTTTAGGAGCGTTTTGCTCCTCGATACCAGCTGAGCGCAGCAGGTAAATAAAAGTCGCGGCGCTACCATCCATGATCGGCACTTCTTCGGCAGTCAAATCGATATGCAGATTATCGATCCCAAGACCCGCTAATGCAGACATGAGATGCTCAACTGTTGACACTCTGCCTACGCCCTCTCCGAGTACGGAAGCCATCCGCGTGTCTCTGACCATCGCAGCCTGAGCCGGAATGTCAACAACTTCGGGTAAATCAATCCGGTGAAAGACGATCCCAGTGTCAGGTGCCGCGGGGCGCAACGTCAGCTCCACACGGCTGCCAGAGTGCAGGCCGACACCAGTTGTCTTAACGAGAGATTTGAGCGTGCGTTGACGAAACATGGATTGAGTCTAATTCCTTGAAAACTAGCACTATTGTACCGTTTTTGGCGAATGTTGCACCGCAAATAACAGACGACAACGCACCCGGGCTGGGGAAAGTCCGGGTGCGAAACCAGAAACCTCTCTGCAGGCTTCTGGCATAGGGAGTCAGCCAACGTTCTAAACAGACAAACAACAAGCCTGTTCGAACAAGACTTTTAATCTCTAAGACTGATTAATCAGCCTGGCGACGCAAGAAAGCAGGTATGTCGTAGTGCTCCATTCCAGCCGTTTCAAGCGCACGTACTTGAGCAGTTGCCTGAGTGCGTGGATTGCGCAACACAGAAGGTACGCCCAGATCCTGACTATTGCCAACGAGCATATTGTCAGTGCCTGTACGCTGCAACTCCATTGGCTCAGCCACAAGAGTCGGACGACTCTGCGCACGTCCCAAACCAGTAGCCACAACCGTCACGCGCAGATTGTCACCCATTGTGTCGTCATAAGCCGTACCAAAAATGACTGTCGCTTCAGGCGAAGCGAAGCCACTAATGTGGTCCATGATGGCGCGTGTCTCTTTCATCTTGAGTGAGCTGCTGGCGGTGATGTTCACCAACACGCCGCGTGCGCCGTTCAAATTGACACCTTCAAGCAAAGGACATGCTACAGCTTGCTCTGCGGCAACTTTGGCACGATCCGCACCCGAAGCCATCGCGGTGCCAAGCATTGCCTGACCCTGCTCACCCATAATGGTCTTGACGTCCTCAAAGTCAACGTTGACATTACCTTCTACGTTGATGATTTCAGCAATCCCAGCGCAAGCGTTATGCAACACATCATCAGCCGCTTTGAAACAATCTGACTGTGTCGCGTCTTCGTCCATCAATTCGTACAGATTTTCATTCAACACAACAATGAGTGAATGCACATACTTTGATAACTCACCGATGCCGTCTTCCGACATCTTCATGCGCTTGGCACCTTCGAAAGAGAAAGGCTTGGTGACAACACCCACCGTCAAAATACCAAGCTCTTTAGCGACCTCAGCGACCACTGGACCTGCGCCCGTACCCGTACCGCCGCCCATCCCTGCGGTAATGAACACCATATTGGCGCCATTCAGTGCCGCACGAATTTCTTCACGTGCTAACTCAGCGGCAGCGCGACCTTGATCAGGCTTAGCCCCAGCGCCTAAACCGGTGCGGCCCAGACGAATCTGAACAGGCGCATTTGTAGCAGCCAACGCTTGCGCATCGGTATTGCAGCAAATGAAATCTACACCCTGTACACCAGCACGAATCATGTGCGAGACAGCGTTACCGCCAGCCCCACCAACACCGACCACTTTGATGACGGTGCCTTTACTTGCGTTATCTAACATTTCAAACATCATGATTGACTCCCTAAAGTCTTAAATTGCAAACGTTTCTAAACTCCCCAAACTACTTTTAGAAATCGTTTCAAACTCGGTGCCGACTGCGTCCGCACCGGGCTTGAAACATCTCCACTGCAAGTCGCCCAGCAAAATCACCCAGCGACTTGTTTGGTATCCGAAGACACCAATTCAATGCATAAACCACTCTTTCATTCGTGCCAGAATGGCTTTAAAACTTCCCGATTGTTGAGTGAATTTGCGGCCGCGTAAGCGTTGCATCCTCGCCTCGCCCAATAAACCCATCACCGTTGCAAAGCGCGGGCTACGCATGACGTCTGCCAAGCTGCCATCGTATTCAGGAACAGCTACTCGCACCGGCTTTAAAAAGACGTCCTCTGCAAGCTCAACCATGCCAGGCATCATCGATGCCCCTCCGGTAAGCACCACGCCAGAGGACAACAAATCCTCATACCCAGACTCACGTATGACCTGCTGAACAAGTCCAAACAACTCTTCAACGCGAGGCTCAATGACAGCGCCAAGCGCTTGCCGTTTGACTTGCCGCGGACCACGGTCACCCAGTCCCGGCACTTCTATGACTTCATCGGGGTTAGCAAGCACTTGCTTAGCAACACCAAAACGCAATTTGATGTCTTCGGCATCTGGCGTAGGAGTCCGTAACATCGCAGCGATATCGCTGGTGATTTGATCGCCCGCAATTGGCAAGACAGCGGTATGGCGAATTGCGCCCCCCGTATAGATCGCTACATCCGTGGTTCCACCACCGATATCCACCAGCACGACACCCAGTTCTTTTTCATCGGCCGTCAAGCATGCGAGGCTGGAGGCGAGGGGCTGCAAAATTAGATCCTGCACTTCCAAACCGCAGCGGCGCACACACTTCACAATGTTCTGAGCCGCACTAACCGCACCCGTGACGATATGAACCTTGACCTCTAACCTTAAGCCGCTCATCCCGATGGGCTCGCGAATATCTTCTTGCCCATCCACGATGAACTCTTGCGTCAACACGTGCAAGACTTGTTGGTCTGTCGGTATGTTGACAGCCTTCGCTGTTTCGATCACACGCGCCACATCAGTCGCCGTCACTTCCTTGTCTTTTACTGCGACCATGCCACTCGAGTTAAAACTTCGGATATGACTCCCTGCGATGCCTGTATAAACATCGCGAATTTTGCAATCCGCCATCAGCTCCGCTTCTTCGAGCGCGCGCTGAATAGAGTTCACTGTCGTCTCAATATTGACCACGACCCCTTTGCGCATACCTCGCGACTCATGTTGGCCCAAGCCAAGCACTTCAAAACGTCCCTCAGGCAATATTTCGGCAACAACAGCAACTACTTTGCTGGTGCCAATATCGAGGGCGACGATCAGATCCTTGATATCACGGGTCATGGCGTTATCGTTTCTTTTTGAGTTGAGGGTTTTCGGGTAGGGCTGCAAGTGTCAGTGCAAAGCCGTTGGGGTAGCGTAAATCGGCGTGCTTCACGACTCGATCGCCAATCTTTTGGGTCGCTTGTGGTAAAGCCTGAACAAAACGTTGGATACGTGCGGCAAAAGGTAGCGCCCCAGGAATGCCCGCCTGTTGGTCTGGCGCATCGGCTCCAGGATCTCGGCCGAGTGCAAGCGTCATACCATTTGACAGAGTGACCTGCCATGCGAGTCGATCGCTCAGAGAAAGTTGCCGCACCGTGACGCCGAGTGGAGCAAACCAGCGCTCGAGCTCTGCGTAGCGGTTGACAATCAAGCCTTCTTTGCCCTCGGGACCATCGAACTGTGGCAACGTCACATCGTCGTCCAATTCGCCTTGGTTGACCGTGAAGACTTGGCCCCAGGTGTTGATCAACTGACTGTCGTTCCAAAGAGCAAAAGGCTGCTGTTCTTCGATAGTTACTCGGATTGCGTTGGGCCAAATACGACGAACAGAGGCCGAGCGGACCCAGGGTGTTTCTTCGAACACATTCTTTGCTTCGTCTAGGTTGATCGTAAAGAAATTGCCGGTGAGATTGCCTGCGATTGCGTTTTGAATGCTGGCGGGCGTCACATAATGAAGCGTTGTATTGGGCGCAGGTTCGATTTCGATTGCTTGCAAATCGAACTGCGGCCTTTGAATCAGCCAATAGATCCCCCCTGCCAGCATAGCCAGCACTGCCAGCACCGCAAGGGTGTTGGCAAGTCGGTTGATCGTACGGGCTTCGTTCCACACAAATGACTCCGTTTATCCTTGACTATGAGTAGTGCGTCCGACTTTGCAGCACGCCTCACTCAAAATGTGTAAACATAGTGCGGGATAATCCATCCCGACCGCTTTTGCCGCCATCGGCACCAATGAGTGTCCAGTCATGCCTGGAGAAGTATTCATTTCAATCAACCAGGGTCGATCTTGCGCATCTAAAATCACATCCGCTCGCCCCCACCCCTCACAACCCAAGGCGCGATAAGCTCGGACACTGATCTCGGCAATGCGTTGTGCAAGCTCAGGCGCGATCGAAGCTGGACACAAATACTGAGTATCGTCAGAAAAGTATTTATTCTGGTAGTCATAGTTACCGCCTGGCGCAACGATTTCTATAATCGGCAAAGCGCGGGCGTGATGACCACTTCCAAGCAAAGCGACCGTCAACTCACGGCCCGTAATAAACTGCTCAGCCAACACGACTTCATCATAGCGTGAGGCGTATCGATAACCCTCTATCAGCGCCGAGGCCTCACTGACTTTGACAATGCCTAATGTGGATCCTTCGTGCGGGGGCTTCATCATCACGGGCAAACCCAGTTTCGAAGCTACGGCCGACACTTCATCTTCACTCATCAGCTCGGCATAGCGAGGCGTAGGCAAACCCGCCTCCATCCACACTCGTTTAGTCATGATTTTGTCGATCGCTAGACTAGAAGCCATTGGACCGCTCCCTGTATAAGGGATTTCCAATAACTCTAGCGCGCCCTGCAATGTTCCATCTTCACCATATCGCCCATGCAACGCGATAAAGACACGATCGAATTCTTGCTGCGCAAGCTCAGACAAGCTACGGTCACCCGTATCAAAGAGATGAGCATCGACGCCCTGACTGCAGAGCGCAGCATGTACGCCGCTTCCGGACATCAGAGAGACTTCGCGCTCTGCCGACTTTCCGCCATACAGCACACCTACTTTACCGAAGTCATGATCGCTCATCGCACTCCCCCCAATTGCTCAGGGACTTTGCTGATTGAACCCGCCCCCATGACAATTACGACATCGCCAGCTTGAGCGAAATCCTGAATCGCCACAGACATCAAAGCAACATCCTCAACAAAAATCGGCTCGACTTTACCTGCCACACGCACACCGCGGGCTAAAGCACGCCCATCGGCTGCCACGAGCGCCGGTTCTCCTGCGGCATAAACTTCAGTCAATAAGACTGCATCGGCAGAACTCAATACTTTGACAAAATCTTCAAAACAATCTCTTGTGCGTGTGTAACGATGAGGCTGAAACGCCAAAACAATTCTTCTTTCAGGCCATGCACCCCGTGCGGCAGCAAGCGTAGCGGCCATTTCGACCGGATGATGACCATAGTCATCAATCACACTAAACGTTCCACCACTTTTAGACTCAAAATCACCGATTTGTGTAAACCTTCTTCCCACACCGCCAAAACTCGACAACGCGCTCACAATTGCTGCATCGTCTACGCCCAATTCAGTTGCTACCGAGATCGCAGCCAGGGCATTCAGGACATTGTGCAAACCCGGCAGGTTGAGCTCAATCGAAATCTTAGCTAAGGCACCCTGACGAGTTTGTCGCTCAACATCGAACAACATCCGGGTTCCCATCGGGCGTACATTTGTCGCACGCACTTGAGCCTCAACGTTGACGCCATAGGTAATCACGGGCCTCGAAACAAAGGGCAGAATTTCGCGTACATTCGCGTCGTCAGAGCACACAATCGCACTGCCATAAAAGGGCAATCGCTGTGTAAATTCTACAAAAGCGCTTTTGAGTTTAGCGACATCATGCCCATAAGTATCCATATGATCGGCATCGATATTGGTGATGATTGCCATGACAGGTAGCAGGTTCAGAAATGATGCGTCTGACTCATCCGCTTCGACGACGATATAGTCACCCTGTCCCAAACCAGCATTCGCACCCGCTGAGTTCAATCTACCACCAATCACAAACGTCGGATCGAGACCACCCGCAGCAAGCACACTCGCCACCAGACTCGTCGTGGTCGTTTTTCCATGCGTTCCCGCAACTGCGATGCCTCGTTTTAATCGCATCAACTCGGCAAGCATCACCGCACGAGGAACCACAGGAATTCTGGCTTCCCGGGCTGCAATCACCTCTGGGTTGTTATTTGCGACCGCCGTGGATGTCACAATAGCGTCAGCGCCCTTGACGTGCTCGGCCTGGTGTCCAAAGGAAATCGTCGCGCCAAGTGAAGAGAGCCTCTCTGTCACAGAAGACTGAGACAAGTCAGAGCCCGAAATACGATAGCCAAGATTAAGCAACACCTCAGCAATGCCGCTCATACCAGAGCCGCCGATGCCGACAAAGTGGATGTGCTCAATACGATGCTTCATTTCACCACTCCGACTAATTCTTCACAGATATCCGCAATCCGTTGAGCTGCCATGGGGCGTGCATGTGCACGTGCACGCTGTGCGACCGAGGCCAATTCCTGGCGCTCACGTAAGGCAAGCCAATCTGACAGGTTCTTAGCAGTCAAGCTCTCTTGTTGCATCAACCAGGCAGAACCATCGCGACTCAAAAAGCGTGCATTCGCTGTTTGATGGTCATCCACAGCATGCGGATAAGGCACAAACAATGCCGCGACACCTGCAGCAGCGACTTCGGCAACCGTCATGGCGCCTGCCCTACATATCAGTAAGTCCGCCTGACCTAAAGCTTCGGCCATATTGTCAATAAAGGCCACGCACTCCGCTTGCACGCCAGCTTGCCGATAGGTCGCACGAAGCGTCTCGATATGTTGCGCACCCGACTGATGGAGCACGAGCGGGCGTTGCGACTCAGGCAACTGCGCGAGCGCTTCGGGAAAAATAGTATTCAATGCTGTTGCGCCAAGGCTTCCACCCACCACAAGCACACGTAAGGGACCCGTACGTGTTGAATAGCGCTCGATGGGCTCTGGCAAATCCACAACATCTTGGCGGACAGGATTTCCAACAACCTCGGCCCCAGGCAAAACATCCGGAAAACCAGACAACACACGCACTGAAATTTTTGCGAGAACTTTGTTCGCCAATCCTGCCACTGCATTTTGCTCATGTAAAACCAGCGGTCGCGCACGCAAAGCACTCACTACGCCACCGGGAAAGGAGACATAGCCGCCCATTCCCAACACAACACTCGGCTGAATTGTCGAAAAATGTTTCCACGCCTGCCATAACGCACGTAATAACAAAAAGGGCGCCACAATTTTTGCGCGTATGCCTCGACCCCTTAGTCCTGCAAATCGCAAGGGGGCAAGGGCATAACCTCGCGCAGGGACAATATGCCCTTCCATCTTTTCAGGATGCCCGAGCCAACGCACCTTCCAACCGCGCGCATGTAAAACGTCGGCCACAGCCAGGCCAGGCATGATGTGGCCGCCCGTACCTCCGGCCATGATTAAAATCGTTGGAGAGGCGGTCGTCATGTACGCACGCCTCTCATCAAATTTCTATTTTCATAGTCGACGCGCAATACCACTGCGATCGCAATCATATTCATCAATAAGCCAGAACCACCGTAGCTCACAAAGGGCATTGTGAGACCCTTAGTTGGCAACAAGCCGAGGCACACACCCATATTGATAAACGATTGAACACCAAACCAAATTCCAACGCCCTGTGCAACCAGCCCACCGAAGACACGCTCCATTGCGATGGCTTGCCGCCCAATTTCAAAGCAACGATGAACAATGATTGCAAACAACACAATCACCAACATGATGCCAGCAAAGCCCAGCTCCTCACCGATCACTGAAACGATGAAGTCGGTATGAGCCTCAGGTAAGTAATGCAGCTTTTCGACGCTTGCTCCAAGCCCTACC
>CAWUWN010000053.1:0-98992 GCA_963926265.1 uncultured Burkholderiaceae bacterium
ATATTTCCAAGGCGTATTGATCGAGACGTTGGCACGCTTGGCGTACTTTTCCATTTCGACTTGGCATTCTTTGTAACTTGGTGTTTGCCAAGGCTTGATCGCTCCACCTTCAAGCGTTTTGTTTTCGTCAGGAATGACTAAACCGAAGTCGATGCCGATGACACGGCCAAAGCCACGGCACGCTTCACAGGCGCCGAGTGGCGAGTTAAAAGAGAACGTACTGGGTAAGGCATTGCTATAACTAATGTTGCAATCTGCACAATGCAGCTTGTCACTAAATTTCCAGACAGCCACATCCACGCCTTCTTGATCAACAGCGTGAACCGAGATCAGACCATTGCCCATTTTGAGGGCGATGTCGAAGGCCTCCATGACGCGGGACGGTTCGGCACTTGAAAAGCGAAATCGATCCTGCACCACGCGCAGTGTGCGCAGCAGCGGTGACAAGGTGGCTGATTTCTTTTTAGATGCTTTAGTGGGCACCGCAGCCACAGGGACTTTTGAGGCATCAGGCTGGAGTGGGCTTTCATCCGCATGGACACGCGTATAGCCTTGCTGCTCTAAAAATCCAAGCACCTCTTCCTCGGTAAAGTTTAGAGGTACTTGAACGGGAAACGTCACCACCAATCGTGGATCATCGGCCTTTTCAGAGCGTTCTTTGACTGCTGCAAAAATAGATGCAGTACTGTCTCGGCAGACCGCCTGACCACAACCACGGCACATGAGTTGAGCGCCTCGCGCGAACAACAGTTTGAGGTGGTCATTAAGCTCGGTCATCGTGCCGACAGTGCTGCGTGAGCTCCGCACGGGGTTGGTCTGATCAATCGCAATCGCAGGCAATATGCCCTCGATACGGTCAACAACCGGTTTGTCCATACGATCCAAAAACTGACGCGCGTATGGCGAAAAAGTCTCTACATAGCGTCGCTGACCCTCGGCATAAAGCGTGTCAAACGCTAAAGAGCTTTTGCCTGAGCCGCTGACACCTGTCATCACGGTCAATTCGCCCGTGTTCAATGTCAAGTCGAGGTTTTTCAGATTGTTCTGGCGTGCGCCAGTGATGCGTATTGTTGGGTTCATACCGTAATCATAGAGCGGCAGCCCGCGCTCGGCATGGAAAACCAGATGAATATTCTGGCTGGATATAGGGTAATATACGAGGTTCGTTATCGGAGAATTGCTATGGCTTCAGAAACAAAACGTACGCGTCGCAACACACTCGAGCGCCGTTGCTTGGGCAAGGCCTTCAAGCGCCTGTTCGTCAACGCACCGAAAGGCGTGTTCAAAATGCTGGAAAAAGTCAAGAAAGCCTGAGTTTTGGCAATCTGACCGCTTAATTTAAGCGCGTGAATCAAGTATAGGGCTGCAAACTTAAGGGTTTGCAGCCTTTTTACTTTTAGGAATTCAGTTTGATGGGCATGATTCTGACAAAGATGGGTCTGTTTAGTCGTATATCATTGAGTGAACAAAGATAATCAGGAGATCTGCTATGAGTGGCAATAAACGTTGGGTCAATCGTCCAGAGGGTTCAACTTGGGGTGATTTTGGTGAGGATGACCAACGCGGTCGTATCAATTTACTGACTTCCGAAAAGCTCAAGCAGGGAATTGCCGAGGTCAAAGAGTTTCAGCCTTTTTGTCTGAGCTTGCCTTTGGATCTCCCGGGCGGTAACTTATTGAATCCACGACGTTTTCCTCCTGTTATTCGTCCCACACTGCGCGGTGATCGTCCCAATATGAACTACGGACTGTTTCGCGACAATGATCAGCAAACCGACGTCATCAGCGACGATTTGGTGGTGATGCACCTCCAATATTCGACCCAATGGGATAGCCTGGCGCATGTGGGCTCGAGATTTGATGCCAATGGCGACGGGATCCCCGAGTCCGTTTATTACAACGGCTACCGAGCGGGTGAACACATCATCGGACCGACGGATGCCAAGGATGCGGGTGTACCCGGGCCAGGCGAAAACAAGTCCACCTCCAACGCGATTGCGCTCGGCATTCAGAATATGGCTGAGTCCTGCGTACAGGGTCGAGGCGTGATGATCGACTTCCATGCGCACTTTGGGAATAAGCGGGAAATCATCGGTTACGACACATTGATGCGCGTGATGGAACAGGACAAAGTGGTCGTTGAACCGGGTGATATGGTGTGTTTGCACACGGGTTTTGCCCAGTTGCTGATGGACATGAAGGGTAACCCTGACCTGCATACACTCGAAAATAGCTGCGCTGCATTAGACGGGCGCGATCAAAAACTGCTCAAGTGGATCACAGACAGTCAGCTGGTGGTCTTGATGGCGGACAACTACGCGGTGGAAACCTATCCTGCAACAAGTCACATCGGTTGTTGCGCGACGCTGCCTTTGCATGAGCATTGCTTATTCAAACTTGGCGTTCACTTGGGCGAGATGTTCTACCTCACACCCTTGGCGCAGTGGTTACGTAAAAATGGCCGTAGCCGTTTCTTGTTGACCGCGCCTCCGCTGCGCTTGCCTGGAGCTGTAGGCTCACCCGCCACTGCAGTGGCAACAGTTTAAAAGTCTCAAAGAAAGTCCCACCTTCGCGATGCTGTCAGTTTGGTGCAAGTTTGAATAAGCATATGGTTGACGCAGTCATCGCGGGTGATGCAATATACCCGTGTTATCTAACAATTCTAGGAGCGAGCCATGCGCCGTACCCTTATAGCTGCGGCCATTTCAGCCGCGATGTTGTTGCCCGGCCTGGGCTTTGCTAAAACCTTTAAATGGACCAGCCAAGGCGATATTCTGACGCTTGATCCTCATTCGCAGAACGAAGGGCTGAACATCGCAGCCAACTTGTGGGTCTACGATCCGCTGGTCAAATACAACGAAAAATATGAAGTGGTCCCATCGCTAGCGACCTCGTGGGAACGTCTCAATCCCACCACGATGCGCTTCAAATTGCGTCCTAATGTCAAGTTTCAAGACGGCACGCCTTTCACTGCGGATGACGTAGTGTTTTCGCTCAAGCGCGCTATGGAGCCATCTTCCCAGTTCAAGTCTTACGTCGCAGGCATTAGTGATGTTGTTGCTGTTGATCCGTTGACAGTCGATGTGATTACTGCGGGCCCTAACCCTGTGTTGTTACGTCAGTTGCCATCATTGGGCATCATGAGTAAAGCGTGGGCTGAAAAGCACAACGTCCAAAAACCTCAAAACTTTAATAAAAAAGAAGAAAGCTTTGCCGCTCGCAATGCAATGGGGACTGGAGCCTACAAACTCAAGTCACGCGAAGTCGATATCAAGACTGTCTATGTTGAAAATCCGGATTGGTGGGGTAAGCCAACTAAGAAGGGTAACGTCACTGAGATTGTCTATACCCCTATCAAGCAGAACGCGACACGCACTGCAGCATTGCTTTCGGGCGAAGTTGACTTTGTGCTGGATCCACCTGCACAAGATCTCGATCGCTTGCGCAAACAGGTCAACGTACTGGATGGCAATGAGTACCGCACCATCTATATCGCGATGGATGTCAAAAGCCCTGAGTTGAAATACAGCAACATCAAGGGAAAAAATCCTCTTGCCGATGTACGTGTGCGTGAGGCGCTCTATCGAGCCATCGACATTGAGGCGATTAAAAAATCAGTGATGCGAGGGATGTCATTGCCGACGGGTGCCATGATTGCACCCCAAATCAACGGTTACTCTGAAGCATTGGGCAAGCGCGTTCCTTATGACCTAGTCAAAGCGCGTGCCTTGCTCAAGGAAGCCGGTTACGACAATAATCTTGAGTTCTCGATCGATTGTCCGAACAACCGCTACATCAATGACGAAGCGATTTGTCAGGCCGTTGTTGCGATGTGGGCCAAGATCGGTGTGAAAACCAAACTCAATGCGATGCCGCGTGCGACATTCTTCCCGAAAGTAGCAAATGGCGATACGAGCATTTACTTATTCGGCTGGGGTGTCCCCACATTCGATGCGTTCTACACGCTTGAGTCTTTGATTCGTACCAAAGGCAAGGGTGCTGCGGGTGCGTTCAACTACGGCGGCTATTCAAATCCCAAGGTTGATGCCTTGATCGATACTATCAAGACTGAAACAGATGATGCCAAACGAACAGCGATGATTCAAGAAGCGCTTGGAATTCATGCTAAAGAGTTTGGTACGATCCCTTTGCATGATCAGATCATTCCTTGGGCGATGAAGAAAAACGTCAAGATGATCCACCGTCCGGACAACCGTCCCGTGATTGAGTGGGTACGCATCGAGTAATCGATGTTTCTAAAGCGAGCTTCCATTTGGGAGCTCGCCTCTTTGTGAGAATGCATGTTCGCTTTTATTATTCGCCGGTTACTTCAGGCCGTGGGCGTGATGCTGACTGTTGCGCTGTTAGCTTTTATTTTATTTCAGTATGTTGGCGACCCAGTCATGATTATGCTGGGTCAGGAAGGTACGCCCGCCGAGCGTGAGCAGTTGCGTCTAGACCTCGGACTCAATGATCCGATCATCGTGCAGTTCTATCATTTCCTCGTCAATGCCGTTCAGGGTGATTTTGGATTGTCACTGCGGCAAGGACAAAAAGTTTCCGTACTGTTGTGCGAGCGTCTGCCCGCCACCTTAGAGCTGTCAATCGCCGCTGCGCTGATTGCGTTGGTCGTGGGCGTGCCGCTTGGTGTGTATACAGCGCTCAAGCGAAACGGAAAATTATCACAAGCATTTTTAGCATTTTCTCTGTTGGGTGTTTCGCTCCCCACATTTCTGATCGGTATCCTACTGATTCTGGTGTTCTCCGTTCAACTCGGCTGGTTGCCGAGTTATGGTCGCGGTGACACCGTTAAGCTCGGCTGGTGGTCGACTGGATTGCTCACGGCGAGCGGCTGGAAACACTTAATCCTGCCTGCAGTGACGCTTTCTTTGTTTCAGGTGGCCTTGGTCTTGCGTTTAGTGCGTTCAGAGATGCTTGAAGTGCTGCGTGCTGACTACATCAAATTTGCGCGTGCTCGCGGTTTGACCAAACGTGCGATTCATTTCGGTCATGCGCTTAAAAACACACTCGTCCCTGTCATCACCATCATGGGTTTGCAGCTCGGCGGCATCATCGCCTTCGCGATTGTGACCGAAACGGTCTTTCAATGGCCGGGCATGGGCTTACTTTTTATTCAAGCCGTCCAGTTCGCCGATATTCCGGTAATGGCGGCCTATCTATGTTTGATCTCTTTTATTTTTGTGCTGATCAATCTGATTGTCGACTTGCTGTATTTCGCAGTGGATCCAAGATTACGTGTGGGCCTCGGTCAGTCTGGAGGAGGTCACTGATGCGCGCGGCTCTATCGAAATTTTGGGATGGTGATTTAGCATGGTCATGGCGTCACACTCCTGTGGCGATTGTGGCGACTTTTATTTTGCTGATCATGTTAATTGCCGCCTTTGGTGCGGGCTGGATTGCGCCGCATAATCCTTTTGACTTGGCGACGATCGACTTGCTTGATGCCCTCAAGCCACCGGTATGGCATGAAGATGGCACAGCAAAATATTTGCTAGGCACGGACAGTCAGGGTCGCGATTTACTTTCAGCATTGATGTATGGCACCAAAGTCTCTCTGTTGATTGGATTAGCCGCGGTTGCTGGTGCGATGTTATTGGGTGTGGTGCTTGGTTTAATCTCTGGCTACGCAGGCGGTCGTATCGATGCCTTGATCATGCGCGTCGCGGACGTGCAGCTTTCATTTCCTGCCATCCTGATTGCGTTGCTGATCGATGGTGTGGCGCGAGCGGTGGTGCCAGGTGATATGCATGAGGTGATCGCCTTTCCAGTCTTAGTGGGGGCAATTGCGCTTGCAGGATGGCCGCAGTATGCCCGGACAGTGCGTGGCTCGACGCTTGTTGAAAAAAATCGAGAGTATGTGCAGGCTGCACGCGTCATTGGTATTTCTTCTCCCGTCATTATGTTTCGACACGTATTGCCCAACGTATTGGGTCCTGTTTTAGTGTTGGCTACGGTGCATCTGGCCACTGCAATCATTACCGAAGCGACCTTGTCCTTTCTGGGAGTGGGTGTACCGCCCACCTCGCCCTCGCTGGGGACACTGATCCGTGTTGGCAATGATTTCTTATTTTCAGGAGAGTGGTGGATCACTATATTTCCTGGTGCGGCGCTGGTGCTGTTGGTGTTGTCCGTCAACCTGCTGGGGGATTGGCTGCGTGATGCCTTGAATCCCCGTTTGAGTTGAGGGCAGACATGTCAAATATTTTAGAAATTAAACATCTCAGCGTCGAATTTCCGACACGACGTGGGACTTTAAAAGCCTTGAATGACGTCTCGTTTTCAATTGCCGCGGGCGAGGTGGTGGGCGTCGTGGGCGAGTCGGGTGCAGGCAAGTCCCTGACCGGTGCCGCGATTATTGGTTTGCTCGAACCGCCAGGACGTATCTCTGGGGGTGAAGTGCTGCTCGAGGGCCGACGTATCGACAACCTGAGCGATGATCAGATGCGCAAGATTCGAGGCCGCGAGATTGGCGCAATTTTTCAAGATCCGTTGACGTCTCTCAATCCGCTCTACACCGTGGGTCATCAACTAGCCGAGACGATTGTGACGCATTTGCCGATGACTTGGTCTCAGGCGCGTCAGCGCGCGATTGAGCTACTGGAGTCGACAGGTATTCCGGCCGCCCGTGAGCGCATCGATCACTACCCGCATCAGTTTTCAGGTGGCATGCGTCAACGTGTGGTGATCGCGTTAGCCTTGGCTGCTCAGCCCAAGTTGATTGTGGCTGACGAACCGACGACGGCGCTGGATGTTTCCATCCAGGCGCAAATTATCGAATTGTTAAAAAAGATGTGTCGTGAGCAAGGCACAGCTGTGATGTTAATCACACACGATATGGGTGTGATCGCGGAAACTGCAGATCGTGTGGTGGTGATGTATGCGGGACGAGTCGCTGAAATCGGCAACGTGCGTGATGTTATTCACTCTCCACTCCATCCTTACTCCGTCGGCTTGATGGGATCGATTCCATCGATTCATCAACATGTCGAGCGTTTGGTGCAGATTGATGGCACCATGCCAAGATTGACAGCGATACCAAATGGCTGCGCCTTTAATCCGCGTTGCCCCAAGGTGATGGAGCGCTGTCGAGTCGAGCGTCCTGAAATCATACAAGTCGGTACGTCGCAAGCTGCCTGTTGGTTGCATGAATCTAAGGAGACGTTATGAGTGCAGAGCGTCCTTTAGTTGAAGTTCATGACGTGGCCAAATGGTTCGATGTCTCGTCACCATGGCTTGAACGGGTGTTATCACGCAAACCTCGCAGCATTTTGCGTGCACTAGATGGTGTGTCGTTCGGGATTTGCAAGGGCGAGACTTTGGCGCTTGTCGGCGAGTCGGGTTGTGGCAAGTCGACGATTGCTCGCATGTTGGTGGGTCTGTATCCACTCACGCGCGGCACCATCACCTTTGATGGTCAGCCGATCTCAAACATGCAGGGACGCTCTGGCCTGGCATTACGCAAACGCTTACAGATGATTTTCCAGGATCCTTATGCGAGTTTGAATCCGCGCTGGCGCGTAGGACGCATCATCGCTGAGCCCATGTTGGCGCACACCACGATGACCGAGCAGGAACGTGAGGCACGTGTCGATGTTCTGCTGACGCAAGTGGGCCTCCATCCATCGGATCAGTCCCGTTTCCCACATCAGTTTTCTGGTGGTCAAAGACAGCGTATCTCGATTGCCCGGGCTTTGGCAGTGAATCCTGAATTTCTCGTCTGTGATGAGCCGACCTCGGCGCTGGATGTTTCTGTCCAAGCTCAGGTGCTAAACATTATGAAAGACTTGCAGAGAAATCTGGGTCTGACCTATCTGTTTATTTCGCACAACTTGGCGGTTGTTCATCATGTAGCCGATCGCGTGGGCGTCATGTATCTCGGCCGGATTGTTGAAATCGCCGATCGGGATACTCTGTTTGCCAATCCCCAGCATCCTTACACACGGATGCTGCTCTCTGCGATCCCCGATATGACGGGGCAGGGACGCAAGCGCACGCCTGTTGCAGGCGAGGTGCCCAACCCCTTGAATCCGCCCTCAGGTTGCACCTTTCATCCACGTTGCCCCTTTGTGCGTGAGCGCTGCAAGATCGAAGCGCCCGTGACACAGAACTTTAAAGGGGTTGAAGTTGCTTGCCATGGCGTTGCAGAAGGTTGGCCGATGCACGTTTAGTGGCTTCGGCCAAGTTTCAAATTAAATTTAGTTCGTCTTGATGTTGCGTACTTTGACGAGTTCGTTCCATTTCTTGATATCGGTTTCCACAAACTGTTCAAACTGCTTAGGTGAACCACCAACAGGTTCCATGCCCATCGAAACAAAGCGCTGCTTAATTTCAGGCTGCGCTAAGATTTCGTTAATTTCTTTGTTCAAGCGAGTCACAATGCTAGTGGGTAGTTTTGCGGGGCCCACCAAGCCAAACCAAGTGTAAACACCTGTGTCTTTGAAACCCTGCTCTCCAAGTGAGGGCACGTCAGGTAACAATGCGGAGCGCTGCGAACCAAATACGGCTATTGCGCGCAGTCTGTTGCTCTTGATAAAGGGAAGTGGGGCGACAATTGGATGGACCCCCGCGGTGAGTTGTCCACCGACGAGATCGATCATTGCAGGCGCATCACCTTTGTAAGGAACGTGTGTCAAATTTGACTTCGCGAGATAGTTGAATAGCTCAATGGCAAGATGTGGCGCAGTTCCGTTCCCTGGACTAGAGACATTGACCGCTTGAGGTTTGGCCGCAAGTTCGAGTAATTGTTTGGTCGTTTTGATCGGGGATGCAGCTGGTACCAACAAGAAAAGAGGGGCACGGACGACTTGAATAATTGGTGTGAAGTCTTTGATCGTGTCGTATTGCAACTTGCCAAACAATGCCGGATTGGTGGTGTGCGGTGCGGCAGCCATCAAAAAAGTGTAACCATCTGGCTCCGATTTCACGATAAATGCAGATGCAATGCGCGTATTTGCACCTGGCTTGTTTTCTACGACGACAGGTTGCTTGAGGCGAATCGCAAGTCTCTCACCAATGAGGCGTGTCGCGATGTCATTGGATCCTCCAGCAGGAAATGGAGAGATAAGTTTGATGGACTTGGACGGCCATTCTTGAGCGAGCGTTAAACCCGTCAATCCAATTGATAAGTAAATGGCTAAAACGATACGGGTAATTATTTTCATGTCTACCTCCAGAGATTGATAAATCTGCTACTAAAAACTACTTCATGATTCGTTTGGCAATATTGAGCAAATGAATCTGACTCGTACCTTCGTACAAACGAAACAATCTGACATCCCGGTACAACATTTCAATCGGACCGCCAATATCGGCACAGTAGCCTGCACCGCCAAAAATTTGTACAACACGATCTGCGACGCGACCGCACATCTCAGAGGCGTAGTATTTGCAGATGGACGCTTGGGTCGTCACATCCTCGCCGTTGTCACGTGCGCGCGCAGTCTCCAACACTAGACTGCGTGCCGCTGAAATCTCCACTTGGCACTCTGCGAGCATGGCTTGAACGAGTTGAAACTCCCCGATCGGTTTGCCAAATTGCTCGCGTTTTTTGACGTGCGCTAACGCCTCGTCGAGCAGACGCATCGCTGGGCCGATGCAGAGTGCCGCTAGATTGATGCGCTGCTTGTTGAGTGTTTTCATGGCGGTGGCAAACCCCTTGCCTGGTTCGCCACCCACGATTTGTGCACTGCTCGCCAAAACATCCTGAAGATACACCACAGAAACAGGCGAGCCTGACTGACCCATTTTTCGATGTTCGGCGCCTGTGCTCAAGCCAGGTGTATGACGAGGAATTAAAAAGGCGCTGATGCCACGGTGCGATAAGTCGTCAGGATCTGTTCTGGCAAAAACAGTAAACAGCTCCGCAATGGGCGCATTAGTGATGTAACGCTTGGTGCCATTAATGCGCCACTGCTGTGCGCCTCCAGTGGTCACCGAGGTAGCTGAGGCCTTGAGCGCCGTCGCATCTGATCCTGCGTCAGGTTCGGTCAGCGCGAGACAACCCGTAACCTCACCGCTGGCGAGCTTGGGCAACCACTCTTGTTTTTGTTCAGGCGTACCGTCTTGAATGATGGATTCTGCGCCAATGCCTGTGTTGGTGCCTGCCCGCGCGCGAAATGCCGTCGCAGCTTTGGAGAGCTCCATATTCGCTAGCGCCAGCTCCTCGGTCGTCATGCCCGCACCGCCATATTCGCGCGGAATGCTCCAGCCAAAATAACCGCGCTCGCGCATGATCTGCACGATGTGCGCAGGGATCTCGTTGTCTTGGACGACTTGAGCTTCTGCGGGAATGGCGATCTCGCGGACAAATTGGCGAATATCGTCCAGACGGTTGGTGTTGAGTGTTGAATCTTGAATCATAGGGATGTTCCGCTTGTAGTCAGGATCTTGCCGCTGTCGCGTTCGATGTTGTGACGGGCTTCGAATAAATGTGGAATGATGTTCTTGATGAGTTCGGCTTTGGTCAGTCGAGCCGTACTGATCGTGCAATTCATGCCAATTTGTAGATGGTCATCCGAGGCGACAGTGAGTGGGACCGCCACGGCGAGTACATTGCGCTTCCAGTCACCACGACTCAAACAGAAACCATTTTTTTCATAGCACGTACGGTCTTTTTCAAAATAGGGAAAGTCCGCCATATATTGCTCGGCGTCCTCGACTTTGAGCCGATTCAATATCGAGGTGCGTTGCACGCTTGTGCTTGCAAAAAGCAATGCGCGTCCAAGCGCCGTCGTTAAGAGGGGACGCGCACTCCCGATATCGGGTTTTAAAAAATTCCCTCGATCAATACGTAGGGCATCGATGTACACCACTTCGAGTTTTCCCAGCATCCCGAGATTCACTGTCCAGCCTGTTTTGGCCGCGAGCTTTTCGATGTGGGGTCTGGCCAAATGTCGGATTTCCATACTGGCAAGCATGGGATAGCCCAGCATCAGCACACCCGGTCCGAGGCGATATTTTTGCAGACGGTCAATGCGCGTGAGATAGCCGAGCTGCTCTAGCGTGTAGGTCAGTCGCGAAACTGTGGCCTTAGGCAAACTTGTTTTTTCGCAGAGCTCTCGATTGCCAAGTAGATAGTCGGCAGGCGTAAAAGCACGCAGCACCTGTAGCCCCCGGCTCAAGTTGATTGCAAACTGACGATCTGTCTCCACGGAGTGGGGCGCCTTGTTCATATTCATATGTTGAGGGATTGTCGATACAGGGACAACCTAAATTTACTAGCGTTTCGCTGTGCGGAACAGAGGACTCATCAAGCTTGGAATCTGCTCAAATATCTCTATGCATACAGAAACCGATACTGAAACGCCTCGTCTCCCCATGCTTGATGGCATCAATATTCTCGATTTCTCGACCGTGCTTGCGGCTCCTTTTGCAGCGACACTCTGTGCAGATCTCGGTGCGCACGTCACAAAAATTGAATTGCCGGATGGCTCCGATGCATTGAGAGGGTTAGCGCCCACGACACCGGAGCATGCGCTTTATTGGAAGGTTGTCAATCGCAATAAACAAGGTATAACCCTCGATGTGCGGCTGGCAGAGGGTCGCGAACTGTTTCTCAAAGCAATTGCGCACACCGATGTGTTGGTTGAAAATTTTCGGACCGGTACGCTAGATAAATGGGGCCTAGATTTAAAGACACTGCATCAGATCAATCCTGATCTCGTTGTGCTGCGCATTACAGGCTTTGGGCAGACGGGACCCTACGCAAAACGCCCGGGCTTTGCCAGGATTTTTGAGGCGATGAGCGGCTTGACGAATTTGATCGGCACACCTGAAAGTGGACCTCAGCACCCTAATTTGCCGATCGGCGATTTGATCACGGGTGTTTTTGGCGCATTTAGTATTGCTTCGGCGATGGCCTCATTGCGTGCACGTCCAGATCAAGGCGGGTTTGAAATTGATCTGTCCGCGACCGAGGCGATTTTCCGGTTATTAGATCCGCTCGCGGTCGAACAAGAGGTATTGGGTTATACGCGTAGTCATGTCGGTAACCGTGCTGATTACACTGCGCCTTCGAATATGTATCGAAGCAAAGATCAGGTTTGGGTGACCTTAGTGGCTTCTTCCAATCCTATTTTTAGTCGCCTGTGTCATGCGATCGGACGCGTTGAATGGTTATCGGATAAGCGCTTTGAAACCAACCCCGAGCGATGTCGTCATGTCGCGGTGATTGATGAGGGGATCACGCAGTGGTTCACTCGTCACGCCTTCAGTGAAATCGAGAAAATTTTAAGTCAGGCGGAAGTACCGTATACCAAAGTGTTCAATATAAAAGATGTACTGGCTGACCCGCAGGTGCAGCATCGTCAGTCAGTGATGCGGATTGAAGATCCAGACTTAGGTTCGATTCCCGTTCCCTGTGTTGTGCCCAGAATCAGCGGTGGCTTGCCAGTGGCGCATCGCAGCGGACCTGCGGTCGGCGAGCATAATGCCGACTTTTTTGGAAAGCTAGGTCTGTCTTCCGCAGATATTGCTCGGCTGAAATTAGCAGGCGTCATTTAAGGCAAGAGGCTACTGTGGAGCTTCAAGGATTCGCCAAATAAAGCATTAAATGAGTGGTAGCGTTTGATCTAAAAAAGCTGCCGTTTGTATAAGACCGTTGCGTTCAATAGCTTGGACAAAAAATTCATCGGGGTGAATGGCAGTCATTTCAAGAGGTTTCAATATTGAAATTGGAAAGTCCTTTAAGTTCTGGATCACGATAGAGTCCACATGTCCTGCAATGGCTGCAGCCAATACATAGCGGTCTTTTGGATCTGGAAGCTCAAGGCAGGGTTCTATTAATTTCCACGCTTTTTTTGAGACTTCCCATGCTGGACATATTTTTAGCAAGATTTCTGATCCATTCACAATCTATTTCTTTAGACCACTTCGCTGCATAAATCCCCGTTACAGCAACTTCCATTCATACATCACAAATTGCAACCGAATAAAGAACGTTTGCATCCAGGATGACAGTGCATCGATTATGTCCAGCCATAATTTTGGGCTTTAGTATTCGAGCCCGAACTCGCGAGCATTTTTTGCCATTTCATCAAGCGCATCTTGTTGCTCTGCACGCATCTTTTTTGCATAAATCATGAGGTCTGCAAATCTGATCCGACGATGTGTTCCTACCATGCGATGGGCGAGTCTCCCCGCATCAATTTCTTTAATTAAGAATGGACGCGAGACGTTTAAAAAATTTGCCGCCTCTACTGTGCTGAACTCCTGCTTTTCAGGGACGAGCATGATCGGTTGGTGGCGCGCCATCAAACCAAGCGTTCTGCTGCTTTAACCATTTCGGTTTCGATTTCGTTCAAATCAGGGGGGACGAGCTTGTCCCTGTCGAGTGATTCTGTCTGAATGATCAATGAATTGAGGGAGGCTTCCCGCCCTGGTATGGGGAATCTTCTGCGTCATTCCCCTCTTCACCCTCATCACCCCCCAGATCCTCAAGCAACTCTAGGTCTGGATCGGGCAGCGCTTCTTCGGTCAAATCAAAAGGCAAGAGCTCGGCTAGCTCCATCGCGAAGTCAAATTCGTCGCCATTTTGATCGAGACGGACAAAACGTGCCTCCGGATCATCTGTGATCTGAACCGCCCACAAATACTGACAATCATAGACCTCAGTGTCCAAATCCAAGCCGCCCCGATTGCCAACAAAGCGTGCGCCTGGCCCACCCATCTGGACATGTGTGGCCTTTTCGTCTGGCTTTTCATCTACGGCAAGCGGGATAGCAAAAATGACCCACTCCGCATTATCGTCCATGCCGATTTCCGCCAAAACAGACTTGCCCATATAAGCGCTCAGGCCATCGGCCGTTTTGCCCAGTATGGCCAGTTCTTGTTCGGTAAAACGAAGCTTGTGATCAGGTGTCGTCATAAGGAGGTCAGCTCAGGCATGCAAAAGTTTATTGAACCGTCATCATAGCCTTTCAAGCAAAAGAGGCGGAGCTGAGCCTGCTGTTGAGCCCGTCTAAGCCCTACAATAGCGTATTGATTATTTATTCTCTGATGGACTTATGGCTCAATACGTATACACCATGCACCGCGTGGGAAAAATTGTCCCCCCCAAGCGCCAGATTCTGCGCGACATTTCTCTGTCGTTTTTCCCGGGCGCCAAAATTGGCGTGCTAGGTCTCAACGGCTCGGGTAAGTCGACCCTGCTCAAGATCATGGCGGGTGTGGACAAAGAAATCGAGGGCGACGCCGTACCGATGCCAGGCCTCAATATTGGTTACCTAGAGCAAGAGCCTAAACTCAACCCTGAGCACACCGTGCGTCAAGCGGTCGAAGAAGGCATGGGTCCCGTTGTCGGGGCTAAAAAGCGCCTCGACGAAGTCTATGCGGCCTATGCCGAACCTGATGCAGATTTTGATGCGCTCGCCGCTGAACAGGCCGACTTAGAAGCCATTATTTCTGCCGCTGCCTCGAGCGGTTCGGACGATACCGAAACGCAGATGGAAATTGCCGCTGATGCGTTGCGCTTGCCTCCTTGGGATGCCAACGTAGGCAAGCTCTCGGGTGGCGAAAAGCGTCGTGTTGCCCTGTGCCGCTTGCTGTTGTCCAAGCCAGATATGTTGCTCTTGGATGAGCCCACCAACCACTTGGATGCCGAGAGTGTTGAGTGGCTGGAGCAGTTTTTAGCGAAGTTCCCCGGCACCGTTGTGGGTGTGACCCATGATCGTTACTTCCTAGACAATGCCGCCGAGTGGATTCTCGAACTCGACCGTGGGCATGGCATCCCCTGGAAGGGTAACTACAGCTCCTGGCTTGAGCAAAAGAACGACCGTCTTAAGCAAGAAGAGTCCAGCGAATCAGCCCGTCAAAAAACCATCAAGAAAGAACTTGAGTGGGTGCGCCAAAACGCCAAAGGCCGTCAGGCCAAGGCCAAGGCGCGGATGACACGCTTTGAGGAATTGTCTTCCCACGAATACCAAAAGCGTAACGAAACCCAGGAGATCTTTATCCCAGTGGCCGAACGCTTGGGTAACGAAGCGATCGAGTTTGTGAATGTCAACAAAGCGTTTGGTGACAAGCTCTTGATGGACAACGTGAGCTTCCGTGTTCCACCAGGCGCGATTGTCGGCATCATCGGTCCTAACGGTGCCGGTAAGTCGACTCTTTTCCGTATGATCGCCGGTCAGGACAAACCCGACAGTGGCGAGGTCAATATTGGTCAAACCGTCAAGATCGCCTTTGTCGATCAATCACGCGACGCGTTACCAGATGCCAAGACCGTGTTTGACACGATTGCTGACGGTGCAGATCTCTTAACGGTGGGTCGTTTTGAAATGCCCGCCCGTGCTTACCTCGGTCGCTTCAATTTCAAAGGGGCGGATCAAGGCAAAATGGTCGGTCAGTTGTCTGGTGGTGAGCGTGGTCGTCTACATTTAGCTAAAACACTCATTACCGGCGGCAACGTTTTGCTGCTGGACGAGCCATCAAACGATTTGGACGTTGAAACTTTGCGCGCCCTAGAGGATGCCTTGCTTGAGTTCGCAGGCTCTGTGATGGTGATCAGTCACGATCGCTGGTTCCTGGATCGGATCGCCACACATATCTTGGCTTTCGAGGGTGACTCGCAACTCGTGTTCTTTGATGGCAACTATCAGGAATACGAAGCCGACAAGAAGCGTCGTTTGGGTGAGGCAGGTGCAGCGCCTAAGCGGATCCGCTACAAGGCGCTGCGTTAATCGATTAACGCTGAGGCATCTCGATCTTGACCTCAAGCACCTCAAGGCTGTCCTGTCGATCAAACTGGACCTTGATGTCCTCTGGGTTGATCTGGACATATTTCGAGATCACCGCCAGCAATTCCTTTTGGAGTGCTGGCAAGTAGTCCGGCGAGTTGTTGCCACCGCCGACACGTTCGTGGGCCAGAATGATCTGCAAACGCTCTTTTGCGACGTTGGCGGAGGTTTTCTTCTGACCAAGCAAAAAAGACAGAAAAGACATCATTTACCTCCGAACAAGCGCTTAAGCAGACCTGGCTTTTCGTAATCAACGAAACGCAAGGGCTTTTCCTCGCCAAGGTAGCGCGAGACAACATCGCGATAGGCTTCAGAAACATCACTCTTTTCGATATGAATGGCTGGCAAGCCTTGGTTGGAGGCCTGCAAAACCGACTCAGACTCAGGAATCACGCCGATCAATTTGATCCGCAAAATATCCTCAATGTCCTTGAGTGAAAGCATCTCACCGTCTTCGACCCTCTTGGGGTTGTAGCGTGTGAGTAACAGGTATTCTTTGATGGGTTCGTCTGACTCGATGGCGCGACGTGATTTGGAGGCCAGGATACCCAGAATGCGGTCTGAGTCGCGCACAGAGGAGACCTCAGGATTTGTGACGACCAACGCATCGTCGGCAAAGTATGCCGCCAGCAAGGCTCCCGTTTCAATACCAGCCGGAGAGTCACAGATGATGTATTCAAAACCCATTTCTTTCAGGTTGTTGATGACCTTGCCAACACCCTCGAGTGACAGCGCATCTTTGTCGCGCGTCTGGGAGGCCGGCAATATAAATAGGTTTTCGAGATTTTTGTCCTTGATGAGCGCTTGATTGAGGGTGGCTTCTCCCTGAATCACGTTCACAAAGTCGTACACCACGCGTCGCTCACAACCCATAATGAGGTCGAGGTTACGCAGGCCGACGTCAAAGTCGATCACGGCTGTTTTGTGGCCACGCATGGCCAAACCGGAAGAAAAGCTGGCGCTAGTAGTGGTCTTGCCTACGCCACCCTTGCCTGAAGTCACCACTACAATACGAGCCATGACGTGAGAACCTTTAAATAGAAACGTTAATTTTACTGCCCAAGGGCATTAATATGAAGTGCATCTTTTTCCAGTTGGATCACAACAGGTTTTTGATGCAGTTCGGCTGATAATTTAGTATCGACGACACGATAGATACCCGCGATTGCAACGAGTTCGGCATCAAAGCCAGTCGTAAAAATACGTGCGGCGACATCACCACGGGCACCAGCCATGGCTTTGCCGCGCAGGGGACCATAAATATGAATGTTGCCATCTGCGATCACTTCGGCGCCGCGACTGACCACGCCCATCACAATCAGGTCGCTGTTGCGAGCGTAGACGCGTTGACCGGAGCGCAGAGGACCTTTGATCACCATGGTGGGGGCTGCCGACGCAGCAGAGACCGCCACAGAATCGACGTGCTGTGAGGCGGCGTTGTTCGCTGCGTCAGCGCTAGTGTTCGCGGTTGCAGCAGGTGCGTCGAGGCTGTTTTCTTGTGAGGCGGCAGGGGTCGGTAAGCTAGCGGTAACAGGCTCGGCGACAGAGGCTGCCGTTTGCGTATCCGACGCGTGACGTGCAGGCGCAGCAGACAGATCGACAGGCGTCAGGCCAAAGGCTTGAGCCTGGATCAAATTGTCACCTTGAGCAACCACACCAATCACAGGCAGTTTGTGTTTTTTAAATGCCTCAATCAGCGGTGCCCAGTCGATTAAATCGTCGACACGCGTGGCATCAATTACAACAGGCTCGTTTTCAAAAAAAGCACCGGCATCCGCCATGCGTTTTTTAAGTGCCTGAATCAATGCTTTAGTGTCGGCGTGCTGAAGCACTACACGTATTGCGTATAGTGTGGCGCTTTTAAATTCTAGGGGGGAAAGTTCAGTCGTCATTGACTAGGATCATACCTTACCTAGGTCAGCGAGGAAAAGCCCAAAAATTGATCGAACGTGTCTTCAAAATCACTAAGACTGAGGGTTGACAATGGCGCTTACGGCTCGTTCAAGGAGGCTTTGGCCGCCTCTTGGGGCGTTAAACCCTCATAAAACTGATCGGTAAACCACTCGGCCTGTTCTTCGATATAGCCTTGGGCTTCGCGCAAACTTGCCCCGGCCGCTACTAAATATGCCTCAACCTCGGTGCACCATTGAATCAGGGCCAAGGTGTCTGCATCAATCTCTTCTTTTTTTGCCATAACAGGCCGCCTTTGTTAGTTGCTGGAACGCATATTCATCAGGCAGACCCTGCGCTCGCCCAGGTGTCTTTGAGGGTGGTGACCCGATTAAAGACGGGGCGCTCAACGGTGGAGTCTTTCGCATCAATCACAAAATAGCCCAAACGTTCAAATTGGGAAACAATACCGGTTTCGAGAGAAGTACCTGGCTCAAGCCATGCCTGAACGCTCTGGACAGATAACGGGTTGAGATAGTCCAAAAACTCACGATCGCCCGCATCGGGAAAGGGCTCAGAGAACAAACGGTCGTACAGGCGAATTTCAGTAGGCACTGCGGCCGCACAACTAATCCAGGTGACATTGCCCTTGACTTTGACTGCATCCGAGCCAGGTGTGCCGCTCTTGGTGTCAGGGTTGTATTCAGCGTGCACCTCAATGATGTTGCCTTGTTCGTCTTTGACGCAGCCAGTGCAGGTCACCACATAGCCGTACTTGAGTCTGACAGAATTACCTGGAAATAACCTAAAGTATTTTTTAGGTGGCACTTCAGCAAAATCCTCTCGCTCAATCCATACCTCGCGGGTGAGCGGAAACTCGCGTTGACCCGCAGTCGAGTCGTGCGGATTGCGCGGGGCGTGACAGAGTTCTGTGTGGCCATCGGGAAAGTTCGTGATCACGAGTTTGAGCGGATCCAAAATCGCCACAGAGCGGGGCGCCAAAGGATCTTGAACCTCGCGTAGGGCCTGATCCAACAAGCTGTAGTCAATACGCGAGTTGGATTTGGAGACGCCGGTTCGTTCGCAAAAGAGTCTGAGTGCCGCTGCGGTGTAGCCACGCCGGCGCAAACCCGCCAGGGTAGGCATACGAGGATCGTCCCAGCCGCTCACGTGGCCTTCTTTGACGAGTTGTAACAATTTACGTTTGCTCGTGACGATATAGCTCACATTGAGGCGGGCAAACTCGTACTGATGCGGCAAAGGCAAAGAAAACTTACCTAACTCTTGGAGCCGATTCAGTGTCCAGTCGTAAAACGGGCGCTGGTCTTCAAACTCGAGCGTACAGATGCTGTGGGTAATGCCCTCGAGCGCATCCTCGATCGGGTGGGCATAGGCATACATCGGATAGATGCACCATTGCGTACCGGTGCGGTGATGCGCGGCGTGGCGGATACGGTAGAGCACAGGGTCACGCATATTGATATTGGGTGAGGCCATATCAATTCGTGCGCGCAAGGCCATGCTGCCGTCAGGATGTTTCCCAGCGCGCATCTCGCGCAGCAAGCGCAGCGAATCAGCGGCTGTGCGATCACGGCAAGGAGAGTTTTGACCGGGTTCGGTGAGCGTGCCGCGCATCGCTCGCATTTGCTCGGGGCTTTGTTCATCCACATAGGCGTGACCCGCTTCGATCAGCGCCTCTGCAAATGCGTACATGTCCTCAAAATAACTGCTCGCAAAATAAAGATGTTCCTTGCCTTCGACCTGCCAGTCGAATCCCAGCCATTTGACGGCCTCAATAATGGAATCTACGTATTCTTGTTCTTCTTTTTCCGGATTCGTGTCATCAAAACGCAGATGACAAATGCCACCAAAGTCGCGTGCTAAACCGAAATTCAAACAAATGCTCTTGGCATGACCGATGTGCAGGTAGCCGTTGGGCTCGGGGGGGAAGCGTGTCCGAATCCGTGCTGAGTCAAGCGCACCAGTTGCTTGCACTTGTGCAGCGCCGGGGTGACCCGCCCATCGTTTGCCGGCAAATCGCTGAGAAGCGAGATCGGACTCAATAATGTTGCGCAGAAAATTAGTCGTAACGGGAGGGTTGGATTCAGAGGTCATACAAGGTTTTTTGGGCAGCCAAGTCAAGCAATAAGGACATATTTTGCCATGAGGCGCACGACATAGCCTGCAGTCATCGTAAATACCCACAAATTGTTCCTCTACAATCCCGTCATGTTGTTGATAAAAGCCTCCTATGCTTAAGCCAAGCGCTTTCGCTGCTGACCTGTCCTTCCATCACTCCTCGCCGTCAAGCGCCAATGCATTGGACGCTTCCGAGGTGTTGTCGAGGGTTTTCGGCTACGAATCGTTTCGTGGCGATCAGCACGCCATCGTTGAGCACGTCATCAACGGGGGGGATGCCTTGGTGTTAATGCCTACCGGCGGGGGCAAGTCCCTCTGCTATCAGGTGCCCGCACTCGTGCGGCCTGGCACTGGCATTGTGATTTCCCCTTTGATCGCGCTGATGCAAGATCAGGTGGATGCTCTTACCGAACTCGGCGTGCGTGCGGCTTTTCTCAACTCCACGCAGGATTGGCAAGACACCAAAGACGTTGAGCAAGCATTTCTAAACGGCGAGCTCGACCTGCTGTATGTTGCGCCCGAACGCTTGTTGACCGAGCGGTGCACCCAGTTACTAGAACGAGGAAAAATCGCGCTGTTCGCCATTGATGAGGCCCATTGCGTCTCGCAGTGGGGGCATGATTTCCGTCCGGAGTATTTGGGGCTTTCCGTGTTGCACGAACGTTGGCCCAACGTGCCCCGAATCGCGCTCACCGCGACCGCTACCGATGTTACGCGTCGCGAAATCGCCAGCCGTCTCTCGCTCGACGACGCACAACACTTTGTCGCAAGCTTTGATCGCCCCAATATCCGCTACAACATTGTTGAAAAGCAAGACGTTCGCAAGCAGCTTTTACAGTTACTGAGGCAAGAGCACAAAGGCGATGCAGGGATTATTTATTGCCTGTCCCGCAACAAGGTCGATGACACGGCTGAATTCCTGTGTGCACAAGGCATCGAAGCTTTGCCTTATCACGCGGGCTTGGGCGCGCAGGTGCGGGCACACAATCAGTCGAGATTTCTCCGCGAAGACGGCATCGTGATGGTAGCGACCATTGCGTTTGGCATGGGGATCGACAAACCCGATGTGCGTTTTGTCGCCCACATTGATATGCCAAAGTCTATTGAAGGTTATTACCAAGAAACAGGGCGCGCGGGGCGCGATGGCTTACCTGCCACAGCATGGCTCGCTTACGGCTTACAAGACGTGGTGCAACAGCGCCGCATGATTGACGAGTCTGCTGGCGATGATGCGTTCAGGCGTCGCCTCGGTGCACAACTCGATGCCATGCTGGCGATGTGCGAGGCGATTGCCTGCCGACGTCAGCGCTTACTGCAGTATTTTGGCCAACGTATCGCGCCTTGTGGTAACTGCGACAATTGCTTGCAGCCTCCTGTGGCGTGGGATGGAACCGTCGCCGCACAAAAAATGCTCTCCGCGATTTATCGTCTGATGAAAGAGCGTGGGCAACGTTACGGTGCAGGGCATTTGATCGATATCCTACGTGGTAAATCGACCCCTCGCGTCTTAGAAAATCAACATGAAACACTCACGGTTTTTGGTGTGGGTCTGGATTTGACAGAGCAGGCCTGGCGCAGCGTGTTGCGGCAGCTGCTTGCGCATGGTTTGCTCGTGGTCGATCAAGAGGGCTACGGCACCCTCGCCCTCACTGAAGAAAGTCGCACCGTTTTAAAGGGTGAACGTACCTTGATGTTGCGACGAGAAGCTGAGCGTTCGGCAAAATCAACTACGCCAAAGTCTAAAGCTGCGCTGCCTGATTTACCCTCAGGTGCACAGCGGATTTTTGAGGCGTTACGCCAATGGCGTTCTGAAATCGCCCGCAGTCATGGTGTGCCCGCCTATGTCATTTTTCATGATGCGACCTTGCGTGAAATCGCAATGGCGAGGCCCGAGAGTCTTGAGGACCTGGGCCATCTCAATGGCGTGGGTGTAAAAAAGCTCGAGTCCTATGGAGAATCGATCCTGGCATGCATTGCCGAGTGTGCAGAGCGCTAGACTGAGCGCAAGCGATGGTGCCAGCCAGAACTAGGTAAACAAAGGACCGTCTGAAGGCTGCGCTTTGGGGGGCGTCAAGCCGAGATGTTTCCAGGTGGTCTGCGTTGCCATCCGCCCGCGCGGTGTGCGTTGCAGGTAACCGTGCTGAATCAAATAGGGCTCAATGACATCTTCGATGGTGTCACGCTCCTCTCCAATCGCAGCGGCCAAGCTGTCCACGCCCACCGGACCCCCATCAAACTTGTGCACAATGGCTTCGAGTAATTTGCGATCCATCAGGTCTAGGCCTTGTGGGTCGACCTCAAGCATCGCCAGGGCCGCATTCGCGACCGTTGCATCGATCGTGCCTTTTGCTTTGACCTGGGCATAGTCGCGCACACGTCGCAATAATCTATTGGCAATTCGAGGTGTGCCGCGCGAACGACGTGCGACTTCAGACGCACCTTCAGGTGTAATGGGCACCTGCAATAGGCCTGCACTGCGCGTGGCAATTCGCGTCAGCTCTTCGGGTGTGTAAAACTCTAGGCGCGACACAATGCCAAAGCGATCACGCAGTGGGTTGGTCAGCATGCCGGCGCGCGTCGTCGCGCCCACTAGCGTAAAGGGCTGGAGATCGAGCTTGACGCTGCGGGCGGCAGGACCCTCGCCAATCAAGATATCAATTTGAAAGTCTTCGAGAGCGGGGTACAAAATCTCTTCGACCACGGGCGACAAGCGATGAATCTCATCGATAAACAACACATCGTTACGTTCGAGATTGGTCAGCAGCGCAGCAAGGTCGCCCGGCCGCTCAAGCACTGGACCAGAGGTCTGACGCATATTGACCCCCATCTCGTGGGCGATGATGTGCGCAAGTGTCGTTTTACCAAGCCCTGGCGGGCCAAATAACAAGACGTGGTCCAGAGACTCCTGGCGATTGCGCGCCGCTGCGATAAAGATCTGCAGCTGTTCGCGCACGCGCTGTTGGCCGACATACTCTTCGAGCGCCCGGGGGCGTAACGCCCGCTCAATGGTCTCCTCATTAGGTGTTGTCGCTTGGGGTGTCACGAGACGCGAGGCCTCGGCACGGGAGCTCAGGGAATCCGACTGAATAGCCATGAATATAAAAATTAATCCAATAGAGGTACAGAATGCACAATGATGCTCGGACAATCGTACACTATCTAGTATCTGAGAACTGATAATAAAAGGAAAGTAATGTCAGCCGTATTGCCAACATATGAAGATGTCATCCGGGCGTCTGAGACCTTAAAAGGGGTCGCCCATCGAACGCCTGCCATGACTTCGGCAACTGCCGATCAGATGACGGGCGCGCGGGTTTTTTTTAAATGCGACAACTTTCAGCGTACAGGCGCTTTTAAGTTTCGTGGTGCCTACAACTCGATTGCCAACTTATCACCTGAGCAACGTCGCGCTGGTGTGCTGACGTTTTCCTCTGGCAACCATGCACAGGCGATCGCCTTAGCGGGCAAGTTGCTTGGTGTGGCCACCACGATCATCATGCCGCATGACGCACCCGCAGCTAAAAAAGCAGCGACCCAAGGGTATGGCGCGACAGTGGTCAGTTATGACCGTTACAAAGAAAGCCGTGACGATATTGCCCGCAAGATGCAGAAAGAAACGGGCATGGCACTGATTCCTCCGTATGACCACTTCCATGTCATTGCTGGGCAGGGGACTGCCGCGAAAGAACTCATCGAAGATGTCGGCGAGCTCGATTATTTGCTGGTGTGTTTGGGCGGTGGCGGTTTGCTCTCCGGTAGCGCCTTGTCTGCAGGTGCGCTGAGTCCAAAATGCAAGGTGTACGGCGTTGAACCCGAGGCGGGCAACGACGGTCAGCAGTCGTTACGCAAAGGTGAGGTTGTACATATTGATCCACCTCGCTCAATCGCAGATGGCGCACTCACACTCTATCTTGGGCAGTTGACGTTTGGTGTGATTAAACAGCGTGTCACCGATATTTTGACCGTGACGGACTCGCAACTGCTCGACACCATGCGTTTCTTTGCTGAGCGGATGAAAATAGTGGTTGAACCGACAGGCTGTCTAGGGGCTGCAGCACTCTTGCAAGGTGTCTTGCCGGTAGAAAAGAATGCGCGCGTAGGCGTGATCATTAGCGGTGGTAATGTAGACTTGCAAGCCTATGCGGGCTTTTTGACGCAAGTCTAAGTTTTTTGGAGTGAGCGATGCGTATTCTGGTGATTGGTGGTGCTGGTTTTCTGGGCCGACAAATCGTCGGTCGCCTAGTGGCCCAAGGCCATGTCGTTCACGTACCGACCAGACAATATCAACATGGTCGCGCACTGCTCGTTCATCCCACTGTGACCGTCATGCAAGCCGATATCCATGATGATGTCGACTTAAATCGTTTGGTGGACGGCTGTGAGGTAGTCATTAACCTGGTGGGTATTTTGCATAGTCGCACGGGCCAACCCTATGGCCCTGATTTTGATCGCGCTCACGTGCAGTTGCCCAGGCGTATTGCGCAAGCTTGTTTAATGCATGGGACCAAGCGATTGATCCATGTCAGCGCACTTGGTGCGAATGCTCAGGCACCGAGCGGCTACCTGCGTTCAAAAGCTGCTGGCGAACAAGCGATTCATGAGGCCTACACAGCAGCCAACAATGATGGCTTTACGATCTTCAGACCCTCAGTTGTCTTTGGCCCTGAGGATCAATTCATGAATATGTTCGCGCGGCTTGCACGGTTTTTTCCTGTGTTACCGATTGCGGGTGCTCAATCCAGGATGCAACCTGTCTTTGTGATGGATGTTGCTGAGGCCATTCTGAACTCGATGTCACAGCCTTGGGCATGTGGCCAAACATTCGAGCTCGCGGGCCCGCGTGTGTATACGTTGGGTGAGTTAGTTGCACTGGCTGCCTTGTGGAGTGGTCATCCACGTCCTGTGTTGCCCTTGCCTCTTCCTATTGGAATGATGCAGGCCTTCTTTTTTGAGTGCCTGCCCGGTGAGCCCCTCATGTCTCGTGACAACTTGGCGTCACTGAGCGTGGACAACACGAGCCAATCACCCATCAATCCATTGCTCGGGATTGTGCCAACAGCCCTTGAGTCAATTGCCCCTGTTTATTTGAAACCTTCTGCTTGAGTACTGCAACGATGACAACGACAAAAAAAGGTCAAGCCTTGACGATCAAAGGTTCCCGGATTCTCATCGCAGGTGCTGCGAGTCTTGTCGGCTCACACACCGCCGATCTTTTACTCAAGGAAGGTGCTCGCGAAGTCCTGCTGCTTGATAATTTTTCTTTCGGTTCGATGGATGCGATTGACCATCTTCAGAACGACCCCCGTATCAAAATTGTACGTGCTGATTTGATGCGCTTGCCCGACCTGTTGATGGCGACCGAGGGTGTCGATGGTGTTGTTCACCTTGCGGCGTATATGACCTTGGGGTTTTCTCAAACGCCTTGGCAAGCCGTGGATGTCAATATCCGTGGCGCGCAAAATATGCTCGAAGCTTGTCGGGTCAACAAGGTCAAGAAAATCATCTTTGCTTCTTCAAATGCTGTCTATGGTTATGGTTCGGGCATCAAAGGCGCCTTGTCCGAGGAGATTCCCTTTCATTCCGTGGGTGCACCGCCAGCTGCGATTCTCTATGGTGCTTCAAAAATCATGGGAGAACAGTTGTGTCGCCACTATCACCAGACTTTTGGCCAAGACTACGTTGTGTTGCGCTATTCGACGGTCTACGGTGAGCGCCAACATTACCGCGCTGCGAACTCGCTCTATATTATGGAAACGTACGATCTCGTTCGCAAAGGTCAGGCACCGGTTTTGCCGGGTGATGGCAAAGATACAAAACATTTTGTGCATGTTTCCGATGTTGCGCGTGCCAACGTAGCGGCACTCCAAAGCACTGCGACTGATGTAGCCGTTAATGTTTCTGGTCCTGCACCGATTACGACAGGCGAGTTGGTCAATTTGGTTCTCGAGTTTTGCAAAAGCGATCTCAAACCAGAGGTTCGTCCTGATCCTCCAGGCAAGGTGCGCTTGACCTCGGGCGGAGCATTCCATATTCCGCATGATAAAGCTGGTGAGGTGATTGGTTGGCAGCCTATTGTGGAAATGCGCGAAGGTGTGACGCGTTTGTTGGCGTGGCGTGAGGCACAACAATAAATAGAGAATGCAATATGGAAATAAAAATAAAAATAATCATTCATAGACTATTGATCAGTGCGGTTCTGATACTAGGATCAGGGTTTTGTAGTCTGATCTTGGCACAAGATTTTCCAAAAAAAATAGTGACACTGATCGTGCCTTATCCCGCAGGTGGGGCAACGGACGTGATTGGGCGCATGGTTGCTGAGAAATTGTCCGTGCAATGGAAGCAGCAGGTGGTGGTGAGTAATCGTCCGGGAGCGGGGACGACGATTCCATTAGTGATGGTGGTTAATCCCAACGTACCTGTCAAATCGATGTCTGAATTCATCGGCCACGCCAAGGCGCAAAAAAATGGTTTGACCATGGCCTCAACCGGCAATGGCACACCACAGCATCTTGCAGGTGAGTTGTTCAAATTAAAAACGGGTACGCCTCTTATCCATATTCCCTACAAGGGCGATACCCCTATGTTGACCGATCTCATCGGAGGTCAGGTTCAAGTCGCCTTTGTGACATTGTCGGCAGCCTTGCCTTATATCAATTCAGGTAAGCTCAGACCGATTGCCTTAGCCCACCCCCAGCGTTTGGCCGCAATTCCTTCTGTTCCAACGATGACTGAAGCGGGTGTGCCCGATTTCTCTGCCGCCACCTGGTTTGGTATCTATGGCCCCAGCGCCATGGAAGAGGCCTTGCGTCAGAAAATCTCTATTGATATTCAAAAAGTCGTGGCAGATCCCGCGATGTCGCAGCGATTGCACGATATGGGTGGCGAGGTCAACAATAGTTCACCCGAGGTTTTTCAACAAGTCATCGCTTCAGAGTTCAAAAACTGGTCAGAAGCCGTGCGACTTTCCGGTGCTCTTATAGACTAAGCAATCAGACTCAGGCTTTCGTTGATCGATTGCTTGAGTAAAGCAACGATCTGGTCGATGTCAGCGTCACTCACAATAAAAGGTGGAGCCACAAGAACATGGTCACCGTTCTTGCCATCAATCGTTCCCCCCATCGGGTAGACCAACAGGCCGTTTTGAATGGCCTGCTGTTTAATCACGGCATGAAGTTTTTTATTGTGATCAAACGGGGTGCGTGTCGTGCGATCTTTGACGAGTTCAACCGCCATAAATAAGCCACGCCCTCGAATATCCCCGACGTGCGGGTGATCGCCAAGCGCTGCTTGGAGTGCGTGAGTGAGATACGCGCCGCAAGTGCGAACTTGAGCGAGTAATTGGTCGCGTTGAATGACCTGTTGAACAGCGAGCGCTGCAGCAGAGGCAATGGGATGACCCAGATAGGTGTGGCCATGCTGAAACATACCGCTTTTTTTTCTCAATGCATCGACGATATGTGACCGTGCCAAGAACGCTCCGATGGGTTGATATCCCCCCCCGAGACCTTTTGCGATGACAACAATATCTGGAAGTGTTTCATCCTGCTCGAAGGCGTAAAGCGAACCTGTACGACCCATTCCGCACATCACCTCGTCGGCAATGTAGAGGATTCCGTATTTGTCACAGAGGTGACGTACGCCTTGCAAATAACCCGGTGTAGGTGGCACGGCACCCGCTGTCGCACCCACAACAGTCTCCGCACAAAAGGCAATGACGCGTTCAGGTCCCGTCGCGATGAAGGTGTCTTCGATTTCAGTTAACAGACGGCGCGTATAGTCTTCTTGGGATTCGTGCGCTTGTCGATCTCGATATTCAAAACAAGGTGCGACGCGAGGGACATCCATCAGGAGCGGCGCAAAGGGTTCGCGCCGCCACTCATTGCCGCCCACAGCCAGAGCACCCAGAGTATTGCCGTGATAGCTTTGTTTGCGCGAGACAAAGACGGTGCGCTCAGGTTGCCCGATTTCTAGGAAATATTGTCTCGCGAGTTTGAGGGCCGCCTCAACGGCTTCGGAACCGCTGGACACAAAATAGACCTCGCTGAGATCGCCTGGTGCATGTTCAATCAAGTGATCCGCAAGTGCTTCGGTGACCTCTGAGGTGAAAAAACCAGTGTGGGCATAGGCCAATTTGTCGAGCTGAGCATGCATCGCAGCCAGCACGTCGGGATGGGCGTGGCCTAGACAAGAAACTGCCGCACCGCCACTCGCATCAATATATTTTTTATTGTGTGTATCGATGATATGAATCCCGCGGGAGCTAGCCGCCACGAGCGGAGTATGGCGTAAGGAGCGATGAATGATATGCGTCATTTTGATAGTCCCTTGAGAGCCTGGCGAATCGCATCCGAGATGTTCATACCTTCGGGCAGTCCTTTGACAGCTGATAAGGACTCGCGCTCTGAGTAGCCGAGCGCAGTCAAGGCATGCATGACATCACTTTGTGTACTTGAGCCTGCCGCGGCGTTTTGGCTCAGCGTATGGCCGAGGTCTGCACCCAGTTTGCCCTTCATCTCAAGTAAGAGTCTTTCAGCGGTTTTCTTTCCGATGCCAGGCACGTGCATGAGACGGGCTGGATCTTGAAGTGTGATGGCTTGCGAAAGCTCTTCGGCAGTCATGCCCGAAAGCACGGCAAGAGCCGTTCTTGCACCGATACCGCTGACTTTGACGAGCTCGCGAAAGGTCGACCGTTCTTGGGCGGTCGCAAAACCAAACAAAATATGTGCATCTTCCCTGACAGTCAGATGTGTGAGTAAGGTGACCTGCGCACCGATCTCTGGGAGTGCATAGAACGTTGTCATCGAAACATCGATCTCGTAGCCGACCCCTTGCACATCGAGACCGATGCGAGGAGGGGACTTATCAAACAATGTACCGGTGAGTCGACCAATCATTCTGCGTCCTTTGGAGGCTAGCCTAGCAATCTGCCTGCGCGAACGCGCGAGCGGCCGCGCGAAGTGCGCGACTGATAGTTCATTTTCTCAAGTTTTTCCGTCAACGGTGCAACGTGCGCATGACAGATTGCACAGGCCAGAGCATCTGCTGAGTCTGGTGAGGGTACTCCATCCAACATCAAGAGGCGCTGGACCATCATCTGCACTTGTTCTTTTGCCGCACGCCCAGCACCTACAACAGATTTTTTAATTTGTAGTGCAGTGTATTCATGTACGGCCAGATTACGATCCGCCAAGGCGCAGAGTGCGGCACCACGGGCCTGTCCGAGTAGCAGTGTGCTAGCAGGATTGGTGTTCATAAAGACAATTTCAAGGGCCGCGACATCTGGCTGCGTATCTTCGACGACTTGACGAAGATTGTCCAGAATGACTTTGAGTCTGAGGGGTAAGGTGATGTCGGTGGGCACAACAATCGTGCCACTGGCAACATAGCTCAGTTTGGCACCCATGACGTCGATCACGCCGAAACCCGTCCGACGAAGCCCAGGATCGACCCCAAGAATGCGCATATGGCTTGCTCCTATCGTGACACGTTGAAGTGGTGCGATTTAATGACGGAAGTGTCGCATACCCGTGAGAACCATGACGATATCTCGCTCGTTAGCAGCGGAAATGACCTCGTCATCACGCATACTACCGCCGGGCTGGATCACGCAGCTCGCACCTGCATCAATGACGACATCAAGTCCATCTCGGAAAGGAAAGAAGGCGTCGGAGGCGACCGCTGAACCCTTGAGAGTCAATCCTGCATTCTCGGCCTTGATCGAGGCAATGCGCGCGGAGTCGATACGACTCATTTGGCCAGCACCCACTCCGAGCGTCATGCTATCGCCACAAAAGACGATTGCATTTGACTTGACGAATTTTGCGACTTTCCAGGCGAACATCAGGTCTTGCATTTGCTCGGCAGTCGGCTGCTTGCGGGTGACAACGCGAAGATCTTTTGCTTGGACTGTTTCGCAATCAGGTGTCTGAACCAACCAACCACCACCGATACGTTTCACATCGATATCGTTTTGACCATCTCCCATGGGGACTTGCAGCACACGGACGTTCTTTTTGCTGGCAAGTAAGGCGAGGGCATCCTGGTCGTAGGCCGGCGCGAGGAGGACCTCGACGAACTGTCCACTCACAGCTTGAGCCGTCGCCAGATCAACCGTACGGTTAAACGCGATAATGCCGCCAAATGCGGAAGTCGGGTCTGTCTTAAAGGCCTTTAGATAGGCGTCAAGGGCATTGCCAGCCGTCGCGACACCACATGGATTGGCGTGTTTAACGATCACACAAGCAGGTGCATCAAAACTGCGCACACAATCCCAAGCTGAATCAGAGTCAGCGATATTGTTGTAGGAGAGTTCTTTGCCTTGCAGCTGAGAAAAATTAGAAAGTAGACCGGCTGGGCAGTAGGGGTCGACGTAAAACGCTGAACGCTGTTGCGAATTTTCACCGTAGCGCAACACTTGTTTCTGGTAAACCTGAAGTGTGAGGACGTTAGGCCATGTATTGCGCTCAGGTGCGGTCTCCTGGGCGGGTTCGGCGACCTTGAGGCTGCTCAGGTAGTTGGCAATCGCACCGTCGTAGGCTGATGTGTGTGCATACACCTTGGTGGCGAGTTGCAGACGCAGGCCGTAAGAAGTTCCACCTGTTTGATCCATTTCAGAAAGTACCGCCGCATAGTCAGCTGGATCAATGACAACCGTGACACCACCTTTTTCAGTACCGTGATTCTTGGCAGCAGCACGCAGCATGGCAGGACCACCAATATCGATATTTTCAACCGCGTCCTCAAAAGAGCACTTGAGATTAGAGACGGCCTGTCGAAATGGATAGAGGTTGACGACCAACAAATCAATGCGGTCAATATCGTGTTGTGCGAGGGTCTTGAGGTGTTTGGCACTGTCGCGACGTGCCAAGAGGCCACCGTGAATTTTTGGATGCAAAGTTTTAACGCGGCCATCCAAAATCTCGGGCGAACCGGTATGTTGAGCGACTTCGGTGACAGCAAGTCCGGCTTCAGCCAGCAATTTGGCAGTGCCGCCTGTTGAAAGTAGTCGAACGCCGCGGGCGGCGAGTGCTGTGGCGAAATCGACGATGCCAGATTTATCGGAGACGGAGAGCAGAGCAGTTTGGATGTTCATTACTGAGTTAGTTTAGAGGGGTGAGTTTATGGAAAATAAGTTTTTTACGAAGTGTGTTGCGCGTCATGCCCAGCATCTGTGCGGCTTTTGATTGATTCTGTTGTGCACGTTCCATGGTGACCTCGAGGATCGGTCGTTCGACGCAGTGAATGACCATGTCGTACATGTCGCTCGGATCGGTGTCGCCGAGATCGCTAAAGTACTGCTCAAGGCTCAAGCGGACGGACTCTTCGAGGAGATTATTTTTTTTCATAATTAGGTACGAGTATGTCACTCAGGCCGCGTGGAGATGCTGTGCGCCAAGAGGGAGATTGTCGCAGGTTGCTGCGGGGATGTCTGGAGAAATCTGATGTTGCTGTGTAAACCATTGACTCACCGCTTCGAATTGTGCGCTGGTGGTCTCGATTTTGTTGATGTGATCCGAAAATTGTGTGCCCTCTGGCAGACCGCTGACATACCAGCCGATATGTTTGCGCGCGGTACGCACACCTGGGAGCTCTCCATAGAACTGGTAGTGATCCGCCAAGTGTTCAAGTAGTAAATCCCGCATTTCGATCCACGTAGGGGGGGCGAGTGTTTCGCCAGTTCTCAAGAAATGATCCACTTCTCTAAAGATCCAAGGCCGTCCTTGTGCGGCTCGGCCAATCATGACCGCGTCTGCGCCTGTGTACGCGAGTACTTCTAGAGCCTTGGCGGGGCTGTCAATGTCGCCATTTGCAACGACTGGAATAGATAGACTGGCTTTCACTTCGCGAATGGTGTCGTATTCTGCTTCGCCTAAATACAGGTCTGCGCGGGTCCGGCCATGCAAGGTCAGTGCCGCAATCCCGGAATCTTGGGCGAGCTTGGCAATGCGAAGCGCATTACGGTGCTCTCTATCCCAGCCCGTCCGAGTTTTCAAGGTGACAGGGACGCCATGAGGCTGGCAAGCTTCTACGACAGTTGAGAGAATGCGTGCGACTAAGTCCTCATGGCGTAGCAGCGCCGAACCAGAAGCGACATTGCAGACCTTTTTAACAGGACAGCCCATGTTGATGTCGATCACTCGGGCGCCTTTGCTGATATTGAAAACAGCAGCTTGAGCCATCATGTCCGGATCAGCCCCCGCGATTTGGACGGCGACAGGATCTATTTCACCGTCATGATTCAGGCGGCGCGATGATTTCACTGTTTTCCAAAGCATCGGATTGCTTGCGGCCATCTCTGAAACGGCATAGCCAGCTCCCAGCTTTTTGCAAAGCTGTCGGAAAGGTCGATCCGTCACCCCTGCCATCGGGGCGACAAAAACGTTGTTAGGAAGGGACCAGGCACCAATTTTCATAGCGAAATTGTAATCGCTCGCAGCCTGATTGCCAGCTTAGCGTCTTAAGCCTTGTAAGAGATGTCGGGCAAGGGGGGCGCGCAAGCTTGGTAAAGCATCCATCCCCAGTAAGGCGATACCTGCCATATGTTCGACGGGTGATCGCCCGCTTGTAAACGTTCTGGCCATACTGTCCGTCAACATGGCAGTTAATTTGCGGTCTGGCTGTCGATTACGTTGAAAAGCTTCTAGCGCTGCAGTCACGTCCTGGTGAGTGTCAGGCAACCAGTCGCGCAAGGCGATCGACAGTGCGGCTGTATCTCTCAGTCCGAGGTTTAAGCCCTGGCCCGCGACGGGATGTAGCGTTTGTGCGGCATTGCCGATCGCGACGCAACGCCCGTCCACACTATTTGGGCGGATATTGAGCTTGAGAGGCACGGGGGTTACAGGCCCGTCAACGGTAAACGTTCCTAATCGGGTCCCAAACATGCGACTGAGCGCCGCAGAAAAGTCCTGAGGTGCGAGGGTTTGAAGCGAGCGTGCGCGATCAGGAGAGCAGCACCAAACAATCGATTGAGCGTCAGTGGCATGCGGATGAGGTAAGACTGCGAGGGGGCCTTCGTCGGTAAATCTTTCGAATGCCCAGTTTTTGCGAGGTAAGCTGACGCGCGCTCTGGTGAGTAGTGCCACCTGCGCGTATTCGCGCTGAACAGGACTGTTGGGATTGCCGTCGGCCTGCACTGCGAGTCCTGCGCGCAGGAGTTGACCGTCTTGCACAATACTGACCCCGTCAGCGTCTTGCATCGTGACGTGAGCGGCGAGGCCAGCCCGAATCTGTACACCTGATGCCTGCACAGCCTGCGTCAGTCTTTGATGAAGCTGCGCATAACGCACGACTGAGCCTAGCTGTGGCACGTTGAAATCCTCATGACGGATCACGGTATGGCCAAGTCGGCCTTTTTGCGAAACATGGATTGTTTGAATTTGAGCGGCTTCAGAGGGCCAGGCATCTAGGGACTCTAATAACACTCGGCTACCATGGTTGAGTGCAAGCACTCTTGGGTCGTTTCCTGGAGTGTGTCCATATTGGGATGAGGTGCCGGACTGAAGCAGCACGATACGGTCAGGGTGCGCACTATAACGCGCCAACAGCAAGGCCAAGACGCAGCCGGTTGGTCCGCCCCCAATAATGGCAACATCGAAATCTAATCGTGACATATAAACATTTTACCGCTGGGGGTTTGAGTCCAAGCATATGACCTTGAATCAGGTATGCTCGAAATATTTGATCCTAAATGATTATGTCTTCATCCCAAGCCAATCCTAAATTCCGCCACAAAGTCACTCTTGGGCTACTAGCCGCCTTGTTTGGTGTTGTGGGTGCGCATTGGTGGTACCTCAAGCGACCCTATGCTTGGCTGGTGACCGTCTATAGCTTGGTGCTGATGGTGTGGAGTGCCTTTGCTGAGGTGTGGTGGGAAAACCCAGCTTTTTTCTTGTTGTACATCCCTATCTTGAACGGTTTCATTGAGGCGATTGTCTGGTGCCTAATGAGCGATGCTCGTTTTGATGCACGTTTCAATCCCGGGCTAACGCGAGAGCATCCAAGTGGCTGGGGCGCAGTATTAGTAGCGTCTTTTACTCTGCTGATTGGCACGGTTGCCTTGATGTTCGGAATTGCGATGATCGTGATTTATATATGGTCAGCGCTCGGATGGCTGGATGGGTTGAACCTTCAGGGCTAGACCCTGAAGGCTGATATCACCATCACAATTGAATATTACTCGTGCCTTCGCACACCCACTTTAAGCTGTCACGACTCATGTCGATGCAACCACCAGTGCCATAGACTCCCGGGGGAGCGCGATATTCCATCATTTGTGCGAGGATGCGTCGAGTCTCTTCTGCATCACAAAATGTCTCTTGCATTTTTTCACCTACGATATTTTCATCCATCGCCACAGTGCCGGAGTCTTGCGTATACACACCGTGGCGCCAGTGATAAATCTCGACGCATTTCTTTTCAATCGAATAGGGTTTGTTTTTGTCCCATAAATTGACAAACTCCCCGGCGCCTAAGTAACAGACCCACGATCCTTCAAAACCATCTGCCTCGACCGACTGTTCGTGTGGATTTTTAAACCAAACCCGCCCTCCCGGCACATAGCAGTGTTTTGGAAAGGGGCGCTCACGTGAGCCACGTTCAAATAAAAAGGCATCATTGAAATCATCGGCGATTAGCGGTGCAGACTGCCACTGGGCCGCGAGTTTGTCGAGCAAGTAGGGGTTGGAGGTTTGCAGCTCTTTGGCAAGACCAAAAAGCATCAGGTACTCGGAGGCTTCGCGACAAGAAAATGAATAGCGACCACCTGAGACATCCGGGCAGAGTGCTGCTTCGAGCGCTTCTACTAATGATTGCCCAGGCCGGAGCACAAAAGCGCCTTCGTGATTTTGATCCCAGTAGGCAGTCGGACGGGTGAGGTGCGTGACCTCAAAGTCCAACTCAGTCCGACGGGCAGCCTGGACAACATGACATCTCGCGCGAATCGAGGCGAAAAGCTCAGCGCGAGTTGGGAAGCTATACGCCACAGGACTTGCGGCCATACATAAGAATATTTCTTTGTATAAATCTACATCGTTTGTCTTGGTGTGAAGCCCAAGCACTGTCGCCAATTGACTGGTATCAAAGTCGGGTGTTAGCTCGCGTAATAGTGAGGAAGCATTGATATGAACGGCGTAATGATCGAGAGCGGGATGCTGAGAAATTGCAACATAGCGTTGCAAGCCATGCTCTTCACACCAACCTTTGAGAGTGCGCTCTGCTTCTGTCGCAACGAGACTTGAGCTTTTTAAAATACAAATGCCACCCAAGGCCTCGAGCTCATCTGGATTAAACATGATGGATCAGCGATCGAGTAATAGAAGCTCATTTTTACGCAATGAATGGGGTAGGTGGCAACAGTAAATACCCTAATTATTCTTGCATGAGTGCTTCAATCTCTGAGATTTCTACAGGTACACCACGTGAAATCAATTCGCAACCTTGGGCAGTGACAACGGCATCGTCCTCGATGCGTATTCCAATGTTCCAAAAAGCTGGAGGGACATCGTCGGCGGGCCGCACATATAAGCCAGGTTCGATGGTGAGCACCATGTTTGGCTCGAGCATACGCCACGGCCTGTCTTGGTTTCCCGCAGGCGGCATACGATAGGCGCCTACGTCGTGCACGTCCATGCCTAGCCAGTGTCCGGTGCGGTGCATATAAAAACGGCTATAGGCTGAGGTTTCTAACGCTTGTTCAAATGTGCCCTGCAAAAGTCCTTCATCAAGTAAGCCTCGTGTCAGTATTCGAACCGCTGCTTCATGTCCTGCGTTCCAATGGTGCTCGGGGGACGTGTGTGCGATTGCCGCTTGTTGTGCATGCAGAACAATTTCGTATAAAGCGCGTTGCGCCCCGGAAAACTGACCGTTTACCGGGAAGCTGCGTGTGATGTCGGAGGCATAGCCCTCTAGCTCACAGCCAGCATCAATCAGGACCAGCTCGCCCTCTTGCATGATGCTGTTGCCAGCTGGATGATGGAGGACACAGGCATTTGCACCGGCGGCGACAATGCTGTCATAGGCCACGCCCTGAGCACCGTTTTTGCGGAAAGTGTGGAGCAGCTCGGCTTCGAGTTCGTATTCATGCATACCCGCTCTGGCCGCTTGCATCGCACGCACATGAGCGCGCGCTGAAATGGCGGCTGCCTCACGCATGATGTTTAATTCACTCGTGTCTTTGATGAGTCGCATTTCAGCGAGTGGTTCACACAGGTCGACCCATTGGACTGGCGTGGCGCGAATACCGCGAGATTGACGCTGCGCAGCCCCAACCCATTCGCGAATTGTGCTTGTCAGCGAATGATTTGAAAAATTGGAAAGAGGGGTCAGAAGTTGTGCATGCCCAAGCATCAACTCAGGCATACGTTGATTGAGTTCGGCTACGTCATAGCTCTGGTCAAAGCCAAAATATTCGGCTGCGGCTTGCGGCCCCCAGCGTTTACCATTCCAGATTTCAGTTTCAGGATTTTTCCCTTCACAAAATAAAATGCTCTGGTTTGTGTCGCCCGCGATCAGTACTAGCCAAGCCTCGCTTTCCTTAAAGCCAGAGAGATAGAAAAAGTCGCTGTCATGCCGAAAGGTGTAGTGATTATCGCGATTACGTGGACGCTGGGTAGCTGTTGGCAAGATCGCAATGCCGCCGCCGTGCGCATGCATCCAGGCTAGAAGTTTTTCTCTGCGGGATGAAAAGTTCTGTAGGGGTGTAGTAAAAGTCGACATCATTTGTGTCCAGCGCAAGAAGGAGAGAAAACCGAGGGAACTTCGAGGACATTTCATACCCCTCACAGTCAACATACTACAATTAAGTTTACATTTTGTTCAGAAAAGCTTAATTCTAAAAGGCAGTATCGATGGATTGGCTGAATTGGTTAAAGCCTTGGGAGTTTTCCCCGCTGCTGTTGGCGTTTTTTATCCTTAGTGCCTGGCTGTTCTTACGCGGCCGGCGCGTCCATGCTGTGTCTCGGACGCGTCAGTTTTTTTTCTGGCTTGGTTGGGGCATGCTGTATTTTTCGATGCACACCATGCTGGATTATTACGCCGAGCGTATGTTTTTTATTCATCGCGTACAGCATCTTGTACTGCATCATCTCGGGCCTTTGGTAATCATGGCGGCCTATCCAGGATCCGTGATGCGCGCAGGTCTCCCATTATCTTGGCGCGTCCGTCTCCATCATTTCAATCAGACGACGATAGGCCGGGCATTAATCTCTATTTTGACGAACCCTATTATTGTGCCGGCCTTATTTGTATTTTTGGTCGTGATTTGGTTAGTGCCATCCGTACAGTTTTACTCAATGTTGGATTGGCGCTTATATCGGTTGATGAATTGGTCGGTTGTCATCACAGGCTTCATGTATTGGAATTTGATTCTAGATCGACGACCAAACCCCCCTGCGGCGATGACGCCGGGGGGCAGGGTAATTTCACCCATCATTACGATGGCGCCCCAAATGGTGGCAGGTGCCATCATTGCGTTCACCGAGCGTGATTTGTATCCACTGTTTGATTTGTGTGGACGCGCGATTGCGATGAGTCCTCAGACCGACCAGATGATTGGTGGCCTGACGATGTGGATTCCCGCCGCAATGACCGAAGTGATTGGCTTACTAGTGGCCTTGCGGACGTTAATGCACTTGTCCGCTAAGGGCCGTTGGGGTACCCCAACGCCTCGGGTGTCAAAACCCCCTAGCAGTCTTTAGAGTATTGATCCCTAGGGTATCAAGCCGTGATATTTGCGGCCGAGCGCCACGGTGGCTTTGAACATGCCTTCTTTGTTACCGCAGTCGTAGCGAATACCTTCGTAGCGATGGGCAAAAACAGCCTGCTCCTTTAAGAGCGAGGCGATGCCGTCAGTCAGTTGAATTTCACCACCTGCACCTGCTTGAGTTTGTCGTAAGTGCGCAAATATTCTGGCATCCAAAACATAGCGACCGACCACAGCTAGGGTAGAGGGGGCGACGTCTGACTTGGGTTTTTCCACAATGTGTCGGACGCGCTCAGTCAGGGCCGAGACTGGATCAGTCGCGACGATGCCGTATTTGTCCGTATCTGAAAGCGGGACCTCTTGCACACCCAAAATACTGCCCTGGTGGGTCAAGGCAGCATCAATGAGTTGGCCGATGACAGGGCGATCTGCATCAAGTAAGTCATCGGCGAGTAAAACGGCAAAGGGCTCGTCCCCAATGATGGGGGCTGCTGTCAGTACCGCATGTCCCAAGCCGAGTGGGGCAGACTGACGGATATAGATGCAGCTGATATTGGCAGGCAGAATATTTTGCACGATTGCCAGTAGCTCTGTTTTACCTTTGCGGGCAAGCTCGGCTTCCATTTCAGGGGCGCTATCGAAATGATCCTCAATCGAGCGCTTGTGTCGTCCCGTCACAAAAATCAAGTCGGTAATGCCGGCGGCAATGGCCTCTTCGACCGCATACTGAATCAAGGGCTTGTCTACGACAGGCAGCATTTCCTTAGGCATCGCTTTGGTCGCAGGTAAAAATCTCGTTCCGAGACCAGCAACGGGGAAAACAGCTTTACGAACGGGGCGCATAAATAATCCTTGAAGATTCCCGCCTGAGTGGCGGAACCAATCTTAACTGCCGCTATCATAAGCGTATGGTCAGACAAAATCCAAATCAAGCACCGTCTTCTGCCCTCAGTACGCGTGGGGTGACACGTGGTCGGTTGGGCGTTGTGCAACGCAGTTTTTTGTGCGCGTTATCACTTACCATGGCTTGCACTCCGCTTTATGCGCAGCCGTCTGCTGCGCCGACAATGGGGTCCACCTCCTCGGCTGAGCTTTCGCCTGCGCTTGAACGTAAGCTGGGCGAGGCCATTATGGTCCAAGGTCGTCGCGATCCTGAATATATTGCTGATCCCGACATGAGTCAGTACTTAGAAAACATGGGACGCAAGCTCGGAGCTTTTGCTCCAGGGGGGGCACCGCAGATTGAGGTGTTTGGCGTTCGCAATCCAGAAATCAACGCCTTTGCGATGCCGGGCGGATTTATTGGTGTCTACACTGGTTTGATCGTCGGGACGAACGCAGAGTCTGAGGTTGCTGGCGTCGTCGCGCACGAAATTGCGCACGTCACGCAGCGACATATCGCCCGAGGATTGACGCAACAACGGCAAAGCAGTCATATCGTGTTGGCGTCTATCGCTGCGGCCTTATTATCAGCATTTATTCCAGGCGCGGGTCAAGCTGCAATGGGTATCGCTGCTTTCGGACAGGCAGCCGCCATGGATCGTCAACTCGGCTTTTCTCGAGAAGCCGAGCAGGAGGCCGATCGCTATGGCGTTGAAATGCTGCGTAAGGCTGGATATGACCCGAATGGCATGGCAGTCATGTTTGGCAGGCTGACGAAGGCGGCGAGCCTCAATGAAGGTCGCGGTGGCGGGGCGTATGCGACGACCCACCCCTTGAGCCTGCAGCGAATGACTGATATGCAGAACCGCATCCGTCAGTATCGCCCTGCTGGCGCACAAAATGAAGATGAGTACTGGTTTATTCGCGCTAAGTCGCGTGTGTTGCAATCTGTGGATTCCCGTGCGTTGCGGCAAGCCCATGAGCAGTTGGAGAGCGAGGCGCGTGCGTCGACTCAGCGAGAGGGCGCACCGACTACTGGCGCACGTCGCGCAGCTGCTTGGTATGGTGTTTCGCTCGCCGCGTTGGCGCGCCAAGACCCCACCGCAGCAACCAAGGCACTTGAGCAGGCTCAAGCCATTATGGCGAGTTCGCCTTATCTTGAACTACAACGAATCGATATTGACTTGGCGCGTCGCCAAGTTGCGACCGCACTGACTTTGGCGCTGGCGGCTCACAAGCGCTGGCCAGAAAGGCGTTCCTTTGTATTCAGAGCGGCTCAAAGTATGCAATTGCTTGGACGAGACGCAGAGACTGTCAAGTTTTTAAAAGCGCAAATCAAAAAGTGGCCGTCGCATGAGCCTGAGTTTTACAAACTGCTTGCAACGAGTCAGGATCGCATGGGAGAGCTAGTCGAAGCCCGCCAAACGATGGCAAATTATTACGAAAAATTAGGCGCTTTGCCCTCCGCGTTTACACAATTGCAACAAGCCAGGTCGCTCTCCAAAGATTTTTACGTTCAGTCACAAATTGACGTCAGAATCCGAGAACTATCCAGCCGAATCGCAGAGGATCGTAAGTTACTCGAACGGTTTAGGTCCTAAGTGACTAAGAATTGAGTGCGATTGAGTCATAAAGCGTTCTATTTGTTTGGGCAACCAGGTCAGATTGCCTGGCCACCCACCTGTGACAAATCCGACATGCCCACCCAGCGCAGGCTGATGAAAGCGCACACTGGGACTGCCATAGTCCGGACCTGGCAAAATTTGTTCCGGTAAAAACGGATCGTTTCGTGCGTTTAAAACCAGTGTTGGCGTTTGAATGTTTTTAAGCCACGGTTTGCTGGAGGATTGTTGCCAGTAGTCTGTGGCATCCTTAAAACCATGCATGGGTGCCGTATATGCATTATCAAAATCGCGTAAATCACGCGCTTGATTAATACGCATCACATCAATCACGCCAGGAAATCGACGGGATTTTTCAAGTACTTTTGGTTTGAGCGTACGCAAAAAATGTCGAGAATACACTTCTCGATTAAAGAGATTGTCAGACAAATGATTGCCCGCTGCCACAAGATCCAGTGGCGCAGAAATCGCCGCGGTTGCTCGTAACCAACTAAAGTCATGCGGAGCTTCGCCCAGCGTTTTCAACAACGCATTGCCGCCTAAAGAGACGCCTACGGCATGCCACTGAGCAGTGGGTACGCGCTGTTTCACGGTATTGAGGATAAAAGACACTTCCTCGGAGTCACCAGAGTGATAAGCCCGAGCAAGACGATTAGGGAAACCAGAGCATCCCCTAAAGTGCGCCACCGCAACCAGCCAGCCCGTTGCAAGGAAATATTGTGTGATCGCTTGCGCATAGCGACTTTGGCTGCTGCCTTCGAGACCATGCAGCAAAAGGAGAGCAGGTTGCTTGGCGCGCGAGTTGAGAAGTTCTTGATCTGAGGGCGTGATCCAACGTACAGCCGCTGTGTGAGCCAAGCTCGGGTCTTGCTTGCGCCGAGAGCGTAATTGCAACGCAGGGGCATTCCAGTCGATGTCGAGGAAGTCACCGTCAGGTGTATCGAGGCGTTCACGCGCAAAACTGATGCGGTTAAAGGGTGCGGCCAGCGCACCGAACAAGGTTTGTGATTGACGGTCAGGAAGCCAGAGAGGAACTGGGCATGCGGTGAGATCGAGGGCGGCTTTTACAGGCGCCTTATCCAAAGGGGGCAATTGTTCGTCAGGAGCAGTCACGGCGTTCGGATCGTTAGTGGAGCAGACCAGGGCTGTCCTGCAAGTCAAAGGCATCGACTTGAGCAGGTGCCGCAGAAGCGTGATGCATCACCAAACGCCAACCAGTGGGGCCCTTATGGTAAATGTTGGTGGCATAGCAATGCGCGACTTCGCTGGTGTCGGTTCCGTGAATGGTGATTTGCTCAACGAGTGAGTGGACAGTGCCCATCATGCTGTGCATCACAATCGGGACAGAGGGTCGAATCGTTAAGCCACCATTGGCTAAAATTTCTTGCCATGATTCTTTGACCGCATGTAAACCCACCACCCTTAAGCCGCCTGGGTGCACGCAGACGATTTCTTCGTCGTCCGCCCAGACTTGCATGAGTCTAGGCAAATCTGCACGCTCGAGCGCGTCGTAAAACGCCAGCTCTGCCTCTTCGGCCGTCGCAAAAATATTAGGCACGGGTGGTTGGTTGGCTATGTTTAATGACCATGCACCACGGTACCTTCGGCGAGCTTGTACTCAGTGCTGCAGTAGGGGCACTTGACCTCACCCGTGTCAACGATGTCCAGAAAAACACGTGGATGCATACTCCAGAGCGGCGCTTTATCGCCTGGGCAGTGAAGCGGCAAATCCTCAGCGGTCACGATCACAGGACCTTGGTTTTTGCCGGTTTGGGATGCTTGTGTCATCAGTGTTCTCAAAACTCGAAATTCAATCTTCACATTGTACCAAGCGCGAGGTCTACAATAATGGGAATTTCCAGATGTTTTGCTGGATAAGGTTTGACCCTTTTCGCTGACTGATACGCCTTTGCCTGCTTCACCATCGCCTTTAAACAACAAGATTGCGTTGAGCGCTCAGCGTCATGCTGCCATGCGCGATGGTTTTAGGGCCGTTAGTCCCGGTTTGATTGCCCTGTCCATTTGGGGCGTGGTGACCGGCGTCGCGATGGTCAAAGCGGGGCTTTCTGAGACTCAAGCGATTGTCATGTCACTCTTGGTGTACGCAGGATCTGCTCAATTGACCGCTATACCTTTAATGGCCGCTGGTGCTCCCCTCTGGCTGATTTTTGCAGCTGGCATCGTCGTGAATCTACGTTTCCTTATTTTTGGTGCCGCGCTGCATCCTTTTTTTCGGGATTTATCTTGGCGGAAGCGTTTGTTTTTGGGTTATTTGAGCGTCGATTTGTCTTTTATTGTGTTCATGTCCCGCTTTGCCGAATTCCCTAAAAAAGGTACGCCTGAGCAGCACTGGTTCTTTATTGGCACTATTTTGCCAGCGTGGGTCTCATGGCAGACGGCCTCGATGTTGGGGATCGCTCTCGGTTCTTTCGTGCCGGTTTCATGGTCGCTTGAGTTTGGTGCTGTCTTGGCCTTGTTGGCGTTGATGTTGCCCTACATTACTTCCTGGCCCATTTTCATTTCAGTGGTGGCTGCTGGCTTCACGGCTTGGTTGACGCAACTATGGCCCTTGAGATTAGGTTTGCTGGCAGCAGTCATCGTAGGAATTATCGCCGGCATGTGGGCTGAGCGGCTGGCTCAGTCAAGGGTGAAAAGCTGATGGAAAATAGTCAATATATCTATGCGACGATTGTTTTACTTGCCCTTTGCACAGCAATCTGTCGAGCGGGTTATTTCATGCTTGGGCATCTCATCACCTTGCCGGACGGTCTGCGCAGTGCATTACGTTACGCTCCCTTGGCCGCCTTGACGGCGATTGTGATCCCCGAGCTCCTCCCCTGGCATCCGCTTGATGGGCCCCAGGTGGACTTGCGCTTGCTGGCTGCAGCCTGCGCGATCGGGGTTTTTTTATGGACACGTAACGGGTTTTTGTTGATTATTTCCGGTATGGTTGCCTTGTGGATCTCCCGGTGGGCCTTTGGGCTCTGAGCCTGTCGACGCTGGTCAGTCTCTTACTATTTCCGTTGAGCGCGGCTTAATTTGCTTGCGCTGCGTTACACTGATGGGTGATTTCTCTAAATAATTCAATGACTTCAAACACTCAAACTACGCATCAGCCTGACTCTGCCCTCGCACCACACCCCGTTGTGGCGCTACCGGACGAAATTATCCCGGTCATCCCAACTTTTGCAGAAATCGGTCTACATCCTTCTATTTTGCAAGCTGTTGCGGATACGGGTTACACCGTCCCCACGCCGATTCAGGCTCAGGCATTGCCTTCTGTCATGGCCGGCAATGATGTCATGGGCGCTGCACAGACAGGGACAGGTAAAACAGCTGCGTTTACTTTGCCGATCTTGCATCGCTTGATGCCGATGGCCAATACGAGTGCTTCACCGGCTCGACACCCAGTGCGTGCATTAATCCTGACCCCGACCCGGGAGTTGGCAGATCAGGTCTATGAAAGCGTCAAGCGTTATGGCCTTAAGACGCCTCTTCGCTCAACAGTCGTGTTTGGCGGTGTCGACATCGGCCCACAAAAAGAGGCCCTACGAAATGGTTGTGAGGTGCTGATTGCCACGCCAGGCCGCTTGCTCGATCACGTCGAACAACGCACGGTCAACCTGAGTCAAGTTGGTATTTTGGTACTGGATGAGGCGGACCGCATGCTGGATATGGGCTTTCTACCTGATCTAGACCGCATCATGCGGCTCTTGCCTGCGCAACGTCAGACCCTACTTTTCTCCGCGACCTTCAGTAATGAAATTCGTAAGCTTGGCCGGACCTATTTAAAAAATCCTGTCGAACTTGAAGTCGCCAAGCGCAATGCCACAGCTGATACCGTGACCCAAATCGCCTATGCGATGGCCGGTGAGGCCAAGCGTGCTGCGGTCGTTCACCTCGTCAAGTCGCGTGGTCTCAAGCAAGTCATCGTATTCTCAAACACCAAGATCGGTACCAGCCGCTTGGCTCGCCAGCTCGAACTTGACGGCGTACGTGCAGAGTCGATTCACGGCGATAAATCCCAAGCTGATCGGATGAAAGCGCTCGAGGCCTTCAAGGCCGGAGAGCTCGAAGTATTGGTTGCAACCGACGTGGCCGCTCGCGGCCTCGATGTCGCGGGTGTGCCTTGTGTCATTAATTACGATCTGCCACATAGTGCCGAAGATTACGTTCACCGCATTGGCCGAACGGGTCGTGCAGGCGCAAGCGGCGAGGCGATCTCCTTATTTTCTCCGTCCGAAGAAAAATACTTGATCGATATTGAAAAATTGATCAAAGCACCCGTGACGCGTGGAGTACTTCAGATTCCAGGTGAGTTACTCGCCCGAGCACCTGTTCGAGATGATTCGCGACCCGCACGCACACCGCGCGGTGGAGATCGTGGCAGCGAGCGCACCAGTGAACGCGGCGCCCGACCGAGTCGCTATAGTGCACCAGCCAAGCCGATTGATGAGTTTTTTCTTAAGCCTTACGAGCCTTCGCCTGCTGCAATTGCCGCGGCACAGACGCCTGCGTCAACCGGAAAAAAGCCTGCGATTCTGGCCAAGCGTGCGGTCGGATTATTGCTGGGTGGTGCGCCTAAAAAGGCGGAGTAACACCTCAGCCTTTGAGCAGCGAAAGCAAGTCTTCGGGAAGGTCTGTTGGTTGAGATTTTCCGGGCGCTTGCATCGCCGCGATCAGGCGATCAAGATGCTCGATGTGCGGCAAAATCGTGCCCATAAAGCGCACCTCAGTGTGCGCAACAATCGCAATAGTTGGAAAATTTTCAACATCTTCATCCCCAAGTAACTCTGGGTGCTCTTCGATATCCACCCAAACAAAACACGCCTCAGGGTACTGGGCCGCAAGCCCCGCAAACTTGGGTTGATATTCTTTGCAGGCATCGCACCAGGCTGCACAAAAGCACAGCACCAGCTTGACCTCGGGGGAGGTAAGCCGTTGGGCAAGGGCAGGAGTGTTAGGAAAATAACAAGTCATGTCAGCGCGAGACAAAATGATTGTCTATGATAGCCGGATTGGACGAATTACAGTCTGACTTTTGTTAGACGCCTCTTGGATTGACATCATGCAACAGCCGTATTCAGTTTCGCCGTCTCAAGCCCCCCGCGCCGTTTCTGTTGGGCTATCGGGCGTGGGGCAGGCTTTCTGGCGTGCGCTCGTATCGCAGGCGCATCCGCGGATGCTCTTCGCTCTCTTGATGCCATTTTTAATTATGTTGGTGGGGGCGATTCTTTTGATGGTGTTTGCGCTCAGCCCACTGAAAATTTGGCTTAACCAGATATTGAGTGAAACCTCTGTCTTGATGACGGCCAATGAATGGCTGGCTTCAAAAGGTTTGTTTTCTTTGGAGGGGATTCAATCCTCTTTGGTCTTTTTTATTGTACTGATGGTGCTCTTGCCGATCTCTGGGATCTTGGGCCTCACTGTTGCAGCGATTTTTGTGATGCCTCTCGTTGTGACGCATGTCTCGCGCCAACATTTTCCAAATCTTGCCCTGCAAGGGCAAAATGCGCTTGTCGTGAGCGTCTGGAATGCGGTGTGGGTCAGTGTGGTGTTTGTGCTGGGTTGGATTCTGACTTTGCCATTTTGGTTATTTCCACCACTTGGATTGCTCGTGTCTTTGCTCTGGTGGACGTTTGCTTTTTCGCGCATCATGCGGATCGATGCGATTGTTGAGCATGCGACGACCCAAGAACGCCATCTGCTCATCGAGCGCCACGGCACCGGGTTTTGGACGATTGGTATGTGTTGCGCCGTCGTCAATTTAGTCCCTCCCGCGTGGATTTTTCTGCCCGTCTTCTCGGGTCTGGTTTATACCCATTATGGTCTGGACGCCTTGCAGCGCCTAAGAGCAGACAAAACCCTCGATCTCTAAACCCTAGTTTCTCTATTCGCGCAAAAAACCAAGTCATTTTTGTGCTGAAATGCTGGATAATTTTGTTGAATTTTTAATGGAAAGCACATGTCGGCTACTCAAGACAAAGCACGTTTTGGTTTAATCGTTGTTGGTGACGAGATTCTGTCTGGTCGTCGACAGGATAAACATTTCCCCAAGGTCGTTGAGCTATTGGGTGCGCGCGGCTTACAGCTTTCGTGGGTTGAGATTCTGTCGGATGACCGCGCAGCATTGACCGAAGCCTTGACCCGTAGTTTTGCTGGAAATGACATCGTGTTTTGCTGTGGCGGTATTGGCGCCACACCGGATGATCATACCCGCCAGGCGGCAGCGGCTGCACTGGGGCGCCCTCTGACATTACATCCCTTTGCTCTAGAGCAAATCACTTTGCGCTGCGAGGAAAATGCCGCAAAAGGCCAAGGAACTTCTGACATGACGGCGCCCGAAAACATCCAGCGTCTGCAAATGGGTTTCTTTCCCGAAGGTTGCGAAGCCGTCATCAATCCTTTCAATCGGATCCCTGGTTTTTTTATTCAAAATCATACTTTTGTGCCTGGTTTTCCTGTCATGGCCTGGCCGATGCTTGAAGCAACTCTCGATAGCCGCTATGCGCATTTGCATAACAACGAGGATCGCACTGAGCACTCATTTATCGTCTACAGCATGCCGGAGTCACGGATCACCCCCGCGCTTGAAGCCCTTGAACAAAAGTGGCCAGGGGTGCGCGCCTTCAGCTTGCCTTCAGTCGGTGATGGAGGAGGTATTCCACATATTGAACTCGGCGTCAAAGGCGAGGCGACGGTTGCTGCTGAGGCACTAGAGTTCCTGAGGGCGGAAGCTTTGCGGCTAGGGGGACGCTTTAACCCACCAGCACAGTGATTTTTCACGATATGGGATAGAATAACTTCTGCTGCATTGCAATAGAGGTTTAGTTTTTTATGAATTCATCTCATTCCGCACGGCTGCAGGTGCCCCCTAACATTTCAGCTACTGCTACCGCGACTGGTCATGCCTCTTTAGGCATGGCGATTCAAGTTCTTGAGCGCGCGACTGCCTTGCTCGATGCGTTGGCTGCCCAGCCTGAACCCGTTGCCTTAAAAGATCTGGCAAAAACCACTGGGCTTCACTCTTCGACTGCGCATCGTATTCTGAATGATCTGGTGCTTGGGCGATATGTGGATCGTGTCGATAGTGGCTTGTATCAATTAGGGATGAGATTGCTTGAGCTGGGCTCACTTGTAAAAGGACGTCTCAATGTCCGCGAAGCAGCGCGTGATGCCATGCATGCCCTGCATACCTTGACAGGTCAAACAGTCAACCTCTCTGTTCAACAAGGCGATGAAATTGTCTACATCGATCGAGCTTGGAGTGAGCGTTCAGGCATGCAAGTGGTACGGGCGATTGGTGGTCGTGCACCCCTACACTTGACTTCCACCGGTAAGCTTTTTCTCTCTGCAGTCGATACACGACAGATCCGTGCCTATGCAGCGCGCACGCATTTAGCCGGCAGTACGGTCAACAGTATCACCGTCCTCGAGGCTTTAGAACGCGATCTTTCATTGGTGCGTCAACATGGCTACGCTCGAGATAACGAAGAACTTGAGCTCGGTGTTCGCTGTATTGCAGCGGGTATTTATGATGACACCGGTCAGCTGGTCGCCGGCCTGTCGATTTCAGCGCCCTCTGGGCGGCTCGAGGACGGCTGGATCCCACAATTGGTGGCTACAGCGGGCAATATTTCCGAAGCTCTCGGCTATGACGCTGGGCTTGCGGCTTGATATATGTGGTTTTTTTGTGCAACGCAACAAAAAAGTGTTGACATGTTGTTTTAGAGGTCTAAAATGGCAGTTGTGCAGTGCAGCAAATGCACCCCCCCAATTCAGGAGAACACCATGTCCGCGATTCCTCAGCAAGTCCTCAACAGCCAGAAAGCAGCAATCGAAGCACTGGTTTCTATTCAAGGTTCAGTATTCGGAGGCTTTGAAAAGCTGGTCGATTTGAACCTTAAGGCCATCAAAGCTACGCTCGACGAAGTTTCTGACAAGTCAAAACAAGTTGCTAGCGTTAAAGACGCTCAAGAAGCTGTTGCGATGACATCAAGCTTGGTGCAGCCAAGTACAGAAAAAGCCATGGCCTACAGCAAGCACGTGTATGACATCGTGACAGCTGTACAAGCTGATTTGACCAAACTGGGCGAAGCTCATCTTGCCGAAGGTCAAAAGCACATGCACGATGCGATTGATCAAATGGTCAAAAACGCACCAGCTGGCTCTGAAAATGCCGTGGCGATGATGAAAAATGGTTTAGTTCAGGCCAATACAGCCTTTGAGTCGATGACTAAAGCCGCCAAACAGGCTGCAGAAGTCGCTGAAAAGAACTTGACTGCTGCAACAAGCGCCACGCTCAAAGCAGCTGGAGAAGCCGCCGAAGTCGCTAAATCAGCAACACGCGTTCGTCGTACAGCCTAATCCTGCACGTTCATATCAGGCGCTTCTCATGACCGCGTGATATAAAATTGCAGTAAAACTGCGCTATCGCTTTAAAAAAAACCGCCTACTAAAAATAGGCAGTTTTTTTTTATGGGCAGTATATTTGTTTAACGGCGCTGACGACCAATTTCTCGAGCGCACTCACCAACCAAGCCTGGGCCACGATAAATCAAGCCCGTATAGACCTGTACCGCATTTGCACCTGCCGCCATTTTTTCAGCGGCATGTTGGCCAGACATAATGCCGCCCACACCAATAATGGCAAAATCGGCACCCATTTTGGCACGAAGCCGCCCGATGACTTCGAGTGATCGCGCATGCAGCGGTGCACCAGACAGTCCACCCGCCTCTTCGGCATACTTTTGACCTTGCACTGCATCGCGGGCAAGCGTGGTATTGGTCGCGATGACACCGTCAATACCATGACGTGGCAATAGGTCGGCGATGATGTCGATTTGCTCTTCGGTCAAGTCCGGTGCGATTTTGACCGCAAGAGGCACATTTTTTTGGTGCTGGTCGGCGAGTGCTGAACGTCTTGTTGCGAGCTGTGACAACAATTGGTCGAGCTCATGCTCACCTTGCAACGCGCGCAGGTTTTTAGTGTTGGGCGAAGAAATATTGACGGTGATGTAGTCGGCGTGCGGGTACACACCAGACAGCCCAATCAAGTAGTCATCAGCTGCCTGCTCGATGGGCGTATCAGCATTTTTACCGATATTCAGACCAATGATGCCACCGCGGGAGCGCCAGGTGCTACGCTGAACATTCGCTAAAAAAGTGTCAAGACCTTGATTATTAAAGCCGAGTCTGTTGATCAATGCTTCTGACTCTGGCAGGCGAAACATGCGAGGTTTAGGGTTTCCGGACTGCGCGCGAGGTGTCACTGTTCCAACTTCGATGAAACCAAAGCCAAGGTTACCCATCGCATCGATATGTGCACCATTTTTGTCTAGGCCCGCTGCCAAACCAACAGGGTTGTGAAGCTTTAAACCCATCAACGTGGTAGGCACCATCACGAGGCTGTGCATCATTCCGCGCGTGAGCGAACAGTCATACGCGCGTTGTAACGCACCAAGTGTTGCTTCGTGCGCGGTTTCCGCATCCATAGCGAAAAGCGCATGACGCGCGAGAGGGTATGCTTGAAATAAGATGGACATGTTCGAAAAGGAGCCTTGGGATAAATGTTGCGATTGCAACCATACACGCTATTTTAGCGGGCAGGCTGCCATTGCCCGTCTATTCTGTATTCGGCAGGATTAAAAAGAGCCTTGTAGGCCATTTTTTCACTGTTTTCGATCCAGTACCCCAGGTACAACCAAGCTAAGTTCAGTTGCCGACATTGATTGATCTGCCACAAAATGCCGTAGGTACCAAGACTGCCTCGCGTATCGGGATCATAAAAGGTATAAACCGAAGACAATCCTTGCTCAAGCACATCAATAATCGACACCATTTGCAGTGTGCCTTCTTGATCACGAAACTCGACTAATCGAGTGTTGACTCGACTGGCGAGCAGGAACTCACCGTATTGCTGACGACTGTCTTCATCCATGCCGCCATTGGGGTGTCGGCGAGCTTGATAGCGCGAGTAGAGTGCATAGTGCTCTTCCGACCAGGCCAGTTCGGCGACCAAGGGTCTCAGGTCGCGATGGCGCTTGAGCGTACGGAGTTGCGTGCGTGAGGGTTCAAACTGCGCGACATTGACACGAACGGGTATGCAGGCTTTGCATTCATCACAATGTGGCCGATAGGTAAAAAGACCACTCCGACGAAACCCCTGGTCGATCAGCTGCGAGTAGGTGTCCGAGTGGATCAAATGGCCCGGCGCGGCGACCTGAGAGCGTGCTTGTTTACCTGGTAGGTAGCTACAAGGATAGGGTGCAGTTGCATAAAACTGCAAGGTCGCAAAGGGGAGTTCCTTGATTTGACTCATGCTTGTGAGGATAGTACAGATCCCTGCCTTGTGGGAAGGGCATGCAATTGTCCTGCTTGATCAAGTAGACCTGGACGCCAGACAAGATCTTCCAGCATTACGCGATTTCGCACGTGTTCCAGAAACTCAGCACGAGGCACGACTTTTGCTCCGAGAGAAGCTAGGTGCTTGGTTTCCATTTGGCAATCTATCCAGTCTACGCCTTGGCGTTTTAAAAAGGCGACAAGATGCACAAAGGCAATTTTGGAAGCATCATCCGCGCGGCTAAACATCGACTCACCAAAAAACATGCGGCCAATATTGATGCCATATAAACCGCCCACGAGTTCGCCGTCGTACCAGGTTTCGATGCTGTGCGCTTGACCGATCAGATGCCAAGCTTCATAAGCCAGTTGCATTTCTTGGGTGATCCACGTGCCGGGCTGCCCATTGAGTGATGCGCGCGCGCAGGAGCGAATCACAGAGCCAAAAGCCTGGTCGATTGTGACGGCGACAGAAAAGTCTCCAGCAGCTTGTGCGCGCGCAATTTGACGCAAGCGCTTTGTGAGAGAGTGCGAGATATGAAGATCCTCGCACTTTAAAACCATACGAGGGTCTGGCGACCACCACAGAGGGGGTTCGTCCTCAGAGTACCAAGGGAAAATACCCTGTGAATATGCTGAGCGTAAGCGTGCAATTGAGAGGTCTGCGCCTGCGGCTAGCAAGCCTGGAGGCTCCATCAACGCATCTGTGACAGGGGGAAAAGGGGTGTCGATGTCGAGCCAAATCAGATTCACAACATTGCCCGAGTCAAAATCAGTCCGCAGTGGCTAGCGGTTAATCGCAAGCGAGTAATGATGCATCTCAAAATGCCCGTGAGAGCGATCACGAATATAGTGTTTCAGAGTCGTCGATACTGAACGAAACGCCAGGTTGTCCCAGGGGATTTCGTCTAATCCGAACCAACGCGCTTCGAGTGTTTCAGGCCCCGGATCGAGCTCAAGGCCCAATGCCTCTGCCAAAAAATACACATGCACTTGATCCACTTGTGGAATATCGATCGCCGTGTAGAGCTTGCCCAGTGCAATCTTGACACCGGCCTCTTCTTGCGTTTCGCGCTCTGCGCCTTGGGCCATGCTCTCGTTGAGCTCCATAAATCCAGCAGGGAGCGTCCAGGTGTTGTAACGAGGTTCAATTGCGCGCAGGCAAAGCAGGACTTTGTCACCAAAGATCGGGAGTGTTCCGACCACTAACCTCGGGTTCTGGTAATGAACAGCCCCGCAACTTTCGCAAACATCCCGCTTGCGATTATCCCCTTCGAGCAAACGATTAGTGTTAAGGGTGCCGCATTGACTGCAGAACTTTTGTTCGCGTGGGGCGGGAAAGTAAAAGCTTGGATCGTGGCTCATCACATTATTTTACGTCCAAGGGAGGGCGAATGGTCAGTCCCAGATCCAGGGTTAGGGATAAATTCCAAGATATAAGCGATTTCAGTTGAATTCAAAAAACTCAGCGGAGCCGGATTACTCAGCGCAATATATTGTTTGCGTGGATCAAAAAGAGCACTATCTGATTTTGGCGATTCTTGCTCCGTTGTCTTGAGCGAGCCATTGCGCTCAAACAGGTCAAACAGGTCAAACAACGACTGACCCTCAGGGCTTTGCAGCACCTCGGCCAAGAACTGAAGGTCGCGATCATCTATGCGGGCCGGGCCACAGTCCGTTTTTGCATATAGCTGACCCCTTTCATCGCAATACCAATGCAGCACGTGCTCAATCACTTTGCCGTGATGCGTCTTAAGTGTGTGATGAGGAGGATCAACGTGAACAATCAGAGGCGCAGCATCGAGGCGGACGTAAACGCGTTGAGGCCCATTTTGAAAAAACCATGCCCCATCTGTTTGGTCTGCATAATTGCGATCTATAAATCCTAAAATTTGGATGTTGCTAATCCCTTGGCCTGCGCCACCATCCTGGGCATCGCCGAGCGGATGGAGTTTCCACTCGCCACGGGCAGTGAGAGAAAGCCAGCCATATACAGCCGGCACATCTGGCCAGCGTTTGACTGCATCAAGTACTGATTGATCCATCAGGCTTTCTCGCTAAAAACCAGAACAAACTGATAAATTGCAATATGACTAAGCAGCCCATGGCACCTGTTAGCGCTTGGGAGGGTGCATATCCAAACCCTTCAAAAAGATCGGTTAATAAACCGAATCCCCACTGTACGGCAAAAGATCCAAAAAAAATCATCAGGTTATAGGTTGTCAGGATCCGACCGGCGATGTGTTTTGGGAAGGCGAGGGCCATTTGAGTCTGTAGCAGAAACATCGCAGGGACCATAACCGATAGGATGAGCCACATGATCCAAGAAAGGCTGCCTTGCCAAAACACAATGATTGCAAAGCAGACCGGAATCCAAATCAAGGCAGAAACAGACTGTGTCAATAGCGGTATGCCCTTTTTAATCAACCAAGGGCTGATCGTACCCATCAAAATATATGCCAGCATGATCATGGCATTTAGATAAAGCAAGGTCTGGCTGGCTTGATCGGGTGTCATGCCGAGCACGCCGGTAAACCACGGTCCGGCCCAAAGGGTTTGTAGGGCTCCAAAGCCACCGACAATGAAAAGGGTGGGTGGGATCGCTTGGACCATGAGCGGATGTCTGCAGAGGGTTAAAAAGCTACCCTCACGATGATGTGTCGACGCGGTGGAGGCATGTTGACGATCTAAGTCACCCGCGAAAAAGAAAATAGCCAGCGCGCTTAAAACCAACAAGATGGCGATTAAGCCAAAGGAGTGGCGCCAACCAATCCACTCTGCTAACGCAAGTGCAGGTTGAGTTGCCATGAGCGCGCCAGACGTACCCGCAATCAACATATACATGACCAAGCGAGGCTGCTGCTCAGGGGGGAAACAACGTCGAAAGTAGGAGTAAGCCGCCATTAGGCAGGCAGAAACGCCTGCACCAATCAGCATGCGACCGATCGAGAGTAGCCATAAGGCTTCGCTTGTTGCCATGATTGCAGCACCAACAGCAGCCACCAAAAGAAGCGCAGACTCGGTCCGCCGTGCGCCATGTCGATCGAGCCAAATGCCGACCGGAATTTGGACAGCGCTAAACGCTAAAAAGTAGGCAGAAGTCAGCCAGCCAAGCTCACCGGCCGAGAGCTGGAGGTCCTCTGCGAGTAAAGGCGCAATTGCAGCGTTGACTGAGCGTAAAACATAAGACAAAAAATAGCCGCAGGCAAAGACTAAGACGATCCTAAAGGCTGCAAAGCCTAAGGGTGTTTGGTGTCCGTCAGGTGTAGAAAGCACGGTCTGAGAGGGTGGCTTTTTCATAGGGCGCTTATTGAGCGGCTTGGCCGCGCGCGGGAGTCGTTGTTGTGTGTTGGAGGCGCAACCCGGAGTCGAACCGAGCTACACGGATTTGCAATCCGCTGCATAACCACTCTGCCATTGCGCCAACACGAAGCATTACGCAGGCGCTGATCATACTACAAAAGCGGTTTTTAATAGGGAACACAACACACTATACTTGCAACTGTGCCCTTTGCTTAGGGTCTGTGGAGTTCGTGAACACTCTGTATAGGTTAAATCAATCAACAAATCTGGGGGCATCCATGAAAGCAATATTTAAGCGTTGGATTCTGACGATGGATGCTTTTGCTCTCCTGATGGCTGGAGTGCTGAGCAAAATGATAGTGAATTTAAACTCTGGGCGGACGCGGTTAAAACCTCTGCATCAATTATGGGTTGATCGAGCTTTTAAAGAAAAAAGCCTGACTCAATTAAATTGTGTCAGGCTTTTTTTGCCGAATTTGGAGCGGGAGACGAGGCTCGAACTCGCGACCTCAACCTTGGCAAGGTTGCGCTCTACCAACTGAGCTACTCCCGCTTGGTCTTCGCAAAAATGTTGTTTCCTGCGAAGACCAAAACTATAGCATAACTACCCACCTACATGTCAAATCCAACCCAGTTTCCCTCTGATTTTGGCAATGCACTCCAAGCGCTAGCGCTGACTCAGCACAACACGCTGGGGTTGGCGTGTCAGGCCATGCATGTATTGACCCTCACTTCTGCTGCGCAATTGCCCATGGTGACGGCACTTGCACGCGAACACGGGGGTTGCTTAGTACTGGGGTGGGGCAGCAATCTCGTGTTGCCCGCATCACTGGACCGGCTCGTGGTACGCGTCACCCTCAAAGGCATCGAGCGCGTTGAGGATCAAGAGGGCACGCATGATTCCGTCTGGCGCATCGATGTTGCTGCTGGCGAAAACTGGCATGATTGGGTAGAGACGGCGACAAAAAGGGGGTGGGCCGGATTGGAAAATTTGGCGTTGATTCCTGGAACTGTCGGGGCTGCGCCGGTTCAAAATATCGGTGCTTATGGTGTTGAACTCCAAGATTGCATCGAATCTGTGACTGCATGGCATATTCCAGAGGGTCGGTTGATGACTTTCCCTCGGGAGGCGTGTGGTTTTGCCTACAGAGATAGTATTTTTAAGCGGGCCTTGCCAGGAACCTGGTTGATTACTGCGGTTCGATTCGCACTTCCCAAAGCCTGGAAGCCCGTGCTGACCTACCCCGACTTGCGCAGTCACCCCGTACTCTCGACCCTCGCACCGGGTGCAATCCGTGCGCAGCAAATTTTGGATGCTGTGTCTGAAATTAGGCGAACAAAATTACCAGACCCGGCTGTCTTGGGTAATGCAGGTAGTTTTTTTAAAAATCCAGTTGTTTCCGCCACTCAGTATCGATTGCTTAAGGACAAGTTTTCTGAGCTGGTGGCGTATCCACAAGTCGATGGCACGTACAAACTTGCTGCGGGTTGGATGATTGAGCGTTGCGGCTGGAAAGGCAAGCGCCTCGGTGCAGTAGGCGTGCACGCGCGCCAGGCCCTTGTTTTGGTCAACTACGGAGGGGCGCAAGCCGATGAGCTTTTAAGCTTGGCATCTCAAGTGCGCGAGTCTGTGCAAGCACAGTTTGGTGTCAAGCTCGAAATCGAGCCTGTGGTTGTGTCAGAGACCTAGGACAGTCTGCATGTCAAATAGGCCTTTGTGCTTGCCTTCGAGGAAGCGTGCCGCTCGTAAGCTGCCTTCGGCATAGCCTGCACGGCTACTCGAGCGATGCGAAATCTCGATACGCTCACCCGTCCCACAGAAAAATACCGTGTGATCCCCGACAATGTCCCCGCCACGCACAACCGAAAAACCTATTTCACCTGTTTTGCGTGCACCGGTGTGTCCGTGGCGTGTCCAGGTTGCAATCTCGTCGAGAGGTTTGCCCCAAGCCTCTGCGATGGTTTCGCCCATCTTGAGTGCTGTGCCGGATGGGGCGTCAACCTTATGGCGGTGGTGGGCTTCAAAGACCTCCACGTCATAGCCAGAATTCAGGATGCGCGCAGCCATGTCGAGAAGTTTCAACGTGGCATTAACACCCACACTCATATTTGGGGCAAAAACAATCCCAATACTTTCAGACGCTTTAGCAATCGCCGCTTTGCCAGCTTCGTCAAAACCCGTTGTACCAATCACCATGCTGACACCGTGTTCCACACAAGCCGCCAAGTGTTGGAGTGAGCCCTCGGGACGAGTAAAGTCAATGAGGCAGTCGGCATGTTGAATGGCTTGAAGCTGATCCGTGATCAGCACGCCACTCGGTTGACCCAGAAAAGCACATGCATCCTGGCCCAGCATTGGGGCGCCCGCAAGGTCGAGCGCAGCGGTCAGTTGAAGATCAGAAGATTGTGTGACAGCTTCGATGAGCATACGGCCCATACGACCGCTTGCCCCGGTAATTGCAATTCGCATCATGGACTCTTAGGTGACAGTGATTATTCCAGAGGAGCAGGCGCGTCATCCGGCGCACCAGGGATTGCAGCAGGGTCAGCAATCGAGGTGTCCCCGATGGTTTGTCCCAAACTCAGACCAGGCGCCATTTCGATTGGGGCACCGATACCAGCATCGTTTGCCTGACGTTCCTTAAATAGAGCGTCCTTTGCAGCCTCTTTTTTAGAAGTGTCCACCTCTTCGCGTGCAATTTGAAAAGGCTGTTGTTCGGGTTGGTCGTCACCCTTCCAACTGGTAAGCTGGCTCCCCTCAAACAGCACGGTGAAGACACGTTCTTCGACCTTGCCATTGCCTGAGCGGTAAAAATAGGGGTAGTCCCAGCGATTCGCATGTAAAGCACTGCTGAGCGTAGGGGTGCCCAGAGCAAAGCGCACTTGTTCACGGGTCATGCCCGCGCGTAGCAAGGAGACCTGATCTTTGGTGATCCAATTACCCTGTTGGACGCCTACCTTAAAAGGAAACCCCCATTTGCTAGACGAGCAGCCGGATAATGCGAGCAGGCTAACCGCTAAGGCGATCGCAACTAGGCTCGTGCGAAGGGGAGAGGTGTATTGACGGAGCATAAACACTTCGAACCTCTAAGGATATTTGACCAAAGACGTTATCATAAAGCTTTACCGAGTTGAAGTCTTTAACTTACAGGACAATCCGTGGATCTTGAAAATGATCAGAGTGATTTAAAAAATGTGGGACTTAAGGCAACCTTTCCTCGCCTAAAGATTCTGGACATTTTTCGTAAGTCAGATGAGCGTCACTTGAGCGCAGAGGACGTCTATCGCTCTCTCATCGCCGAAAATATCGATATTGGTCTTGCAACCGTTTATCGTGTTCTGACTCAGTTTGAGCAGGCAGGTATCCTGTCCCGGAGCCAGTTCGATGGCGGAAAGTCGATTTTTGAGCTCAATGATGTGGATCATCATGACCATTTAATCTGTACGCATTGCGGCTCGGTCACCGAGTTCAACGATGCGGAGATTGAAAAGCGCCAGCACAAAATCGCACGTGACAATGGCTTTACTTTGGAAAGTCACGACATGGTTTTGTACGGGGTCTGTAAAAACTGCATTTAAAAGCGAGAGTATAAAAAAGTCAGGTAGCTCTTCAGCCCTCGAGCAATTCTTGAGCGTGTTTGCGGGTAGTGGGGGTGATCTTGATCCCGCCTAGCATTCTTGCAACCTCTTCAATGCGTGCTGGTGCGTCAAGTTTTGAAATCGAAGACTCTGTCATGCCCAAAGTCTGCTGCTTGCTTACTTGAAAATGCTGCTGTCCGCGCGCCGCGACCTGGGGCAAATGGGTGACGCAGAGTACTTGGTGGCGAAGCCCGAGTTCCCGCAATAGATTCCCAACGACTTCGGCCACTGCACCTCCAATCCCGCTGTCGACCTCGTCAAAAATGAGTGTGGGGACACGTGCGGCACGGCTTGCAATGACGGAAAGTGCAAGAGAAATGCGCGCAAGTTCGCCGCCTGAGGCGACCTTGGCAAGAGGTTTTGGAGGGGTGCCTGCATGCCCCGCCACCAAAAACTCGATAGTGTCCTGACCTTGTGCGGATGCCGCGCCCTCAATGAGTAAGACGTCGAACTGTCCACCTTCCATCGCTAAAGCCTGCATTGCTTTGGATACCTGCTTGCCGAGGTCGGCGGCTGCTTTGCGACGCGCCTGCGTGAGAGCGCTCGCATGGGTCAGATAATCAGCTTTGAGTTTCGCAGCGTTGGCGCGAAGCGTTTCAATATCAGCCGAGGCGTTGAGCGCTTCGTGTTCACTGCGCAAAGTCGTATACAGGGCATAAAGTTGAGCGGGTTCTGTTTTGAACTTTCTTGCTAAATCAAAAATGTTGCGCATCCGCTCATCGACGATGACAAGGCGCTCTGGGTCGAGCTCAACACGCGATAGATAGGCATTGAGATCGGAAACGGCTTCGCTCACCGAAATGCGCGCGGACTCAAGAGATTCGTGGACAGCTTGTAAGCTTGAATCATGCCTGAGCAATTGAGCGATTTTTTGGACCGCAGCGACGATCTGGTGATGCGCAGAGTCCTCGTTTTCATCTAAACAGTCTAGGGCCAAGGCGGCACCGTCGAGCAGCGATTGGGCGTTTGCCAGTCGCGTTTGCTCGGCAGAGACTTCATCCCATTCGGTTGCACCAAGTGATAAGCGGTCGAGTTCGCTGAGTTGCCATTCAATCTTTTCGCGTGCTGCATTGAGGGTGTTGGCATCCTGTTCGGATAAGCTGAGCTGGCGTTCGATTTTTCTTAAGGCTTTCCAGGCAAGCGCAACTTGCTGACGCAGAGCCTGGTGACCACCATGCGCATCCACCATATCTCGCTGACTTTCTGGACGCAAGAGGCTCTGATGTGCGTGCTGACCGTGAATGTCGACAAGGTGTTCGCCGACTTCGCGTAATTGTGTGATGGTGACGGACGAACCATTGATGTAGCCGCGGCTGCGACCTTGCGCATCTACAACACGGCGCATGACCAACGCGTCTTCTGCGTTCAGGTCGTGTTCGGTGAGCCATTGGATCAGTGCTGGCGGAGTGTCAAAAACAGCACTAATTTCTGCGCGGGATGCGCCGCTGCGTAGAACAGAAGAGTCTGCCCGTTCGCCTAATGTGAGCGCAAGGGCGTCGATGAGGATGGATTTTCCTGCACCGGTTTCTCCTGAAAATACAGTGAAACCAGCTTCAAAATTGATTTCAGCCTCGCTCACAATGACAAAATCGCGGATATGGAGTGCGCGTAGCATCCCTTATTCTCCGTCGTTGCCAGCTTGAGGAAGCCGATTCCAGTCCAGCTTACGGCGTAAAGTGGAAAAAAAACTATAACCAGTGGGATGTAAAAACCTGATCGTATGGGGCGCACGCCGCACCACGATTCGATCGCCAGGAATCAGATCTGACCAAGTTTGCATATCGAAGTGTACGCTCGCACCAAGTTCGACACGGCTCATAGATCTGAGGGTCAGGTTGAGGACGCTATCGGCGGGGATGACGATCGGACGATTAGAGAGCGTTTGCGGTGCAACGGGCACTAAGAGCATCGCGCTGACTAAGGGGTGGAGGATTGGCCCGGCCGCTGAGAGCGCATAGGCAGTCGAGCCGGTCGGTGTCGCAACAATCAGGCCGTCAGCACGCTGGGTATACATAAAAGCATCGTTCACCTCGACGCGCACCTCAATCATCCCCCCGCGCCCTGCACGATTGAGCACCACATCATTTAGCGCTGAAGCGGCATACATTTGCTCCTGGCCTCGCCAGACCGTAGCACTCAAGAGCATGCGCTCCTCTGTGTCAAAGCGGCCCTGAAGTAAGTCAGTCAGAGCGGCATTTGCATCGTGAACAGGAATATCGGCGATAAATCCCAGTCTGCCGTGATTAATGCCGACGACAGGTACAGCAAAAGGGGCGAGGTGACGCGCTGCGCCCAGCATGGTGCCGTCCCCACCCATCACAATCGCGAGATCAGCTTGATTGCCAATTTCTGTAAAGTCGGCGGCTGGGTATTCGGAGACGCCAGTATGTTTTGCCGTTTCGGCTTCGATTAGGACTTGCCGACCCGCCTCAGTCAATAGGGTGGCGAGGGCGCGTAACGGAGCATGCAAGCCCGCGTCCTGGTAGCGTCCAACTATAGCGATGATTGGAAAATGCATGCAAAGCTCATTAAATGAGAAACTACTCGATTATAGGGGTGAGGAAGGTAAAATAGGGTGATGATGGATGATCGTGCGCGTGCGCTTCTTAAAGCTTTAATCGAAAGATATATTGATGACGGTCAGCCCGTCGGCTCTCGTACGCTCTCAAAATTGTTTGACCTGTCGCCAGCCACGATTCGTAACGTGATGGCAGATCTCGAAGAACTCGGCTTGATCCATAGCCCTCATACTTCGGCCGGTCGTGTGCCAACTCCCAAAGGGTATCGATTGTTTGTCGACACGATGTTGACAGCTAAGCCCTTCGAACTGACCTCAACCTCTAATGTCAGGGACCTGCAGTCGGCCTCAGACCCTTCGCGCGCGGTCAATGCCGCGGCCTCGATGCTTTCGAGTTTGACCCAGTTTGCTGGCGTGGTGTTATCCCCCAGACGGGCTCAGGTTTTTCGTCAAATTGAGTTCATTCGCCTCTCAGAAAAGCGTATTCTGTTGATCATCGTGACTCCAGATGGCGACGTGCAAAACCGAATTTTGCTGACGCCTCGTGATTACAGTAGTACCGCACTGATCGAAGCCGCTAATTTTTTCAACCATAACTTTGCTGGCAAGTCTTTTGCTGAGGTCAGACAAACGCTTGCAAAAGATTTGGCTAGACTCCAAGAGGACATGTCCAGACTGATGCAAGCCGCTGTTGAGGCGGGTGCAGAGGCTGCCGACGAGGTCGAAACGATGGTGATCTCCGGAGAGCGTAGGCTGCTTGATGTGAATGAGTTAGCTTCTGATATGGATCGTTTACGGAAAACCTTTTCTTTGTTTGAGAAAAAAACAGACTTAATGCAATTGCTTGAGGTCTCGAGTCGTGCGCAAGGCGTACAAATCTATATTGGCGGCGACTCTGAGCTTGTCCCGACTGCCGATCTCTCTGTTGTGACAGCCCCTTATAGTATCGATGGCTATGTGATCGGGACGCTTGGCGTCATTGGCCCGACACGCATGGCTTATGAGCGCGTCATTCCTATTGTCGACATTACAGCGCGATTGCTTTCCAACGCGTTGAGCCACAACTCTTCTGAGCGTTCCTGATATGCGATTTTGGCCCGAACCCAAGCGCCCTAGTGCGCCCGCCACACGTTTTTTGCCCTGGCCAAAAGCCTTCACCTCACCCCGAGTCGGTGTTCTTTTAGTCAACTTAGGCACTCCAGATGCGCCAACTGCACCTGCAATTAAGCGATATTTGCGAGAGTTTCTGTCTGATCCGCGGGTCATTGAGATCCCAAAGTTTTTGTGGTGGCCCATATTAAATGGCCCGATTTTGTTAGCGCGGCCGCGCAAGCTTGCACCGCGTTATCAAAGCATTTGGATGGAGGAGGGCTCACCGCTCTTGGTCTATACCCAACGCCAGACCGAGGGGCTGCGCAAGATTTTCGCTGAACGTGGACTTGAAGTTGAGGTTGAAACCGGTATGCGCTATGGCAATCCTTCAATCAAGAGTGCCATGATGTCTTTGCGTGACCGTGGGTGTGAAAATATCTTAGTGGTTCCACTTTATCCACAGTATGCCTCCAGTACAACTGCGACGGTGGTAGATGCCGTCACTCAGGTAGCTGCTCGGCTGCGCGATCAACCTGCGATGCGCTTTATCAAGCGTTTTCATACCCATCCTTCTTTTATCAAGCCTCTAGGCGACAAGATTGCAGCGTTCTGGGCTGAGCACGGGCGGCCGCAGAAGTTGGTGATGAGTTTTCATGGTTTGCCCCAGCAGTGTGTCAATATTGGCGACCCTTACTGCAAAGATTGTTACGAGACCGCTCGCGCACTGGCTGCTCATTTGGGTCTCACCGACGATCAATATCTAGTGACCTTTCAGAGCCGTTTTGGGCCTGCCAAGTGGCTCGAGCCGTACACCGAACCGACACTTGAACGTTTGGCCAAAGAAGGCGTGACTGAAGTTGATGTCGTTTGCCCAGGTTTTTTGGCGGATTGTTTGGAAACTCTCGAGGAAATCTCGATTGAGGTGGGCGAGACTTTTAAACATGCTGGCGGCAAACAGTTTCGATATATTTCAGCCTTAAATGATGACCCAGCGTGGATCTCTGCCTTGGCAGATATGGTGCAGGAGCATCTTCAGGGCTGGCCGATCCGTGCAGAATCCAGACTCCCTGACTGAACAAAATATTTCATCACCTCTCTTGAATCTGGGGATTTTGACCCCAAATGCCTTATTAATCAGGCAATTTTCTGGAGAAGTACATGACGGCTCACAATGGTTCGGCGGATACTCAGTCCGACGCAGTCCACCAAGATAACCAGTCCTCAGGAGACGAGGCGACTCAAGCCGACGGTATTGAGTCCCTGGATCCGATTGAGCAGCTGCAGGTCGACTTGGCGGCAGCGCTTGCCCTGGTGACTGAGCATAAAGACCAGGTGCTGCGTGCGCACGCCGAGATGGAAAATGTGCGTCGTCGCGCTCAGGACGAGGTGTCTAAGGCGCGCAAGTTCGGAATCGAATCTTTCGCTGAGAGCATGGTGCCGGTCAAAGACAGTCTTGAGGCCGCCTTGGCCCAAACCGAGCAAAGCCAAGAAGACATGCGTGCGGGCATTGAAATGACCCTCAAACAGCTGGTCACCGGCTTTGAGCGAAATCACCTCAAGGAAATTGCCCCTGCCCCTGGCACAAAGTTTGACCCCCATCAGCATCAGGCCATCGCCACCATTCCGGCTGAGCAAGAGGCCAATACGGTCGTTCAGACGCTGCAAAAAGGATACTTGATCGCTGATCGCGTGTTGCGCCCAGCGCTTGTCACTGTGGCAGCCTAATTGTTTAAAAACGTTTTTTGAATGAAAAAGATGGATTTGGGCTTGAAATCATCGATTTGTGCCCCATATTCTACTCATTCAGGTATTTCATCTCATTTTGATTTTTTAAAGGTACTACACCATGGGTAAGATAATCGGTATCGACCTTGGCACCACCAATAGCTGCGTGGCCGTCATGGATGGCAATCAGGTCAAGATCCTGGAAAACGCTGAAGGCACTCGCACAACCCCCTCGATCGTCGCCTATATGGAAGACGGTGAGACCTTGGTGGGCGCGCCTGCTAAGCGTCAGGCGGTGACCAATCCAACCAATACGTTGTACGCAGTTAAGCGTCTGATTGGTCGTAAGTTCTCCGAAGATGCTGTGCAAAAAGACATTCACCTCATGCCTTACAAAATTGTCAAAGCCGACAATGGCGATGCATGGGTTGAAGCTCAGAACAAAAAGCTCGCGCCTTCACAGGTTGCGGCCGATGTGTTGCGCAAAATGAAAAAGACCGCTGAGGACTTCCTCGGCGAAGAAGTGACTGAAGCCGTCATTACGGTTCCTGCCTACTTCAACGACAGTCAGCGTCAGGCTACTAAAGACGCAGGCCGTATTGCGGGCTTGGATGTCAAGCGCATCATCAACGAGCCGACCGCTGCCGCCTTGGCTTTTGGTATGGACAAGATGGAAAAAGGCGATCGCAAGATCGCGGTCTATGACTTGGGTGGTGGTACGTTCGACATTTCGATTATCGAAATCGCGGATGTGGATGGTGAAAAGCAATTCGAGGTCTTGTCGACTAACGGCGATACCTTCTTGGGCGGCGAGGACTTTGACCAGCGCATCATCGAATACGTGATTGGCGAGTTCAAGAAAGAGCAGGGCGTGGACCTTTCCAAAGACGTGCTGGCTTTGCAGCGCTTAAAAGAAGCTGCTGAAAAAGCAAAGATTGAGCTGTCTTCCAGTCAGCAGACTGAAATCAACTTGCCCTATATCACCGCTGATGCCTCAGGCCCTAAGCACTTGAACTTGAAGATGACCCGTGCCAAGCTCGAGTCATTGGTTGAAGAGCTGATCGCACGCACGATCGAGCCTTGCCGTATTGCAATCAAAGACGCAGGCGTCAAAGTCAGCGAAATTGATGATGTCATCTTGGTGGGCGGTATGACCCGCATGCCTAAAGTGCAAGAAAAGGTCAAAGAGTTTTTTGGTCGCGAACCACGCAAAGACGTCAACCCTGACGAGGCTGTGGCTGCAGGTGCGGCGATTCAGGGTTCGGTATTATCTGGCGATCGTAAAGACGTCTTGTTGTTGGACGTGACACCTTTGTCGCTTGGTATTGAAACGCTCGGTGGCGTGATGACCAAGATGATTACAAAAAACACGACCATCCCAACTCGTCACTCACAGGTGTTTTCGACTGCGGATGACAATCAGCCAGCCGTGACTATCAAGGTATTCCAAGGTGAGCGCGAAATCGCTGCGGGTAATAAGACTTTGGGTGAATTCAATCTCGAGGGTATTCCACCTGCTTCACGTGGGACGCCACAGATCGAAGTGACCTTTGATATCGACGCAAACGGTATCGTGCACGTGTCTGCCAAAGACAAGGGTACAGGCAAGGAAAACAAGATCACGATTCAGGCAAACTCAGGTCTGACCGAAGACGAGATCCAGCGCATGGTGAAAGACGCCGAGGCAAATGCTGAGGAAGATCACCGCATGGCTGAGTTGGCGATGGCGCGTAATAGTGCGGATGCTTTAGTGCACGCGACACGCAAGTCGTTGACGGAGTATGGCGATAAGCTTGAGGCGGATGAGAAAACAGCGATTGAAGCTGCGATTACTGAGGTCGAAGAGGTGTTGAAAAACGGCTCAGACAAAGCAGCAATCGATGCAAAAGTTGAAGTGCTGTCGACAGCTTCGCAAAAGCTCGGTGAGAAGATGTATGCCGACGCTCAGGCGGCCCAGGCTGCCGCACAGGGCGATCCAGGTGCAGAGGCCGGCGCAAAGCCAGCAGATGACAATGTGGTCGATGCTGAGTTCAAAGAAGTCAAGCGCGATCAAAAGTGATCGCCTAGTCTTCAAAACAATTCGCCCGGGACTCTTTAGAGCATCCCGGGCGCATTTTTTTTCCCTACTTTATATTGTTTGAATAAAAGAGCCTGAGATCATGGCAAAACGCGATTTTTATGAAACCCTTGGCGTCGCCAAAAACGCTTCGGATGACGAACTTAAAAAAGCCTACCGCAAGCTGGCGATGAAATACCATCCGGATCGCAATCCGGATAGTAAAGAAGCCGAAGAAAAATTTAAGCAAGCCAAAGAGGCTTACGAAATTTTGTCTGACGACAATAAGCGTGCTGCTTACGATCGCTATGGACACGCGGGTGTCGATCCCAATGCAGCAGGCATGGGTGGTGCGGGCGGTGCTGGGTTTAGTGATTCTTTTGGCGATATTTTTGGCGAGATTTTCGGTGCTGGACGCCGCGGTGGTGGCGGTGGTGGTGGACCTCAGGTCTATCGCGGTGCCGATCTCAAGTACGCGATGGAAATCACACTTGAACAGGCTGCGAATGGTTTCGATACCGAAATACGCGTCCCGAGCTGGGAAAATTGTGAGGTCTGCAAAGGGAGCGGTGCTAAAGCAGGCACAGCGCCTAAGACTTGCCGGACTTGCGGTGGTGCCGGTGCGGTGCGTATGCAGCAGGGCTTTTTCAGTGTTCAGCAAACATGTCCAACTTGCCACGGAAGCGGCAAGGAAATTACGGATCCTTGTGTTTCCTGCGATGGTGTGGGACGTACCCGTCGCAACAAAACGCTCCAGGTCAAGATTCCTGCGGGGATCGATGATGGGATGCGTATTCGCTCCTCCGGTAATGGCGAGCCAGGCATTAATGGCGGACCATCGGGTGACTTGTTTGTGGAAATCCACATCAAGGAACACAAGATTTTCCAGCGTGAAAATGATGACTTGCATTGCGAGTTGACGATTCCTTTTACGACCGCGGCGCTCGGTGGCGAAATTCAAGTGCCTACATTGAATGGCAAAGCCGAGATCACGATTCCCGAAGGCACACAGTCTGGTAAAACCTTCAGGCTGCGTGGCAAGGGCATTAAAGGCGTTCGGGGTGCATACCCTGGAGACTTGTACTGCCATTTCGTTGTTGAAACCCCGGTCAAACTGACAGATGAGCAGAAAACAATCCTGCGTCAATTTGAGACTTCCTTAAGTGAGGGGGGCGAACGTCACTCTCCGCAGAGCAAGTCATGGACAGATCGCGTCAAGGATTTCTTTTCGTAAATGTTTAGACACTGTTCGAAGCGAAACGATTGAGCGGATCAATCTATTTTTCATTAATAAAAAGGGCCGATTCTTGATCTGAGAATCGGCCCTTTAATTCGCTGACTGATAACGCAAATTCAGCTATTTCTTCTTTTCAAAATCCCCTGCTGCTACGCTACTGAATTCTGCAGGTTTGAGGTATTGACGCACCGCTGCATTGATCTGGTCGGCATTCAGACCGGCCAACTTGCGGTCAAGTTCGGCCGCCCAGGCAAAGGTGCGTCCTGTATCGAGATAGTTAATCCATGCACCGGTTAAACCACTATCTTGAGCGCGAGCAAGCTTGCGATAGTTGAGCAGCGCCTTGATGCCATCTTGAACCTCAGCCTGACTGAAGCCGTCCTTTAGCACGCGCTCAAACTCTTCTCGAATCGCTGCCTCGACTTTATTGCGGTTTTCAGGCGAGAAGATTGCATAGACACCCCAAGAGCCACTGGGTTCAAAAGCCGAGACATTCAGACGTGTGCGAACGTTATAGGACAGGCCTTCCTTTTCCCGAACGCGCAGCCATAACCTTGAGGTTTCGGAGGTGCCGAGTAAAAAATTGGCAAGAGAGAGCGCCGGATAATCCGGATCAGTGTCTTGCATCTTCAAGGGCATCGCCGCCGTGTAAAAGGCATTGGCTTTGTCCGGTGTCAGCGCTTGCATTTTCACAGGTTTGATGCCGCGATAGGGATTGGGGATGCGCGTGTAGGCGGCGCCCGTGGCCCAGCTATTGAGCGATTCAATGAGCGCACTCTCTAGCATGCTTGGATCAAAACTGCCGACTGCAGCCGCCGAGGCATGTGCCGCTCCGTAGAACTTTTTGTGGAATGCTACAAGCGTCTCACGACTGAGCGCATTCACAGATTCGATCGACTCTTTAAAGCTGGGTTGATAACGGATATCGTCCATAGGCCAGGGGTTGTCATGGCGCGCCAGCATACGTGAGGCAATCGCCGTGGGTTCAGTCATTGAGCTTTTGATCGAGGTCAGCACCTTACCTTTGTACTCATCGACTTCAGTCTGAGGAAAGCTTGCCTGGCGCACAACATCAAGGATGAAACGCACCAGCGGATCAATATTTGTCCGTGTGGTGGATAGACTGATGTTGACCGTCGTGCCCGAACCTGAGACGCTGACTTGTCCACCCAAAGCATCGATGCGATCTTTGATCTGTTGGCGGGTGAGTTGCTTTGTGCCACTTAATAAAAGATCGGGCGTCGCGATGGATGCGATACGCTGTCCTTTTAGAGAGTCCACGTCACCAAACTGAAGTTGAATCGCAGTTTGTACCCGTTCGCCTCTGGACTCTTTTGGCAGCAGGGCTAAGCGTAGCGTGCCATTCGCAAGCTTGACAGTTTTGCGTTGTGTGCGCGTATCGATGTTGTTTGGATCTGGGTCAAAAGCTTCCGCTTGCTTGAGTTGAGCATCACCGACGTAATCTTTGAGCTCGACGCTCAAATCAGGTTTGCTGAAAACAGGCGCACGCACAGGCTTTTCAGTGGGTGTGTATTGACCCTCGGTCCGATTCGATTGAATCAGGTATTGATCTGCAGCTTGTTGCACCTGAGCGAGTGTGGCTTCGCGAATCCGGTCTCTCGAGAGAAACCACATCCGCCAGTCACCCACTGCGACCGCCTCAGAGAGTCCAGAGCTGACTTTCTGTGCGTCACTGAACATCTGATCCCAGGATTTGAGCCACTGATTACGTACGCGATCTAGTTCCTCTTGGATAAAGGGATGCTTCGAAATAGACTCGAGCGTGCTGGTCAAGGTTTTAAGAGACTCGGCTTGATCCATGCCAGGTTGTAAGCTGGCACCAAACATCACGGTACCTGGAGCCGTTCGGTCCATCGTGAAGCCAAAGACGCTGGCAGCCTGTTTCGTCGGAACCATTGCCTTGTATAAGCGTCCAGAGGGCGTGTCAGCCAAAATCATGCTGGCTAGATCGATGGCGGCAAAGTTTTTGTGTGCCGCAGAGGGGACGTGGTACATCGCTGCCACGAGTGGTGCACCGCCCACGCGCCGCAAAATGACACTCCGCTCGCCATCTTGCACAGGGTCAACGGTGTATTCGGGAGGAATTGTGCGGGTCGGGCGAGGAATCTTTCCAAACGACTTGACCACATCGACCAGTACGGCTGCAGTGTCAAATTTGCCCGTCACAATCAATACTGCGTTATCGGGTTGATAATAAGTTTTATAAAAGGCACGCAACTGCGCGATGTCGACGTTTTCAACATCCGAGCGTGCCCCAATCGGTGTCTTGCCGTAGTTGTGCCACTCGTAGGCAATGCTGAGCATTTTTTGCCACAAAATGCGAAATGGGTTGTTTTCGCCACTTTCCATTTCATTACGCACGACAGTCATCTCTGTGTCCAGATCTGCGCGCTTGATCGTGGAGTTGATCATGGCATCTGCTTGCCAGTTCAAATACCAGGCCAGAGTATCCGGATTGGCTGCGAAGCTTGCGTAATAGTTGGTTCGATCTACGGATGTTGTGCCGTTAGCTTGCAGCCCGCGTTTGGAAAACTCTCCAAGCGCATTGGGCATGGTCGGTGTGCCCTTGAACAGCATATGCTCCAAGAGGTGAGCCATGCCTGTTTCGCCATAGTTTTCATGACGCGAACCCACGAGGTAGGTCATGTTGACGGTGGTGGTCGGTTTGGATGCGTCGGGCGCGAGCAAAATGCGCAGACCATTTGACTCAAGACGATATTCGGTAATTCCTTCGACGCTTGTCACCTTGGTGACACCAGCGGGAATGGCAGCGGCCATTGAGTGACTTCCAATAAAGGCGAAGGCAGCACCAATCAGGGTGCGCTTCAGGGCATCAGTGAACAATGACATGTGGGAGTCCTGAAAGAAACAACGAACCATTTGGAGCACGGACACTCGAAATGGTTCACTTTTGATGGATTACTTGGACAGTAGACGCATCGCTTGTTCAATGCCGGCAACTGTCACAGGAAACATTTTGTCTTGGACAATATTACGGATGATGGAGATAGACTGACGGTATTGCCAGGATGCTTGTGGTTCGGGGTTGAGCCAAACAGCTTTGGGCCAAGCATTGACCATGCGTTGCAACCACTCGGCCCCAGGTTCCTTGTTGTAATGTTCGACCGAGCCGCCTGGTTGCAGAATTTCGTAGGGGCTCATGGTTGCGTCGCCTACAAAAATCAGTCGCCAGTCTGCGTTAAATTTGCGCAGCACATCCCAGGTTTCAAAGCGTTCCATCTGTCGGCGGCGATTCGATTTCCACAAGTGCTCGTAGGGACAGTTGTGAAAATAGTACACCTCAAGATTTCTGAACTCGCGGCTCGCGGCTGAAAACAACTCTTCGACGCGTGAAATGTGATCATCCATGCTGCCACCGACGTCCAGCAACATCAGGACTTTGACGTTATTGTGACGCTCAGGCACCATTTTGATGTCGAGATAGCCTGCGTTACGGGCAGTGCTTGCAATCGTGTCACCCAGATCCAGCTCAAAATCGGAGCCCTCGCGCGCAAAGCGTCTCAGGCGTCTCAGTGCGACCTTAAAATTACGGGTGCCGAGCTCAATTGAGTCGTCGTAGTCTTTAAAGTTGCGTTCATCCCAGACCTTAACGGCAGAGCGACTGCCGCCCGATCCACCTACGCGGACACCCTCTGGATGTGAGCCACTGTTTCCAAAGGGCGAAGTGCCTCCCGTACCGATCCATTTGTTCCCTCCCTGATGACGTCCCTTTTGCTCTTCGAGACGTTCTTTGAACATCTCCATCAGCTTATCCCACCCATGCTTTTCAAGCTCCGCTTTTTGCTCGGGTGTCAGGCGTTTTTCTAGTTCGGCAACTAGCCAATCCAAGGGGATTTTTTTTCCCGCAGGAAGTTTTTGTTCGAGGCTACGGTAATAGCTAGCAAAGGCACGGTCAAAACGGTCAAAGAGCGTTTCGTCTTTCACTAGCGTGATCCGCGCGAGGTAATAAAAATCCTCCAGCGTGGGCGGCATGATCGGGCTCGACAGCGCCTCGAGCAGCGTTAAATACTCCTTGACCGAAACGAGGAGTTTTTGCGTGCGTAGGTGATAAAAGAAATCAATCAGCATGGCGTTTGAGTTGATAGGTCAAGTGGGCGCGCACTTCGGGCCATTCGCCTGCGATGACGCTATACATCACGGTGTCTCTGACCGTGCCATCGCGCCGCAGAGCGTGATGTCGCAAAACACCGTCGCGTTTGGCGCCAAGCCGCTCGATAGCACGCTGTGACGCATAATTAAAGTTATCGGTGCGCCAGCCTACAACCTTGGCACCAAGCGTGTCGAAGGCATGCTCGAGCAAGAGGAGCTTACAGGCCGTATTGACATGGCTGCGTTGGTGGCTTTTGGCATACCACGTGTAACCGATTTCCAGGCGAGCAACCGAAGCAATGATGTCGTGATAGCGCGTCGTGCCGATAACTTCCTGCGAGTCCGTATGCATCACAACAAAAGGCAGCATATGGCCTGCGGCATAACCATCCAGAGCTGATTGAATATAGCTTGCAGTGTGTTCCGGCTCTGGAACGGAGGTGACGCGCAGATTCCACAACTCGCCATCGCGCGCCGCGCGCGTCAAGGCCTCTGTATGGTTGAGCGACAGAGGTTCTAGTCTCACGCCATGGCCGACGAGCGTGCAAGGACTGGGCGGCTGCGAAAAACTTCGATTAGCTGCCATTTGTAGATCCTGGTGGGCGACGTGTGGAACGTGTGACGGCGGCTAAACGTTCGAGTAGTTGTAAATCTTGTTCGTTTTTTAGTAACGCGCCAGCCATCATTGGGATTGATGTAGCAGCATGCGCATCGATTTGTTCGGCCGTTGCATCCTCAGCAATCAGCAGGCGTAACCAGTCGAGAAACTCAGAGGTAGAAGGTTTTTTCTTGAGGCCGGGGGCTTCACGTAGTGCAAAAAACGTATCGAGCGCGGCGCGCAAGACATCGGCATGCAGATTTTCGAAATGCACCGCAACGATACTGCGCAGCGTGTCGCGATCAGGGAAACGGATGTAGTGGAAAAAGCAACGGCGCAGGAAAGCATCAGGCAGGTCTTTTTCGTTGTTCGAAGTAATGATCACGAGCGGACGATGGCGGGCCTTGACCGTCGAGCGTGTCTCGTAGACATGAAATTCCATTTGATCAAGCTCGCGGAGCAAATCGTTTGGAAACTCAATGTCAGCTTTGTCTATTTCGTCAATCAACAGGACGACGGGTTCGGGAGAATCAAAAGCTTGCCAAAGCACACCTTGCATAATGTAGTTGCTGATGTCTTTGACTTTTTCATCACCCAATTGCGAGTCACGCAGTCGCGAGACCGCGTCGTATTCGTAGAGGCCTTGATGGGCTTTGGTGGTGGACTTGATATGCCACTGCAAAAGGGGACGACCCAATGCGGCGGCGACCTCTTCTGCCAGCATGGTCTTGCCGGTTCCGGGTTCCCCTTTGATGAGGAGGGGACGCTGCAAGGTCAGTGCCGCATTGACAGCGAGTTTCAGATCATCCGTGGCGACATAGCGTTCGGTGCCGTCAAAGCGTTGGGAGGGTGCGGTGTTGGGGGTCTGTGAAGTCATTGTTTGCCGAAATGAAATTGATTAAAGGCTGTCGCGATACATAAATGAAGTCTATTTTTTCCAATTATCGTACAATCCTAACGTTTTGCGGCCGGGAGTTAATCCCGGGACTTTTCCCTGCCAGACCAAGAGTCCATTATGAAGTTTCCGAACAATTTACAGTCTCTATTTGTTGGTGCGACGATGACGCGTGTCTCGGTTCCTGCCAAATTTGCTCAATTGGCGCTTGTCGCCACCTGTGTCATGGGCTTTCCAGTCCTCGCTGCAGACCCCCCTAAGGGCAATATTGAAGCCGCCAAGGCCAAAGTGTCGATGTGTATCGGCTGCCACGGAATTCCTGGCTATCGTTCCAGCTTTCCTGAGGTTTACTCTGTCCCCAAGATCGCCGGACAGAATGACAAGTACCTTCAAGTCGCCTTGCGTGCCTATGCTTCTGGTGAGCGCACGCACCCAACGATGGATGCGATTTCCAAAAGCTTGTCGGACCAAGATATTGCCGATCTGGCTGCCTATTACGCCAATCTCAAATAATCGGGGGCTCATATGAAACACGTCACGATCGCCCTCACAGGCGCTATTCTTTTAGGATCTGTCAGCCTGAGTCATGCGGCTGATTTGGCTGCTGGTAAAGCTGTGTGGGGTAAGCTCAATTGCGCCTCCTGCCACGGCGCAGATGCAGTCAAGGGCATTGATCCTGCCTATCCTATTTTGGCTGGGCAGCATGCTGACTATCTGGTGCATGCTTTAAAAGCCTACCAGCGCGGTGCCTCTGGCGTGCCCGCTACAGCAAACGTGCGTAAAAATGCCATTATGGGCGCTTTTGCCAAGCAATTGTCTACCCAAGACATCAAGAACGTATCGGCTTGGTTGGCTGCTCAGCCCGGTCCTTTAGCGGTTCGTCGCTAAGCGCTGCAGATACCCTTCTGGGGGGGCTGAGTTATTTTCTCAACCCTTTGCGCAAAGGGTCAGTCTCGGCTGACCCTTTGACGAATCAACTCAATATAGGCATCGCTATCCAAGGCCGTGCCAAGACGTTGAGACTCCCAGACCACTTGTCCTAAACACTCCATGATTTCATGCGCAGCATGGTGCTGATCTGTGCGCGATGCCATTTTGTCAAATGCTTGACGAATGCCCCTCGGGTGATCAATCGATAATTGTTCGGCAATGGCTAAGTGCATCGACAAATGAAGAAAAGGATTGGTTTTGCCTTGTTCTACGTTGAATTCACGCGTCATGGAGTCCGTTTGCACGAGGATCTCGTGGTATTCGGGATGCTGCTCAATCCAGTTTAGGGCGATGTCCTCCAGCGGCGTCAGTACTTGCATCTCCTTGTGCTTGCGCCACGTATCGATAAAGAACTGACGGACTTGATCGCGCGATGGATTGAACATAAATTAGGCCAAAAATTCTTAAAATAAAAAAGAAAATGATTATTTTTGCCCTAAATTAGGGCATTCCCTGATGCAAGGTGTTGATCAGTGGTGCAGAATCAACGTTATGCAGGTGAGGGGACAAAGCTCAAAAAGGGCATGCTGACATAATCGGCAAAATAAAAAAAATGAAACGCACAACGGCTGACACTTACGGTGTTGGCCGTTGTCGTATTAGGCTCAGTGCAACGATTTATACAATCCTTCTGACCAAACTCATGACAGAGATGCCAAAGCCTAGCAGACCGAGCTCATACTGGCGCAGTAATTTGCGTCTCATTAGCATTTTGCTTGCGATTTGGGGGATTGTCACTTTTGTCCTTGCTGACAGCAAAGCCAGATCAGTTTAGCGACCAGTGGGTGAATGACTTGCGTGAGCCTGATGCATTTGGAGCAGGACCAATAGCGCCCCGCGGCCCCCGTGTGCAGGGGGCGCAGAAGTAAAAGCACTAATCGTACTGAGCTGGGTCAGCCACTGCGCAACAAGAGCTTTTAAAACGGACTGCCCGTCTGCTGAGCCGTACCCTTTTCCATGCACAATGCGTACACAACGTGTGCCATGTGTTTGACTGGTATCAATAAAATTGGTGAGAGCTAGCCTGGCTTGGTCGCTATTGAGGCCATGTAAATCTAGATGCGCACCAACAGGCCAAAAAGCCCGTCTAAGTTGTCTGAGCACTTCGGGTCCGATTCCAGGTGCAAGCCACGATAGGTCTGAGTCAGTCTCAGTGAAAGGTGAAAATGCATCAGAAAGGGCTGGGGGCTTTGGACTGTCTTGACCCAGCGCACGCATTCGCCGCTGCGTCATCAGATCAACTGACTGCATATCGCTGGGACGATGCGTGACGCGTGTCGTGGAATGAAGAGGCGTCACAGCTTGGGTCGCACGCGCAAAGAGTTTCACCTCATCCGCAGAGGTGACGGAAGGAGAAGCGCTTGCAGCAGACTGTGGCAGTGCTTTGAGTCTGGCATGCTCTTGCGCTTGACGGGCACGCTGCTCCTCAAGCGCCGTCTGGTGCAGGCGTTTGAGGTCAGCGAGACCCGCTTTACTGTTCCGCATTCTCCAGCCAGCGCTGTGCGTCAAGAGCGGCCATACAGCCTGTTCCCGCACTGGTGATGGCTTGACGATATACATGGTCCTGTACATCGCCTGCAGCAAACACACCCGGGACAGACGTCATCGTCGCAAGACCGGCTAAGCCGCTGCGTGTGACGATATAGCCATTGGCCATCTCAAGTTTGCCTTCAAAAATAGACGTGTTTGGCTGGTGTCCAATCGCGATAAAGACGCCTGTCGCAGAAAGCTCTTCGGTTTTTTCTGAGTCTGTCGCACGCAAACGAACGCCAGTGACACCGGAGTCATCACCCAGGACCTCATCTAGTTCACGAAAGGTCGCAAGTTTCATGTTGCCATTGGCGACTTTGTCCATCATTTTGTCGATCATGATGGGCTCTGCTCGGAATTTGTCACGACGATGGACAACCGTAACGGAGCGACAGATATTGGAGAGATAAAGCGCCTCTTCGACAGCGGTATTACCGCCACCAACAACAACCACATCCTGGTTTTTGTAAAAAAAGCCATCGCAGGTCGCGCAGCCTGAAACGCCGCGTCCCATAAAGGTCTGCTCGGAGGGCAGTCCCAGATATTTGGCCGAGGCGCCGGTTGAGATGATGAGGGCATCGCAGGTGTACTGGGCACCACCGTCTCCTGTCAGTCGATAGGGACGAGTGGAGAAGTCTACGCTTGCGATATGATCAAATATCATTTCAGTGTTAAAGCGTTCGGCGTGCGCAGCAAAGCGTTGCATCAGCTCTGGGCCTTGGACGCCTGCGGCATCAGCGGGCCAGTTGTCAACCTCCGTTGTGGTCATCAGTTGACCCCCTTGGGCGATTCCTGTGATCATGACTGGACTCAGATTGGCGCGTGCAGCATACACTGCAGCGGTGTAGCCCGCAGGGCCTGATCCGAGTATAAGAACTTTGGCATGTTTTGGCGTTGACATCAGATTTCCCTCTATATTGACTAGCAAATTATAATGGCGACTATGCCTAGACTTTCCCCAGCCACAACGCGGACTTCGCGAACGACCCGAAACACCAGAAATGGGCCCTCGGTGATGCAAACACGAATACTCTCGATTCTCCGAGAGGCGCGCTGGATCGTGTTTGCCGCGCTGGCAGCCTGGTTGACGCTTGTCTTGGCGACGTGGGATGGCAGCGATCCAGGGTGGTCACACTCTTTTGGGCGGGATGCTGCGACCTTGCACAACCGTGGTGGGGTGATCGGTGCCTATGTCTCAGATATCTTATTGTATTTATTCGGTTTTTCTGCTTGGTGGCTTGTTGTTTTATTGCTTCATCGGGTGCGTGCAGGTTATTTACGCTTGGCCAATCAGATCCGTACACGTGGAGAGCCTGAAACACTTGCCCGCGTTCGCTGGGAACAGGGCATTGGCTTTTTCATGTTGCTGCTTGGTTCGGTCGGCTTAGAGGCTTATCGCTTAAGTTCCTGGGGGATGCAGCTACCTGGACGTACCGACCTCACCAGTGGCGCGGGGGGCGTGATTGGACACGCATGGTCTGGTTTTTTATCTGCAGCAGTCGGATTTTCCGGTAGTACATTGATTTTATTGGCGTTAATCATATTCGGATGCAGCACATTCTTTGGTTTTTCATGGTTGGCGATTGCTGAAAAGCTTGGCGCCGCGCTTGAGTTGGTGTGGTTTAAGGTCAAAGAAGGGCGCGCAGCTAGGCAGGACAGACGCGCGGGCCAAGTCGCACAAGCTGTCAGGCATGAGCAGGTTGAGGCTAAGCACGAAAAGATTGTCCATGAGCAGCCCGTTCGGATTGAGCCCGCGATTGTGACGGTTCAAAAATCCGAGCGCGTCCAAAAAGAAAAGCAACAATCTCTCTTTATTGAGCCGACTGTTGCCGGTGACTTACCTGCACTCAGCCTGTTGGATCAACCTGGCGAGGCGTTTGAAACGGTTTCGGATGAGACGATCGAATACACCTCCCGTTTGATTGAGAAAAAACTAGCTGATTTCGGCGTCACGGTGCAGGTTGTGGCTGCGCAGGCCGGTCCGGTCATTACACGCTACGAAATTGAGCCTGCTACGGGCGTCAAAGGCAGTCAGATCGTCAATTTGGCTAAAGATCTCGCCCGAGCCCTGAGCCTGGTCAGTATCCGTGTGGTTGAGACCATCCCAGGTAAAAACCTCATGGGTTTTGAACTACCTAATCCACGCAGACAAATGGTTAAGCTGTCTGAGATTCTTGGTTCTCAGGTCTACCATTCGAGTGCCTCTGTGGTCACGATGGCCCTCGGCAAGGACATCGCTGGCAATCCGGTTGTCGCAGACCTCGCCAAAATGCCGCACCTTTTAGTTGCGGGTACGACCGGCTCCGGTAAGTCCGTCGGGATCAATGCGATGATTTTGTCGCTGCTCTACAAAGCTGATGCTTCGCAGACCCGTTTAATTTTGATCGACCCTAAAATGCTCGAGATGAGCGTGTATGAGGGCATCCCTCACTTGTTGGCTCCCGTTGTGACCGATATGCGCCAAGCCGCCAATGCGCTCAATTGGTGTGTGGGCGAGATGGAAAAACGCTATCGCCTGATGAGCAAGCTCGGCGTGCGCAACTTGACGGGTTACAACAACAAAATTCGTGATGCGATTAAACGTGAGGAGCCTATTCCTAATCCGTTTTCGCTTACCCCTGATGCTCCTGAGCCTCTCAAAGAGTTGCCCACCATCGTGGTGGTCATCGATGAGTTGGCCGATCTGATGATGGTGGTGGGTAAGAAAATCGAAGAGTTGATTGCGCGACTCGCCCAAAAAGCCCGTGCAGCCGGCATCCATCTGATTTTGGCTACTCAGCGGCCCAGTGTGGATGTCATTACCGGCCTCATCAAGGCCAACATCCCCACACGTATTGCTTTTCAAGTGTCTTCCAAGATTGACTCCCGTACGATTCTGGACCAGATGGGGGCAGAAGCGCTGCTAGGACAGGGAGACATGTTGTACATGCCACCCGGTACAGGTTTGCCTGTGCGCGTGCATGGCGCTTTTGTATCGGATGAGGAAGTGCATCGCGTGGTGGAGTCTCTCAAGTCGCAAGGTGAGCCAGACTATATCGATGGCCTGCTTGAAGGTAGCTCTGAGGGCGAGACTGGCGATGGCTTGAGCAGTGTCACGGGCATGGCCAACGCAGAAGCAGACCCAATGTACGATCAAGCTGTCGAGATCGTACTCAAGCACCGCCGCGCATCCATTTCTTTGGTGCAACGACATTTGCGCATTGGTTACAACCGTGCGGCACGTCTGCTCGAACAAATGGAAAATTCTGGATTGGTTTCAACGATGCAATCCAATGGTAACCGTGAAATTCTTGCGCCTAATGTGCCTCGCGAGGAATGAGCTGAATGTTTACTTTTTCTAAAACTCGATTGTTTGCAGGGTCGATTGTGCTTGTGTTGACAGGCTTAGGTCTGGTAACTCCTGCTCACGCTGATACGGCACGCGAACAGCTGCGAACATTCGTCGCCCAGGTGCAGTCCGCCAGCGGTGATTTTGCACAATTCACCGTCGGACCTCAAGGACAGACCAAGCCCCCACAACGCGGAAAGTTTTTATTTATGCGTCCAGGTCGTTTTAAGTGGGACGTTATCAAACCTTACGAGCAACAAATCGTGTCAAACGGCCGTGAGATTTATCAGTTTGATCCAGATCTCAATCAAGTCACGGTGCGCAAGGTGGATCAGGCGATTGGTGCCTCACCCGCCGCGATTTTGTTTGGCTCAGGTTCTCTGGAGCAATCTTTTGAGGTGATGGCTTTACCTGATCGCGAGTCTTTGGTTTGGCTGCGTGCCAAGCCCAAACAAGCCGATGCGGGTTTTGTGCATGTCGATCTTGGCTTCAAAGACGGTGTTCCGCATCGCATTATTCTGCTCGATGCTTTTGGTCAGACAACGCATGTCGAACTCTCTGCGCTCACTCGCAATCCCGGATTGTCCGCCACCAATTTTGATTTCATTCCCCCCAAAGGGGCTGATGTCGTCAGGATGCAATGATGTCGTCTTCAGCCGCCTCAAAGAACCGTTTTTGCGATGGCTGACTTATTTAAAACCACTCCCAAAGCTCCTTTAGCAGAAGCGCTGCGTCCTCGCACGCTAGACGAGGTCGTTGGACAAAAGCATTTGCTCGGTCCTGGTAAACCTTTGCGCGTGGCGTTCGAGTCTGGACGTCCTCATTCGATGATTTTGTGGGGACCGCCGGGTGTTGGTAAAACAACACTTGCGCGCTTGACGGCCCATGCATTTGATTGTGCTTTTATTGCGATTTCTGCAGTGTTTGCAGGCGTTAAAGAAATTCGCGCCGCGATGGATGAGGCCCAGTTGACCCTGGATCAATATCAGCGCCGGACCTTGCTGTTCGTCGATGAGATCCATCGCTTTAATAAGGCCCAGCAAGATGCTTTGTTACCGTTCGTCGAATCAGGCTTAGTGACGTTTATTGGCGCTACGACAGAAAATCCTTCTTTTGAAGTCAATGCGGCTTTGTTGTCGCGTGCGCAAGTCTATGTTTTGCAGTCGCTTGATGAAACAGAGTTACGTGAATTATTGGAGCGTGCGCAGCAAACCGTACTAAAAGATCTCAGCTTTGAAGATGCGGCGCTCGATACCTTGATTGGTTACGCGGATGGTGATGCCCGTCGTTTTTTAAGCCTTCTTGAACAGGCGAGTGTGGCCGCGGAAAATGCCTGCGTGACGCAAGTCGATGTGAGTCTCGTCGAAAATGCTCTCAGCATGAGTGCACGCCGCTTTGACAAAGGCGGAGACAATTTTTACGACCAGATTTCAGCCTTGCACAAGTCAGTGCGTGGCTCAAACCCGGATGCGGCGCTATATTGGTTGACGCGTATGCTAGACGGTGGTGCGGATCCAAAATATCTCGCCAGACGTATTGTGCGCATGGCTTGGGAGGATATTGGATTGGCTGACCCACGCGCCATGCAGATAGCCAATGATGCGGCGCTGACCTACGAGCGCTTGGGCTCTCCCGAGGGTGAGTTAGCACTGGCGCAAGCGACCTTATATCTAGCAGTGGCAGCCAAAAGTAATGCAGGCTATCAGGCCTACAATCAAGCTGTTGCATGGATTAAACAAGGTGCCTCTTTACCAGTCCCGATGCATTTGCGTAATGCGCCCACCAAGCTCATGAAAGAGCTTGGTCACGGACACGCATACCGATATGCACACGACGAACCCGATGCGTACGCGGCAGGAGAATCATATTTGCCAGAAGGCATGCGTGAGCCACAGTGGTATCAACCGGTCCCCCGGGGTTTAGAAATAAAGATTGCTGAAAAACTCACTCATCTGCGTGAGTTAGATCGAAAAGCTCGAGAGAGAAACCAGGAGTAGTGTGATGGAATGGTTGGATGCATTGACGCTTGCCCGCATTCAGTTTGCCTTTACGGTGAGCTTTCATATTATTTTCCCCGCATTTTCAATCGGCTTGGCGAGCTTTTTAGCCGTTTTGAACGGTTTGCATCTTTGGACCGGTAAAGAGGTCTACCTTACCCTGTTTAGCTATTGGAAAAAAATCTTTGCAGTCGCGTTTGGAATGGGTGTGGTTTCCGGCATCGTGATGAGTTACGAGTTTGGTACCAACTGGAGTGTCTATGCGGATAAGACCGGACCTGTACTGGGCCCCTTGATGGGCTATGAAGTGATGTCTGCCTTCTTCCTTGAAGCAGGTTTTCTGGGCGTCATGTTATTTGGTCGGACACGGGTGGGCCCAAAGCTGCACTTCTTTGCCACGGCAATGGTTGCGTTGGGTACTTTTATGTCGGCCTTTTGGATTTTGTCTGTCAACAGCTGGATGCAGACACCAGCTGGTTACTCGATCAATGAAGTTGGACAGTTCATTGTCGAAGACTGGTTCAAGGTGATCTTTAATCCCTCGTTCCCTTACCGTTTGGTCCACATGTTATTGGCAGCGTATTTGACAACTGCTTTTGTGGTCGGTGGAGTCGCCGCGTTTCATTTGCTCAAAGAGCGCAAGCGGATGCAACAACCTGGTGCTGTGCCTTCGTCAGACCGTCAGGCGGCGACGCGTGTGATGTTTTCAATGGCGATGTGGATGGCCGCAATTGTCGCGCCTATTCAGATCATGGCGGGTGATGCACATGGACTGAATACTCTTGAGTACCAGCCGGCCAAGATCGCGGCAATGGAGGGACATACCGAATCGTTGGGCAAGGCTCCACTTATTTTGATTGGCATTCCAAATGCAAAAGAATCTCGCATTGATTACGCAATCACCATTCCTTATCTGAGCAGCATAATTTTGACCCACTCCCTGGACGGTATCGTGCCCGGTATCAACGCAACTCCGGCTGCTGATCGCCCACCTCTAGGGATTGTGTTTTTCGCTTTTCGCTCGATGGTAGGCATCGGCTCATTGATGTTGTTAGTGGGTTTATGGAGCTTGTGGCTACGCTACCGCAGTCGGTTGTATGACACCCCAATGATGCATCGTCTAGTGATGTTGATGGGCCCCTCTGGCTTTGTCGCCGTCTTGTCAGGATGGATTGTGACCGAGGTGGGGCGTCAACCCTTCACGGTTTACCATTTACTGCGCACGGCAGACTCTGCCTCGCCGATTGATGCGACTGCGATTGCATTTTCATTGGCTGCCTTTGTGATTGTTTATTTTTGTTTGTTCGGCGCAGGCGTCTACTACATCTTGCGTCAAATGAAGACTGCTCCTGGCGTAGATTCTGGCTCGGCTGGTTTGTCCATTCATGAACCGATACGTGCTGCAGGTATTGTGCCCGGTCCGACGATGGCGGCCAAAAGTACCCAAACAGGTTTGAGTGGCGCTCAAGGGGATCGCACATGACGCTCGATTACGCATTGATCTGGGCAGGCTTGATTGCCTTCGCTGTGTTGGCCTATGTTGTGCTGGATGGCTTTGACCTGGGTGTTGGCATCCTGTTTCCTTGGGCTAAGACAGAGCAAGAACGCGACTTGATGATGAATTCGGTCGCACCTGTTTGGGATGGCAACGAAACCTGGCTTGTTTTAGGTGGAGGGGGCTTGTTTGCAGTATTTCCCCTAGCCTACTCGATCATCATGCCTGCCTTGTACGCACCGATCATCATTATGTTGCTCGCCTTGGTGTTTCGAGGTGTGGCGTTCGAATTTCGCTGGAAGAGTAAAAATAGTAAATATGTTTGGGATTGGGCGTTCGCAGGGGGTTCTTTCGCTGCGACGTTTGCCCAAGGTGTCGCACTTGGTGCACTCGTTCAAGGTATTCAAATTTCGGGTCGCGCTTATGCGGGGGGCTGGTGGGACTGGTTATCCCCCTTTAGTTTGCTCACTGGTTTGGCGTTGGTGATCGGTTATGCCTTGCTTGGCGCGACATGGCTCTATCTCAAGACCGATGGTCTGGTTGAGCAGCGGGCGAAACGAGCGGCATTTGGATTGGGGATTGTGATGTTAGGTCTGATCGCTTTGGTCAGCGTCATCTCCCCATTTTTACACGAGCACTTCATGCGAAAGTGGTTCGCTTGGCCGGCGATGTTGTTCGTCGCACCTGTGCCATTTTTGGTGATGGTGTGTGCGTTTGCTTTGTTCCGCGGGCTTCAGCAAGATCGTCCTCTCATGTCTTTTTTGGCGGTACAGGGGCTGTTTGTTTTGTCCTACATAGGACTCATCATTAGCTTTTTCCCTTACATGGTGCCCTCATCTGTCACGATTTGGCAGGCGGCAGCGCCGGATAACAGTTTGAAATTCCTCTTGGTCGGAGCGGTGTTTTTGATCCCGATCATTTTGGCCTATAGCGCGTATGCCTATTGGGTATTTCGTGGCAAAGTTGGCCCCACTCACGATTACCATTAGGTGTCTGTATGAAACGCTGGGGTTGGATGGTACTGATATGGTTGCTGAGCGTTGGGGCTTTGGCTGTCGTGGCTTGGTTGCTTCGGCGGATACAATACGCAATTCATTAGCCTTTTTATTCTCAGATCATGCTTGACCCAGCGTTGTTACGTAAAGACCTCGAATCTGTCGTGCGTCGCCTAGCCAGCCGTGGCTTTACTTTTCCGATTGATGCGTTTAATCACCTTGAAACCCGCCGCAAAGCGGTCCAGACCGAGACGGAAAACCTGCAGGCACAACGCAATGCGCTCGCTAAGCAAATCGGTGCGCTCAAGTCGCGCGGCGAAGATGCTTCTGCCGTGATGGCTGAGTCTCAGGCAATTCCAGCCCGACTCAAAGCGCTCGAGCTTGACCTCTCTGACATTCAGGCTCAACTTAATGACATGCTGATGTCGATCCCCAATATGCCGCATGAAGGCGTACCCTTGGGTGCAGACAGTGAGGGCAACGTTGAGGTGCGTCGTTGGGTACCCCACCCCGATCCAAGCTCAGGTAATCCTCAGTCGCTTGGTTTTGAGCCACGCGATCATGTCACGCTGGGCGAGTCGATTGGTTTAGATTTTGATGTGGCGGCCAAGCTGTCGGGCGCGCGTTTTAGCTTTATGCGCGGTCCAATGGCTCGCCTGCATCGTGCTCTGGCCCAGTTCATGCTGGACCTTCAGACTGAACAGCATGGCTATACAGAGTGCTATACCCCCTATATTGTTAATGCGTCTACCCTGATGGGTACGGGACAGTTGCCAAAATTCAAAAACGATATGTTCTGGGTCACGCGTGGCGGGGACGAGCCCACGCTTGATGAGCAGGGCAACGTGGTAGCGGGCGAGGAGCAATACTTGATCTCGACCTCTGAAATCACGCTGACAAGCATGGTGCGTGACACAATCGTACCTGCGGCCGACTTGCCGATCCGTTTGACGGCGCACACGCCATGTTTTCGCTCCGAAGCGGGAAGTGGCGGACGTGATACGCGCGGGCTCATTCGTCAGCACCAGTTTGACAAGGTTGAAATGGTTCAGATCGTTGCGGCCGACACCTCTTATCAAGCCCTTGAAGACATGGCAGGACATGCAGAAAAGGTATTACAGCTGCTTGGTTTGCCCTATCGCGTAATGTTGTTGTGCACAGGCGATATGGGTTTCGGTGCGACTAAAACCTATGACTTAGAGGTGTGGTTACCTGCGCAAAATACGTGGCGTGAGATTTCCTCAGTCTCTAATTGTGAAACGTTTCAAGCCCGTCGCATGCAGGCGCGTACGCGCGTGGAGGGTGGTAAGCCCGAGTTTGTCCACACACTCAATGGCTCAGGCTTAGCTGTTGGCAGAGCGTTGGTGGCTGTTCTGGAAAATTATCAACAAGCCGATGGCAGCATTGTGGTGCCCGACGTCTTGCGCCCTTACATGGGTGGTCTCAGTCTGCTCAAATCAGCCTGATTTTTCTTTCGTTTTGATGGAGTACTTGCGTGATGAAGTGTTGGTCAATAAGCATAAACAAAAAATTTGTGACCTTGGCAGCACTTGTGCTGTTTGTGACTTTTTCGCTAATGGGCCGTGCCTCGGCAACGCAGACCCTCGGTCTGTATTTGCCAACCGCACAGCAGCCTGCACCAATTTTTCCGTTTCTGACAGGTGCGCTCAAAACGCAAGCTGATGGTGCATGGGATTTCTATCAAAAGACGATTGGACAACCACTCTCAATTTGGGCTGAGGCAGAGATTGCTCCGAAGGCCGGTGGTACTGTCTTTTATCCATTTTCGGGCCCTGATTTTGTGACAGTTGCTCATGCCTTTCCAAAAGCTGACCGCTATGTGATGGTTGCCATGCAAGCAGCTGGCGCACCGGTCACACTTGCAACCATGCCAGCGGCACGTGCGCAAGGTTTTCAAGCGAAATTCATCCGCGAATGGATGAAGTTCAGCCGCCTGGCTTTTTTCCGTACTGATGACCTGAACGAAGACCAACGTGATCAGTTTGCGCCGATTGGTGTGACGACAATTCTGTCAACGTTTGCGTTGTACTCCGGCTTTGATGTCATGGACATTTACCCCATCGCCTATGACGAACAGTCTGATACATTTATCAAAAGTACAGCAGGTCAATGGAAGTCAGTGCGGTTGGTGCTCAGCAAAGCCGGTAAGCCTGTCACGCTGGATTACGTGAGCTTAGACTTATCAGATGCGAGCTTGACTAAGAATGAGCCGATGCGCAAATGGCTCGCCCGCGAGGCTAAAAACCCCGTGCTGATCAAAGCTGCCTCCCATCTCCTGCAGGAAACCTACTTTTCCGTGATGCGAGATATATTGGTGGCAAACGCCACCATGGTGGTGCAGGATGAAACAGGACTGAACTACACCTATTTGGCTGAGATTGGCCCGGTCGATTTATATGGTGGATTCTTGTATCCACACGAGCTTTTTAATCGTAAAAAACAAGAGTCGCTTGCAAAAGCCTACCGTGAGTCGACAACCGTCAAGCCCTTGCCCTTTGCGTTTAGTTACAACAAAACCAACGAGCGAAGCAACGTACAGGTTGTCCGTCGTTAAAACTAAGGCGTGATGCGCTAATTTCCAAGCGCATCATTCCAAGCGCTTACTTTTTACGCGCAAAAGCTTGCTGACTAAACTTTAAAACAGCCTGATTAAAACTTTCAGGCTCATCTACAAATAACGCGTGCCCGGCTTTCTCAAACATTTCGATGGTGATGAGATCTCGGGTACGTTTTTTTTGTAGCGCATCTCCCTGCTCTTTGAGCCAAGGTCTGATGGCAAAGAGCACAGGCACGTGTTGATTTTGAAGCGTTTCGCTCCAATAGGTGCGCGGGTAGGGTTGGTTGAGCAACTGGATGGCAACGTTTGGTGCAGCTTGTAAGGCAGAGTCGAGGACAGCTTGTGCCAATAACGGCGGGGGCGTTTTACGATAAATATCTTGACTAAATGTGCGCATATATTTCTCGCGCTTAATTGGATCGTTCATGGTTTGAGCGAAATTCGAACGCCGCCCCGCAGGTGGTTTACCTTCGCCGACAGAGTTGTCGATCAAAACCAAACCCCGCAGGCCTTTTGGCTTGTAGTTGGAAACGTAGTCGAGCGACTCAAGTACCCCAAGCGACCAACCGGCTAGGACAAAATCTCCCACCTTGGTAACTTTTAAAAACTCGGCAATATCCTGAATCCTACGTTTTGGTGCGTGCGAAAGCTTGGTGACCTCAGAGAGCCCCTGCGATCTTGGGTCCAGTGCTAAGACTCGGTAGGAAGAAGAAAGCGCTTCAAATTGTTTTTCAAATACGGCAGCAGGCATCAACCAACCGGGAATCAACACAATTGTTTGCGCGCCACGACCTGCCTCGATATAGTGCAGTCGAACGCCGTCTGACGTTGTAAACGTATGGTGTTGTAAGGGTGCCGCGAATCCCAACGCCGGACAAAGTGCGGACCAGAGCGCAATTGACAGGGTGCGGGTGAGTCTTTTGAATCGTTTCATAGGTAAACTCCAGCATCAAAGTCTGAAAATCAATCACTCGCTGACATTATGATGGAAATAACAGGTAATACGCGACTGTATGGCATCGTGGCCGACCCCGTCTCTCAGGTCAAGACACCGCAAACGATGCGTAAAGTCTTCGATAAAAGAGGGACGGATGGGGTGTTGGTTCCCATGCATGTGACGTCAGAACACTTACCAGCCTTTGTACAGGGCTTACGCAGTGTATTGAATTTTGGCGGCATGATCGCGACGGTGCCGCATAAAACAGCGATGGCTGATTTGTGTGATGACATCACGCCTGCAGCGCGTCTGGTTGGCGCAGTCAATATTGTGCGTCGCAATTCGGACGGAAGTCTTTCAGGCGACATTTTAGATGGGCAAGGTTTTGTAGGGGGCTTGCGTCTGCACGGCATTGAGCCCAGGGGGTTGCGCGTCATGTTGTGTGGTGCCGGAGGGGCTGCCAAGGCGATTGCTTTTGCCCTCGCGGATGCAGGCGTGGCACGTCTCGATCTCTACAACCGCACACAAGCCAAAGCACAAGACATCATCACGCGACTTCAAGCCGTGTACCCCTCGGTTGCGATGGCGTCAGTGGGTGCGAGTCCTGTCGGCTACGATTTGGTCATCAATGCGACTTCTTTGGGCATGCGCCCAGAAGATGCCTTTCCTCTAGATGTGAGCGGATTGAGCGAAAAACAAACCGTTGCGGAAATTATCATGACACCTTCCTTGACGCCCTTGTTGGCGATTGCTCAAGAAAAAGGCTGTCGCATCCAGTTTGGGTTACCGATGCTTGAGTGTCAGATCGAATTGATGGCGGACTTTATGGGAGTCGCAAAGTAATGGAACAGTTTGACTATGTGATTGTCGGCGGTGGCACGGCAGCCTGCGTGCTGGCGAATCGCTTGACGGCTAATGGCCGCTATACGGTTCTGATGCTTGAGGCAGGTGGCGAGCCCAGCAGTATGTGGATCAAAATTCCTGCGGGTTTTACCAAGCTACTCAACGATCCGATTTACAACTGGCGTTTTGAAACCGAAGCTGAGGACAATACGCTAGGGCGGAAAATCGCTATTCCACGCGGCAAAGGTCTAGGAGGCTCGAGCCTGATCAATGGCATGATTTATGTCCATGGTCAGCCCCAGGACTATGATCATTGGGCCAAGCTTGGCGCGACAGGTTGGTCGGCTCAAGATGTCGAGCCGTATTTTAAAAAAATGGAAACCTATTTACCGGGTGATGAGGCACGTGGCAAAAATGGGCCTATGCATATTCATCAAGTCAGTGAGCGCTATCCGCTCGCGCACGCATTGTTACAAGCGGCTGAGCAAGACGGGCAGCCCTTAAGCCAGGACTATAACGGTCGCACACAAGAAGGTTTTGGTTATTACCAAGTCGCCCAAAAAGACGGTCAGCGCTGGAGCGTAGTGGAAGGCTATCTCAACCCAGTTCGCCAACGTAAAAATTTGACGATTCGGACAGGTGCCTTGGTCACAAAGGTCAACGTGACAGAGGGTCGTTGTACGGGCGTGACCTATCGCAGCAAAGACGAAGTACATACCGTGCGCGCGCAGCGCGAGGTCATTCTTGCCGCTGGTGCTGTACAAACCCCGCAGTTGCTTGAGCTTTCGGGTATAGGCGATCCAGCCTTGTTGCAGAAGCTTGGTATACCCCTCGTCTATGCCGCTCCGCGAGTTGGAGAAAACTACATTGATCACTTTGCGACGCGGTTGAACTGGCGTGTCAAAAATACACAGACCTTAAATGAGCTTGCTCAAGGTTGGCGTTTGGGCGTGGCGGCCCTCCAATACTTTACGCGTCGTAAAGGTTTGCTGACCCTAGGGACAGGTTTGGTTCACGGGTTCGTAAAAACGCGTCCTCAGAGTGTGACACCTGATGTGCAATATTTCTTTATGCATGCGAGTTACGCGAATGCGGCGATTCGCAAATTGGACAATACGCCAGGGATGACGATGGGGGTGGCGGGCTTGCGTCCGACTTCGCAAGGAAGCATACATAGCAAATCAAACGATCCCGCTCAGAGTCCTGCGATCCGCCCCAACTTTTTAGCGACGCAAGAGGATCGTCAAACTTTGATCGATGGCATGAAAATTGCACGTCAGATTGTGGGGCGGCCGGCTTTATCCAATTACATTGATGTTGAAATGAGTCCGGGACTAGGTGTCGAAACAGACGAACAATGGCTCGATTTCGCCCGCGCAAACGGTCAGACGATTTATCATCCTATTGGCACCTGTCGGATGGGTTCGGATGATGAGGCGGTAGTGGATGTGAGGTTGCGCTTTAAGGGCTTGCAAGGCTTGCGGATCGTAGATGCCTCAGTCATGCCTGCGATGGTATCGGGTAATACCCAGTCGCCCGTCATGATGGTCGCCGAGCGTGGTGCCGATTTGATTTTGGCGGATACTTAGGCTAATTAAGGTCCTCAATTTGGCAAGTGTGTATAGTGCGCGGCGAGCGCCTTAAACGCCTCGAGCTCTGGATCTCGGCCGGTTTCTTCTTGGACAATAGCGCTGACTGCTGGCGCAATAGATCCTGCTAAGCGTGCATCTAAAAACAACAAGCGCGAGCGTCTTGCCAGGACATCCTCAACGGTACGTGCGTATTCGTAACGCACAGCAAAACGCACCATGGCAGCCGTCAGGCCACCGCCAAGGTGTTGATCCGACCCTGGGAGTGAGGCGACAGCATCCGCCTCATCTCCATAGGCAGCCAGTCCAGGCGCCTCGTGCATGGAGTGCGTCACAACTTGTCCTGATTGGGCGCCAACGAGCGCAAGCTTTTCAGTAGAGCAGGGGGCTTTTTCTTTCAGAATTTTGGCATCAATGCAGTGCTTAAGAACATCCTTCGCCATGGCACGATAGGTCGTCCATTTACCCCCTGTCACTGTGACCAATTGGCCTGGACTAACCAAGACCGTGTGTTCGCGGCTGATTTTTTTTGTATTGCCAGCTGCATCCGTTGGTGGTTTCACTAAAGGCCGCAACCCCACCCAGATGCTTTTGATGTCTGCGCGTGTCGGGGCACGTTGCAAGTATTTCCCTGCTTCGCGCAAAATGAATGCAAGTTCCTCTTCGAAGGGCTCTGGCTCCAAGCTGAGATCTTGTCGAGGCGTGTCTGTTGTGCCAAGGATGACCTTACCTAGCCAGGGGACGGCAAATAGGACGCGTCCATCGCTCGTGTGCGGAACAATCAGCGCATTTTCTCCTGGGAGAAAATCACGATCCACCACAACGTGTACCCCCTGACTCGGTGCGACCATGGTCTGAGTCTTTTCGCCGCGTGCTTCGTCGTCGAGGTGACGGATTTCATCGACCCAGACACCCGTCGCGTTCACGACGCATTGCGCTCGAATGGTGTAAGGCAAACCCGTCTCGACATCTTGGGCAAGAATGCCATTGACCCGATTCTCTGCATCATGCAGGAGTTCGACTGCGCGACAGTAGTTGAGGAGAGTCGCGCCTTCCTGGGCAGCCGTCCGTGCAAGCGCGAGCGCGAGTCGCGCATCATCGAATTGACCATCCCAATACTGGACCGAACCTTTGAGTCCCTGAAGGTTGATATTGGGGAGTTCGGATTGCGTCGCTGCGACTCCGTGAAAACGGGTGCGTCCCAGGCTGCGTCGACCTGCAAGGAGGTCGTAGACAAGCAAGCCGATGCCATAAAAGGGCTGTTCCCAAAAACGATAGCAGGGCATGACAAAGGATAGGGCGCGCGCAAGGTGTGGTGCGTTATGCAAAAGTGTCGCGCGTTCGTGCAGTGCTTCGTAGACGAGTGAGATATTTCCTTGTGCGAGATAGCGCACACCACCATGTACGAGTTTGGTCGAGCGCGAGGAGGTCCCTTTGGCAAAATCAGCCGCTTCTATCAGCACAACAGAATAACCGCGTGAGACAGCATCAAGCGCCAATCCCAGGCCAGTGGCACCTCCACCAATGATCGCGAGATCGTAAGGTACTGCGCGTTCGAGTTGAGATAACAACTCTTGACGCTGCGTCGCGATTGGCGAGGAGGGCTTCAGGCGGCTTACAGGATTTATTTTTTCAATCGTCATATGTTCCGAGTTTAGTCCTCAGACCAAGACTTTGCGCGCTCGACTGCTTGGTGCCAGCGTGTACGTTTGGCGGCACGCTCTGCGTCTGACCACTGAGGTTCAAAACGTCTGTCTTCTTGCCATAGTTCAGAAATGACCTGCGTGTCCGACCAGAGACCCACTGCCAGTCCTCCTAGATATGCAGCACCAAGCGCAGTCGTCTCAACGATTTTGGGGCGCACAACAGTCACGCCGAGAATATCGGCTTGCATCTGGAGTAACAAATTATTTTTTGAGGCGCCACCATCGACACGTAATTCAGTCAGTCTCAAACCCGCATCCTTTTCCATCGCTTCAAACACATCCGCCACCTGAAGGGCAATCGCTTCGAGCGCTGCGCGGGCAATGTGCGCTTTGGTGGTCCCGCGTGTCATGCCGATGAGCGTGCCTCTTGCATGGCCATCCCAGTGCGGTGCACCTAGCCCTGTGAAGGCAGGCACCAGATAGGTATCCGCCACATCAGGTACGCTTTGCGCTAATGCTTCAACCTCGGAAGCCGTTTGAATGATGTTGAGGCCATCACGCAACCATTGGATCGTGGCCCCGCCCATAAAGACAGACGCCTCTAGGCAGTAGGTCGTTTGAAGCTCGGGACGCTGCACATTCGCATGTTGCCAGCCAACGGTTGTGAGTAAATGATTGTGACTCGTCACGGGTTGGGAGCCTGTGTTGAGCAACATAAAGCACCCTGTCCCATAGGTATTTTTTGCCATACCAGGTTCAAAACATCCTTGCCCAAAGGTGGCAGCCTGCTGATCTCCGATCATTGCTGTAATGGGAATCGTCCGCCCGAGAACCGAGGCCTCTGTGTGCGCCAATTGACCGGCACTTGGCACGATCTGAGGCAAGACCTCGCGGGGGATATTCAGTAGTTTTAGGAGCTCGTCATCCCAGTCTAGGGTATGCAAATTAAACAGCAGCGTACGCGAAGCATTGCTCACATCCGTGATGTGGCTGCGACCCGCCGTCAGATTCCAGACGAGCCAACTGTCTATGGTGCCAAACGCGAGCTCGCCACGTTCGGCACGCGATCTTGCCCCTTCGATATTGTCCAACAGCCAAGCTAGTTTGGTGCCTGAAAAATAGGCATCAAGCACCAATCCCGTCTTGGCCTGAATCAAGTCGGCGAGACCTTGTTGTCGCATGGCGGCACATTGATCCGCGGTGCGACGATCCTGCCAAACGATCGCAGGCCCAACAGGTTGTCCAGTGAGTCGATCCCACAACACGGTGGTCTCGCGCTGATTAGTGATGGCGATTGCAGCGATGTTCTCAGGATTGGCGCAACGTTCAATGAGTGCTTGACTCACGGCAAGCTGGGATGCCCAAATATCTCGGGCATCATGCTCGACCCAGCCAGGTTGAGGAAAGTGCTGCGGATACTCTTGTTGCGCCGAGTCTACGATTGAACCACTGGCATCAAAGAGAATCGCGCGCGAGCTTGTAGTGCCTTGATCGAGCGCAAGAATATATTTCATGTATAGGTCGATTAAGGAAGCTTGTAAAAGTCTTTGACTGTATTCCAAGCAACGGTTTGCAGGTGCTTGGCCACATCAGGATCCAGCCCTGCTGTGTAGCTGCTGTTCATCGGAGATTTTTTGAAGAGTGAGGCGTAGGTTACTGCTGCGGCGAGGTAGGTGCCCGCAAGGCTAGGATGACGTTTATCCTTGACATACAGATCAATATCCTTACGTCCTGCAATCGAATTGGCAAATGCAATCCCAGCAGGAATCACCATCATTTTGTTTTCGTTGCCTGCCTTGATATAGGCGTCTGCGAGGGTCTCCGTCATTTCCGGCTTGTCAGCATAGGCCCAAGACATAAACAGAATCGGGTCTGCGCCATTTTTTCGAATCGTATCACCGTGTTTTTTGACGTACTCGGTAAATACAGACTTTAATTGTGGATGAACGGGGCATTGACTACAGTCCATCATGATTGCGACGTCAAACAGTTTGTCATTTTTGTTAAAGCGCACTTCGTTGTTTGCGATAAACGAATAGCGACCAATGGCATTTGGTGCAAAGTAAGCTTCGACGTTATGCCAGTCGAGACCAGCACCACTGATGGTCACTGAGGTCCCACGGAACGGAAGCTTTGGATCTGCTGCATTTAGAAAGTTACGTAAATGGCCATGCATACTATTGTTGTAATAGAAGAAACTATTGCCAATAAAAATACCGGATTTTGGAACACTTGGTGTGGTCTGCGTGACCTTGGGTACGTCATAGGCGTGTGCTGAACTCAAAAGAAGTGTGGCTAGGGTGGCAGTTAAAAAACGGGTGATGATTGTTTTCACGAACGACTCCTTGGATAGACTGGGATACTTCGATTATGCATCTGCTAGAGATTGAGCGAGTGCTTACGATTAGAAATCAGCGTTTACCCTTATTTTTCATCGCCTCTCGTCGATTCAGGGAATGCCTCAATCGCCTTTGTACGTGAGAAGTGCTTAAATCACGGTCAGACAAATATGTCATAAATAAAAATGATGGGGACAACGCGCGACGCCATGATGACATCTGAATATTTACCTTTCGATCCTTTGGTTTCTCCAAAGAATCGCCTGCCTGCCGGGACAGTCGACTGCCATTTCCATGTGTTTGAAGATCCGGTGGTCTATCCTCATACTGCCAATCGCTCATATACCCCAACACTAGCCCCCTGGGCGGCCTTTGAGGCCATGAACAACACCATTGGCGCAGACCGTGCGGTGCTGGTTCACCCCTCCGTGTATGGTCACGATCACAGTACCTTGTACGACACAATGCGTGCGCATGCCGATCGTTTGCGCGCAGTTGCAGTCCTGTCGGTAGACAGCACCGACGCTGAAATTGAGCGACTCCATCAGGCTGGCACACGTGGCACGCGGGTCAATATCCTGTTTGCTGGCGGTAGTCAGCTCAGTGATGCCGAGTCCTTGGCGCGCCGGATCAAACCTTTTGGTTGGCATATCCAGTTTTTAGTCGACGTGGCTGCGCAGCCCGAGATTCCAGCTTGGGCCGCTAAGTTAGGCGTACCTGTTGTCTTTGATCACTTTGGACACCCCTCTAAGCCTGATGTCAATGACGCCGGATTTAAAAATATGTGCGCACTCGTGCGAGAGGGGACTGCTTGGGTGAAGTTATCAGGCGCATACCGTGTTGTCGATCCTGCCAACAAGTGGTCAGCGATTCAGCCCTTTGTCGATGCCTTGCTCCATACGCGTACGGACCGCTTGGTGTGGGGAACGGATTGGCCGCACCCTAACATTCCAGCTCCAATGCCCAATGATGGAGATATCGCCGATACCGTTTTTAAATGGTTGCCAACTGAGGCGCTTCGTCAGCAAATTTTGGTCCATAACCCTGAAGTGCTCTATGGGTTTGCACCGTTCGCAGTTCGTTGAATCTAACTTCTGATTTTTATTTATGAGTTTCAATCTATCTAGGAGATAAAACATGAAACGTCGTCACCTCTTGGCCGCAACGGCCGTCATATCTGCAGCTTTTGCATTTTCTATGCCAACAGTGGCGAGCGCTCAGACCGTGCTAAAACTCGGCTGGACGACTTCTGATAGCCCGACTGATCCCTATGCGGTTGGCGCACACGCATTTAAGGATGCGGTAGAAAAGCTGACTAAAGGATCGGTCAAGATTCAGCTTTATCCCAATCGTCAGCTGGGCGATGAAAAGCAAATGATGGAAGGCGTACGCTTCGGTACGGTTGATGCCGCCATCATTACCAACGCAGTGATCGCACAGATTGAGCCTGCATTTCAGATTAATGATCTGCCGTTCTTGTATTCCAACGAAGCCCAAGCGCAAAAGTCCTTGGATGGCAAAGTCGGACAAGATCTGACTGCGCTGCTTGCCAAGAAAAACATCATGGTGCTGGGCTATATGGAAGGCGGCTTTCGCCAGATGATTAACAACAAAAAACCTGTCAGTGCACCTGCTGACGTATCGGGCGTGAAATACCGGGTCATGCAAAACCCTGTATTCATCGATATGTTTACTTCTTTGGGTGGCGCAGCCGTTCCAATGGCCTGGGGTGAAACCTTTACCGCCGTTCAACAGGGCACCATCGATGGTCTCGAAATCCCGATCGCCGTGATTGATAGCAGCAAAATGTACGAAGTGACAAAGTTTCTGTCGTTGACGAACCACACGTACTCAGCAATCGAGTTGATTATTTCCAAGCGTGTCTTTGACAAACTCAATGCTGAACAAAAAGCTGCGGTTATCGAGGCGGGTAAACAAGCGACTGCTATTCAACGTCTGGCTGCAAACAAGAACGAAAAAGCATTGCTCAGCGGTCTTGAAAAGAAAGGCATGAAGGTCAATACAGTGGGTGATGTGGCGGCCTTCCGTGCCTCGGTTCAGCCGATGTATGAAAAAGCCAAAAAGACTGTTGGCGAAGCCATGGTCAATCAGGCTCTCAGCTCAGTGAAGTAATTTTAAAAGTAATCAGTAGGAAATACAGATGCGCCGTTATTTTGATTTGTTAGAAAGGGTCTTGAAGCTTACAGCCGTCACACTTGTGCTGCTGATGCTTCTGGCCCTGGCGGCGCAAGTGTTTCTGCGTTATGTATTTGGCAAGTCTCTGAGCTGGAGCGAAGAGCTTGCTTTACTTGGTTTCGCCTGGGTCATTGTGATTTCGACGTCGATCGGCGTACGCAGGATGACGCATGCCCGCATGGATCTTTTAGTCAATGTCTTGCCAATCTCCATACACAGGTGGCTTGAAAGATTAGTGTCATTGCTTATGCTTGCGCTTGGTGTGTTCATTGCCTACGCGGGCTGGGGTTACTTTCAGGAAACGCGGGGCTCGACCTCGGCGGCGGTTGGTTTCCCAATTGAGTTTCTTTACGCTGCAGCCCCTGTTTTTGGTGTGCTGATTGCGTTGTTTTCGTTTGAGAGGTTGATGCCTTGGGCGGAGTCTCTCGATGAGTAGCGTGGCGTGGTTGTTATCGGCAGGTTTCGGGGTTCTGATGTTGCTCGGCGTGCCGTTCGCGTTTGCGATTGGCATTGTGGTGGCTGTGTCTTTGTTGGTGGCTGGAATTGAGCCACTGCTGATGCCCCAATCGGTGCTCGCGGGCACACAATCTTTTTCTTTATTGGCCATCCCGTTTTTTATGCTGGCAGGTGAGTTGATGTCAGCGGGCGGTTTGTCGGCGCGTTTGATTAAGGTGGCGGATGTTTTTGTCCGTCACTTGACGGGTGGTCTCGGACACGTCACTGTGCTGGCCGCAGCCATTTTTGCAGCAATTTCTGGTTCTGCACCCGCGACTACGGCTGCGATTGGTGCGATCATGATTCCTGCGATGGCTGAGCGTGGCTATGGTAAGGGCTTTGCCACCGCACTTGCGGTGAGTGCGGGTGTTTTAGCCCCCCTGATTCCGCCGTCGATTGCTTTTGTGATTTGGGGTGTGATTGCCGAGCAATCAATTTCTAGGCTGTTTAGTGCTGGTATTTTGCCAGGTCTCGTGATGGCCTTAGGCTTGATGTTGGTGTGCTGGGTACACGCTAAACGCAACAAGATTCCGACGCAAAAGCGTGCAACGCTGCGCGAGATTGGACAGGCTTTACGCGAGGGTATTTGGGCGCTTCTCGCTCCGGTCATTGTGCTGGGCGGCATTTATGGCGGTGTGTTTACACCGACTGAGGCAGCCGTTGTGAGCTGCGTATATGCGTTGTTTGTAGGCATGGTGATCGAAAAGCAACTGAAGTTTGCTGACCTTTCACCGATTATCTGGCGCTCCCTGAAAATCACTGCGATTGTGATGTCGATTGTGATATTTTCGGCAGGGTTTGGTATCTTGATTGCGCAGGAGCAACTGGCACCTAAGCTCGCTGCTTGGCTGTCACAAAATATTCAGGAAAAGTGGCTGATGCTGCTCATGCTGAACGTTGCCTTTTTCCTGCTGGCCGCGGTGATGGATGAAATCGCCATCATGGTTGTTTTTGGGCCGCTGTTGATTGCGATTGCAAAGAGCTTCGCTATTGACCCCATTCACTTTGGCGCAATCATTGTTACAAACGTGGCCATTGGGATGGCTGCGCCGCCTATTGGCTATTGCTTGTTTGTTGGGATGGCGATCAGCGGTCTCAAGCTGAGCGAGGTCGCCTCAAAAATATGGCCCTTTATCGCCATCATGTTTATGGTCTTGATGCTGGTGACCTACGTACCTGAATTCTCTCTGGCCTTCCAAGCGCGCTAGTACGTATATGTGTCCAGAGAGTATCTGGCTTAGGTTGGAAACTTGAGGTTGAGCGGATCGACTAAGCCGAGCTCAGAAAAGCCCTTGGCGCGCAGCAAACAGGAATCGCACTGTTTGCAAGGGGCGCCCTCTGGACTCGGGTCGTAACAGCTCGTGGTTTCCGCAAAATCTACGCCAAGTTCCATTCCACGTTGAATGATGTCGGCTTTTGTCATCTTGACGAGTGGGGCGCGAATTTTGAGGCGTTGCTTGCCTTCGACCCCAGCTTTGGTCGCGAGGTTACCTAAGTGCTCAAAGGCCTCGATGAACTCGGGGCGACAATCGGGGTAGCCGCTGTAGTCCATCGCATTGACGCCGACAAAAATATCCTGCGCACCGAGGACCTCGGCCCAACCTAGAGCAAGACTTAAAAAAATCGTATTCCGCGCAGGCACATAGGTGATCGGAATGCCGGTACTGATGTCGTCGACAGAATGCCCCTTGGGAACAGGGATGTCTGCGGTCAGTGCGGAGCCCCCAAAACTGCGCAAATCCAAATCAAGGATGACATGTTTCGTGACGCCGCGTGCACGCGCAAACTCCGTCGCTTTTTCAAGCTCAACAGAGTGACGCTGACCATAACGAAAACTCAAGGCGAATACCTCGTAGCCCTCGTCCTGAGCGATCGCGAGCACGGTAGTCGAGTCCAGGCCGCCACTTAGCAAACAAACTGCTCTCTTTGTCATCCCGGATTCCGTCGTTACTTTGCGGTTGGCATAACAAACTCGGCACCTTTACCGATGGTTTCTGGCCAACGTTGCATGATGGACTTTTGCTTGGTGTAGAAACGTACACCTTCTTCGCCGTAAGCATGCATGTCACCAAACAAGCTCTTTTTCCAGCCGCCAAAACCATGCCAAGCCATTGGTACAGGGATCGGCACGTTGATACCAACCATGCCCACCTGGATACGGCGACCAAACTCACGGGCGACGTTACCGTCGCGGGTGTAACAAGACACACCATTACCGAACTCATGGGCATTGATGAGATCCACCGCCTGAGCAAAGTCTTTGACACGAACGCAACCCAAGACGGGACCAAAAATCTCTTCTTTGTAGATGCGCATCTCAGGGGTGACATGATCAAAAAGCGAGCCACCAGTAAAGAAGCCTTGTTCGTGGCCGGGCACTTTGTGTCCGCGTCCGTCAACCACCAGTTTGGCGCCTTCTTTGACGCCGATATCGATATAGCCCTCGATGCGCTCGAGTGCCTGGCGGGTCACGATTGGACCCATCTCAGCATCGAGCTCCAGACCATTTTTGATTTTGAGTGTTTTGGCGCGCTCAGCCAACAAAGGCACAATCTTGTCAGCGACATCTCCCACTAAAACTGCGACAGAAATCGCCATGCAGCGCTCGCCAGCAGAGCCGTAGGCTGCGCCAATCAAGCCGTCTACCGCTTGCTCGATGTCTGCGTCAGGCATGACGACCATGTGGTTTTTAGCGCCACCCAGGGCTTGTACGCGTTTGCCGAGGTCGGCGCCACGCTGGTAGATGTACTGAGCAATCGGTGTTGAGCCCACAAAACTGATGGCTTTGACATCAGGGTGCTCGAGCAAACCGTCCACCGCGACCTTGTCGCCTTGGACGACGTTAAACACGCCATCTGGCAAGCCAGCTTTCTTAAATAACTCAGCCATGAAAATTGAGGCTGAAGGATCGCGTTCGCTGGGTTTGAGGACAAAGCAATTACCAGCCGCAATGGCGACGGGGAACATCCAGCACGGCACCATGCAAGGGAAGTTGAACGGCGTAATGCCGGCCACTACGCCGAGCGGCTGGCGCAAGGTCCAGTTGTCAATGCCAGTCGAGACCTGATCGGTGAAGTCACCTTTCAGCAATTGGGGCATACCGCAAGCGAATTCGACGATATCGATGCCGCGCATGACCTCGCCTTGGGCGTCGGTAAATACCTTGCCGTGTTCCTGGGTGATAATCGATGCAAGCTCATCCTTGTGGGTGTTGAGCAGCGCCAAAAAGTTGTTCATGATGCGCGCGCGGCGGATCGGGGGGGTATCCGACCAAGCCGGGAAGGCAGATTGGGCGCTCGCAACTGCTTCGTTGACGGTCTCTAGGCTCGCTAACTCGACTTTGCGAGTGGCTTGACCTGTCGCGGGATTAAATACGTCCTGACTCCTTGCACCAGGGTGGGTGACGGCTTTGCCGTGAATCCATTGCGAGACGACAGCGGGGATGGTGGGCATGGGAGGCAGGTTGGACATACATGTTCCTTTGGCGTGAAGGCGAAATCAATCAATCCTTCATTGTAAGATGCTCAGACCGTGTCTGAGACGGATATTGGTCGCTTTTCTTGATCTTGGTTAAACTTTCACATTCTTTGGAGTGAATCCCCCATTATGAGTCAGCCTCTGTCCGGTAAAGTTGCCCTAGTCACTGGAGCCGCACGCGGCATCGGTCGCGCGTGTGCCCTGAAATTGGCTTCTGCCGGTTGCGATATTGTTGCCAATTACTACAACAGCTCCGACGAAGCCGAAGCGGTGTGTGCCGAGATCCACGCCATGGGCCGGCGTGCAATCGCCGTCCAGGCAAGCGTGGGCGTGCCAGATAGCGTGACCGAAATGTTCGAGATCATTACCAAAGAGTTTGGTCATCTTGATATCGTCATCAGTAATGCCGCCTCGGGCGTGCTGAAGCCCGCGATGGACATGACACTCAAGCACTTTCGCTGGTGCCTCGAGACGAATGCTTTTGCAGTGAACTTGCTTGCTCAGCATGCTGCACCCTTGATGAAAAACGGTGGTCGAATTGTGGCAATGTCTAGCCTGGGCGCTCAGCGAGCCATGCCACACTACGGCTTCATTGGTGCTTCCAAGGCGGCACTTGAGTCATTGGTGCGGACACTTGCACAAGAGCTGGGTCCACGCGGGATTCGCGTCAATACCGTCTCAGCTGGTGTAGTCGATACCGATGCTTTGAGTCATTTTCCCAACCGTGATCAGGTCTTGTCCGAGTTTGCGGCACGAACGCCAGCGGGTCCAAGCCTTTTGCCCGCCAATGTGGCGGATGCGGTATACCTCTTGTGCTTGCCTGAGGCCGCTTGGGTGAATGGCCACACTTTGGTTGTAGACGGCGGTTTCGCCATTTCGGGTTAAAAATCATGACGTTCAAATCTGGTTTAGCTGGCAAAGTTGCCATCGTGACAGGCGGCTCACGCGGAATTGGTCGCGCGATCGTTGAAACCCTCGCCGGCGAGGGTGTAAATGTGACCTTTTTCTACAAAGGCAATCAGTCTGCGGCC
>CAWUWN010000054.1:0-34832 GCA_963926265.1 uncultured Burkholderiaceae bacterium
CTGATAACGTTCAGCTTGGCTGAGATGTTTATAGCTCATAAGGTAACTTTGACTTGGCGGTCGGGAAATCTGAGATGCTAGAACACTCTCAGCCAACCCGCCTAATTAATCAAAGTTGCACTTCGTACTTGAAACCGCCAATTAAAAAAATGAAAGCGAGTGAAGAATCCAAAATAGCTTTTGCCATTTGGAGTTCAGGATTCTTTCTTCTGCTAAAAATGTAATGCGATAGTCAGACTACGGTCAATTAAAGTAGTCTTTTTTGAGAGGTTTTGAGTAACCTTTTACAATATGAGCGCCCGTTCTTTATCACGAAGTGCCGACCACCTCCTCGGGCAGCCCGCACAAATTTTTTTGCTGGGTACATTCAAGATTTTTGATAAATACTACTGGTGAGATGCCAGTGTATTGAGAAGGGTCTGGGGTTGAATCAGCCATCGGCTACAAATGACAAAGGGTTACAGACCTAGATCTGTAACCCTTTGATAATACTGGTGCGCCCGGCAGGATTCGAACCCACGACCCCTTGGTTCGTAGCCAAGTACTCTATCCAACTGAGCTACGGGCGCTGCAAAGACAGAAATTATATCAGCTTTTTTTTATAATTGTTTCCAACTTTCACCCATTATTCTGTGATCTATGACACACCAACAATCGACTAGTCCTCACGCTTCCAAAGACGTTTGCCAGGCCTTGCTTGAGACAATATGGCTGGCTGCGGACGGCACACGCGCTCAAACATCCCATGTTTCTTTCGCAGGACAAGGCAACCTTCACTCTTTCTTTGCGGTAACAGAACTTGCTGCGGCATCCATGGGTGCAGCCGGGCTCGCGCTTGCCACGCTCATGGAAACGCTCAACACCACCGTCGGGGGTCACGTTTCAGCGGTGCCATCTGTTCAGGTTGATCGACGCCTCGCCTCCCTTTGGTTTGCCTCCACCCTCAGACCAGAAGGGTGGACAATCCCCCAGCACGATGAAGTAGGTGCCGCAGACTATTTAGCGCAAGACGGGTGGTTACGCTTGCACACCAACGCCTCCCACCATCGGAACGCTGCAGTCCAAGTCCTTCAGTGCGCCGCGACCCCAGAGGCCATGGCTCGGGCTGTTTCTGCTTGGAAGCGCAATGAGCTTGAAGCGCAAGTCATTGCTGCGGGGGGGTGCGCGGCAACCATGTTGTCACCGCAAGAGTGGTTGCAACACCCTCAGGGGCAAGCCCTTCAACAAGAACCGCTCATTCACTGGGCTGAAGGTGAGCAAACAGCGAGCGAGCCTTGGGTATTCGTACCCTCTCAACCCCTCAAAGGTGTGAAGGTTCTCGACATGACACGCGTCTTGGCGGGTCCTGCAGCCACACGCATGCTGGCAGGCCTAGGTGCGCAGGTACTACGTATAGATTCCCCTATGTGGGATGAGTCCAATGCACCGGAGATGACGCTCGGCAAACATTGTGCCGAACTCGATTTACGTCAGGCAGACCAACGTGCGCAGTGGGTCAAACTTTTAAGTGAGGCTGATGTGCTTGTGCATGGCTATCGCAGCGACGCTTTGGCAGGTTTAGGACTCGACGCACAAGCGCGCCAACGCATCAGACCAGGATTAGTCGATGTATCTCTTGATGCCTATGGCTTTACTGGGCCGTGGGCCAAGCGCAGAGGCTTTGATAGTCTGGTGCAAATGAGCATCGGCATCGCCCAGGCCGGACAACAGCTTTCTGAGCGCGCGCGTCCACTGCCCTTGCCTGTCCAGGCGCTCGATCACGCAACCGGTTACTTGTTAGCAACCGCCGTACTCAGGGGTCTTGAACAGCGTATCAAAACGGGCATGGGTTCAATCGCATGCGCTTCACTCGCTCGAACGGGTGCTCTGCTAATGACAACCTTGGATGCTGCAGGACTGAGCCGACCCATGCTCGCGCCTGAATCGCTAGATGACTTAAGCACCACAACCGAGCACACTCACTGGGGGCCTGCCAAACGCGTCAAGTGGCCAGTCCAAATCACAGGCGTTGAAATGAACTGGTCCGTGGGCGCAGGTCCGCTTAAGCGTGATGAGGCGCGTTGGTTGTAAAGTATTTTTCTAACAGAAAAAATCCGCCTTGCATCAATAGCGCCATCCCAGCTGCAGGAATCGCGCCTGCGAGTAAAAGCTGCGTGTTGTTGAGCGCAAGGCCTTGCACAATGCGCTCACCAAAACCACCCGCACCAATAAAGGCCGCGATGGTTGCCGTGCCCACGCACAGCACGGCAGAAATCTTGACGCCAGATAAAATCATCCCGCGCGCCAAGGGCAACTCAATCAGCCAGAGACGCTGACCGGTAGTGATGCCAAGTGCCGTCGCAGCTTGACGCATCGATGAAGGGATCTCTTTGAGTCCAGCGTGTGTATTTTGAACGATCGGTAACAACGCATACAAAAACAAGGCCACAATCGCGGGCACAGTGCCGATGGTTCCGAGCACCGTAATTAAAAATGCCAATACGGCAAGCGAAGGAATGGTCTGCATCACGCTTGTCACCGCCAACACTACTTGTCCAAGCCGAGGCGCATAAAAGCACACGACACCTAGTGGTATGCCAACTACAGAGGCCAAGGCAAGTGCACTCAGCACTAAAAACAAATGCTGACCTGAGAGACGCCAAAAATCTGGGCCAAACAAGACCGTCATAAAACTACTTGGCTGAGTCTCACTCACAGCCGTGCCAGTCGCTGCACTTTGCAAAAACTGCTTGGCCACGGAAGGAAAACTTTGTTGATCGATTTCAGCGCGCGTGTTGAGTGCGAGCATGGTGTGTTGTGAGAGAGAATTTTCTAGCTTTTGTAAAGCTTGCCACGCCACCGGAAACCGCTCAGGCACATCGGCACGAAACAGCAATAACGCCTCGTAGCTGGGAAAAAAATGACGATCATCTTCGAGTGCGGTCAGCGCATAGCGCGAGAGCTTGGAGTCCGTCCCATACGCATCGACCAAGTCAATTTTCTTGGCTGCGATGGCCTCATAGGCGAGGCCGTGATCGAGGCCCCTAGGCCGCAAGGCCTCTAAGCCATAGGCTTGCGACAACCCCCGCCATCCATCCGCACGGCCAATGAATTCATGGGATAAGCCCAGAACTAAGGTCGGATGTCGACTGAGATCAGAAATTGTTTTAATGTTGAGCGAGCGTGCCAAATCGCTGCGCATAGCCAACACATAAGAATTGTTAAAACCAAGTGGTACACCAGCACGCAAGCCCATCGGTGCTAGCCGTACATTGATCTCCTCAAGCGATAAGGCGTGCTCAGTTTTGAGTATCTCCCGCGCAATGGTGCCGGTGTATTCGGGATAAACATCAATCTCGCCGCTTTTGAGTGCTGCGAGCAAGATGCTGGTGTTGCCCATACCAGACTTGAGCTGAACGGACGTATCGCCCGCATCGCGCACGGTCTGTGCAATAATTTCACCAAGAATAAAAGACTCGGTAAAACGCTTAGAGCCCACCACAAAAGGCGCCGCGCTTGCGATCTGTGTCATCCACACACAGATCACTCCAATCAACACTGGCATCGCACGCAGGCGCAAGGATCTCCACATCGTCGTTAGACTACTACGAGTCGAGCGGCCTGCTTATCCACCACGTGACCAATCACGCTGGCATGACCAAAATCATGTTTCTTAAAAATGGCAAGTACATCTTGCACCGCCTCTGGTGCACAACACACCAGCAAGCCACCACTCGTCTGCGGGTCCGTCATCAGAGTCTGACATTCGGCGGGTAAATCTGCTGCCAGACTTACATCCTGGCCATAGCCGTCCCAGTTACGACCTGAAGCGCCTGTCACCATACCTGCCTGAATCAAATCCATAACTCCAGGCAACAAAGGGACGTCTGCCCATTTGATTTGCGCAGTCAGATCCGCACCACGCGCAATTTCAAGTGCGTGACCGGCTAAGCCAAAACCTGTGACATCTGTCAATGCGTGCACACCCTCTAGCTCAGCGAGCTCTGGTCCAGGCGTATTGAGCTTAGTCGTATTGTGAATCATCGAGGCATAACCCGCCGCATCGAGCGCTTCTTTTTTCAACGCCGCAGACAAAATACCTACACCGACTGGTTTGCCTAAAATCATCACATCACCCTTGCGGGCACCATCGTTGCGCTTGACGCGATCGGGGTGCACGAGGCCCAGCACGACCAGACCGTAAATAGCCTCGACAGAGTCAATCGTATGGCCACCCGCAATCGGGATACCCGCTACTCGGCAAACCGAGGCACCGCCTTCGAGCACTTTGCCGATTGTTTCTGTCGACAACACATTGATCGGCATCCCCACTAGCGCCAAAGCCAAAATCGGGCGTCCGCCCATCGCATAGACGTCACTAATGGCATTGGTGGCCGCGATACGACCAAACTCGTGCGGATCGTCCACGATCGGCATAAAGAAATCTGTCGTGGCGATCAGGGCTTGCTCATCATTTAAACGATAGACCGCCGCATCATCGGCTGTCGCGATACCCACCATCAATTCTTTGGGGATCGGCATCTGCATCGTGCCCTTCAAAATCTCGTGCAAGACGGCCGGAGCGATTTTGCATCCACAACCACCACCGTGGGACAGGGACGTGAGGCGTGGCTCGATTATTTTCATGAGATTCCTTGGGGTTAAGACGAAATAGATTGTTGAACGATTGTAATCAAACGCTCCCGCTCTTGGGCAGGGGCAAATAATGGAGCCCGCATGACACACTGGCTCGCCAGTAACGCATAGAAAGCGGGTTCATCTCGCACCCGCAATAACAAGGCTGCCAAAGCATTCGCATCCTCGGTTGGAAAAAATCCTGCGTAATCCTGGCCCAGCATCCCTTCGTTACCGGGGATACGAGAGGCGATTACTGGCACGCCGCTGCAGATCGCTTCCATGACCACATGCGCGCCCCCCTCCATCACGCTGGGGTGCACCAGCACATGGGCACGCTGAATCAGTCGACGCGTGGCCTCATGCGGACGGGCGCCTAAAAAAACATAGTGAGGACAGACGGCAGCTGTCTCATGCGCCTCACGAGCGAGAGCAGGATCGTGCTCGCCTCCGATGTGTTGCAGATGAATATCGGTATGTTCTGCCAGAAGTGTTGCCGCCTTAAAAAAGGTCTGAGGTGATTTTTCAGACCGCAAATGCCCCACCATGATCGCGCGCAGGTGGCGAGTCGTTTTAGGCAACGTCTGTCGCGTTGTCGTGGATTGAAACGCCACTACTGTCTTGGGCTGAAACGCCTCGGGCACCGCCTGCAAACCCTCGGATTGCAGTACGACCAAAGTATGAGCCCAACGCAAAGACTGCTGAGCCTCAGGATCGCTTTGGATATCGCGATACAAATCGGTCCCCGTGAGCACCACAACCAAGCCCCTCGTGCCATGTCGGACGTGCCAGTCGGCAATCGAGGCATAGCTGCGACGCGCATGCAGCGCAATCATCACATGATCTTGATCACTACCATCCCATCGCTGAACAATTCTGACCCGACAAAATAAGCGGAGCATACTGGCATAGCGCTGCGCAGTCTGCCAATTGCCATTATTTGCAGCCGCCAGTGCAGGACTGACGATCACGACATTCAGGCGTGGAGGGTTAGGTAAAATAGACATCTCAAAAGCTTACCAAGAATCATGCGACAGGCGAAAGTAAACATATTGACCCAAGGGCTTAAGACCCTCAGGATTCACACACTGGAGGCCTTTGCTCATTTTGAGCGCGCCGGGGCACTCAACGTCCCCCTTGAAGATGAATTTAATCCTCCGCTCTGGGAGTTGGGTCATCTTGCCTGGTTTCAAGAGTTCTGGGTGGCGAGAAACCTGCAGCGTTCTGATGGCGTGTTGCAGGACATTCGTCGCCCTCGTCTGCCCTCGATCGTCGCCTCGGCAGATGCCTGGTACGACAGCGCAAAAGTCGCGCATGACAGTCGTTGGAGCTTGCCACTGCTTCAAACCACTGAATGTATTGCGTTTCTGCAAAAAACGCTGGACATGAGCTTGGATAGTCTGGCGAAAGAAACAGATGGTTCTCCCGCCTTATATTTTTACTGGCTTGCGCTGCAACATGAGGCTATGCATCTCGAGGCGAACGCCTACATGGCCCAAGCGCTAAACATCCCTTATGAGGCAACATGGGCCCTCACTCACCAAGCTGATGGATCGGCCACGCAACAGCCCCTCCCTAAAACACGACACCTTAAGGCGGCACAGTGGTCGATGGGCACAGACTGGCAAAGACTCTCTGGCCAATTATTTTGTTTTGATAACGAAGTCGGACAGCGCGATACCGCACTCAAGGCATTTTCGATTTCGCTACAGCCAGTGATCTGGGCAGAGTATTTCAACTTTATTCGTGCGACCGACCATCGTTTGCCGCTGTACGTTCGAGAAAAATCTATCGCTGCGCCACCCTCATCGTCTCCCTCAGCGCTGCCCTACGAGATCAAAACCTTTGGAATATGGCAGCCGCTCAATCCCGCGGCGTGCGCCACGCACATCTCGTGGGATGATGCACAGGCATATTGCCAATGGGCGCGCTGCAGACTTCCTACTGAAGCCGAATGGGACATGGCCGCACGTACGCAAGATGATTTCAAATGGGGCGAAGTGTGGGAATGGACCGCAGACAATTTTGAGCCGTTCGAGGGCTTTAGCGCGCACCCTTACGTCGAATACTCCGCACCCTGGTTTGGCTCACGCAAAGTGTTACGAGGTGCCGCGTGGGTGACACATCCGTATTTGCGCGACGTGCATTACCGCAACTTTTTTACCCCAGAGCGCCGCGATATTTATTCAGGCTTTAGGGTCTGTGTGGCAAGCACCACGAAAGCACCATGACTACAACCCGTACAACCTTCATAGACTCCAACGCCTGGGCAGTCTTTCTGATTTTTCTCCGCTTGGGGCTCACCTCCTTTGGGGGGCCAGTGGCGCATCTCGGCTATTTTCGCGAGGAGTTCGTAACTCGCCGCCAATGGCTCAGCGACCAGAGCTACGCAGACCTCGTGGCACTCTGTCAATTTCTACCTGGGCCTGCGAGCAGTCAAGTCGGTATCGCATTAGGATTTTCTCGTGCGGGCTATCCCGGTGCGCTCGCAGCCTGGGCGGGCTTTACCCTGCCTTCCGCCATTGCGTTGATTGTTTTTGCTATTGGGCTTTCAAGCTTTGGAAACAGCTTTTCAGCGGGTGCGCTGCAAGGCTTAAAGATCGTTGCAGTCGCTGTTGTTGCACAAGCGGTCTGGGGCATGGCGCGCAGCCTATGCACAGACATCAAACGCATCACCATCATGATGCTGGCAACCTGCGGCGCCCTCTTAATCCCCTTCGTCTGGTCACAAGTTGTCATTATTGTCCTTGCAGGTGTGGTCGGCATTGTGCTGTTTAAACCTGCTCAGCTTTCACCACACGACCCACTGCCCATTCAGATTTCACGACGAACGGGCGCTTACTGGCTCGCACTATTCTTTATTTTATTGGTCACCTTACCATTCGCCTCAGAATTGTTTCCTAATCAGACCCTCGCGCTCATCGATGCCTTTTATCGCGCGGGCGCACTAGTATTTGGAGGCGGTCACGTCGTGCTGCCCTTGCTCCAAACAGAGGTGGTGCCGACGGGTTGGGTGGGCGAAGAGATCTTTCTCGCCGGATACGGCGCGACGCAAGCCATGCCGGGGCCGCTATTTACCTTTGCCGCTTTCTTGGGCGCCTCGATGACTGCCCCACCCGGCGGCTGGATAGGCGGCTTGATTGCACTCATCACCATCTTTGTTCCTTCGTTTTTATTGGTTTTGGGTGCGCTGCCCTTTTGGGAATCGCTGCGCCAAAACCTCCGTACTCAAGCGGCATTGAGCGGTATCAATGCCTCGGTAGTGGGTTTACTTCTGGCCGCACTGTATCAACCAGTTTGGGCAAGCGCGATTTTGAGTGCGCAAGACTTTGCCTTGGCATTGCTTGCCTTGGTCGCCTTGATGTTCTGGAAGCTCCCACCATGGTTAGTCGTGATCGCAGGTGGTTTGGCGGGGTGGTTGCTGAGTTAAGTTCTAGTGTATGTCGTCAGACTCTGCCATCGCCGAACGCAAATCAGCAACAGAGAATCCTGCTCTTTTAGATGCATCAATCAAGGGACGTTCTTTGCGCATGATGATATCAATTGCGTTTGGTAGTGCAAGTAACGCAGTCTCAGGAATAATGACTGCGCCATGTCGATCTGCATGAATCAAATCGCCATCAGCAATCTCTAAACTTTGAATTTTTACAGGTATGCCGATATTAATAATTTGGGCAAAACCATGACTGGGTGAAATCGTGGCTGCAAGTATCTGAAAATTATCTGCAAGCATGCCAAAATCCCGCATGGCTCCATTTGTCACGACGCCTTTAACGCCTAAACCTTTTAAAACATTGCTGTGGACCTCGCCCCAAAAGGCACCCAACCCGGGAATATCGTCTATATCCTCTACGACAGAAATCGTTGGAATACCTTTGCCTTCAATATGCTCGTACCATGAAAGACGACGTTCTTTTAAAACGGAGGGTGGGTCTGTGTAAGGCACTGCAGTTCTGAGTGTTGCAGTTCTTGCAAAACCCAAAATAGGTTTCATCTCAGGATGCGCGGAATAGAATGCCCCTCTTGTAAATCCCTTGTTAGAACGCGATCCGGTCGCGATCTCCAGAGCATTGCAAATGGTGGGTGTGTCGACTGCCGTCAGGCTTGCAACTATTTCGGCCGTGAGCAAGCTCGGATTTATTTGATTCATTTTCACTCCTAGGGTCAAGCTCTACTGAAGTTAAACCGTTCTGCCGTACTGATCCTCGAAGCGCACGATATCGTCCTCACCCAGATAACTGCCAGACTGGACCTCAATGATTTCAAGAGGAATCGTGCCTGGATTGGACAGACGATGCGTTTGACCGAGGGGAATGTAGGTGGACTGATTTTCAGACAAAATAGTGACCTTATCACCATTGGTGATTTCAGCCGTACCCGATACCACTACCCAATGCTCGGCGCGATGATGATGCATCTGCAAGCTCAAACTCGCCTTGGGATTCACGAGAATGCGCTTGACCTTAAAGCGCTCACCACCATCGATGCTGTCATACCATCCCCACGGGCGATAGACCTTGCGATGCAGATTTTGTTCTTCACGCTTCTGAGTTTTGAGAGAATCAACAATTTTTTTCACGTCCTGACCGCGAGACTTATCCGCGACTAAAATTGCATCGGCAGTCTCGATCACAACGAGATTGTGGACACCGACCAAGCTTACTAACCGGCTTGAAGCGTGGACAAACGTATCGCGGCAGTCTTCGGAGATCACGTCACCTTTGTGTGCATTACCAGTTGCATCTTTTTCCTGAATATTCCAGACAGCATCCCAGGCACCGAGATCGCTCCAGCCCGCATCAAGACTCACCATTTTTGTACTGAACGCGCTGCCAGGACAGCGCTCCATGACTGCGTAGTCGATCGACTCGCCCGGCACCTGTTCGAACTCCGCCTGACCGGGGCGCAAGAACTGGCTGTCAGGCTGGCGAGACTCCCATGAGTACTTGATCTTAGCCAACATCTCAGGCTGAAAAGTCTCCATAGCCTTTAACCAAACGGAAGCCTTTAAAACAAAAATACCAGCATTCCAGAAATAGCATCCTTCGTTGATATAGGCTTGAGCGGTTTCAAGATTAGGCTTTTCAACGAAGCGTTCGACATTTGAAACATCGTCTTTTTTATGAACACCGGCACCTGTCTTGATATAACCGTAGCCCGTCTCAGGACGGTCAGGCTGAATACCCAAGATCACAATGCTGTTATTTATCGCTTCTGTAATCGCGATATTCATCGCTTGTGCGAAAGCTGCGACATCAGACACAGCTTGATCTGCGGGCGTGACGACTAAGATAGGATCCGCACCCCCCTCATGCGCAGCCAACGCTGCGAGCGTCAAGGCTGGTGCTGTATTGCGACCGACTGGTTCGAGCAAAATCTTAGCGCCCGTTACACCACTTTCACGCAACTGCTCTTGCGCCAAGAAACGATGATCTTCGTTACAGACAATCAACGGCGCAGTTGCCTGAGCTGTTGCAGTTCCGAGGTCCTGCATTCTTTCCGCAGTTTCCTGAAACAAGCTATTGTCCCCAGTCAGACATAAAAACTGTTTGGGAAAGCCGCCGCGTGAGAGCGGCCAAAGTCGTGTGCCAGAACCGCCACAGAGAATGACCGGGGTAACTTGAATCATTTGGATCCTTACATGCGCAAAGTGTCTAAAACTTCCTATTCGGGCATTGTAGATCGTAAAACAAGCCCTTTACACGCAAAACGTGAGCTGATGCCTTTAAGCAAACTGCAACTTGGCCAGACGCGCATACAGGCCCTCTTGGCTCACTAAAGTTGCGTGCTTGCCCTGTTCGACCACCACTCCATCCTCAAGCACGATAATGCGATCGGCTTGCAAGACTGTCGCCAAACGGTGAGCGATTGTCAACGATGTTCTACCAGGGAGCACACTATCCAAAGCGAACTGGACTTCGCGCTCAGACTCCGCATCCAACGCACTGGTCGCCTCATCCAGTAACAGAAGAGGTGGATTTTTCAAGATCGCGCGTGCGATCGAAATGCGTTGTTTCTGACCGCCCGACAACCGCACGCCACGCTCACCTAAAAAGCTGCCATACCCTTGCGGCAATGCTGAAATAAAGCCATGCGCATGCGCAGTTTTAGCAGCTGCAATCACCTCCTCGTCTGTCGCCTCCAGCCTGCCGTAACGAATATTTTCCAGTGCGCTCGACGCAAAAATGACAGGCTCTTGAGGAACGATCCCGATCATATTTCTTAAGTGGCTCACGGGCCATTGCGAAATATCTCGACCAAACACCTCGATCTGTCCTGCTGTAGGCTGATAAAAACGCAGCAACATTGCAAACAAGGTGCTCTTACCCGCGCCGGAGGGTCCCACTAGGGCAAATCGTGCGCCTTGAGGCACGGAAAACGACAGGTGGTTCATCGCTAGAAAATCAGGGCGCGAAGGATAAGAAAATGTCACATCTTTGAATACCACTGCCTCAGACTGACCCTCTTGATTAAAAGGCTCTACCTCTGGCAGGCTTGCCATCACTGACGCACCCTTGCCGCCCACATGACCGTCGCCCTGGACTAACGCAGGCACGGCCTGCATCAGCTCCACCAGTCTTTCCGTCGCACCGGCCGCACGCTGTAAATCACCCCAAGTCTCCGACAGTACACCGATCGAGCCTGCAATCAATACCGCGTACAACACAAACTGAGTGAGCTCACCAAGCGAAATCGCACCGGTCGTCACCTGCCGTGCACCGATCCACAGCACAAACACAATCACAGCAAACGCCATCATAATCGCTGCCGCGGTCAGTAAAGACCGCATACTGATACGTTTTTTAGCCTCAGAAAAAGCCATCTCCACCGCGGAGTCAAAACGTTTTTGCTCATATGACTCACGCACAAAGGCCTGAACAGTCGTAATGGCATTCAAGACCTCGCCCGCCATCGCGCTCGTATCCGCAACCTTATCCTGACTCGCACGCGACATTTTGCGAACCCGTCTTCCCAAAGCCCAAAGCGGCAATACGATCACCAAAAGCAAAACAATCATCACGCCGGCCAACCAAGCACTGGTGACCAACATCATGGTCATCCCACCGAGCAACATCACGAGACTGCGCAGCGCAATCGAGATGCTTGACCCAACTAAGGTCTGCACCAAGGTCGTGTCGCTGGTCATGCGCGATAGCACTTCGCCGGTCTGAAGCGTTTCAAAATACGCTGGGCTCTGACGCAGCACGTTTTCAAAAACACGTTGGCGAATGTCGGCCACCACGCGCTCACCCAGCCATGACATGACATAAAACCGACTCGCGGTCATCAGCGCCAGCGCGATCGCCAAGAGCAACAGATTGATGAATTTCGAATCAATGGCGTCACTGGTTAAACCCGTATCCACCAGATCCCTAAAGGCCAAGGGCACAGCCAGCGTGGCAGCCGCCGCTAAAAGTAAAAAGAGCGCAGCAAGGAACCATTGTGTTTTATATCGAGAGAGCACTCGATAATCCCGCAACCATCGGGTAAGACTGCTGAGTTTTGTCGCCATAATGGTCTAGTGTAAGACAATCACGAAGCGACCAAGCCTTTAAAGCTCCAAGGGCACGCCATAGCCGGTTAATTCGAGATAGCCTCGGCCAAGAACTTTGTCGTTTTCCTTAAACACGACAGCGCCTTCATAATAATAACCACCCGTACTGGCACGCGCATCGACCTCCTGATCGGCCATTAAAGGCTGCAAGGTGAACGTTCGTCCTCCCGATTGCAATACAAAACTTTCAGGATACTCAACCAAGGAGCGAGGTGAGCGCCAACGACCGACAGCTTGCCACGTTATGTTGTCATGCTGCTCGAGGACTTGACCCTTTGCATCGCGCCAGTCCCATTCGCTAAACAAGGTCTGGCCTGCCTTGTCACGCATACGAAACGCCATCAAACTGCTACCGTCGAGCAAATTGATCCCAATCCAATCCCAACCTATCGCACCTGACATGAGCAAGCTACTCGACCATTCGTGATCAAACCAGGCTGTACCCGTCAGGCTTAAGCGTTGCTGCGCGGTTTTGTTAGTGAGTGATGTATTTTTTAAAATGATATCGGCCGATACTTTTAATTGGGGGCGACTGTAGTAATAGCTCGCCAGCTCAGGGGTTGGCCCCTTGCGAGAGTAGCCTCCCTCACCACGCAACACCGGCCCTTGATTAGGTGTTGCTTCCAGCTTGAGAGTGAAATCATCGCTCGGAATATAAACATGATAATGATCGTCACTTGTGCGTCTAAGCGTCCAGCCAGAAAGCTTTAAGGCAGTATCGGCCTTATCAAACGAGGCGCCAGCGGGTCCTGCACGCCCCGCAATTTCAGAGTGCCGTAACTTGCCCTCATTAGGCAAAGCTAACGCTGCATGCGCAAACATCAGCTGTCGAGGCGCAAAGCGACTTGGGTTGTCATCGGGGTGAAGCACTCGACTTCTGAAAAATGTGACCTGAAAACCTATTGCCGAAGGACCTGAACCTAACCATCCCGTGAGGTACCACCACTCAGTCCGATAATCAGGATGCGCGCCAAAATCTCTGGGGAAAACCAATTTTCTTGGGCGAACTTCTGGATAACTCGAAGCTATGGCTTGCGCCAACGTATACATTGGGCTCGCCCCCGCCAAGAGCAACATACTTTTTAACCACCGCCGACGAGACTCACCCTGCATCACCAGTCCTCCCGTAAAGACAAGGCTAGTCTCTCAGTATTTAAATTTCGCTTTGATGCCCACACCGCTGCAGCAATCCCAAGCAACACGATACAAAACATGAGGAGCACGAGTGCGACGACCGGTACACTTGTCTGCATCGTCCAATGAAAAGACTGAGGATTGACTCGATGAATCAACACCTGACTCATGAGTAACCCCAATACCGTACCCCAGCATGCGGCAAGCCCAAGCAACATCCCTGACTCAAGCGTAATCCACTGAGTGAGCTGAGATGAAGATTGTCCTAAATGTTGCATCAGCGCAAATTCCTTTTGGCGTAATAGTGCCTGACCTGCAAAACCCGCTGCAACAGAAAAAATCGCTACAAGTAACGCCGCGACCTCAAGTGCATAGGTCAAGGCAAAGCTACGATCAAAAATCGTCAAGGATAATGCTCTGAGATCTACGGAGCTTCTAAACTGAAGTGTCTCGAATGGGGGGAACTGAGCACGCAGCCTCGCCAAGACTTCAGTCGAGCTCGCGTTGGGTGAAAGCCAAAGCGCGAGGTCTGAACGTCGCAAATCCTTTGTCAGACCTTGGTAGGTGGAGAGATCCATCACAATCGATCCATGCTGTCTACCGTAATCACGAAACACGCCGGCCACCCAAACAGACAAATCACCTCCAGCTTGACCCTCATCATTGACCATCGGTAATGTATGGATCTGCCCAGGCTTCCACCCATACAAATCTGTCATCGCCTCTGACACAAAAACATCTGGCAATAGAGACGTTGAACCTTGAACCTGAGTAGAAACTCCTCCAGTGAGCGGCAGCACCTGGGCGGCGCGTGCCGTAGAAACTGGTCGCGCAATCAAAACAACCTCTGGTCGATCTGGTTTGAATAAAATTTGTTTTTGTAAGGAGAATTCCAGTCTTGCAATGCCTGGCGTCGAGGCAATTGCCTGCGCCAAACTAGGATCATTCATGCGTGCCTGATTTAAATCAGAACGACTCAAACTCGCATACAAATCTGCAGGCAAAACCTGATCAAGCCAGTGGGTGACCGAGTCGCGAAAACTTGCCACCATCACCACCATCGCGACCGTCAGTGCAAGTGCAGCGACTACACCCGCAATGAGTCCTGCTGCACTCGCGGGCGCCTGCGCCAATCGCCAAACCGCGAACGTCCAAGACGAAGGTAAAGTTCGACGACGCAGTAAAGCGCGCGCAAGAAATGAAAAACACTGATGCACCAAGGATGGCGTGAGCGCCAACCCAGCAAACAATAGAAATGCAATGGATAAATAGGCTGCAATGGGCAGTCCAGCTATTGCAGGCATAAATGCCAAAATCAAACTTGTCAGGGCCAAGCCCAATGCGACACGGTGATGCAAGACTGGCTTAAGCACACGCTCCCCAGCCCCCGCTCTGAGCTGAGCCACGGGAGAGCCAACCGTTGCGGCTTTAGCTGGAAAGTAACCCGCCAACACACCAACGGCTAACGACAACAACCAGAAACCGAAAAGAAACGTCCCGTCAACCTCGAGCGGCGGGATAGAAGATGAAAAATAGCCACCACCAAGATCACCGCCAACGACGCGCAAGAGCGCAGAAGCCATCAGCAAACCCAAGCCAAGCCCCACCACACCGCCAAGCGCTGCAACGATTAAAGCCTGTGTAAGAACCAAACTGAATATCCAAGCGCGCTTAGCGCCCAGCACACTGAGAAGCGCGAGTTGTGACTGCTGACGTAAGACAGAAAAACTGATGGTCGTGAACACCAGAAACGCACCTGTAAATAATGCGACCAAGGCCAGTACGCTCAGGTTGACGCGATATGCACGAGAAAGGTTTGACATGCGACGATCGCGATCGTCTGCAGTGACAAGCTTTAGACCGAGATTAAGCACCTCAATTTCCTTGGCGAGCTCTTTCAAACTACGCCCATCGACGAGTTGAATATCCAACCGACTCAGCTTACCCAGACCATCAAGCCGCCATTGAGCAACGCCTAAGTCCATCACGGCCAAGCTTTGCCCTGCCGCGCCCGGCACTAAGCCTGTCACCTTGAATACCTCTTCTCTGCCAGCAATTGAAAGGGATACCGTATCGCCCACCGACACATCAAGTTGCTTCAACGCCGCAGCAGAGAGGAAAATTGCGTCTTTGGAAAACAGCGCCTGCCTTTGTGCTCCCTCGACCGAAGGCATTAGTGCAGGTGTAACGCGTGCTGCCTGAAAAATATCCAATCCGAGCACGCGCAACGACGACGTGGACCTCTCCAGCACAGGACTTACCGCGCGTATACCCAATTCTGTCTGACGCGCCACGATCTCGTCAAACAGTGCGTCACGCATCTCGCCCGAGGGCATCACTAACTGTGCAGATGCCTGACCATTTACTAAATCAATCGCTCGTCCAAACTCCCCCAGAGCGGAACGATTGACCGTATGGATTGCTACCGCTAGGGCGATGCCTATCGCAACCGTTAAGCCAGCAATCAACCAACGGCCCGGTTGCGCGCGGAAAGCAGAGGAGAGCAGCCAGTAAAAAAGCATCAGCGGGTTAAAACAAAAGTGCGGTCCAGTCGTGCGGCGGCCTCAGCCGAGTGCGTCACCATCAATAAAGCTGCTCCCTGCTCGCGGCATGTGCGACATAGGAGATTAAGTGCCTGATTAGCTGTCTCCGGATCAAGATTCCCTGTCGGCTCGTCTGCTAGCACGATCTCTGGGTGATGCACCAAAGCACGCGCAAGTGCCACACGCTGCTGCTCACCCCCAGACAACACTGCAGGAAAAGCTTCTGACGCATCAAGCATCCCGAGCGCCTTGAGCAAGTCTTTGCCACGCGCCTGAGCCTGCGAGATTGGCAAACCCATCAAAAGACAAGGCACCATGACATTTTGCAGTGCGTTTAAATGCGGCATTAAATGAAATGCCTGAAATACGAATCCAAATGCAGTACGACGCAGTGCTAATTTCTTGGCATCACTCATCTCAGCCATATCCTCCCCCTTAAAGAGGACACGTCCCTCATCCGGTTGATCTAAGCCCGCCATCAAGTTCAGCAAACTGGACTTACCGACGCCAGAGGCTCCACACAATGCGAGCTGCTCGCCCGGTGAAACGGACACATTTAAGCCACGAAATAACCAACGCTCTGGCGTGACTTGTCGTGACAGACCTTCAGTCTGAAGCAAGTTCATGAGTGAATAAGTTCTATTTGGAGTGATAATCTCACCAACTGTACCGTATGTGATCTATATTGAACGTCATACACACGATCTATTCAACGCACTCAACCTTACTGTAATTAGGGTTGCTTAAACATCCGATGCAGTAACATTTATTTTGATTTGTTGTGAGACGTGCTGCCTCAAAGTATGTCAACACAAGACTTTATAGATATTACGCGCTCAAGAAACACTCATGAAATCAATTACCAACGTGCGCAACTTAAAAGAAGTGACTGCAAGAATCTGCCAAATTATTTATTTGATTGGCAACACGCTGACAGTTTTCGGCTGCTTAGCACTTCTTTTTGGTGTGCTAGGAATGTTTGATATGGACAGGTTCTCGTTTGGTTTGTCCTCTGGCGTGCGTATTATCGGCACTGTCGCGATTGCAGGATGTTTACTAAGTGCAATCGGATACGGTGTCTCCGATTATCTTAAAAGCAAGTAATTCATAGGAGCAAAAAATGTTCAAGCGTTCAGATTTTTTCATCATTACCGCCGTGATGCTTTCCTTCGTTATCTCAGCCTACCTGTGGTTTGTGGTCAAAGATCAGCAGCAAGCAATTTTTACAGCTATTTGGATTCCATCCATTTTCACTTTTGGCATTTACTTTAAATTGTGTGCACTCATGGGATTAAGAAAATGACTGAAAACTATCTCCTCATCCCAGCAATTCTAATTTTTTCAGTGTTGGTGATCGGGTTGATTTACACAGTGATTGAGTTCACTAAAATGCAAAAAGAATCAGATAAAAAAGACTGAAATATTTTCGATTTTTTAGTTTCACCCGACTTGTGCCCAAGCTCGGTGGGAGCAACCTCTCGCTAACGTACAGTCGGCAATTCATCCCAGCGAGTCGTGTATCTCGGTGAGCGATTTTCGTTGCGCATCGCCCAGTGTTGCGTAAAGCCGCTCACGCCCGAGCGCACCGTACCACGGCCATGATCTCGATTGATCATATCGAGTGCTGTCATCAGCTTGGTCGAACGCTGTGTCACCACGAGATTGTCAAAAATACTCGCTTGCCGCGCATGCTTATCCGATAAAAGCGTCAGCATCACACCCGCTTTTTTGTAGCGATACCCCGAGCGATACATCACCTCAAGACCCGCGAGCGCAGCCGCCGTGAGCGTGAGCGTATCGTCAGTCGGCTCAGTCATCGGTACCGTGAGACCCGCATTGTATTGTTCATCCTTGTTGAACCGATTGGTCTGGATAAACACATACACAGCGCCTGCCACCGACTGCTGATGACGGAGCTTTTCCGCCGCACGCGACAGATAACTCGCAAGCGACTCACGTAGCTCCTCGATGGTTTCAACTGGACGACCAAAACTACGCGAGGACATGATTTGTTGTTTGGGTTGCGCGATATCGTCAAGTGCCAAACAAGAAATACCACGTAGCTCATTACAAGTGCGTTCCATCACCACACCGAAATGCCTGCGCATTTCTTTGGGTGAGGCATTGCGTAAATCCAGTACTGTATGAATCCCCATCACCTCCAGACGTCGCGCGATACGCCCGCCTACCCCCCAGACTTCACCGACCTCAATGCCGCCCATCCAGCGCACACGCTCCGGACGTGGAATCACGTGCAAATCGCACACGCCCTCAAACTCAGGATTTTTCTTAGCTAAATGATTGGCAAACTTCGCCAGCGTTTTAGTCGGCCCGACGCCCACACAGACAGGCAGCCCCGTCCACTGCTTGATGCGTTCGCGCATCTGATGCCCCATGGCCACCGCACCTCCGTATAGATGCACAACCGTTTCTATCCGCAAAAATGACTCATCAATACTGTAGACCTCCGTATCGGGTGCAAAGTCACGCAAAATCTGCACCACTCGATTACTCATGTCCCCATAGAGCGTGTAATTGGAGGAAAACGCCAGAATGCCTTGCTCACGCGCGAGATCTTTCATCTTGAACCAAGGCGTGCCCATTTTGACGCCTAGCGCTTTGACTTCATTACTGCGCGCCACTGCACAGCCATCGTTGTTGGACAAAACAACCATCGGGATGCCTTCAAGCTTGGGGTTGAATACCCGCTCACAAGACACATAGAAATTATTGACGTCTACGAGCGCGAACATCACCCGCCTCGCGCAGAATAACGACGCACCACGCCCACCACCACACCCCAGACCAATAACTCACTACCGTCTTTAAACTCAATCGGCGAATACGCAGGATTTTCAGCGCGCAACTCCACGCGTCCCCGATGCTTGAACAGCCGCTTGAGCGTGTAATCGCCATCCACCACCGCCACCACGATATCGCGATGCTTGGGCGTCATCGCACGATCCACAATGACCTTATCCCCCTCCTCGATACTGGCGCCCGACATCGAATCCCCTTTGACTGTAAACAGAAAGGTCGCAGGCTTATTACGCACAAGGTAGTCGTTGAGATCGAGTCCGACCTCGATGTAGTCAGCTGCCGGCGAAGGAAAGCCCGCGCTGATACGATGCGCCAATAGCGGCAAGTCGTGCGCGACCGGCTCTAACGCCATCTCGACCGGCGTTTGACTTAAGTTTGACTCCACTTTTGAGGGCGGAAATTGAGGTGTAGATATACTGTACATAAACACAGTATACGATTAACATTTGGATACAACCAAATGAATTTTTAATTGGAGGCTATCGCAAACTCAAGTGAAGTCACTCCACACTAAGTGGCACTCAATGAAACTTTCCGATGAGTGAGATCATGCTTTAATCAACCTCAACTCAGCCTCAACAGGATAGAAAATCATGTCTATTTCCCTCTACACCGCGACCGTCCCCGTCTTCAAACAGATGCTTTTGGCACTAAGCGACGTGCTCAAAAAAGGCGAAGAACACGCGCAAAACCGTAAGTTTGATCCTGCCGTGTTGTTGCAGTCGCGCCTGTTCCCCGACATGCTGCCGCTGGTCCGCCAAGTCCAGATCGCCTGCGACTTTGCCAAAAGCGTCCCAGCACGCATCGCGGGTGTTGAAGTCGCCGCCTACGAAGACAGCGAACAAAGCTTTGCCGAACTGCAGCAACGCATCGCCAAAACACTCGCACTCATCGAAGGAATGACGGCAGAGCAGCTCAATGGCAGTACCGTCAAGGAGGTCGTTTTACGTCCCGGCACGCCAAAAGAGAAAAAGCTAACGGTCGAGAACTATGCGCTGGCATACGGTATGCCACAGTTTTTCTTTCATGTGACAACCGCCTACAACCTGCTACGTCACAACGGCGTAGAGATCGGCAAGAAAGACTATATGGGGTCGTATTAAATACAGACAGACCGATTGACGCAGCTCAAAGGCCCACGCGCCCACACTCACCCCGAGGAGGCTTCCAAGACCTGGGACCTCGCGGGTGTGACATTGTTTCGTGCGCTCGGCTATGTCGTCGGCCTACCGAGCTTTATTGTCGGCACTGCAGTCTTTATGCTAGGTTTTGCACTAATGGATGCGGGCATATTGAATGTTGCTTGCATCTTGTATAGCCTCGCGCTGATCGCCATCGGCGGTCGTCCGGTGTTGCTACGGCTGAACCCTCAAAACGAGATACAAGCACTCAAGATTGCGGTCCTCTGCCTCGTCACAGGCGCGCTATGTTACGGTGTACTGATCGCCATACTCACCGCACTCGGGATCCAAATAATCTCATGATTCGACATTGAGAAAGCGTATAGTTTCTTTAAGTCGCTATCCCCTATTTTTTATTCAGAATGATTCAAATCAAATTATTTTTGAACCTCACCAGTAAAGATCGGGACCCTCGGTCCAATCTAATTTTGGGTTGCATCATGGCTCTGACTGCTGGTGCGGTGAATGCGGGTGGATTCTTAGCAATACAGCGATACACCTCGCACATGACAGGCATCATTTCTAGGATTGCGGATGATTTGATTACGAGCGAACTCACTATCGTGCTCGCAGGGATTTCTGCGTTGTTGTGTTTCATCGCAGGCGCTGCAACCACCGCTATTTTTATCAACTGGGCCCGACGGTGCAAATTGCACAGCGAGTATGCGTTATCCCTGGCGCTCGAGGCCGTTTTATTACTGATGTTTGGCTTGTTGGGTGCCAACCTAGATGTGCTAGTTGAGGTGTTTGTCCCCACCACAGTCTTGTTACTCTGCTTCATCATGGGGCTGCAAAATGCCATCATGACCAAAGTCTCTCGCTCGGAAATACGCACTACCCATATGACAGGCGTCGTCACCGATATCGGGATTGAGCTCGGCCTGCTGTTCTATTGGAATAGAAGCAAACACCTTCCCCCCGAAGAAAACGTGCGCGCCAACAGACAGAAACTAAAAGTCTATTTGATGGTTTTTTTTGCATTTTTGATCGGTGGTATTTTAGGTGCAGTGACATTTAAGCATGTAGGGTATTTCATGACTGTACCAATCGCCATGTTTCTCATGTTGATTGCCTCGCCACCCATGCTGAAAGATGCTTTTACGATGTTAAAGAGTAAACAGCGCGGTTGATGAGTTTATAGCCTCTCATCGCATCAGCGCGCGTTTTTTTCGAATTATTAATGAATAGTTCGAGCAATCCAATACACGATACCTACTAAGGCGGAAGCACCGCCTAATAAACGCCATGTCATGTTGTGTAATTCACGGTGCAAATCAGCCTTAGTCGCGAAGGTATCGAGACGCGTTTCAATGCGCGCAAGGCGATCGCGCGCATCGATCGCGAACTTTTCTAAATCAGTGATTCTTGCTTCCATTTAGATTAACCATCAGTACAGGCAGAATATTTTCTCAAACTGCCTTCACCCCAACAAGTCAAAAAATGAAACAAATTGTCAATGAATATTGTGCAATGAGATTAATTTCTATAAGTTGGATCCGTTCGATCGAGTTTTCGAATCAAGGCGGGCCACTCTAGGTCACCAAAGCGACGGCGCGTGCTGGCTTGGTAGTTTTTCCACGTTTCTTCTAATACCCTTTCAGACACTTTGACCATTGGCGAATTGCACGCCATGGCGGCAAGCTGCGCATAACAAGAAAGCTCTAAACGATGCAGCCAGTTAAAGGTTTCGCCAATCGTGACGCCTGCGACGAGTGCACCGTGATTGCGCAAGATCAGTACGTTATTGGTACCAAGATCTTTCACAAGAGCTGCTTTTTCAGTATCGAGTAACACCACACCCTCATAGTCATGGTAGGCCACTTTTAAAAAGCGCATCGAAGTTTGATTTAAAGGCAACACGCCACACTCGAGTGAGGAGACGGCCATGGAGGCCCAGCTATGTGTATGCAAGACACAGCCCACGTCATGACGCGCCTCATGAATGGCACTGTGAATGACCGCGCCTGCACGGTTGACACCGTACCCGAGACTACCAAAATCGGGGCCGTCCAATACCTTGCCTGAGAAATCCACCTTTAGCAGACTGGAGGCGGTAATTTCCTCATACATCATGCCGTAAGGATTAATGAGATACACACCCTCTTCGCCGGGAATACGCGCGGAGATGTGGTTGGCAATCATGTCTGACAGGCCATATAGATCGACTAGTCGATAACAGGCGGCCAGATCAACACGCGCTTGCCACTCGGCGTCAGAAACCTTGCCTTTTAGTGACGGAATTTCGAGGTAACCATCTTTTGCTTTCATTTTATCTCCTTGCTGTCATTGATTTTTAATTAAGTTTTTTGAATGAATTTAACCTGTTCTGAAATTGCCGAACCCTGCCGCCACAGTAACCACCCCGACAGCGCAGCCAACCCGCCAACTACCCCATACGGCACGCTAAAATCATCAAAATATGTCACAGCCACTGAGAATAGCGAAGGAAGTAGCAAGACGCCTGCAAACATCAGTCCTGAGCCCAAGCCTGTCGCCTCCGTTCGTTGAGCGCCTCCAAGCCTCGCCCACTCCGCATAAGCTAGACCTGTGAACCCACTTGCCGTCGCACCAGCAACGGCGCATAACATCAGCACCAAACTAGGCGCCCAGCTCTCTGTGAACTGCCCAGCTAGCAAGGCAGCCACACCCATGATGAAACCCTGCCACACCAGCAAGAGCTTGGCCGAAAACCACTTATCAGCGAGCCAGCCCCAAATCGGTCGACTCACCACGGCAGCAACTTGGTAGACCGCCAAGGCCCAGCCAGCCTCAACTAGGTTAAATGCTGTTTTACTCGTCAGGTGCACCGTCAAAAATGCGATAAAGCAAAGTTGCAAGCCGCTATACACAAAGCTCACAAACGCAAGACGTCGCAATTCTGGGCGATCGAATAAAATTTGTACCGGAGCTAACAGCCCTTTGCTCAATATTTGACGAGAAGGATCGCGATCTGCATCCCAATTTCGGCGTGCGCACTCAAGCAACAATACCGCCACGAGTACGGGAACAGTCTGCCACAGCAGCGCAGTTTGCCAGCCCAAGCTCAAGGTCAGTGGCGCCATCACCAAACCAGCCATCACACCGCCCAGCGGTACGCCAATCTGCCGGATAGATAGCACGAGATTCATCACGCGCGGGGGTGTTCGCGGCACCAGCAGATGCGCGCTCGCAGGCGCTGTTGCTCCATAGGCCAGGCCCAACAAAGCGGCTCCAATCACCACTGAGACGACACTTCCAAGAGAGCAAGCAAGCAACATTGCCAGTGTTGCAATTAACACTAACTGGCTCACCCTGACCGCACCAAAGCGGCGTATAAAACGCGGCGACAGTAAGGCTGAAATAATGCCCACACCATAGACCGTGGAGATAAAAAACCCGACAAGCGTTCCCGGTACCTGAAGGTCCTTAGCGATCACCGGTGCCACTACCGGAAAAGAATAGGCTGCCATCGTCGCCAAGCTTTGCGTCGCAAGCGTGGCTATTAACGGAAACAACGGAAACTTTAGGTTGTCAGGAGTTTCGCTTGCGAGCGAAGTATGTTTTACCCCCATTGCTGTACATCCATGCGTCTCTCTTTTATTTTGATGCTGATATTTTTATATTCTTAGATATTATGGGAAAAACTAGAGTCTGTCCTGTATAGCTTGAGCAATATTGAGCGTATTGAAACAGTCGCCCGTGTCAAAGACGAGCCTCGATCCACTTTTAGACTAAAAAAATGCATTAAAAATCGAGCGTTTGAACCCATAGTTACGCTACATTATCGACATCTTTAAAGTCACTGACTTTGAGCACCCTGATCCACCCTCCCCAACCTAAAAAATATGTCATCCATCGCCCCTCCTCAGTCGGCATCACCGCTCCGGCGCGCTGTCCAGCAATTCGTTGAAGCGCCCAGATTTGGTCGCTTTATTCTGACACTCATTATTCTGACCGCCATCATTTTGGGGCTAGAGACCTCCAAGAACGTAATGGCACACTGGGGAGACACACTCGATTTCATCAACAATATCTTTTTGTTCATCTTTGTAATCGAACTAATACTGCGCATGTATGCCTGGCGGATGCGATTTTTCAAAGACGCCTGGAGTCTATTTGATCTGATTGTGGTGAGCATCTCGCTTGTGCCGGCCTCAGGTCCTCTCGCAATCTTGCGTGCTCTCAGGGTATTGCGAGTCTTGAGAGTGATTTCAGCCGTGCCTTCCATGCGTCGCGTCGTCACAACCTTGCTCGGTGCGCTGCCAGGCCTTGGCGCGATTGCAGTGCTGCTCAGTCTGATCTATTACGTATTCGCAGTGATTGCGACTAAAATTTTTGGTGATACCTTTCCTGACTGGTTTGGGACGCTTGGGCAATCTCTATATACCCTCTTTCAAGTGATGACACTTGAGAGTTGGTCAATGGGGATTTCACGTCCCGTCATGGAAAAATTCCCTTACGCTTGGATGTTTTTTATACCCTTCATCTTGATCGCAACTTTTACCTTTCTCAACTTATTCATCGCGATCATTGTGAATGCCATGCAAAGTTTCAATGAAGCAGAACATGCTGCGGAAAAAATAAATCAGGAATTAGTCCATGCAAATGAAACCGCACTGCTCTATCAAAAGTTAGATAACCTTCAGATGGATCTACAACACATCAAAGAGCAGCTTTCTAAAACTCGCTGATAGGGCTAGCGATCTCCAAAAATCATAGTCTGTTATTTTTTGTGGCCAACTGTTCATATAAATTTTTGAATACATACAAAAAAAACTCAAACCATTCTTGCTTTAATACGCCTCAGATATGTATCAATCAACCATCAGAACGACGCTGCTGCTTGCGATTTTTTTATTTTCTAGTCTCTGTCTCGCGCAAAAGCCTGATCCCAGAGCGGCTGAACTAGCCAAGATCGTTCCGATCGCAGATGTTCACCTCCACACCTATTCACGCAACGGGCCAAGTGCGACGGATATCGTAGAAAAAATGAATACCAACAACGTGCGCTGGGGAGGCGGTGTCGGCGACCTTCGAGGAGATATCGCCAACGCCTTGGGCAACAAGCATATCGCTGCAGCCGGCCAGAGAGAGTTTGCTGAAAGCTACTTTCGTCAGGGTGCGTCGGCACTGGTGGCAACAGAAAATGTGTATTTTCGTGATTTGTTTCGTGATGCCCGCGACATGTTTGCGCAAGGCATGATCAAAGGGTTTGGCGAGCTTCATACGAACAACGAATCAAGCGGACCACCGGCCTTTCGCCGAAAAATCAAAACGGATAACCCTGTCATCAGAAAATTTTATGGCATTGCAAATGAGTTCAATGGCTTTGTACAACTCCATACACAGCATAACGAAGAGTTCACTGAAGACATTCTGAGACTATCCGCTGACTTCCCTAATACGCTCACAATACTCTCGCATTGCCTACCATTGGGGCAGCCTGATGATCTCGCCAATTTATTTAAGCAACGCAAAAATATTATGTGTGAGCTGTCTGCAACGGGTGAGCTTCATAACCGCCTAGCGCGCGTCAATCGTCCAGGACGCGCCTATAACGCCGATGGCTTGCGACCAAAATGGAAAGCCCTCATCGAAGCGTTTCCCGATCGCTTTATGTTGGGCTCAGACACCTGTTGCGGCTGGGATGCGCATTACACCGAAGCCATCACCGAAATCCGCACTAACCTCCTTCCGTATTTGCGCGTCGATGTGATTGAACGGGTTGCTTACCAAAATGCTCTCCGCGTATTTAAACTCAGCGGGCTTTAAAAAAATATTCTGATAAGGGAGTGGGTGCATTCACCATCATTTAAGATGAGCCATTACGTTGTACGTGCTTTGCAAATAAGGCTAGCGCTCTTCCAAAATCATGCGTGAAGCTCTCTCAGCAATCATGATCACAGGCGCACTGGTATTTCCGCTTGGCACCTGAGGCATGACAGAGGCATCCACGATGCGCAGACCCGCAAGGCCTTTTACGCGTAGGCGATGATCAACTACGCCATTTTCATCCGGACCCATCCGGCACGTACCAACCGGGTGATACATGGTCTGAGACTGTTCCCGGATGTATTGCTCAAAATCATTGTCAGTCACGCACGCGGGGCCTGGTAAAACTTCTTTCCTCAGGTGCTCTTTAAAGGGCGAGGTCTGATAAATCTGGCGAATGATTTTGAGGCCTACCACCAAAGGTTTGATGTCACGCTCATCAGTTAGATAGTTTGCAAGCATACGGGGTGCCTGACGAAAATCTGCAGACTGGAGAGTCAGCCTTCCTTTTGAGTACACATGCAACAAGCCACACGAGGCTGTAATTGCGGGCGTTTTGTCGGCGCGGTACATACCATTAGCGCCCAACATACTGAAGGGACGCATTTGCATCTGAAGATCTACTCGTTCGCTATTAACACCAGAGCGTGCAAAAAGCCCCACTTGTGCAGCAGCAGAGTTGAGTAGCCCTTTTTTGGAAACGAAGTAACGTAGGACCTCAGGGATCATCCTCACATTACTGGAAATTTTGTGGTTGATTGAAAACTCAGGTTCAACACTGGCAAGACTATGCACATAGACATGATCGTGCAGGTTCATCCCCACGCCGGGTGCGTGATGTAACACCTCAATCCCGTGCTCACGAAGATGATCGGAAGGTCCGACACCCGAGAGCATCAAGATTTGTGGCGTGTTGATCGCGCCGCCTGACAAGATCACCTCATCCGCACCGATATTTATCAACTGACCGTTGATGAAGCAGCGCACACCGATTGCCTTTTTACCCTCAAACAAAACCCGTTCGACTAAAGCGTTGACCTTAACTGTGAGGTTTGACCGCTTGCGAACAGGGTGTAAAAAAGAACGTGCCGCAGAAGCACGCACACCCTTGTGGATCATGAGCTGAACATAACCCACTCCTTCCTGAGTCACACCATTGAAATCATCGTTAGGTTGAATGCCGGTATTAATTGCTGCAGACACAAATGCTTGTGATGCTGCGTGTGGCTCCTCAAGCGCAGAGACTCTGAGCTCACCCTTTGCACCATGATAGGTGGACTCTCCCGCAAAGTGACATTCGGTACTTTTAAAAGCAGGAAACACATCGGACCAGCCCCAACCCAGATTGCCAGCCTCACGCCAGGCGTCATAATCCTCAGGAGTGCCGCGCATATAGACATGGCCATTGATGCTACTCGAGCCACCTAGTGTTTTACCGCGCGGCCATCCAATACTTCGCCCATTCAAGCCAGGCTCCGGTTCGGTCTGATAGCACCAGGACACATCGGGATTATTGACGACTCTGGGAACACCGGCTGGGATTTTGAGCCAAGGATTCGTATCCTCGGGGCCCGCCTCAAGCAGCAACACACGGTTAGATGGATCGGCAGACAGCCTATTGGCAAGAACACAGCCTGCTGAACCAGCACCGACGATTACAAAATCATAATGCTCACTGAATGTCATGGGTTTACTTTTTATTATGGCTTCACAGTCGACCGATACAAGTCATGCGCCCATGCTGCATACCTAGCCAAACGATAATCCGCACCCGTGAACCCCATCAGCTGCATACCCAAGGGCATATCATCAACCAACATTGCTGGGATTGAAAAAGCTGGGTTACCTATAAACGTTGAATAAGTCAGTAAGGTCCGACTGCCAGTATTGACAAACCCTTCAGGGGCCGCACCGGATGCAGAGGGCAAAATCATGGCATCAAAGCTATATTCCAACTCTTTGACGCGGGCACGCAGCGCATCTCTAAAACTGAGACGATGTTGGTAGTCTTCGCGAGTCAGAATTTCTGCGCGCTCTTTGAGATCAGTAAAACGTGGCCCCATGTGTTCTGGTGCCACTTCCATGTACCCCAGATAGGGCCAGCGCATATCCATACTAACTAGGTCAAGCGAATAATCTGGAACGCTGTCGAGTCCTGCACAGAGTTGTTTTAAAACGATTGAATCATCGGGGGTCACGATCTCGACTCCCGCCTCCCTCAAGCGATCGAGTGCATGCTCAAAAGCCTGCTGACTCACTTGATCTAATTCGAAAAAACCTTGCGTTCTTAAAAAGGCAACACGACGCAGGGGCAATGGTTGTGAGTCAAGCTCCATCGGTCCTTGCAGTCCGCGGTGATCTTGACTGGGATGTACCTCGGAGATCCATCGCGTCACTGCCCACGCCTGCTCAACGCCTTCGGCCAAGATGCCCAAATGATCATGAGATTTAGAAAGGGGGTGAATGCCCTCTGTCGGCAAGGCGCCAAAAGACGGTTTAAAACCCACTACACCACAAAAGGATGATGGGCGAATAATCGAGCCCTGCGTTTGGGTACCAAAAGCTGCGCTCACAAAACCCGCAGCAACACCTGCAGCAGAACCCGAGGAAGAGCCACCCGGCGTATGGTCTGTATTCCAAGGATTTCTGGTCGGACCCGAACGACCAATTGCAAATTCTGTCGTCACCGTTTTACCAAGTATGACTGCACCACCTAGCTTGATCGCGCGGACACACGCTGCGTCGATTTGAGGTTGATGACCCTTAAAAAAAGAGTTGCCCATCTCAGTCGGCATATCACAGGTGTCAATAATATCTTTGATACCAAAGGGCATGCCATCCATCGCAGACAACACATGACCTGAGGCATAACGTTTAGTTGACGCATCTGCAGCGGCGCGCGCTCCCGCCACATTCAAGTATGTAAAGGCCTGAATGCTTGACTCATTCGCGCTTATCCTTTCAAGGCACCGCTCAAGTAAGGCACGCGGCGTATCCTGCCCCGTCTTAAACTTTACACGTGCAGCGGAAAACTCAAGGATATGCGTGCGATTTTTAGGATTTTGCATTTGTTTCTTCTTCAAACTTCAGCACCTCTTGAGCAATTTTTGATTTTTTACTCAACACACTCAAGATCAGAGGAGCCAGCAGCGACAAGGAAATAATAAACAGTAGAACCAAACTAATCGGCGTTTTAATGAATGAATAGTATCCATCAATCGCTAAGGCGCGAATGAACTCTGATTCAAGCATCGGTCCTAGGATAATCGCCAGCAACAACACTGGAATTGGATAGCCACCGCGCTTGAGCAAGATCCCGATCAAGCCAAAAATCAGCATCAAGACAATATCAAACACCATAAAGCGCCAAGCGTAAGCACCAATAAACACCAACACCGTGACAATTGGAATCAAGTAAGTCGTTGGAATAAACACAATTTTTTGTGCGTACTTCGCCAAAATCACGCCAAATATCAGCAGCAAAAAAGGAAGAATGAAGAGCGAAAGCAGAATTGTGTAGGCCTGAACCTGAAAGTCCATAAAAAACGCAGGTCCGGGATTGACTCCATGCAAATATAAACAAGCAAGCATGACGAGCGTCGAAGCACTGCCGGGCAAACCCAAGGTGAGCGTTGGTACCATTGCACCAGCTGCAGTGGCATTGTTCGCAGACTCCGTCGCTACCAGGCCTTCCTCTGTTCCTGTGCCAAAGGCCTTTTTATTACGAGACCACTGTCGCGCTTGGCCATATGCTAAGAAAGAGCCGATCGTCGCACCGGCACCGGGAATCACACCCACGATATAACCGAGAATACTTGAACGCGTCAGGTTCACTTTTTGACCTTGTCCAAGCCCAACCTTTACCCCCGAAAGAATTTCAGACCAACCTCGACTACTTGTAGATTGAGTCGAAGCAATCACTTTCATTTTGATCATTGCAACCAATTCAGGTATCGCAAAAAGACCCAGCAGCACAGGGATGAGCGGCAAGCCATCGTATAGATAGTCCACGCTATAGGTTGCCCGAGCGAAACCCGCCATATCATCCGCACCGATCATGGAAAGCAATACACCAAAGCCTGCCACTAGGAGACCTTTCACCATGTCGTTGCCTGCGAGACTACTGACAACGGTAATACCAAGCACGGCAAGTAAAAACATTTCGGCAGGACCAAAACGCAAAGCAAACAGACCCAGCACAGGCGCCAGACCAAAAGCTAATACAGCACCCAAGAAGGCACCAAAACTTGAAGCACCAAAAGAGATGCCTAAGGCATAGCCAGCACGACCTTTTTTAGCTAAAGCGTAGCCCTCAATCGTCGAAGCCGCGTTGCCTGGCGTACCAGGAATATTCATCAAAATCGCCGGGATAGACCCTGCTGCTTGAGCTGCAGCATAAATCGCCGCCATCGAAACGATCGCAACCTCAGGTTTGAGTAGCAAGGTAAAAGGCAAAAGAATCGCCATCAAATTGGCATCATTAAAACCTGGGATGGCGCCAACGACAAAACCAACTAAAAAGCCGAGTGTTAGAAATAACAGGACTTCGAACGTGAGCAGTGCCTGCAGTCCTTGAAGGATTGCCTCAGTGTTATACATTTTTAGATTCCGAAAATTCCGCTTGGAATATTGAAACTTGTTAGCTTTGCAAAGATATAAAGCAAACCAGTCGTAATCAGTGCCGTCGCGAGTACTGCAGGCAGATATTTGAGCGAAAAATCAGCTTGATAATTTTTCACCACAATCATTGAAGTGAAAATAAAAATGAAATTCGAAATTGAAAATCCAAGTATTTCGAAAGTCAAAAAATAAATAAAACCCAACCCAAAAAAGATCGGAACCGATTGGCGTCTGATAAAGTCGAGTGCGGGCAACTGCTTGCGGGCAACCAATTCGTCGTGTTCTAGCTCATCGACTATGGCTGTATCTGATCTTGCTATTTTTTGTTCCATTTGTTTTTTGAAGGTCCGTCTAACTACCAGCCACAGCATAAAAACAATAAAAATAAGAACGAAATTTGGCATACGCGCTGCAACAGCGGGGGCATCTTGAATATGAAACCAGAACAAAAGAGCTCCGATTGCAATGATCAGTGGAACGCCCCAAGCGTCTATTAGCTTTGATACTTTCATTTTTTTACATTCAGTAAAAAAGAAGTTAAGTGCCAGTACTGAACTAGCATCAAACACCTAACTTCTTTTTTGAGTTACATGGATTTGACGTCAGCTTCCATTGAACCTTTGATCGAATCTAATAACTTCAAATAATCAGCAATATATGTCGTGCATTGCTCGGGAGACATCGCCTCTAAAAAAGGCGTCAGATTTTGTTTCTTTGCCGCTTCTTGAAAAGACGGGAGCTTTTGCATGTCTGCCACTGCTTTGACAAGCTGTGCGTAATTGGCAGGGCTTTTGGCTTTAGTCTCAGCCGAAACACAGATCGCATAGGGCTCAGACAAATCAGGCATTTTGAATTTCAATACGTCTTTTGCCGGAGGAGCGTCCCAAAGTCCCGTGCTCGGATCCTTGGGTGCAAAAATACAAAGCGCACGAGTCAAACTCAATACGTTTGTTGCCGACCAATAAGGCGCCATACAGCAATCGACCTGACCGCCAGCCACTGCATTCCTTGCTGGGCCGCCACCTTTAAAAGGAACCACCTTCAACTGAATATTCGCGCGCTCACGCAAAACAACTGTTGCAGCGTGGGCCGCCGACATCGGGCTGGAGACGGAGGCGGTGAATGGGCGTTTTGATTTTCTTGCTGCTTCCAAAAACTCATCCATTGTTTTGTAGGGGGAGTCTTTCTTGACCAAGAAAACGTTGGGGTCCGTAAAGTAAGAGCCGAGCCAAGCGATTTGTTTAGAGTTGAATTCTTTTGCATTCAGTACATCTAGCCACGCAACGTGCGGGATTGGTGTGATCAGCGTTAAACTTCCGTCACTCGGTCCTTTGTACAGCGCTTTTTGCGCGATCAGAGAACCTGCACCAGGCATATTTTTAAGCTGAAAGGGACTTGTCTTTAGAATGCTGGCCAAAGCCTCAGCCACCAATCGTGCCGAACGGTCGGTGCCGCCTCCTGGACTAAAGGGAATCAGCGTTTCCATTTGCTTAATGGGATAGTTCGCCATTGCCTGACGGGGCATCATGCCCATACCCATCGTAGCCAGACCCGCGCTCGCGCCAGCCATCTGAAGAACAAAGTCGCGTCTTGATTTACTGGGTATTGACATGTGCTACCCCTATTTCTATCTATCAAAGAAAGGATTACGGTCTAATGTAAAAATTACATTAGATGATGGTCGAGGAAAAATCAAGACAATTTGTAGAACGGCTTAAGTCACCTCAAAGCTTAAATGAGTTGTAGCATGTCAAAATTGCTTAAACGCTTGGAAATCACCATGAAAATACATTTATTAGTTGGCTCTTCTTTATTTGCCCTGAGCTGTTCGGCATTCGCTCAAAGTCAATTTGTCGGAATGTATGGCCAAATTTCAACTGGTTACGAAAACAACACAGTGAGCTCTGCCCAATTGACTGGGACTGATTATGGTGGGACGCCTAATAAGACTAATAGTCTGTCGACATCCTCAGCTTCAGCACCGCTTGTTTTAGGTTTGGGCTACACATTCTCATTGAAAAACAATTTCACCTTGGGTGTGGGGGTCGACTACTCAGCGCTAACGCAAGATACGCAACCAGGTGGTTTTTACTATTTTGGGGATAGTCGCAACACCTATGACTATAAATTCTCAATTTCCAATCGCTTTAATGCATTCGTTGCACCTGGGTATGTCATCGATCAAGATAAATTGGTCTACGCGAAGTTGGGCTATTCGATGCAAAATGTGCAATATAGCCAGACAAATTGTTGCTCTTCCCCATCGAACAAAGCTCAAGTGAACGGCTATGTCGTTGGACTTGGCTACAAGCAATTTATCACCAAAGCATTGTATGGATTTGCTGAAGTAAATTACTACGCCTATGGCCGTCCTAATTTATCATCGACCTACTCGGATGCTCCGGGTGGAACGGTCTCCTCCAATCCTAATGTCAATGCCTATAACTTCTTGGTGGGTTTAGGTTACAGATTCTAGTGTTGTCCAGAGCCTAAAGTTATTGCTAAGCTGCCCTCATCCTTTAGCGTCAGAACGATGAACGATCAATTAAAAAGCAATCACTCCATCCGTCGTCGCCAAATCATCTCGGCGGTACTTGCTGCCCCTGTCCTGTCGGTGCCGACTTGGTGCGTGGCGAGCGGATTTTCTGTCAACGAAATGATCTTGCTATCAGCAAAACTCACCCAAAAGTCGCCCAATCTCTTTTTGCCCGTCATCGCGCAAAAGATGCTGGAAGCTTACGCGCAAAGAGGGTTCACACATCGCCTGCAGGCTTTATTAACCAACCCCGAGTCTGATCTAGCGCTCGGTAACGAAATCGTAGCTTCTTGGTACAGCGGTGTTGCAGAAACCTTGCAGGGTCCTCAGGTCATCACTTACAACAATGCTCTGATGTGGCGTGCAGCGCCCTTTTTACATCCGTCAGGCAACTGTGGCGGCCCCACCAATTACTGGGCGTTGCCACCCTCATCTTAAGGACTTTTACTTTGGAGAACGCTGTCACGACAGATGTTGTCATCATCGGTTCTGGTGTGTCGGGTGCTTTATTGGCTCACCGCTTGGCTAAGCAAGGCATCAAAGTTTTGATACTTGAGGCGGGCAAAGCGGTTGAGCGAGCCCAAGCCGTCAATACGTTCGAAAATGCTCTGATCAAGGTTCCAGAATCTGCCTACACCCAAACCCCGCAGGCGATGTTCCCACGTACCGACCAACCTCATCAGTGGTACGTACAAGCGGGTCCGGATATTTTTAAAAGCACTTATCTGAAAGTGCTGGGTGGAACCACTTGGCATTGGCTAGGAACGGCAATTCGTCTCATCCCCAGCGACTTCAATACTCAAACACTGTTCGGCAAAGGGGTTGATTGGCCCATCAATTACAGTGACCTAGAACCTTATTACACCGAAGCCGAAAATGAGCTTGGGGTCTCAGGTGATGCAACGCAAGATCAAGGGTCTCCTCGTCAGAACGCCTATCCCATGCCTGCGATCGGACAATCCTACTGCGATCAAACATACATCAAAGCTTTAGCCCAAACACCCTACGAGGTCACCCCCACTCCACAGGCACGCAACTCGGTTGCACATGACAACCGCCCCCCTTGTTGTGGCAGTAGTAGTTGTATTCCCGTCTGCCCGATTCAAGCGAAATACGATGCCACGGTTCATATTAAAAAAGCCCTCGCTGCTGGTGCCACTTTAATGACTGAATCAACGGCTGTTCAATTGCTTGTAGGCAAAGACCAACAAATCGAAGCCGTCAGATTCAAGCGTTGGGATCAGTCCGAGGGCTTCATCAAGGCTAAACAGTTTATTTTGGCATGTCATGCGATTGAAACTCCACGACTGTTGATGGCTTCGAAATCAAGCATGTACCCCCAGGGGCTGTCCAATCGCTCTGATCAGGTTGGTCGCAATCTCATGGATCACCCCGTGCAACTCTCCTGGGCACTGTCGCGAGCGCCCGTTTACCCATACAGGGGGCCTCTGGCAACCTCTGGCATCGAAAATATGCGCGACGGTGAGTTCAGAAAAAATCGAGCTGCGTTCCGCATCGAAATCGGTAACGATGGATGGGGATGGCCCACTGGGGCGCCAACATCAACTGCCCAACAGTTTGCCCGAGCCGGTTTGCGTGGCGAGGTTTTAGATCAAGCCATCTCCAATCAGACCTCGCGCCACATTCGTCTGGCCTCGCTCATGGATCAATTACCTGACCCTGAAAATCGAGTCTCGCTCGATCCACAAGAGCTGGACATGTACGGAGTACCGAGACCAAAATTACATTACCGTGTCGATGACTACGTGCAAAAAGGCTTGAACGCCGCACAAACGGCTCACACGGAGATCTTTGGTCACATTCGAGCCACGGAGATTCAGCACAAGCAAGAATACCAAGGTGCGGGTCACATCATCGGAACGACTCGCATGGGCCACGATGCAAAGTCCTCTGTGGTTGATGCCAACCTTGTCAGTCATGATCACAAAAATTTGATGATTGTTGGATCGAGCGTTTTTCCGACAGGCGGAACTGCCAATCCAACCTTGACAATCGCAGCACTGAGCCTGAGGGCCTCTGATTTTTTGATCAAACAACTGCGATCTGCTTAACTGAAT
>CAWUWN010000055.1:0-12271 GCA_963926265.1 uncultured Burkholderiaceae bacterium
GCCATGCTCGGTGTGAACTGGCATAACGGTAAAAAAGTAAGCGTTCTAGAGGCTATGGGTTTGTCGACAGAGATTTCGGCAACTACTGCCCATCGCCGTCTCAAGACCTTGCGAAAAAAGGGCATGATTGATCTTGACATAGACAAGATCGATAGCCGTGTGAAATACGTCGTGCCCACTCCACTTGCAGAGCAATATTTTGTAACGCTTGGACAGGCGATCGACAAGGCCCATCAATCAGGCTGATTCAATGCTATCTCTGCCCTCCGGCGCTCCCAAGCAAACAGAATCAAATCATCGCTCCAGTTTTGGGGCGATGATTTTATTTGTACTGGGCGTTGCTCTTGCTTGGGTTGCACTCTACCAATTTAATAGTGCACTTTTTACGGAGATTCATCTGACTGGTTTTATAAGTTGGTTTTTTTTGCCGGCGGCGATTCGTATGTTGGCCGTCATGGTGGGAGGTTGGTTGGGGGCTCTTGGGTTATTTTTTGGGGCGGTCCTCACCAACTTGACTCAGCTTTGGTACGAGCCTTTCAATGCGTTAGTGATAGGTGCGCTATCAGCACTTGGACCTCTAGTTGCAGTGCATATGTGTACGCGATGGTTAAGGCTGCCAAATGACTTGGCAGGTTTACAGCATTCACAACTCATGGTGTACGCAGTGGCAGGCGCCGTGTTTAACGTGTTCCCACACAACCTGTATTTTTATTTGACGGGTTTGTCCGTAGACGCGTGGTCTGGGATTTTGCCTATGTTTGTGGGCGATCTAACAGGTACTTTGGTTGTGCTGTATGTGGCGAGCCTATTGATTCGCTTGATCAGCAAGCGCGTCAGTAATTAAAGCGCGTCAGCAAAGAGTTTTAAACCCAGCCTCGTCGCCAGTGTTGTGGGTCTTTTAAGTCACGCCATGCCATCCGAATCACGCGTCCTGTCATGGCGGCCTCTAACTCAAGCTCAACCACGGGTGCACCAAGCACTTCAGGCTCAATGACCTTGATCACCCAAAAATGCTTTTCTTTATGCGTGGGCCTGACTGCGGTCCATTTACTCAGTAAAAGCTTCTTTGGGTGAACGTGATTCTTAACGAGTGCTGGTTCACTTTGCAATGGTGATATTGCCATCCGAGATGACCTTTTTCCATATTGCACCTTCTTGAACCATTTTCTTGGCAAAGTTAGCGGAGCTGCCTCCGCCTGGCTCAAAACCGAGCTTCGCAAGCTGAGCCTTCAATTTTGGATCTTTTAATGCTTGATTCAAGGCTGTGTTGAGCTTGGTTAATACGGGCTCTGGCATGCCGGCTGGACCAAACACACCAAACCACGTGAGAGACTCGTAGCCTGGTACGAAATTAGTCAAGGGAGGAATGGTCGGAGCAACGGAAGAGGGTGTGCTGGAAGTTACTGCAAGTGCACGAATTTTTCCATCACGAATATGTGGCAAAGACACAGAGATCGAGTCAAACATCATGTCCAATCGGCCTGCCATTAAATCAGGCATAGCCAAGGCAGTTCCCTTATATGGGACATGGGTCATTTTTGTCCCTGTCATGGCCAGGAATCGTTCTGCTGACAAATGTGGAATACCACCGGTGCCTGCAGAACCAAAGTTCAACTTGCCAGGATTTTTCTTGATGTAGTCAATCAGTTCAGGCATTGTTTTTACAGGCGATGATAGTGGCACCACTACCACTTGCGGGGAGGATGCGAGGAACATAATCGGCGTAAAGTCTTTGGTGGGCGAGTATGGGATCTTTGGGTTTAGCAAAGGCCCGATCGTGTGGGTGCTCGATGTCGCAATCAATATAGTGTAGCCATCGGGTGCGGCACGGGCGACCATCTCTGATCCAATAGTACCCGCTGCGCCAGCACGGTTTTCAACCACAACGCTTTGACCGAGTTCGATGCCGAGCTGTTGGGCGACTACGCGTGACACCATGTCAGTGGCGCCGCCTGCAGGAAAGGGTACGACAAGCTTAATAGTCTTGGTTGGATAGGTTTGCCCAAAGGCAATCGGGGCGGTCAAACAGGCGAGTGCTGAGAGGCCAGCTATCAGAGCAATGCGTCTATTTTTCATAATAAGGACTCCAAAGAAAAAAAATAAATAAATGAAATTTGAAGCTGCGGCGACTAGACAGACGGTGAGTACTCTTTGACCGCAAGCTTTTTAGCAAGAACGTTTGAAACTTCAATGGGCATATCCATCATCCAAAAGGATAATCCTTTTCCATGGGTATCCAAGTTCAGCGCATCATTAACACCGCCGTCAAGGATGCCTTCGAGGACAAAGTTCATGGCCATTAGTTTAGGCAAAACGTAACGCGTGACTTTACTTGGGTGTCTATACCCGAACCATTCGGCGACTTTCGCTTCGGTTGCTTGGGCAACCAGTACATCGAAGCAGGCTTGATCCCACGCAATGACGCTGATATTAGATGTGTTGCCCTTGTCACCGGCACGGCCATGTGCGAGTTGAAAAAGGGGCAGTTGAGTGGTTGGATGGGTTGTTGCATTCATGCGCGCTGCTCCTCGACAAAGCTGTAGCCACAAGGGACGGATTCACGTGGGATCGTGCAGGATAAGGTATCCAATCTTGGTCTGAGAGAGGTGCGAACGCCACCGCCTCCTGCTGGGCCACAGCAATAGAGCGAGGTGACTTCACGCAAAATCTTTTCAGCGATCGATTTATCAATGTGTACACCCGCAACACGCAAGCGTACGTCGCGGGCCTCAGGCAAGCCTTTGCCCACGAGCTCACCTGCGTCATCACCAAAAATACTGATCGCGCCAATTAAGTCCACGCGTAAGGGAAGTAAGTGACCGATACGCTTGCGCACAGTTTCTCCAGCAAGTGCAGCGCGCTCTCTTGCGCGAAAGCCGGCATAGGATATTTCCGCTTCAGCCAGATAGCCATTGTCATAACAGACGTTGACTTTGAGTTCGGCAGGTCTTTGATGTCCCTGGATACCTTCGATACGAATACGATCAGGGCCTTCTTGCGTGATGCTGGCTGCGGTGATGTCAGCTGTGACATCTGGCGTGAGGTAACGGGCGGGGTCATGTACTTCGTACAGAATTTGTTCACGACCTGTTCGGTCGTCGACGAGTCCACCGGTGTGGTTTGCTTTAAAGACTGAAAACGTACCATCTGCGCGAATCTCCGCGATCGGAAAGCCGATTTGATCCATCCCAGGGACGGACTTTTGTCCTGGCACGCTGTAATAGCCACCCGAGACCTGCGTGCCGCACTCAAGCATGTGACCAGCCATCGTGCCGCAGCCCATTTTGTGCCAGTCATCCATCGCCCAACCAAAATGTGCGATGGCTGGGCCAAGGGTCAGAGAAGGGTCAGAAACGCGTCCTGTCACCACGACATCTGCGCCTTCTTTGAGCGCTTGGGCAATTTCAAAGGCGCCAATGTAGGCGTTTGCGCTGACCACGCGAGCGGGGTCAATATTCGAACCGAGTTTTTTTAGCAAAAACTTAAGTTGCTCGGGTTCTGTCAGATCATCACCGAAAACGACTGCGATGCGAGGGGGACGAAGATTTTGCTCTCTTGCGAGTGCAAAGATTCTTTGGGCCGCCGCTTGAGGATTGGCGGCACCAAAGTTACTGACAATTTGAATTTTATGATCGAGGCAGCGTCTGAGCACCGGGCCGACCAGATCGGCGAGCAAGGGCTCGTAACCCATCTTAGGATCTTTACGCTTTTCAATTTGTGCCAGAGCGAGTGTTCGCTCGGCGAGCGTTTCGAAATTGAGCACGCCGCCACCCAACGCGATGAGCGTGTCAACGACAGGGCCCGCGCCATCCGTCCGGTCTCCTGAGAAACCAGTAGCGCATCCAACGTAAAGAGGTTTTTGAGATGTTTGAGAGGTATGTTGAGCACTCATTTTTTAGCCTGATTAGTGAGGGTGACACCAGCAATAACAATCGCTCCGCCGATCACCATCGAAATATAAATGGGTTCGTCGAGGATCAGATAGCTTAACAATAAGCCAAAAACAGGAACAAGGTTTGTAAAGACAACCGTTCGGGCCGGTCCAATCATTTTGACACCTTCGTTATACCAAATGAAGGCAATCGCTGAGCCAAACGCGCCCAGATAAAAAATGGTGAAAAAGTTGCTCCAGTTGAGCATTTCTGGCCCGAGTGAATCAATTTCGGTGAGTGCGGCAAGACCTAGCACCAAGGCACCCCACAGCGAGGCGTAGGTTGTTGCGGCGATTGGTGAAAGTCCGCGTAACGCAAAACGACTGATCACGGTGTAGCTGACCCAGCTGATGATGGCACCCAGCATCAGCAGCTCACCCCAGCCAAAGGAGTGTAAAAGTCCTTGCGTAGCACCGAGGATATCGCCTTGCGTCACGATTGTGAGGGTGCCAATGAGCGCCAGTGCAATGCCGCCCCAACGATAAGGACCAAGTTTTTCTTTTAGGATCAGTGCCACGGTGACTGCCGTCATGATTGGGCTGAGTGCAACAAGTAGCGCCGTTTTTCCAGCAGGCATACGCTCAAGCGCCCCAAAGAAAAAGACGTTATAGATCGAGACGCCGGTCAGGCCCAACAAAAGGGTGACCCAAATTTGCTTGTGGCTGAGTTTGGGTAAGCCACCTTCGACGCGATAGGCAATCAATAGCAACAAAAGAGACGCGACGATAAAGCGGCCTGTTGCGACAGTCAAAGGTGGCATCACCTGAACCGCAATACGTCCAGCGATAAAAGTCGCACCCCATAGAAAGGCGCAGAGCACCAGTTTGATATAGGCCGAGCGCAATGACTGCTGAGTTTGGGGAGTACTCAAAAATATCTCAGCTCACTACATTGACAGGCTGACCCTGTGCAAAAGCATTGAGATTGCCGACGATTCCGTCCATGAGGCTGCGCATACCATGTTCATTGGCCCACGTGATGTGAGGTGTAATGATGAGGTTGGGTATATGCATTTGTAATAGCAGGTTTTCAGCAGGGGGGGGTTCGACTGCCAGTACATCGAGTGCCACACCGCCAAGTTGACCGCTGAGCAAACCATCTGCGACGGCTTGCTCATTAATGAGAGGGCCGCGGGCAGTATTAATTAGCATTGCGCCGCGCTTCATCTGAGCGATTTCTGCTTGTCCGATCATGCTGCGCGTAGCTTCGGTTAGCGGGCAGTGCAGAGTAATGATGTCGCTTTGCGACAATAGAGTCTCAAAGCGCACATAGCCTGGTCGAACATCAGGACGGTTGCGATGCTCACCAAAAAGGACATTCATGCCAAGGGCTTGCGCCAGGGTGGCGACTTCGTTGCCAATCGCACCGCGCCCAAAAATACCGAGTGTTGCACCTCGAACGTTGAGCACCGGTGCGCCATGGACGCAAAAGTGCGAGGAGTCCGGCCAAGCTTGACGTGCTGTCGTTTGATAGTAGGGCAAGGCGCGTCGGAGAGAAAAAATAAAACCGATGACACCTTCTCCTACGCTTTGACGCGAGTAGCCAGGTACGTTTGACACGATCACGCCATGTTCGCGACAGGCCTGCAGATCCACACAGTCATAACCTGTTGCTGCGACACAAACAAATTTCAGTTTTGGCAGTCTAGCCAAAATGCCTTGAGTGAGCTTAATTTTGTTCGTGATGCAGATGTCGGCGTCGGTAAGCGCCTGAACCACTGCGTCGGGATCTTGTGGTGTCGCAGGCAGATTGACCCATTTGGTGACCCATTCAGGAGCGGCTAGAGGTGTTGGGATGGTGTCGCTATCAAGGAATACGATTTGCATGGTTAAACTTTGCCCAAATGTGGTCTGATGTCAGTTGCTGTGAGTGCGAAGATGGAGCATTAAATCATGTTGGCGGTCAGAGTGAACTTAGTTCAAGAGCAGGGCTCAAACCGAGCTCGGAGTTCAGTTATTGGGTAGGCATATCTTCCACGGACTCTTAAGGGCTGTTTAATTTAATATTTCTTTATAAATCAATAGTTTAAATGAATAACAATCAACAAAAAAAAATCAATTTTTACTGGGTTCTTGCGGCTGCTACGACTTTAATGGGGCTCTGGGCGATTCAATCATCCCCATTACAGATCCTCTCTACGGCTCATGCTGCAGGCGGTTCTTACAAGTTGACAGGGAAAGTGGTTCGCGTCTCGGATGGTGATACCGTCAACTTGTTAGTGGAAAACAAGCAAGAGCGTATCCGTCTTGCTAGCATTGATGCACCAGAAACCGCACACGGCAGTAGCCAGCCTGGCCAACCTTTTGGTGAAGCCTCTCGTAAAAATCTTGCCCAGTACGTAGCGGGTAAAACACTCTCTGCAGTCTGTTTTGAAAAAGACCGCTATGACCGCCATATTTGTGACCTTCCGGTGGAGGGCACGACGGCTAATCGACTACAAGTCGAGCAAGGAATGGCCTGGGCGAATCAGCAGGCTAATGGCAAGTATCTGAGGGATAAAGCGCTCCCTGCACTTGAGAAGTCCGCACGTCAGCAAAAGCTCGGGTTGTGGTCTGAATCTGCTGCAGTGGCACCCTGGGTATGGCGTGTGCAATGCTGGAAGAATAAAAAATGTTCCTAAGTCGTATCGTTGGATCTTTCGTTTTATGTGCAACGGTGTTGTTGACCGCTTGCGAACAAAGCCCGCCCTCTGGGCAAGCTTCGGCTGACTCTCCCATCAACAGTCCTTATGCAGCAGGTGCAGAACAAAAAAATGTTCTATACACCGCCTTTACACAGCGCTCGCCCAAATATCTCGACCCTGCGCGCTCGTATTCGACTGACGAGACGCCCTACACCTATAATATTTATGAGTCTTTATATGGCTACCATTACCTCAAGCGTCCCTACGAGCTGATCCCCCGAACTGCCACGCACATCGCAGAGCCTGTGTTTCTGGATTGGCAGGGCAACATCTTAGATGCAGAAACGCCTGCCAAAGAAATTGTTGAGAGCGTGTATGACATTCAGTTGCGTCCAGGTGTGTTGTACCAACCCCACCCGGCTTTTGCGCGCAAGCAAGATGGTCGCTTTGAATATTGGCCTTTGGAGGGAGCGGCGTTTGAGGGTAAGTTTTCAATTCCAGACTTTCAGCATACGGGTACCCGCGCGTTGACCGCCTATGACTATGTATATGCCTTGCGCAGGCTGGCGAGTCCTCGAGTGGCCTCACCGATTTTCTCGACCCTGGCACAGCATATTGTGGGCATGCAAGCCTATGGCAAGCGTCTGCGCGAAATCGATACTACGCTCCGTCAGGACGTACCTCTGGGCACACGTGATTTACCTTGGCTCGATCTGCGCAGCATAGGATTTTCTGGCATTGAAGCCTTGGATGAGCACACTCTGCGTATCCGCGTCAAAGGTTTGTACCCACAGTTTAAGTATTGGCTGGCCATGACGTTTGTCGCACCAATTCCCTGGGAGGCAGATCGCTTTTACAGTCAACCAGGGATGGCGCAACGTAATCTTTCGTTGAATCACTGGCCAGTCGGTACGGGTCCTTATATGTTGACGGAGTCTCTGCAAAATAGGCGTCACGTACTCTCTCGTAATCCGAATTTTCGCGGCGAGCCCTATCCTTGTGAAGGTGAGCCGGGTGATCGTGCTGCGGGGCTCTTGGCGGACTGCGGAACAATGACGCCCTTTATTGATCGTATTGTTTTTAATATTGAAAAAGAAAGCATCCCCCTGCAGGGCAAGTTCATGCAGGGCTATTACGATATTCCTCAAGTAGACCGTGGTGATACGGGTGTGGCGATGCTGGTGGCCGCGAGCGACTCAACTGAAAAAGCTGCCTTGTACTCAAAACATGGCATTCAGCTGCCCACCACTGTCGAAGCGCAAATGCAGTACTTTGGTTTCAATTGGCGTGACCCAGTGGTGGGGCAGGGCGATACACCAGAACAACAGATCCGCAATCGCAAACTACGTCAGGCCTTAAGCATCGCGTTTAACTGGGAAGAGTTCGTCGCAATTTTTCAAAATGATCAGGCGCAGGTGGCCTACGGACCGATCCCGCCCGGCATTCTTGGTTATGAGCGTGGTGAGGCAGGGATCAATCGTGTGGTGTATGACGTCAAAGACGGCAAGCCGCAACGTAAGTCTCTCGATGAGGCGCGACGTTTATTAGCCGAAGCGGGTTACCCAAACGGTCGGCACGAGAAAACCGGTGAGCCCCTAGTGTTGCATTTTGATTCGGCAAGCGGTGCGGGTGGCTCAAGCCCCACGCTCGATTGGATGCGACGTCAGTTTGCCAATATTGGCGTGCAACTCGATGTGCGCTCAACTGACTACAACCGGTTTCAGGAAAAAATGGCACGAGGCGTTGCCCAAATGTATATGTGGGGCTGGGTGGCCGACTATCCTGATGCAGAAAATTTTCTGTTCTTGTTGTATGGCCCAAACGTCAAAGCAGGCAAGGGTGGTGAAAATGCTTCCAATTACACCAATACAGAGTACGACGCGCTCTTTGAAAGAATGCGTGATTTGCCAGATGGTGATGAAAAAGCCAAAGTGATCGCGGAGATGACAAAAATCCTGCAAGTGGATGCGCCGTGGATGTTTGGTGCCTTTCCAAAATCGGGTGGCGCGTTCCAGCAATGGGTCGGTAATGCCAAGCCGACACAAATGGTGCGCAATACTCTGCAGTATATGAAGATTGATCCAGACTTGCGCGCCAAGAAAATCGCGGAATGGAATCCGCCTGTTTGGTGGCCGCTCGGTGTCTTGATTGCCTTGCTTGTCGCGGTTGTGTGGCCGGCTTGGCGAGTGTTGCGCAGACAAGAACGTCTCAATGCATTCGGTGAGCATGCGCTGGCAAACCAAACGCATGCACACCCAACGCAGGAGCAACACAAATGATCGCCTATATTATTCGGCGGTTAATGTATGGCGCGTTGATTTTGGTAGGCGTCAATTTATTTACCTTTACTTTGTTTTTTGCGGTCAATACGCCTGACGATATGGCGCGACTCGCGATTGGTGGACAGCGTGTCAGCGCCGATGCCGTCGAAAAATGGAAGGTCGATCGTGGCTACGACAAACCGCTCTTTTTAAATACTGAGGCGACTGGCCTCAATAAATATACCGATACTATTTTTTATCAGCGTTCGGTCCCGCTGTTGAAATTTGATTTTGGTGCTTCAGATGAAGGGCGTGACATCGGACGTGAAATCGGAGTGCGGATGTGGCCTAGTCTTGCGTTAGCGATTCCGACCTTTATTCTTGGGCTGCTCGTGAGTATCGCCTTTTCTTTATCGCTGGTCTTTTTTCGCACAACGCGCCTTGATTTTTGGGGGGTGGTCTTATGCGTATTGATGCTATCAATCTCGGGCTTGTTTTACATCATCGCCGGTCAGTGGTTGTTTTCTAAAATATTGCGGCTGGTGCCTTACTCAGGTTTTTCCTGGGGGTGGGATGCTATTAAGTTTTTAGCGCTACCAGTGCTAGTCGCAATCATTTCACGCCTAGGACCTGAGGCGCGGTTTTATCGCAGCCTGTTTCTCGAGGAAATTGGCAAGGACTATGTTCGTACCGCGCGAGCTCGCGGCTTGAGTGAACGCGTCGTGTTGTTTAAACATGTGTTGCGCAACGCAATGTTGCCTATTTTGACGGGCACGGTCTCGGCTTTACCCTTGCTGTTCATGGGCAGTCTGATTGCCGAGTCATTTTTTGGCATTCCAGGTTTGGGAAGCTACACGATTGATGCGATCGGTGCGCAAGACTTTTCGGTCGTGCGTGCGATGGTCTTTCTGGGCGCAAGTCTCTATATCGTCGGCTTGATTCTGGCGGACATTTCCTACACGCTCGCAGATCCGCGCGTGCGTTTCGAGTAGCCGCCATGCCTAAAATCATTTTCCTTTGGACCGATATCGCAATCTTCGCACTGTTTGCTGCGACCCTGATCTATGCCTGGCATGTTTCACGCTCCCGCAATTTGCGTGCAACATGGTCTAGAGTGGCGCGCAGTGCACCTGCGATGTGCTCGGCGGTGGTGCTCTCTGTCTTTGTTTTGATCGGCTTGCTTGACTCCATGCATTTTCAGCCGCGCTTGCCGCCAGTCGCGGGCGCGCCTGCGACTGTCACCCCTGTTTACGCACCCAAGGTGGTGTCGGTACTGGACGCTTTGCTTGAAGACACGGCGTTTGTTCGGCCTGAAAAAACATACTCTGCTCCCTTGGCTTGGCTTCAATTCACCAAGGAGTCGGTGTTGCAAGACGGAGGCGCGCCGACGCGAGACTTCCCGCGCTTACGCTTTGGGGGGCGACATCTCTCGGACCCCGCTGCGCAATGGGGGAGTGATGTCGGACGTCGCGCGGGGCTAGGATTGCTAGCTGGCGGCTTGGTGGCGCTGTTGATCTCAAGTGTGATGGTGTTGTGTGCAGGCCAAGGCTCGCGTGCTGAGGTCTTCAGACAGATCGCGCGCGGAGAGTCTGAACTCCCTTGGCGTGCCATGCTGATTACGGTCTTTGTGTTGTGTCTGTTGCTGGGAGTCGTGTTTGGTTTGGCAACGGGCTATCACGTGTTAGGGACAGATCGCACGGGTAATGATGTGTTGTGGCAAGCTTTAAAAAGCATTCGTACTGCTTGGGTGATCGGTAGTCTGACGACTGTCGCGATGCTGCCTCCAGCACTGATCCTCGGTATCTCCGCGGGATATTTCAAAGGCTGGATCGATGATGTGATCCAGTATGTTTACACCACGCTCACGTCAATCCCAGGTGTGCTGTTGATCGCGGCTTGCGTCCTGATGATGCAGGTCTATATTGATACGCATCCCGGTCTGTTTCCGACCGCTGCTCAGCGTGCTGATCTGCGACTTTTTCTGCTGTGTATGATTTTGGGATTGACCGGCTGGGCAGGCTTGTGTCGGTTGTTGCGTGCCGAGGCGCTTAAGTTGCGTGAGCTTGAGTACGTGCAGGCTGCCCGGGCATTCGGCATTTCTAATTGGCGCATCATGGCGCGACACTTACTGCCAAACGTCATGCATATCGTCCTGATCACGGTGGTGTTGGAATTCTCAGGTCTGGTCTTGTATGAGGCAGTTTTGTCTTATCTCGGGATTGGTGTTGATCCGAGTATGAATTCCTTTGGTTCAATGATTGAAAAGTCACGTTTTGAAATGTCACGTGATCCGATGATCTGGTGGAACCTGCTTGCGGCATTCGTGTTTATGCTAGCTTTAGTGCTGGCTGCCAACTTGTTTGCCGATGCGGTGCGCGATGCGTTTGATCCCCGTTCGCGGATGTTCCGTCCGCGACGCTTCAAGCTTTTTGCATCGAATGGTGTTTCCAAGCCTACTTCAGCGATGCCACCATCGGTTGCCTCTGTTTTAACGGCCGATGCAGATAAGAGCGTTGTGGCACCAATACTTGAGGTGCAAGATCTCGATATTGTGATAGACACTGGTGACGCCTGGCGCCATGCTGTTCAGGCCTTGGCGCTGACCGTGCATCGTGGCGAGACCTTTGCCTTAGTGGGTGAGTCTGGCTCAGGCAAGAGCATGACCGCACTCGCGTTGATGAGACTATTGCCTGAAGCCTTGCGCGTGACAAAGGGAAAAATTCTGGTGGGCAGTGTGGACCTCAATACTTTGTCTGAGTCCTCGATGCGTGCAGTCAGGGGTGGACGTATCGGTATGATTTTCCAGGAGCCTGGCACCAGTCTAAACCCTGTCCTGCGAATTGGTGATCAGTTATGTGAGGCAATCGTTACACATACAGACTTGCGCGGCGCTTCGGCACGTGCGCGTGCGATTCAGTGGTTGCAGCGCGTCGGAATTCCTGATCCCGAGCAACGTATTGATGATTACCCCTTTCAGTTTTCTGGCGGACAAAAACAACGCATTATGATCGCGATTGCTCTGGCTGCAGAGCCTGCGCTCTTGATTGCGGATGAACCGACAACAGCCTTGGATGTGACGGTGCAGGCACAAGTGCTAAGTTTGATTCGTGATATTCAGAAAGAGCTCGGTATGGCGGTTTTGTTGATCACCCATGATTTAGCCGTTGTGCATGATGTGGCCGATACTGTGGCGTTGATGCGGTTTGGTGAGATTGTTGAGACTGCGCCTGCAGAGCAATTTTTTAGAGCCCCCAGGCATCCGTATGCGCGTGAATTGTTTGCTGCGATTCCGACATTTGCCAAACGTGGTCAGGCATTGAGCCCCGCTCACTTAGCATTGCCATCCTCGCAGGTCTCAGCAACGATCTCTTCGAATGCTCCAGCACTCGTAGTTGAGCAGTTGGAGATCGGCTATCCCATCCGCAAGGGCTTATTACGCAGACAAGTGGGCGTTA
>CAWUWN010000056.1:0-12624 GCA_963926265.1 uncultured Burkholderiaceae bacterium
CAACAACGTCGACCCGAGTGCTCAGTCAAGCATCCTCACTTGTTGCGCGATGCGCAAGGTGAGGTTGCTTGTCATCTTTATCCTGCGAAAACCTAGCTTAGAACGGTGCCAGATCCAAGGCAGCGCGAAAGCGGTTCTTAACAAATACGCCATCACGTGAGGGTAACGCGCGTGGCAGATCATCAGGTTTGACCAAAATCTGCGCAAACGTCACACCTTGACGCGCGTTGACGTTTTGCTCCACCTGGCTTAAGCCTGCCATATCCTTAACTTGATAGGAATTGACAATCCCGCACGCCTTGGCCACGGCGGACAGATCTGTGCCGAGGCTAGAGTGACTAAACTGCATCCCTGTCTCGCCAAAATGGCCGTTATCGAGTACGACGATGGTGAGATTGGCAGGCTTTTGAGCACTGATCGTCGCCAAGGCGCCAATACCCATCAATTGCTCTCCATCACCTGTAATCACCATCACAGACTTGTCTGGCTGAGCCAGTGCAAGGCCTAGACCCATAGCGGCTGCACCACCCATGGCACCCCACAGGTAAAAGTTTTTATCGCGATCACCCGCGGAGAATACGTCATAGGTCGCGGAACCCAAACCTGTGACGATTAAAGACTCTGGGCACTTGGCAATCAGAGCAGTGACAAACTCGCGACGATCAATGACGCTGTTAGAGGACTGAACTTGACTCATTGAAATTCCTATCTAGATATCTTGGAAGATGTTGGACCACGCACGATGAATGAAATCAGATCGGCACGTTTAGTTGTCGTTGCTTAATTGCGCAACCATTTCTTGCGTCCAATCAAACGCTGTGACAGCAATACCGCGACGGGCTCTCCACCCTCAAAAGCGAAATCCAAAGCGGCGCCTACAACATCTTCGACCTCATCTGCATATTCGGCACGATAGACCTTGATGCCCATCAACTCCATCGCAGCTTGAGTCGCTTTGCTCATGGGCACCTGCCAGGGATTGAATTCTGCGTACTCGCCACGCATCGTCACCAGCGTCAAAAAAGGAAAGCGGCAACTCTGCAGCAAGGACATCATGTTGATACAGTTACCCACGCCACTACTTTGCATCAACAGAGCATGTCGCTGGCCACCTAACCAGGCACCACCTGCTACGGCAACACCCTCTTCCTCGGTTGTCAACACGATGGCTCGCATATCAGGATCTTCGTTGACACGGCGAATCACATGCGCATGTCCGGCGTCTGGCACATAAGACACTTGTTGAATACCACCTTCTTTGAGAACCTTGAATATTTGCTCTTGCCAGGCTGGTGTGGGGGAGAAGACTTCACTCATGTCTCGCGAATCCTTTAAACAGTTTTTGTAACGAATCGATACTATACGTCTGTTTTTGCTGGGAGCGGTAAGGCCGTTTTATATCGCACCTGTTTGAGTGCAAAACTCGACCGGATTTTTTCAATCCCAGGTATTGGGGTCAACTGCTCAAGGATAAATTTTTCCAATGCTGCGATATCAGCGACTGCCACTCGAATCAGATAATCGCTATCGCCCGTCATGAGGTAACACTCCATCACCTCGTCGTGCTCACTAATGCGCTGCTCAAAATGCGCAAGTGATTCTTTGCTCTGGCTTTTAAGGCTGATATTGATAAAGACATTGAGTCCCAAGCCAAGCGCAGCGGCATTGGCCAGTGCCACGTAACGGTCAATGACCCCTGCAGATTCCAAAGCACGCACTCGTGCTAGACATGGCGATGGGCTCAAATGCACACGACGTGCCAACTCGATATTTGACAATGCTCCATCGAGCTGCAACTCTGACAATATCTTTAAATCGATCGAATCTAGTTTCATTATGCTGTTATTTTTTAAAAAACAAAATTTAATGCTGCATATTAGCATTTCAACCTATCATTAAGGCATCCCATGCTGCGCACTATTCCCTAAAATATCGATATACATACTCTTCACTAAAAGACTGCACACCATGAACGCTGCTATTGATCCCCGCCCCTCTTCTTGGGTAAATGTCTCTGTCGACACCGATATCCAGGAGACGCATGAATGGCAGCAAGCGCTGTTAGCGGTGCTAGCAAGTGAAGGTCCCGAACGCGCGAAGTTTTTACTCGATGAGCTGGTCCGTACTGCGCATACCGCGCAGGTGGGTTGGCGCCCCGAGCTCAGCTCGCCCTATATCAATACGATCTCTGTCGATCAGCAACCTGTCTTTCCGGGTGATCTGGCTATCGAAGAGCGTTTGGCCTCAATCATGCGTTGGAATGCGTTAGCAATGGTGGTGCGGGCTAATCAAGCTTACGGTGAGCTCGGTGGGCACATCGCCAGCTATGCAAGCGCTGCCGATCTGTTTGAAACCGGTTTCAATCACTTTTTCGAAGCTCGGCACGGTACAGAGCCTGGGCAGCACCGTGGCGACTTGGTATTCTTTCAACCCCATAGCGCACCGGGCGTCTATGCACGTGCATACCTTGAAGGGCGACTCGAAGAACAAGACCTGTTGCACTATCGCCAAGAAATTCAAGCCATCAAAAACGGTGCGCAAGGACTGTCGAGCTACCCACATCCTTGGTTGATGCCAGATTTCTGGCAGTTCCCGACAGGCTCGATGGGAATCGGTCCGATCAGCTCGATCTATCACGCGCGCTTTATGCGTTACCTCACACATCGTAATTTGCTGAACTGCGAGTCGCGCAAAGTCTGGGGGGTATTTGGCGATGGGGAAATGGATGAGCCGGAGTCCATGAGCGCCTTGACGCTTGCTGCGCGAGAAGGATTAGATAATTTAGTCTGGGTCGTCAATTGCAACCTGCAACGCCTGGATGGACCCGTACGAGGCAACGGTCGAATCATTGATGAACTGGAAAAACTCTTTACCGGCGCAGGCTGGAATGTCATTAAGTTAGTGTGGGGTAGCGACTGGGATGGGCTCTTTGCACGAGACCTTACGGGCGCTCTGACGCGTGCATTTGCCAACACCGTCGATGGTCAGATGCAAACCTTTGCCGCCAAGGATGGTCGCTTTAATCGCGATACATTTTTTGGTCAAAATGAAGAGCTTGCACGCTTGGCGCAAGGCATGACGGATGATCAGATCGATCGCCTCAAGCGTGGCGGGCATGATCTCGTCAAAATACATTCCGCCTATGCGGCGGCGGCTAATCACAAGGGTCAACCCACGGTGATCCTGGCCCACACCAAGAAGGGCTATGGCATGGGCAGTGCAGGTCAAGGGAAAATGACGACGCATAGTCAGAAAAAGCTCGACGACAACGATCTGATTGAGTTTCGTAATCGCTTTAACTTACCTTTGACAGACGAACAGGCGACTTCACTCAGTTTTTATCGCCCGGCCCCTGAGAGTCCGGAAATGCTGTATCTACAAAAGCAACGTCAAGCACTTGGTGGCTTTTTGCCCAAGCGTGAAACGACCTGTGAATCCGTCGCCGTGCCAGACATGTCTCAGTACAGCCAGTTTGCCACCCAAGCCGAAGGCAAAGAAATGAGTACGACCATGGCCTTTGTCAGGGTGCTAGGTAATTTGCTCAAGGACCCTGTGCTTGGACCACGTATTGTGCCGATTGTGGCAGACGAAGCACGTACGTTTGGCATGGCTAACCTGTTTAAACAAGTGGGGATTTATTCGAGTGTCGGTCAACGTTATGCACCCGAGGACATTGGTTCTGTGCTGAGCTATCGCGAGGCACTTGACGGTCAAATCTTGGAAGAAGGCATTTCCGAAGCTGGTGCGATCGCAAGTTGGACTGCTGCTGCAACAAGCTATAGCGTGCATGGTTTGGCGATGTTGCCTTTTTATATCTATTACTCCATGTTCGGCTTTCAGCGTGTCGGCGATCAGATCTGGGCCGCCGCAGATCAACGCCCCCGAGGCTTTTTATTGGGTGCGACCTCAGGCCGAACAACACTTGGCGGTGAAGGCCTTCAACATCAGGATGGCACAAGCCATTTGCATGCGGCAACCATCCCTAATTGCAAAGCCTACGATCCCGCGTTTGCAGGAGAGATGGCCGTGATCATTGATCAGGGCGTGCGAGAAATGATGGTAGAGCAGCAGGACGTGTTTTATTACGTCACACTGATGAATGAAAATTACGCCCAACCGACCTTGCCAGAGGGTGTGCGCGAAGACATCTTGCGCGGCGCGTATCTCTTTAATGTTTACCCGGCCAAAAAGGAAAAGGCACAAGCCACTTTGCTAGGCTCTGGTGCAATTTTGACCGAGGTCATCAAAGCCGCTCAACTGCTGAGCGCAGAAGGCATTACAACGTCTGTGTACAGCGTGACGAGCTGGAGCGAACTAGCGCGCGACGGCTTGGCTTGCGAACAAGCGGCGCTCACAGGTGACCCCGCAGCTGGTGTACCATTTATCTACCAGCAACTCTCCAAGAGCCAAGGCCCCATCATTGCGGCAACAGATTATGTACGTGCGGTCCCTGAAACGGTCCGGGCGTATATCCCCTCAAGCCGCCGACTGATGACCCTCGGGACAGATGGTTTTGGTCGCAGCGATACTCGCGCAGCGCTCAGAGCATTTTTTGGAGTGGATGCGCAAACAATCGTCCGAGCGACCAAACACGCTCTGGCTTAATTCTTTTCTGCATGACCGAAGCTCAATACTCAGTTCCTCAAGACTCACAGCGCCCGGCTTTGGTTTTAGATGCCTGCATCATGATGTCAGGTTTGCTCAGACCGCTTTTCCTGAATCTTGCCAAAGCTGGATTATTTATTCCACTCTGGACAGACAAGATTGGCCAAGAGTGGCAACGCAATGCGGCGCGACTATGGCCAATCGATCCAGAGATACTCAAGACTGAATGGCAGAGTATGCAAGAGCAGTTTCCTGCTGCCAACATGGGTGACGTGACACCTTTTGAGAGCATGTTGAAACATACTGACCGCAAAGACAAACATGTGGCTGCTACGGGCATAGCTGCTGTCGTCGCCATACATGCGGGGCCGATTAGTGTGTTGACCTGGAATATCAAGGATTTCAGCCGTTCAGAACTGAGGCGTCAACAGCTTGGCCTCATCGATCCGGACCGCTTACTCTCAAAGTGGTGGCCAACACATCGTCAAATACTGTCCGACGCGCTAGACCTCACAGTGTCTGACTTAGTTTCTAGTGGCCGAAGACAACCTGAACCTATGTTCGAAATGTTGCGTCGTGATCGTCTATTTAGACTGGCAGGACTGTACGCATTGACAAAAAAAAACCCTGCCGGCTTGTGAGCTGACAGGGTTTAACAGACTACCACTAATTACTGAGCGGGCGCCTCTGGTGCGACTGGAGCTGCAGCGGGTGCATCAGCAGCAGGTGCACCACCTTGTTGCTCAATGCCACCAATGGCTTTGACCGACAAACGCAGACGACCTTTGTCATCAGCCTCAATCACTTTGACGCGTAAGGCCTGACCGACCTTGAGCACGTCATTGATATTGGCGATGCGATAGTTTGCAATCTCGGAAATGTGCAACAGACCATCACGACCTGGCAAGACCTGCACGATGGCGCCAAAGTCGAGCAGACGCAAGACGCTACCGTCGTATTCCTGACCGACTTCAACATCAGCGGTCAGTTCAGTAATACGGCGCTGTGCATCATGCGCACGGTCAAGATCTGCACTCGAAATCACGATCGTGCCATCATCAGAGATGTCGATCTGGCAACCTGTTTCTTCGGTCAACGCACGAATCGTTGCGCCGCCCTTGCCGATCACGTCACGAATCTTTTCAGGATTGATCTTCATGCTGAGCATACGTGGTGCAAATGCAGACAGCTCACCACGCGAGTTTTGAATAGCTTCGCGCATTTTGCTCAAAATATGCAGACGTCCGTCGCGGGCCTGAGCCAATGCGACTTGCATGATTTCTTTTGTAATGCCCTGGATTTTGATGTCCATTTGTAGCGCAGTGATACCGTTTTCAGTACCCGCCACCTTGAAGTCCATATCGCCGAGGTGATCTTCATCACCCAGGATATCGGTGAGCACAGCGAACTTACCCTCATTGAGGATCAAGCCCATCGCCACACCTGCAACGTGATCCTTGAGAGGGACACCCGCATCCATCATAGCCAGCGAACCACCGCACACGGACGCCATGGAAGACGAACCGTTTGACTCGGTAATCTCTGAAACCAAGCGAATGGTGTACTGAAAGTCCTGGGCATCAGGCAACAAAGGCACGAGCGAGCGCTTGGCCAGACGACCATGACCGATTTCTCGGCGCTTAGGTGTACCGACTCGACCCGTTTCACCGGTCGCAAACGGAGGCATGTTGTAGTGCATCAAGAAACGGTCACGGTACTCGCCCATGAGCGCATCAATGATTTGCTCATTTTGCTTAGTACCGAGCGTTGCAATCACCAAGGCCTGTGTTTCACCGCGCGTGAACAACGCGCTACCGTGAACGCGAGGCAAGACGCCCAAGCGGATTTCGATTGGACGCACAGTGCGTGTGTCACGGCCGTCAATACGTGGCTCACCGCTCAGAATCTGGCTACGAACGATTTTGGCCTCAAGGTCAAACAAAATATTGTCGACTGTCACGCCATCAGGTGCGGAAACACCATGAGTAGTGGCCGCAGCGGCAAGATTAGCGTGCACGTTCGCGTAGACCTGACGCAATTGTGTGGTGCGCTCTTGCTTTTGGCGTGTCTGGTAGGCAGCGTAAAGTGCATCTTGTGCCACTGCAGTGACCGAAGCGATCAACGCTTCATTTTTAACTGCAGGCTGCCAATCCCAATCGGGCTTGCCAGCTTCGCGCACGAGGTCGTTAATCGCGCCGATGACGGCTTGCATGGCATTGTGGCCAAACACCACACCACCCAACATGATTTCCTCAGATAACTGCTGAGCCTCAGACTCAACCATCAACACTGCAGCTTCTGTACCAGCAACGATGAGATCCATCTGCGAGGTCTTAAGCTGTGTGGCTGTTGGGTTGACTAAGTACTGGCCATCGATATAACCAACGCGTGCAGCACCAATCGGACCATTAAAGGGGATCCCTGAAATCGCCAGTGCAGCGGAGGCACCGATCATTGCAGGAATATCAGGGTCGATTTCAGGGTTGCAGGACAAAACGTGAATGATGACCTGAACTTCGTTGTAGAAACCTTCGGGAAACAATGGACGCAAAGGACGGTCAATCAAACGCGACGTCAGTGTTTCTTTTTCTGAAGGCTTTCCTTCGCGCTTGAAAAATCCACCTGGGATTTTGCCTGCTGCGTAGGTTTTTTCGATGTAGTCAACGGTCAGGGGGAAAAAATCCTGGCCTGATTTGGCTTCTTTTTTGGCAACAACAGTCGCGAGTACAACAGTATCTTCGACCGTTACAAGCACTGCACCTGAAGACTGGCGAGCGATTTCACCGGTCTCAAGCACGACAGTATGTTGTCCATACTGAAACGATTTGGTCACTTTATTGAACATGACAATTTATTCCTTACAAATGAAAAACCGTGGACGTTGCAGCAGAAGTGCCGCAACGTCCACGGTTGACTCACGGGGAGACTGCCCCATGGATACCGATCACTTACGCAGACCGAGTTTTTCGATCAGTGCACGATAGGAATCTGGGTTGCGGCTCTTGAGATAATCTAGCAACTTACGACGGCGGCTCACCATGCGAAGCAGGCCGCGACGTGAGTGGTGGTCTTTCATGTGGGTTTTGAAGTGACCCGTCAGCTCATTGATGCGAGCTGTCAGCAAAGCCACTTGAACTTCTGGAGAGCCGGTATCGCCTTGCGCACGTTGAAATTGCGCGACGATGTCGGATTTTTTAATATCAGCAACAGACATTTTAAGACCTCAGATGACAAGCGTCAGGACCGAGGCGCCCTGACGTGATGGAAAAAAATAATTGAACAGACAACAATAAATAACAACAATGCTCCAGAATTATAGCCGATTGGCTAAAATGAACACTATTGACCCATTCCGGATCACAAATTAGCCTTTGAGATTAGCCAATATGATTGCCAAATTGAAATATAATTCCGATCAGCCGTTTGCTAAAAACTCAATAAGTATCAAGCGCAACATAAATTTTGTGTTGAGCATAGCTGCGATCACCCTGCTGGTCGGTTGCGTCAATTATTCTTCAGTCAAGCCAGGCATGACTGTAACCGAAGCCATACAAAAGCTCGGCAAGCCCTCGACAACATGTAAACGGAATGACGGCACTGAACGCCTCATCTGGACGATGCAGCCTTACGGACAGTACGCTTGGGGCACAAATACTAGCAAACAAGGGACTGTCGTAGGCCTGCAGCAACTGCTCACAGATGCACACTTTCAAGTGCTTGCGTCTGGCAGATGGACGGACAAAGAATTAGCATGTGAGTTTGGTGAACCCGCCAACAAAGACGGAGTTTCCAAAGGAAATGAAATCGTCTGGGCCTACCGTTACAAACAGGAAGGCGTATGGGACTCCATGATGTACGTATACATGGGGCCTCAGGGTAACTTGGTCAACCGCTTTCACCCAGCACCCGATCCAGATACTCTGGATGACGGAGATAGGCGCTAAAACGCTAAGCGTGTAAAGCGCTATCTCAGCGTTTACTGCGCTGCCAGCGCCAAAGCCAGACAGCCCACCCCGATAAGCCATAGACGATAAACAATCCAAACAGGACTACGGGGGGGTTGCTTGAGATGAAGACAAAGCCTGCGACAAAGACCAATATCACCCAAAAAGGCACGCTGCGGCCCAAAGCGAAAGATTTGCCACTATAAAAAGGTAAGTTAGACACCATCGCGACACCACAATATAGGGTGATGACAAAAGCAGTCCAGGCGAGTAACTCTTTGGGGATCTGTAAATGGTTGTCCACTACTAGCCACACAAAACCAGCAATCAAGGCACCAGCAGCCGGACTCGGCAAACCTTGAAAAAATCTTTTATCCACCACTGCGATATTGGTGTTGAATCTTGCTAGACGCAAGGCTGCACCACACACATACACGAAGGCGGCTAGCCAACCCCAGCGGCCCAAGTCGTGGAGCACCCATTCGTACATGACCAAAGCAGGTGCGACGCCAAAGGAAGTCATGTCTGAAAGCGAATCGTACTGCTCACCAAAAGCTGAAGTTGTTCTAGTGAGTCGCGCTACACGACCATCCATGCCATCTAACACCATTGCGACAAAGATTGCGATTGCCGCCATCTCAAAACGATTGTTCATCGCTTGAACTACAGCATAGAACCCCGCAAATAACGCAGCAGTCGTAAACGCATTCGGCAGCAAGTAAATGCTGCGGTGGCGTTGTTCTGGATCGCGCAAAGGGTCAACAGGCATGAAGCATACTCACTAGAGGGTTTCAGGCAAGTCGGCCAGCACGGTCGTCGTCGCACTGACCTTGTCACCAATGGCCACGCGTGGGCGAGAGCCTAAGGGTAAGTAGACATCCACGCGCGAACCAAAGCGGATGAAACCGTATCGCTGACCGCGATACAAATTGTCACCCTGCTTGGTGTAACAAAGGATGCGCTTAGCCACGAGACCTGCCACCTGTACCGCTGTCACAATATGACCGTCGGTCATACGTAACACCATCGCGTTGCGCTCATTTTCCAAGGAGGCCTTGTCGAGCGCAGCGTTAAAAAACTTACCTGGAAAATATTGGGTCATCAACACCTCGCCATCCACGGGCGATCGGTTGCTGTGCACGTTAAATACATTCATAAACACGCTGATTTTGAGCGCTTTGCGATCAGCATAAGGATCTTGAGTTTCTTCGACCACGACGATTCGTCCGTCAGCGGGCGAAATCACCGCACGTGGCTCAGTCGAACCTGAGCGGGCAGGATCGCGAAAGAACTGCAAGACAAAAATTGCAATGATCCAAAATAAAATAGACCAAGCAGGTGACCACCAAGTCACGAGCAGAGCAATCAGAATCGAGCCAGCCAGAAAAGGCCAACCCTCGCGGGCAATAATAGGATGGGGATAGTGAGGTGTATTCATTGTAGGTAGGAGGTTAACCCAAAAAAACACGCCCCGAGGGGCGTGTTTCAAATGCATGCTGATTTAAACCAAATCAGTTCTTAGTCTTGTCGACCAATTTGTTCGCGGCAATCCAGGGCATCATTGAGCGCAGCTTGGCACCCACGACTTCGATTTGCGACTCAGCATTGATACGACGGCGCGAAATCAGCGCAGGCGCACCTGCTTGGTTCTCAAGAATAAAGCGCTTGGCGTACTCACCTGTCTGAATATCCGTCAAGCACTGACGCATTGCAGCACGGGTTGCATCGGTCACGATCTTTGGACCTGTCTCGTACTCGCCAAACTCGGCGTTGTTCGATATTGAGTAGTTCATGTTGGCGATACCGCCTTCGTAGATCAAGTCAACGATCAGCTTGAGCTCATGCAAACACTCAAAGTAGGCCATTTCTGGTGCATAGCCTGCGTCAACCAAGGTCTCGAAACCCGCTTTGATCAGCTCAACCGTACCACCACACAACACTGCCTGCTCGCCGAACAAATCAGTTTCAGTTTCTTCGCGGAAGTTTGTCTCGATGACCCCAGCGCGGCCACTACCGATGGCGCAAGCATAAGACAAAGCCACATCGCGAGCTGAGCCTGAGTTGTCCTGATGAACTGCCACCAGAGCTGGCACGCCGCCGCCCTGAGCATACGTACCACGCACGGTATGGCCTGGTGCCTTGGGAGCAATCATGACCACGTCAATGTCTGCACGCGGAACCACTTGACCGTAATGAACGTTAAAGCCGTGTGCAAAAGCCAGCGCAGCGCCCGGCATAATATTGGTGTGGACGCTTTCACGATACACCTGGCCGATGTTTTCATCGGGCAACAGCATCATGACGAGGTCAGCTGATTTAACAGCATCCGCGACTTCAGCGACTTTCAAACCAGCGTTAGCCGCTTTGTTCCAGGAGGCGCCGTCTTTGCGCAAACCCACCACAACTTTTACGCCCGACTCATGCAGGTTCAGCGCGTGCGCGTGACCTTGCGAACCGTAGCCAATAATGGCAACTGTCTTACCTTTGATCAGGGACAGGTCACAATCTTTATCGTAAAAAACCTTCATTCTGGGCTCCAGATTTTTGTAAATTGAATGCAATGGATAGTTAGAACAACTTTAAATAATGAGCAGCAAATCACAGCTTGAGGATACGCTCGCCGCGACCGATCCCTGAGGCGCCTGTACGGACAGTCTCCAAAATCGCACTTCGATCCAAGGCGTCGATAAACGCCTGAATTTTGTCTTGATCACCTGTCAGCTCGATAGTGTAGGCTTTGTCCGTCACGTCGATGATACGGCCACGGAAAATATCCGCCATCCTTTTCATCTCCTCACGCTCCTTGCCTACCGCACGAACCTTTATCAACATGAGCTCTCGCTCGAGGTGGGGTCCTTCAGTCAAATCAACGACCTTGATCACGTCCACTAACCGGTTCAAATGCTTGGTGATTTGTTCAATCACATCATCCGAACCCATTGTCACCATCGTCAAGCGTGACAGTGTACTGTCTTCGGTCGGGGCAACCGTCAGGGTCTCAATGTTGTAGCCACGCGCAGAGAACAGGCCGACCACGCGCGACAAGGCGCCTGGTGCGTTTTCCATCAGAACAGAAATAATATGTTTCATGGTGGTCCCCTTAAAGATCTTCAGAACCGAGCAACATTTCGGTCAAGCCCTTACCCGCCTTGACCATTGGCCAAACGTTTTCGCTTTGATCCGTAATGAAGTCCATGAATACGAGACGATCTTTGAGCTTGAAAGCCTCGCGCAAGGCACCCTCAACATCAGCGGGCTTTTCAATCCGCATCCCGACGTGGCCATATGCCTCAGCCAGCTTAACGAAATCGGGCAAAGCGTCCATGTAGGACTCTGAGTAGCGTGACGAGTAATCAATCTGCTGCCACTGACGCACCATCCCAAGGAAGCGATTGTTCAAACAAATGATCTTAGGACTTAGGTGATATTGACGGCAGGTCGAGAGCTCTTGGATATTCATCTGGATAGAGCCTTCGCCAGTGATACACGCTACAGTAGCGTCCGGATTAGCCATCTGAACACCCATGGCATAGGGCAAACCAACGCCCATAGTGCCAAGACCGCCCGAATTGATCCAACGACGAGGCTTGTCAAAACCGTAATACTGAGCGGCCCACATCTGATGCTGACCGACGTCAGAGGTGATAAAGGCATCACCACCAGTGACTTCCCAAAGCTTTTGCACCACAGCCTGAGGCTTAATCAGCTCAGTCGAGTCAGCAAACTTCATGCATTCCTTGCTGCGCCAGACGTCAACTTGCTGCCACCATTTAGCCAGAGCTTCGGTATTTGGACGCGTTTCCGCCGCTGCAGCCTGGTACTGGGACATCAGCTCAATCAGGACCTCTTTTACGTTACCGACAATCGGCACATCAACTTTGACGCGCTTGGAAATCGACGATGGATCAATATCGATGTGAATGATTTTGCGAGAATTTTGTGAAAAGTGCTTGGGGTTACCAATCACTCGATCATCAAAACGCGCGCCCACTGCAATCAATACGTCACAGTGCTGCATCGCCATATTGGCTTCGTAAGTGCCGTGCATCCCAGGCATCCCTACGAACTGCTTGTC
>CAWUWN010000057.1:0-22970 GCA_963926265.1 uncultured Burkholderiaceae bacterium
CACGCGAATCATTTTGCATACATTTTCTCTATGATTTAAGGTTAGGAGAAGTACATCGCAGGACCAAAACGCACAAGTAGCGCCATCACGATCAGCGTATATGCGGCAGCCAGTAAATCATCCACCATCACACCAATGCCACCCTTGAAACGCGCATCGACTTGACGGATAGGGGGTGGTTTAACCGTATCGAAAATTCGAAAGAGGATAAAGGCAATGCTCTGCGCCAGCAGTGAGCCGGGCACCAGCCACAATACCAGCCAAAAAGCGACGAACTCATCCCAGACGATACCAACGTGATCTTGCACACCCATCGACTGGCTCACACGTTGAGCCGCCCAACAGCCGTACACAAAACACAACAATAAAAAAATACCGATCGTGAGGTCACTCACGCCAGGGGAGGCAAAGATCCAAAAAAGCCACGCCAACAGGGTGCCCCAGGTCCCTGAGCCGGGACGGATCAAACCAGAACCAAACCCGAACATCAAGATCCGACCGGGATCAGAAAACACCCAGCGCAAGCTTGGCCATGTTGTGCGATGTCTAGAGGAAACGCCCGTCATATCATTCTCGGAAATGGTCAAAGCCTTGAGGCAAGTCTTGAAGCAGCTGACCCCTTTCATCGTAAACGGATAGTTCAGCATCTGCGATGATTTGACCAATTCGGGTCAACAGCACTCCTGCCTCAAGCCCAATGCGCTCAAAATTATCACGCTGATCAACTGCTGCAGTCATACACAACTCATACACGTCCCCACCTGCTAACGCGGCATGCCGCCAGTCAGTTTGGGAGAGAGGAGCAAGTGCTGGGTGGACGGGCAACAGGCTCTCGTCAATGCGCGCGCCAACGCCACTCGCTCGAAGAATATGGCCCAAGTCCTGCAATAAACCATCAGAAATATCAATTGCCGCATGCGTATGTACCGCGAGGCGACGGCCCAAAAATACTCTGGGAATGGGTGCTTCAAGCGAAGTGCGTGTTTGCGCAAGCAGGCTGCCATTCAAACCGAATAGTCCTTCAGCCTGGTCGTCTTTCAAAGATCCCGCCAAAATTCGGTAGGCTACGTCCGCTGCACCCAAATACCCGGAGACCCAAATATCATCACCGACTTTGGCAGCGTTGCGCCTCATCACCTTGACAGGATCAACCTCTCCGAAAACCGTCACGCTGATTGCGACGCCATGCTCACTGCGCGTGGTATCCCCACCAATGAGGGCACAGCCATGTTGATCCGCCAGAGCATAAAATCCGTCTGCAAATCTCGCCAGCCAGGCATCATCAAAGTTTGGCAACGCCAAGCCTAACAAGCAAGCGATGGGTTTTGCGCCCATCGCAGCCAAATCAGACAGGCTGACCGCCAGGGACTTATGCCCGAGCGTGAAGGGATCGACATCTGGGAAAAAGTGTCGCCCTTCGATAAGCAAGTCCTTGCTCGTGGCCAACTCTAAGCCGGGTGAGATTCGAAATAATGCGCAATCATCCCCTCCTCCCAACATCCCGGCGGGAACGGGACGCTTGAAGAAGCGAGAGATCAGATCGAATTCGGTAGCCACGTTTGCGTAGACGCTTAGCGGCGGGCCGCTGCTCGGACCTCTGTCGAGCGTGCCTGCGCAGCCAGTTTGTCAAGCACACCGTTGACGAACTTGAAGCCATCGGTGCCGCCAAAAGACTTAGCAAGCTCGACCGCTTCGTTGATCGCGACACGATAGGGCACGTCAATTTGATAGACCAACTCAAAGCTGCCAATGAGCAAAATGCCGTGCTCAATTGGAGAAAGTTCTGCGAGCGGGCGATCCACAAAAGGTGCAAACTTTTCGCGAAGGCTGGGCGCTTCTCTCATCGCGCCATGCAACAAGGTTTGAAACCACACCACATCAGCCTGATCGAATTCGTCCTCGTCCCTCAGGTGAGCTTCGATTTCGCCTGCGTCTTGAAGACTCTCGGTATCGCGCACCAACCAGGCATATAAGCCTTGCAACGCCAACTCCCGCGCACGACGTCGCGCGCTACGGGGAGGCATGGCTTGTGCACTATCGTCTTGCTGGGGCTTGTTCAAGATCTTCGTCCTCTTCTTCGTCGTCTTCGTCTGCTTCGGGCTCAAGAGACGCCACCAGATTCGCCATTTCTACTGCACACTGCGCGCAATCACGGCCTTTGTCCGCAGCACGTGCCTCAGCCTGCTCGTCTGTTTCAGTCGTCAGCACGCCGTTGGCAACAGGGATACCTGTCTCGAGTGCCACACGTGCAATGGCAGAGGCGCTTTCGTTGCTGACGATTTCAAAGTGATACGTCTCACCGCGAATCACGGCACCTAAGGCAATCAAGGCATCAAACTCAAAAGTTTCGGCCATGCGTGCCAAGGTGACGCCGAGCTCAAGAGCGCCAGGCACGGTCACCACCATGATGTCACGCTCATCGACACCAAGACTTTCCAGCTCTTGCAAGCAGGCGTCGAGTTCGATCAAACCAATGTCTTCGTTGAAGCGGGCACGAACAATTCCGATATGCAGGCCCTCTCCATTCATGTCGGGGGTCAGGGTATATGGGCTCATGATGTGCTTCCTATGTGTTGCGGGTGGGAGGTTGGTGATCGTAACCGGTTACGTCAAGACCAAAGCCAGGCATGATGCTTGGCATTTTTCGGGGTCGCGCGAGCAAGCGCATCTGACCGACGTTGAGGTCACGTAGAATTTGTGCGCCCATTCCGTAGGTGCGCAAATCCATCCGACCGGATTCACGCTTAACGCGAACAGGGACATCGCTTTGCGAGGCCGTCATTTGTTCAAAAAGGTGACTTGAGGAGCCTTGGCAATTGAGAAATACCATCACGCCCGCTTCGGTTTCGCGGATCGCGCGAAGTGCTTCGGCGACCCCCCAGCTATGACCAGGACTTTGAACGTCAATCAGATCAAGAATGGAGGTGGGTTCATGAACACGCACGAGTGTTTCGCTTGATGGATCAACGTTTCCATGCACCAACGCCAAATGAGGATTACCTGCGACCGTATCGCGGTAAGCAATCATCTTGAACTCGCCCCAAGGCGTCTGGACTTGGCGCTCGCTGATGCGCTCAATCACTGACTCGTGTTCATTGCGGTATTGAATCAAATCAGCAATCGTGCCAATCTTTAAGTTGTGGGTCCGACCGTAGTCGATCAAATCGGGCAGACGCGCCATCGTGCCGTCTGGTTTCAAAATTTCGCAGATCACCGCAGCCGGTGTCAAACCCGCGATGGCTGTCAAATCGCAACCCGCCTCGGTATGGCCCGCACGCACCAGCACGCCACCCGCGACAGCCTGCAAGGGAAAAATATGTCCTGGCTGAACCAGATCGCTGGCCTTGGCGTCGCGTGCAACAGCCACTCGGACAGTTCTTGCGCGGTCTGCGACAGAGATACCTGTTTCTACACCCTCAGCGGCTTCGATCGACACTGTGAAATTAGTGCCGTATGTCGTCCCGTTTCGATTGGACATTAAGGGCAGTTCAAGCTGGCGGCAACGCTCTTCGGTGAGTGTCAGGCAAACCAGTCCGCGACCATGCGTCACCATGAAATTGATCGCTTCAGGCGTGACAAACTCAGCTGCCATGACCAGATCACCTTCGTTTTCGCGATCTTCTTCATCGACCAAAATGACCATACGTCCCATTTTGAGCTCAGAAATAATCTCAGAGACGGGAGAGATCGCGGACGCAAGGTCGGCATCAAGTGATGGGGCAGGAGAAAGTTTGACAGACATGGTGGCGTTAAGCTCAAGCACGTGTAAACGCCTATTATAGAATCCTCGTACCAAAGCACACCAAGAATCCTTGCGTCAACCCCTTCAATTGCCCTGGAAGCTGTATTTTCCCAACTTTGAACTTTTTTTCATATGCGACCGCTCAAAGATCTTTCTGTTCAACAAGCCGCCCAGATTCGCTTTGTTTTATGCGATATTGATGACACGATTACGACAGAAGGCAGATTAACGAGCCGCGCCTATGCGGCTCTTGAACAACTGCACACTGCCGGCATCGTGGTGATCCCCATTACAGGCAGACCAGCCGGTTGGTGTGACCATATCGCCCGAATGTGGCCAGTTTTTGCTGTGGTCGGGGAAAATGGCGCTTTTTATATGCACTATGATCATCTTGCCAAGAAAATGATCACGCATTACTTTGCCGAGGCGCAACAGAGAAGAATGAATCGCCAAAAATTAAGCGAACTCTCTGAACAGATTTTGAAAGATGTCCCGGGTTGCGGGCTTGCGAGTGATCAAAACTACCGTGAGGCGGACTTAGCCATCGATTTTTGTGAGGATGTTGCCCCTCTTGAAGAGCCCGCAATACAAAAGATTGTTAGCATGTTCAAACTGGCTGGTGCTCAAGCCAAAGTGAGCTCGATTCATGTGAATGGCTGGTTTGGTGAATATGACAAGCTAACCATGACCAACACTTTGTTTATGCAAGAGTGTGGGCTGGACCTACAAAAGCAACTCAGCACGACTCTTTTCATCGGAGACTCTCCCAACGATGAGCCGATGTTCGAGTTTTTTAATTTTTCCGTTGGCGTGGCCAATATCCAAAGCCAACTCCATCGTTTGACCCACCCGCCAAAGTTTGTAACGGCATCCAAAGGTGGCGAGGGGTTTGTCGAGATGGCTGAGTACTTACTGCAGGCAAGGGGTTTTATCTAAAGCCTGGGCCTTTAATTTTTTAAGGGGCGGCAATGTCAGAACAAGAGCTCAAGCTCAATGTGCCAACCCATGCACAGTCCCGTGTCGAGCAAGCAGTCCAACGCGCCAAGTTCTCTCAGATTCAATTACGCGCACTGTATTTCGACACGCCTAGCCGTGCATTGGTGCGCGCACGCATTGCTCTCAGACTTCGTCTGGAGGGCAATCAGTGGGTTCAAACGCTCAAAATGCCAGGCGAGCACAGTCTGTCTCGCATTGAGATCAATCAAGAGCGGCCAGATGCAACGCTTGATCTGAGCATTTATGCTGGCACGCCTGCTGGGGAAATTTTATCCAGCTTGGTTGAGCCGCTGCAGGTTTGTTACGAAACGGACGTGCAGCGGCAATTGCGAGACATCCGTACACGTCATGGCGTCGTTGAACTCGCCTTTGATCGTGGCTGGATACGTGCGGGCACACTCCAGCTCCCTATTTCAGAAGTTGAATTTGAGCTCAAGCGTGGACAACTTGCAGCGGTCTTTGAAATCGGCCGGACATGGCAAAAGAGATTTGGGCTGATCCTCGACTTTAGGAGCAAAGCGGAGCGTGGCGATCGGCTCGCTCAATTAGCGCAGAGCCTAGATGTAATCGAAGCAATGGCCACCAACGATACCACTGCACTTCAGCAACAAGCCGAGGCTCGTACACAGCGGGTGGCAGATTTTTGGAGGCCGAGAGGCGCTGCCCTCATTTCTTTGGTGAGTGCCGTCAAACAACGCGATCCCGCGCAGGCGCTCGCAGCAGTCACTACAGAGTGCTTAGAACAGATCGCACGCAATACTGCGGTGCTGTGCGAGGTCGACACGGCTGGGATTTGTCAGGCCGCCACTCCAGAGCACATCCACCAACTCCGGGTTGGGATTCGCAGACTGCGCTCTGCTTGGTCGTTTTTTGAAGGACTGACGGAGCTGCCCTCTCCAGAGCATCGCGCGCAAATCAAACTATATTTTTCTAATCTCGGTGGTACGCGGGATGAGGATGTATTGCGGGAGTCTATCTTGCCTGTGCTCGCTGCAGCGGGGCTACCTCCTTTGGTTTTACCCGCCTCACCCACTCAGGGCTCAAACTTTCAGCGTGTAGCAAGCACAGATTTTCAATACTGGCTGCTCGACATATTGTCACTGTGCACCACACCAGCCACGCTATCCGTCTCACCAGTGACTGCAGCGGCGACCGATGATGTATTTAGCTTTCCTCAAACCCCTTCTCTCCCGCAAAATCCCCCGCTCAAGCCCCTTTTGATTAAAAAACTCAAAAAATGGCACCACCAGATTGTGCAAAATGGAGTGGCATTTCGCACACTGGAAATTGAACAGCAACATGCTTTACGAAAAAAATGTAAACGCCTGCGCTACGCACTTCAGTTCTGCGAAGCTTTGCTGCCAGAGAAAAACTTACAAAGCTATCGTAAGCAGCTGGCCGAGGTACAGGATATTTTGGGTGAGATGAATGATCTCTATGTTGCGCTGCCGTTTTTTGAGTTACTGAAGACAGATCAGCCGCAAGCATGGTTTGCGTGCGGCTGGATTCAGGCACGTCAAGCCACACTTACTGACAAGGCTGCACACGGGTTTACTCGACTCGCTCGCACCACGCCGCCCTGGAGCTGATCGAAGAGCTCAGTATCGGTTTTAGCCAACGACTGCCGCTGCAAAATCTGCTGCGACAAAAGCTTGCAAGTCTTCGATTTTTTCACCCACACCGATCCAATACACCGGCACTGGACGGACGCCCTGACTCCCAGCAGCCACCGCCGCCAAAGTACCGCCCTTGGCCGTACCATCGAGCTTGGTCACAATCAGACCCGTCAGCCCAACTGCCTCATCAAACGCGCGGATTTGCGCCAATACGTTTTGTCCCGAGTTGCCGTCTACGACGAGTAAGACCTCGTGCGGTGCGGTGGGATCTGCCTTGGCAATGACACGTCGAATTTTCTTGAGTTCGTCCATCAAATGAAGTTGAGTGGGTAAGCGACCCGCCGTGTCCACCATCACTACGTCCATGCCACGCGCACGACCAGCGTGCACGGCATCAAAAGCAACGGCTGCTGGATCTGCCCCCTCCTGAGCGATGACATCAACCTTATTGCGGACGCCCCACTCAACAAGCTGCTGACGTGCGGCCGCACGGAAAGTGTCCCCCGCAGCCAAAAGCACGCGGGCGCCCTCATGCTGGAGCGCAAACGCTAGCTTGCCAATCGAGGTCGTTTTACCCGCGCCATTGACACCCGTGATCATTACAATAAGGGGCTTAACACGGCCCACATCAAAGGGCTTTTCCAAAATTTTCAAGTGATCCGCTAAGACCTCACGCAAGGCCTGACGCACGCCCTCAGCATCCTCGATCCGATCACGTTTAACGCGATCACGTAAAGCGTTGAGGAGCTGTTCTGTCGCCTCGACACCCGCATCAGCCATGATCAATGCGGTTTCGAGCTCTTCGAACAACGCTTCATCGACGTGAACCCCAACAAACAAACTGCCGATGCTTTGACCGGTTTTTGCGAGTCCGCCCTTGAGTCTCGCCAACCAAGAGGCTTTTTTTTCCTCATTTTGCTCTGGAACAATCAGTTCGATTTGCTCGACCAGTTCGATTGGCTCTGCGAGCTCGCTTGGTTCTACCGGTTCGATTATTTCTGCCGGTTCGGCAGGCGCAAGCCCCACAACACCGACGCTGCCAACCCCACCTAGCGCCGCGGCAAAAGAGCTCCGCCTAAATGGCGTTTGAGGCGGCAACACCGTGGCAGCTGCAGTCTCAGGTACGATCATCTCTGTAGCGGACGGATCCGAGCTATGCTCGACCTCGCTATGCCCCACCTCGTTAGAGGCGTGCGTGAGAGACTGATCTTCGGCTGAAGACTCAGATTGAATTGGTTTTTTCTTGAAGAAGCGAAACATAGTGAAGAAGTATATTCGCATCGTGGCCGGTCAGTTTCGTCGAACACCAATTGAGGTGATTGATGCCGAAGGTTTGCGTCCCACACCTGACCGCGTGCGCGAAACACTCTTTAATTGGCTAAATTATTTTTGGGGCGGTGAGTTTTCCGACAAACGCGTGCTGGATTTGTTTGCTGGCAGTGGTGCCTTAGGCTTTGAAGCCGCCTCTAGAGGGGTTGAAAACGTCCATATGGTGGAACAGCATCCCCGCGCCGTAGCGGCTCTGCGTGCGGTACGCGACAAGATTGGCGCCACGGCCGTACATATTCATGCGGGTGACGCCACGCAAGCCCTCGGCCGGCTCGAAGCTACTCGCTTTGATTTAATTTTCATTGACCCACCATTTGGCAAAAACTGGCTAGAATCGCTTTGGCCACTCTTGCCAGATTTGTTGGAACCCAACGGTCTTGTTTATATTGAGGCCGAAAAACCGGTTTTAGTACCGGACGCGTACAGGTTATTGCGCCAAGATCGCGCAGGGGCCGTACACTATCATCTCTTCCAAATTGCTGCATTGCAAAAATGATCACTGCTATTTATCCCGGAACGTTCGACCCCATGACACGTGGCCATGAAGACTTGGTTCGCCGAGCCGCAGGCCTGTTCGACACTGTTGTGATTGGTGTGGCGCATAGCCGCAACAAAAAACCCTTTTTCTCTGTGGACGAGCGTGTCGAAATCGCACGCGAGGTTTTAAGCCACTATCCCAACGTCAAGGTTGCAAGCTTTGCGGGTTTGCTCAAGGATTTTGTACGCGAGCAAGAAGGTCGTGTGATTGTGCGCGGACTCCGTGCCGTATCCGACTTTGAATATGAGTTTCAAATGGCCGGGATGAACCGTCACCTGTTGCCCGAAGTCGAAACGCTATTTATGACGCCCTCCGACCAATATCAGTTCATCTCGGGCACAATCGTGCGAGAAATTGCTGAGCTCGGCGGTGATGTCAGCAAGTTTGTATTTCCCTCTGTCGAGCGTTGGTTGCAAGCCAAAGCAAAAGAGAGGCGAGAACAAAACGCCGCGGCCTCAAAAGCCTAAGTGCTAATCTCACCCCCACTCTAGGACGATCATTCAAGATGGCCCTACGCATCACTGAAGAATGCATCAATTGTGACGTGTGTGAACCACCGTGTCCCAATGATGCGATCTCAATGGGTGAATCGATTTACATCATCAATCCTGATGCGTGTACTGAGTGTGTCGGACATTTCGATGAACCTCAATGTAAAGTCGTCTGTCCCGTCGACTGCATTGAGTTACATCCCGACTGGAAAGAAGGGCAAGATGCCCTCATGGCCAAGTATCACAAGCTCACTGAAGCAAAAGCAGTCAAAACTTAGGTCGCCCACTCTTTGAGTGCTACTTAAGCTGCGGGCCACTCTACTGGACTCGCCTCGGGATGAAGCTTGACCAACCGACAAGGCTGTCCTGTCACATGCGTCAACCAGACCGCTGTCACGTCCCCTTCATCCACCACTATCACTGACTGCCCACCCACCTGCACCGTTCGCTTGACACTGTCATCGTCCTCGATCACATCAAGTGGAATGTCAATGCGCAACATACCTGGCGCACGTAAGACTAGGGAGCCAAGCTTAAGATCCGTCGCAACCTCTGCGAGCGCTGCGCAGCGCTCGGCACTTAGCCATTGACCGTTTGCATCCACCACGAACCAGCGATGGTGGTACTCAGCAGCTTGTCTATGGTCGAGTCCCGCACACCCCGCAACGGGGGAAAAAATTGTGTTCGATGCAGCAGAGGTCATATTTCGAGCGATCCAGTCATGAGGTTAAGCGTATTCATACTTTAGTCTATCTCAACACGGTCTCATCACAATCAAAACTGATCGGCTTGATCTTCTCGTGGTCCTCGGTTGAGTGCAAGAGACTGATGTCAGGCCAAAGCAGCCTACGGGTTTCCCCCACCAAACTCTATCTTGACAGACACTAAGGCAAATCGTCATATTGCGTTATAAAGAAAATAGTAGTGGCTGTGTCGTTAAACAAAATTAAATATAAAACTCTGGAGATCACGAATATGAGCACAAAGTACACCCAAAGTTCGGCTGGCGCCTCGCGTCGCAAATTACTTAAAGGTGCGGCTGCGACCGCCGGCATCGCCGCGCTTGGTCTACCTGCCATTTCACTGGCCCAAAACAAACCAATCCGTATCGGTATGCCTACGATCCTGTCAGGTCGAGTCGCGATGCTCGGCATTGCGTCACGCAATGCCGTCATGATGGAAGTTGAAAAATTCAACGCCGCGGGCGGCTTGAATGGTCGCAAGATCGAAATGGTCGTGCGTGACTCAAAAGGACAGCCTCAAGAAGCTGCGCGCGTCGCACGTGAGTTGGTAACGGGTGATGGTTGCGAAATCATTTGGGATGCTGAAGCGTCCTCCGGCGCCTTTGCTGTGCATGAGGTTGCGAAAGATCTCGGTGTCCTCGTCGTTCACACTTGCTCAGAAACATCTGCGTTGACAGCGGATCCAAAGCTGCGCGTACCAACTGCTTTCCGCTGTGCACGTCAAGGCATTCACGATGCCATCGTGGGTGGTGCGTATGGCGCCGAGGTCGCTAAAAAACTCAAGCTGAACCGCTGGATGAGCATCTCTCCCGACTATTCGTATGGTCGTGACACCACTACAGAATATTTCGAGTATCTCAAGCAATTCAATAAAGATATTGAGGTTGTGGGCCAAGTCTGGCCCAAACTGTTCCAGGCGGACTACAGCGAAAACATCACCCGTTTATTGCAGGGCAAACCACAAGCCGTCTATTCATGCTTGTGGGGCGGAGACATGACCTCCTTCATTGATCAGTCCAGCATCTACGCGTTATTCAAAGATAAGCAATTCTTCTCGCCCAACTTGGCCGAGTACGCTGTGTTGACCGCTGTCAAGAATGTTCCGCCTAACATGCATTCGGGTAACCGCTACCTGCGTAGCTTTCCTGCTACCCCTGCGAACGCTGCCTGGGCCGATGCCTACGTCGCAAAGTTCAAAGAGCGCGCACTCAACTGGTCTTGGCAAAACGCGGCAGGTATCGGATTCCTGACGGCCGCCATGAAAAAAGCGAATAGCTCAGATGGTAAAAAGATTGCCGAAGCGATGCGCGGCCTGAAGATCGATTCGCCCTTTGGCGCCGATGGCACCCTTACCATGCGTGCGGAAGATCACACTGTCGTGAACTATGCGATTGGCTATGGCGCTCTGACCAACAAAGAGCCTTACATGACTAATATTGTCAACGGTAAGTGGGACCAGATCTACGCATTGGAAGCTGAGTGGAAAAAGCGTAAAGGCTGGGCATAAGTAGTCGCCTAAGCATTTGATGGCTCTGATTCTCGCCCGCAATCGGGCGAGCAATCTTTTTTGTCGTAGTCGCAACACACGCCGACACGCCTGCACCTCTCGGAGATACCCTTGGATCCCACCGCACTTTATGAATGCCTGACTTCCCTGTCTTGCGTCGTGACCCAAACCAGCACCGGGCTGATTGTGGGCTCTCTGCTGTTTCTCGTGGCCGCTGGTCTGACTCTTATCTTTGGGGTGCTAGGTGTCATTAACTTCGCGCATGGCTCACTGTATATGCTCGGCGCCTACATTGCGCTGTCCGCATACCGAATCACCGACAGCTACATCTTGGCTGCGGTGATTGCGGGTGCTGGCGTCGGACTGTTCAGCCTATTCTTTGAGCGCTTTTTTATGCGCAAAGTCTATAACGCGGATGTATTGCTGCAACTACTCGTCTGCTATGCGTTTATTTTGATTCTCGATGATGTAGTCAAAATCATCTGGGGACATGAGTTCCAGTCGATGGGTATGCCTGCAGCTTTTCAAGCACCACCATTATTTATCGCGGGTGGAGTTGTACCAGTGTTTTACATCTTCATGATTGGAGCAGCCGCACTCATCGGCCTCATCATGTGGTTTGTCCTCACACGTACGCGTATCGGCAAGGTTGTGCGTGCCGCAGCTCACAACCCTTCGATGACTTCCGTACTCGGTTTAAATACCACATGGATTTACGCAGGCGTGTTTGCATTTGGTGGGGCACTCGCCGGTCTTGCGGGTGCGCTCGCCGCACCAGTGCGCTCGATGTCACCCGGCATGGGTTTTTCGATTCTGATCGAGTCCTTCATCGTGACTGTCATCGGTGGTATGGGCTCAGTGAGCGGCGCATTGGTTGGCGCTCTCTTAATCGGACTGGTCCGCTCATTTGGTTCGATCGGCTTTCCACTTTTTGTCGAAGGTATTATGTTCCTCGCCATGGCGCTCATTCTCGTGCTCAAGCCCAGCGGCCTGCTCGGTAAGGAGCGCCGCTAATGAACTCGAACCTCACTTTCAATAAAGAGCTGCTCCTCGCGCTCGCGGGCTTGGCGATATTGATCGCCATTCCCTTTTTCGCCCCCGGACGTGTTGCACTTGATTTCGTGATTCGGCTGGCTGCTTTCGGACTCTTTGCAACCTCTCTGAATATTTTGGTGGGCTATGGCGGCATGGTGTCCTTTGGACATGCCATGTTTTTTGGAGGAGGCGCTTACGCCTTCGGTTTACTCATGCAAAAAGGTGGCGCATCGATTCCTGTCGCTCTTTTAGGCGCAATCGTATTCTGTGCATTGCTGGGTCTGGTAGTTGGCGCGATTTGCGTGCGTCTCAAGGAAATTTACTTTTCCTTTTTGACGCTAGCCTTCCAGATGCTCATCCATAGCATCATCATCACTTGGACAACATTAACAGGCGGTGACCAAGGTTTAATGGGGGGCATTCCACGCATCTGGGGCAGTATTAATCTCGCCGACACCCAAACGCTTTATTGGTTCTCTTGCATTGTCGGTGTACTGTGCCTGTTTTTAATGCGCTATATCTTGCAATCACCTTTTGGTTACACGCTCAGGATGGTGCGCGACAACGCAGACCGTGCCAAGTTTCTGGGGATCAATGTCTGGCGCGTGCGTCTATATGCCTTCATTCTCGCAAGCTGTTTCGCAGGGATTGGCGGCGTCATCATGGCTTTGTTTGTTTCAGGCGCTTATCCAGAGTTCAGTTACTGGACCATGTCTGGCGAAGCCGTGTTCATGATCATGATGGGTGGCCTGCACACGTTTATTGGCCCCATTATTGGTGCGGGACTCCTCTTGGTGTTTAACGACATCATCACACGCACAACCGAGTATCACGGTCTTGCACTCGGCGTGATCGTATTGATTTTTGCTCTGGGCTTTAAGCGTGGCATCACAGATTTCATCGTGCAAATTTTTCAAATGGTTTTCAAACGAGGTGCGCGCTCATGAGCAAGCCAAACATCACTGTAGTGACCGGCGGTTCCAGTGGAATCGGTGCGGCTTGTGTCCGTCATCTGGCCAAGCGCGGTGACCATGTGATCTCGCTGGATTTGCCCGACACGTGGTCAGAAGAAAAAATGCGTGCGATGGGCGTTGTCGCTTATGCATGCAACGTAACGGACGATGACGGCATGCGAGAGACCGCTGCCATGATTGAAGCCAAGCACGGGCCTGTCACCGCGCTGGTGAACTGCGCCGGCATTTTGCAAAACCGCCTGTCTCCTGATCTTCTCACCATGACTGAATGGGATCGTGTGGTCGATATCGACCAACGCGGGACTTATCTGGCCTGCGCAATCTACGGCTCACGCATGGTCGAATTAGGAACAGGCTCAATCGTCAATATCGCATCAATCACCTCCTTGCGCTCCTCTCCCCTGCATGCCTACGGTCCAGCTAAAGCTGCTGTTGCCGCGATGACAGCATGCTTGGCTGCCGAGTGGGGCCGCTCTGGCGTACGTGTTAATGCGATTTCACCCGGCTATGTTCTTACCGAGGCCTTGCAAGCGGCGATTGATCGCAACGATCGCAATCCTGACGACCTCACTTCACAAGCCGCGATGGGTCGTATGGTGACACCCGATGAAGTAGCTGACTCAGTTGGATTTTTATTATCTCCTGCTGCAAAAGCCATCACGGGCATTAACCTACCGGTTGATGCAGGCTGGTTAGCGGGATCCACCTGGCAAACCTATGGAGGCGTTCCTGCGTCTCGCAACAAAAAATCTGATGGAGCGCACTGATGCTCAAGATTGAACACCTTAACAAATCATTTGGTGGTGTCGTGGCCACCTCGGACGTCTCGATTCATTTTCAAACAGAGTCTTTGAGCGCGGTGATTGGACCAAACGGTGCGGGTAAAACGACTTTTTTTAATTTGATTTCAGGCGCACTGGCCCCCGACTCCGGACGCATCATTTTGGATGGCGAAGATATCACCGGTCAGCCAAGCAGCGAGATTGTCCGCAAGGGTATTGGTCGTGCCTTTCAGGTGGCTAAGCTTTTCAAAACGTTGACAGTAGAAGAGTCTATGCGCGGCGCTCTAATGTCGCCACTGGGAAAGTCTGCACAAATGTATGGCCGCTTTCCGCTGCAGCAAACACGTGATCGCGCCTACGAGGTCATGGAACAGCTTGGTCTGCATACCAAGGCTAATGTCATCAGCGGAAATCTGTCGCACGGTGATCAAAAGCTCCTGGATATGGCGCTGGCGCTTGTCTTGCGTCCGAAAGTCTTGCTGCTCGACGAGCCTGTCGCCGGCATGGGCCCAGAAGAGCGCGAACAAATGATCGAAACCGTTTACGGTCTTTGGAAAAAAGGTGGGCTCACTGTTGTGTTGATTGAGCACGACATGGAAATCGTATTCCGCATTTCCCAACATATCCATGTGCTGTCCTACGGCAAGGTGCTCGCCGAAGGAAATCCCGAACAAATTCGCAATAATCCGGCCGTCATTGAGGCCTATCTGGGCACCCCTCGGGAGGCGCACGCATGAATCCGCAGGTGTTGAAAGTCGATCAAGTTAATGTGTTCTATGGCACCAGCCAAGCTCTGTTTAATCTTTCCTTTGATGTTCAAAAAGGCGAAACACTCGCCTTGCTGGGGCGTAACGGGGCTGGCAAAAGCACGACGATGAAATCCGTTGCAGGTGTCATCGCAGCGAAGAGTGGTCAAATTACGTTGCATGATCAAGCTATTTCAGGTCGCTCTGCACATTTAATTGCTCGCGCAGGCATTGGTTATGTCCCAGAGGATCGTCAAATTTTCCCTGACCTTACCGTCGAAGAAAATCTCGATATCGCCATTAAACGTGGCGCCAATGGCGAGGATGACTGGAGCATTGAGCGCGTATATGAAATGCTGCCCTTGCTCAAGCCTTTACGCGAACGCATGGGTGGGCAGCTGTCCGGTGGCGAACAACAGATGTTGACCGTGGGTCGCTCCTTGATGGGCAATCCAGACGTACTGTTACTCGATGAGCCGAGTGAAGGTCTGGCACCCATTATGGTGCAAAAAATTGGCGATTTGATTCAGTCTCTTCGTAAGATGGGGAAAACGATCGTACTTGCCGAGCAGAATCTACATTTCTGTCTTGGGCTGGCTGACCGTGCAGTCGTCATCGACAAAGGCACCGATGTATTTGTCGGTACGATCTCAGAGCTCAATGACAACGCTGATATCAAACAGCGTTACTTATCTGTTTAATATCTGTCTGTTTAAAGGCCGGAGAGCGCATGCATATTTCAAGTGAAAACGCCTCTCGGGCATTTGACCTCTCCAACACGCACATGCTCATCACCGGCGCTGCAGGTGGGATTGGCTCAGCAACGGCTAGACTCTGCAACCAGCTCGGTGCCAGCCTTGTCTTGACAGACATTGAGCGCAATAAACTCGCCCTCGAGGAACTTGCCCATTCACTCAAGGGATCCATTACAGTCGAAGGCTGTGATGTGTCGCAACGCGCACAAGTCGAAGCGCTCGTTACTCGACACGCCCCCTTTACTGCACTAGCGGATACCGCAGGCATCTGCCCTTACGACGATGACTGGATGTCACCGAGCTGGAATGATGTCGAATTCATGCGCGTCATGCAGGTTAACGTTTTGGGCCCCATCAATCTCGTGCGCGCTATTTTGCCAGGGATGATGGAACGCAAACACGGCCGTATCGCCTTGTGTGGCTCAATTGCAGGGTGGACAGGTGGTCTGCGTGCCGGTCCGCACTATTCAGCGTCCAAAGGTAGCGTGCATGCACTGGTGCGGTGGTTTGCACAGCGGGCTGCGCCGCATCACGTGACGGTCAATGCAGTCGCTCCGGGCCCAATTGAAACGGGTATGACTTCAGGTCATGGCTATGATGCAAATGCCTACCCGATGAAACGGATGGGGGAGCCCGAAGAAATCGCGGGCATGCTGACCTATTTGTGCTCGCCCGCTGCGGGCTTTGTGTCGGGTGCCATCATGGATGTGAATGGCGGCACCCTGATGCGCTAGTCTTAGTTACTCTCCAAACCCTCTGGAGACGATGACCTCAACTAGGTTGGGACCACCGCTTGCCATCGCTGCTTTGAGTACAGCGGCAAGCTGAGTCGGATCGGTGACGACCTGAGAAGGCATACCCATACTCTTAGCCACCCCCGCAAAATCAATCGCGGGATCATTCATATCCATGGCGACAAAATCATCCGTGCCACGCATCGCGAGCAGACGCTCCTTGATGATGCGATAGCTACGGTTGTTGATAATGACATAGGTGATGTTGAGCTTCAGGTGTGCGGCGGTCCAGAGTGACTGAATGCTGTACATGGCACTGCCATCACCAATAGTGGCCACCACGGGGCGGGTAGGCTGCGCAAGCGCCACACCCACAGCACCCGCCATTCCAAACCCCAACCCGCCGCTGGCCAAACCGTAATAGGCCTGAGGATCATCCATCGGCAACAGCGCCGAGATTGCAGGCGAGGCCGTCAAAGTTTCATCGACCACGATGACGTCCTTGGGCAAAGCATCCACAATCTGACGCACGAGATAACGTTGATCGATCGGTGTCGTCGAGGCACTCGACTCAAGCTCTGCGTGCATCTTCGCTCGATTGGCAGACCAGTTGCGGGTCGCGAGGTCAGACAGTCGCGCTTGCGCCTGTTTGGCTTGCTCGGCTGTGCGCATGCTGCGCAATACGGGCAACAAGGCTAACAACGTTTCCTTGACGTCCGCACGCACTGCGGTAGCGGTCGAGTAGTTTTTACCGAGTTCCCATTCGCGCTCCGTAATATGCATCACCGGCATTTCAGGTGGCAAGGGCTCGACAGTACTCATCGGTGACATACGCAACAAATCTGCACCCAGACACAACAGGAAATCATATTGCTCAAGCGTCTGGCGGACTTTCTTTTGATTACGCGTCAGATCACCCATACAGGTGGGATGAGAAGATGGATAGCGTGCGTTATACGGTACCGATTCCTGATATACCGCGGCACCCAGCAACTCGGCCAATTCACAGGCCTCGGCGAACATATCGGCATTGGCGATTTCACGACCCGCCACGATGACGGGCTTTTTTGCAGCGAGAAGTTTTCCCGCAATGTCTTGCAGCGCACGATCGCTGGGTCGCATACCGGTATCGACCAGCGTCGGAAAGCCAAACTCAATCTCCGCCTCTTCATCGAGCACAGAGCCTGGCAAGCTAATGAACACGGGCCCCATGGGCGGAGTACGCGCGATTTTGGCGGCACGTCGGATGATGCGTGGCAAATCCTCGATGCGTGTAACCTCGAAGGCCCACTTGACCAAGGGTGCGGCAATCGGCACCAGTGGCTCATACAGCAAGGGCTCTTGCAAGCCATAACCGACCTCGTACTGGCCCGCAGTAATCAACAGAGGCGAACCGGAAAACTTGGCGTTATAAATCGCACCCATCGCATGGCCCAAGCCTGGCGCACAATGCAGATTACAGGCCACCAGCTGATTGGACGCACGCGCAAAACCATCTGCCATCCCCACTACGATCGACTCCTGCAGACCCAAGACATAGGTCAGCTCGGGAAACTGAGGCACCGCTTCCATGATCGCAAGCTCCGTGGTGCCCGGATTACCAAACAGATGGGTGACCCCTTCGTCGAGCAAGAGTTTGATAAATGCCTGACGGCCGGTCATTTTTTGAATCGTCATTTTTTGTCTCTCCGTGATGTATGCGCATCAATTTTTCTTTATTGATAGTCTGTTTACAGGCCCGCTAATTTTTGTAACTGTGCTGCATCCAGACCAAGTTTTTTCGCGGTCTCCAGCATTTCATTCCAAGTGGTCTCGTCGACCGGCACACCTTGTGCCAAGCGTTGTGCACGTGTTTCGCGCTCAGGCTCGCCAGCAATGCGAACTTGCTCGCCGCCGGGCTGCGGTGGTGAAGCCTTGACCCACTCGATAAAGGCCTTCATCTCGTGCTCAAAAATTGAACCATCGGCGAGCTTGGCTGGATCAAAAATGATCGAGAGCATACCGTTGATAATGCGACGCTTGCCATCTGGTGGTGAATGCGTCGTCATGCCGCCCGCCAAGGCGCCGCCTAAGATTTCACAAATCAGCGCCAAACCAAAACCCTTGTGCTCGCCAAAGGTACAGAGCGCGCCAAGAGGTGCCTTTACCGCGAAAATTGGCTCGGTGGTGGGACGCCCCTGGTCGTCGATCAGGTAGCCCTCAGGGAGCTGCTCGCCTTTGTTAAGCGCAACACGGGCCTTACCCTGCGCAATCACGCTCGTTGCAAAATCCAACAAGATGGGATCTTGCCCGGGGACTGGAATACCGACAGTAAAAGGGTTGGTACCAAAACGCGCATCGCCGCCGCCAAAGGGCGCCACGATCGGGCGTGAAATCACGTTCACAAAATGTATCGAGATGAGACCCTGCTCAACGGTCATCTCGGCCCACGCGCCAATGCGGCACAAGTGATGCGAGTTGCCTAGCGCCAAAATGCAACTACCGTGTTCTTTGGCACGCGCAATGCCGAGCTCCATGGCCTGATGACCAATCGCCTGACCAAACCCGCACTCGCCATCCAATCCAATCATGGAACCATTGTCCATACGCGTTTGAATGCGTGCATTCGGCTTGAGGCTTCCCTCTAAAAAGGCCTCGGCGTAGCGCGGCAAAATCCCGACACCGTGCGAATCGTGACCGGTCAAGTTGGCCTGTATTAAGTTTTCTGTAACGAGCTCGATTTCCCGGTCATCGCTGCCAAAACCTTTTACTAGATAACGTACCGCAGCGCGCAAGCGCTCGACGGGGATGAGATGCATCTGAGCCATTTAGGGATTCCCTTTTTTGAATATTTTGTTTTGTCGCTACACCGCGGCCAGGCGGTCAACAGTATCAGGAAACTTCGCCACGAGCCGAATTAACAAACTCGCCTGTGCATTAGGCTTGGCACGACCCTGCTCCCAGTTTTCAAGAGTCCGGGGGTTGGTGCGAAGGTAGCCAGCGAAAACCGGTCTGGACATATGCAAACGCTCGCGTAAAGCGATCAACTCACTCGCTGATATTTCACAGGCTGGTTGAATGCTAACTTCATGCGTACGCAGCGTTTGTTTACCCTTGCGTGCATTTGAAAGGGCATCAAATCCCTCTGTCATTTCCGTAAACAGATTGCGCTTTTTCATCGTCTTATCTCCAGTTCCGCTTTCAACATACTTTTGAGCGCCTTCTTTTCCTGGGGGCTTAAGTCTTTTAATTCGTCTTTGTCGTACAGGGTAAAAAGCCAAAATTGACTTTCACCATTCCACCAATAATAGATGACCCGCAAGCCTCCCCGCTTCCCTTTACCTCGACGTGGATCACCATAACGAAGCTTTCGTAATCCTCCTGTCCCTTCTATGACATCGCCCGCTTCTGGATTGAGAATCATGGCAGTTTGTAGGCCACGAAATCCCTCGTCATCTAAATAATCGTTACGAAATCGAGCAAAGGCGGGTAATTCAACAAAAAGGGCTTTCATGCGTTAATTATACGCAAGTTGCGTATAATTTAAAATAGGTTGATTGGGTCCTGTTTGCCTTCAAAGAAATGGTTTACTGCATGCTCATTTAAACTTTAAACAAGAAATTCAACACATCCCCATCAAGCACAACATACTCCTTCCCTTCGGCGCACATTTTTCCAGCTTCCTTGGCACCTGACTCGCCCTTGTAAGTAATGTAATCCGCATACGCAATCGTTTGCGCGCGAATGAAACCGCGCTCAAAATCCGTGTGGATCACGCCGGCCGCCTGAGGGGCCGGCGCACCGATTATTATGCCTGCGAAAACTGCATGATTCTCTACCAGTGAGAAGGTTTCGTTGCAGGCTTTTTACGCGTTGCAACCTTGTTTGGCAACAAGGCCTTGAAAAGCTCATCATCTCGAATGTAGGACCTTTTCCAATGCGCAAGAGCAGACAGACCCGTGCTCGCCGGGCGGCCTTTGCGAAGATCGCCTTTGAAGGGTAAAGGCATAATAAGTCCGATTTTCAAAAAAGGAAAATCTTCTAATATTGCTTCAACAACTGGTTCAGCATCCGAGTCATTCGAAACGAGAACCAATTGATCAACCAGTTTCTTGTTTGCATCTCTGTACATTCCCATCGCAAGGTTGACATCTGTTTTTTTCTCTACCAAGCGCCATACTTTTACTTTATTTGATCGGTCAAAAGCTTGTCCATCAATATAAGCCGGCAAGGCAGTGCCATCTTTCTCATACGAATGCGTTCCTAATATTTTAGAAAACACATTAGGATACTTAGCTTCTAGTGCACGATGATAGTCATTTTGAGCTTTCATAGATGCTTCTCCATGACGCGCAAATCTTGTCAAAGCTGGTGCAGTGAAAAGCTTGACGGACCTTAACTCTGATCTGGGTTCAATGGATTGAATAATTTGACTAAATAAAGCAACCACATCAAGCCACTTGTATTGAGTCCCGCGCAAGCGACCGTAATACAAGTTGTAACCGTCTATATAAATCGCTGTTCTTAATGATTGCGTATGTTCATGCATTATTTGTTACATATTTCAAAAATAAAAAAACCGCCCTAAGGCGGCTTTTTTTTCCCAAACCAAAGTTGATTGAACAACTTGGCTAAGGAGGAGTCGTAGTTTTATTTTACTTTAAATCCGAAACTCATTTAAACGTTAAACAACAAAAACATTGTAAGTTTGCCGTTACGTACATTGGCAAGGGCATCAAAACCCTCCTTCATTTCCGTAAACAAGTTACGCTTTTTCATCGTCTCATCTCCAGTTCTGCTTTCAACATACTTTTAAGTGCTTTCTTTTCTTGGGGGCTTAAGTCTTTTAGTTGGAGATCACGAATAGGCGCCAATAGAGTTGTCATCACGCGTTAGCAAGTGCATCAGCTTCGGATGAATAAATAGCTTGTCGCGCCCAACGGTTCTTTCTTCCAGCACCCCAATTTCAACCAGTTGCTTGAGATAACGCGAAGCTGCTTGGCGACCGCCAATGTCTCTCTCTACGAGATTTTGGATTCGGCAGTACGGCAGGTCAAAGATCAAATCAACCAGCTCACGGCTATAAATTTTCGGTGCGGCCTGCTTGACATGGGTGATGGTCAGTGCTGACAGATTGCGGATCGCTGAAATCTTGGTCGTCGTCCAACGTGCCGTATCCTCAATCCCCACTAGCAAGTAGATAATCCACGGCTCCCATGCTTGGCTCCGGGTGATGTCAAGCAGCAGGCGGTAATACTCGGCCTTGGTCTTGATGATGTGTCGGCTGAGATAAAGAATCGGTAGCGTCAGCAAGTCTTCCTGAATCAAATACAAGCTGTTCAGAATGCGCCCGGTGCGACCATTGCCATCGGTGAAGGGATGGATCGCCTCGAACTGGTAGTGCCCAACCGCCATGCGGATCAAGGGATCGATCTCGCGCTGTTCATGAAGATAGCGTTCCCAGTTGGCGAGTTTTGTCCTCAGCAAATCTTCACCGACAGGTGGGGTGTAGATCACTTCTCCGGTTGCTTGATTGGCGAGTGCCGTTCCCGGTACGCGCCTGACCTGCATCTCGATGCCCTTGATCCGTGAGCAAACCTGCTCGGCGGTGCGGGTGTTCAAAGGAAATTGCTTGAGTGTCCGATACCCTTCCAGTAGTGCGCTGCTGTGGCGCAAGGCTTCGCGAGTTGCGGGATCGGCACGTTCCCCGGCGCTCTGGTACTGAAAAAGTCGGTCTGTGGTGGTGACGATGTTCTCGATTTCCGAGCTAGCTTGCGCTTCCAGAAGTGGCAGCGCATTGATCAAGACCCCCTGATTGGGAATCAACTCCGCTGCCTGTTTCAGTTCCGCCAAGGCTGCACGCGCAGCGATACACTGCTTGAGTACCGGGCGCGTCTCCACCTCTGCTGCTGGTGGCAAAAAGGGTAAGTCGTTATAGGGCTGGTCTGGACGCCAATCGGTCATGATTTAATTCTTCGAGTTTTGCGACACATTCCCAGTTTATGTCGCTGGCGACAACAGGTCAATCAAATATGTTGCGATTCCTTTGAAATCGCAACATATTCAATCAGCCGCTTGCCGCTACTGCATCAAGCTGCAACGTCAGGCTTGATCGGCACAATGTTGCTGTCGCCCTTTTTCCACTCGTCCAAAAGGTCGGCTCACTGCCGCATCATCGTGACCCGATTTTTCAGGTAGTAGGCATGTTTAAACGTTAAACAAGAAATTCAGTACATCACCATCCTGAACAATGTATTCCTTGCCTTCGGCGCGCATCTTGCCGGCTTCTTTAGCGCCTTGCTCGCCCTTATAGGTAATAAAATCCTCATACGCGATCGTTTGCGCGCGGATAAACCCGCGTTCAAAGTCTGTATGAATGACGCCGGCTGCTTGAGGTGCTGTCGCACCGATTGGCACGGTCCACGCCCGCACTTCTTTGACGCCAGCAGTGAGATAGGTCTGCAAGCCCAGCAGCTTGAAGGCGCCTCGGATCAAACGATCCAGGCCTGGCTCTTGCATACCCATATCGGCGAGGAACACGGCCTTATCTTCGTCTGGCAGTTCTGCGATTTCCGATTCAATAGAGGCACAAATGGCCACGACCGGCGCATTGCGCGCCGCGGCGTATTCGTTCAAGCGATCGAGCAAGGGGTTGTTGACAAAGCCTTGATCACTGACGTTGCCAACATACATGGCTGGCTTGGCCGTGATGAAACAAAGCGGGGCAATCAGCGCGAAGTCTTCGGGTGACAGATCCAGCGCGCGAATCGGTTTAGTTTCGTTGAGTTGGGCAATAACCTGCTCAAGAATACCGACTACTTTTTGAGCTTCTTTGTCGCCAGAACGCGCAGTTTTTTGAAAGCGGTGCATGGCTTTTTCAGCGGTCTGCATATCCGCGAGCGCCAACTCGGTTTCGATGACCTCGATATCGGAGATCGGATCGACACGACCTGCGACGTGGATCACGTTGTCATCTTCGAAACACCGCACGACGTTGATGATG
>CAWUWN010000058.1:0-6836 GCA_963926265.1 uncultured Burkholderiaceae bacterium
AGCGGCGCCTGAGCTTTCGCACAGACGCCGTTGGTCATACTTAAAAATCAGCGCGCAGAAACGTACAAGTTAATCTCAAAACCGAAGCGGAAATTAATTGCTGATGGAGTTTGCCATGTCATAAACTTCGTCCTTAAAAAAGGTATCGTCACACCGATTGATGCCAACGGGGATTTTTTTTCCCAAACAATGATCGCTCATTAGTGCACGCATGTAGCTAGTGAAAACCCGAAGAATTTGACAATCAGTTTCATATTTCCCAATTTGAGACAACGCTATCGAATGATTGCAATACTTACCCTAGCTGTGGTGAAGATCTGTAATATTTGTTTTTTCCTCAACAGCCAATTGGAAAATTCTTATCAATTTAATTTATTTCAAATAAATTTTTAAATAAATTCAATGACTCCTTCGCGATATTTCTAGGGTTCACCCTGACAAGTTATCTTGGTTAGAGCTATAAAGCGAAAATAGCTTCAGTGAAAATCTGAAGTATTACAGCTTAGTAAAAAAATCTACACTCAAGGAAAAACATGAAATATCTGAAACTTTCGTCTTTGGCATGTGCAGTCGCAATTTTAGGTGCCACTTCCGCAATCGCCGCTGATGCGAACTTGTCGACTTTACAAAAAATGCAAACTACTGGGACAAGTATGGAGATCCCAGCTATACCTCAAGAAGGAAAAAATGCTGATGCGATCCGTGCTAATTTGAAAAAAGTCAAATTACCCGCTGGGTTTAAAATTGAGTTGTACGCTATCGTTCCAGACGCTCGTTACATGGCAGTTGCTCCCTCAACAAACATGCTTTTTGTAGGAACTAGAAAATCAACTGTTTGGGCTGTTACTAATCGCAACAATGGTGATTCAGCAACCGAAGTAAAAGCGTTTGCACCCTCGATTAAATTTACAAATCCTAACGGTGTCTGTTTTACCAAAGATGGGTTTCTTGTCGTAACAGAATCAAACCGTATTTTACATTTCCCAGCTGCTGAGTACTTTTACGAAGGTCCAGATGTTGCTGTTGGTGTGGTGGTTCCTGAAGGTAAGCTAATCCCTGTTGAGGAGCAATCATTCAATCATTCAGGTCGAGTTTGTAAAGTCGCCGATGATGGAAAAATCTTTGTGACACTGGGACAACCTTATAACGTTCAGCCAGCTGAAAAAGTCGCCATGTATGAAGATATTGGTATAGGTGGCGTTGTTCGATACAACGGCTTGGATGGCAGCGGTAGAATGGTTTACGCAACAGGTATGCGGAATCCAGCAGGTATTTCTATTGGTCCAAAAGGCGATATTTGGACAACAGATAACCAAGTTGATGGTCTTGGCGATGAAATTCCACCAGGAGAATTGAACAGCCTGAAAAAAGCAGGTGGCAACTACGGTTTCCCATACTACAACGGCCGCTTTAAAGTAGCTGGTTCAGCTGCTGCGCCTGATTTAAAGGAAATGAAGGAACCTGCAGGCCATATTTTCCCGCAGGTAGAGTTTCCGGCCCACCAAGCTCAACTAGGACTTTCTCACTACACAGGTAAGATGTTTCCGGCAAAGTATCAAAGCGGTGTTTTTATAGCAGCTCACGGATCTTGGAACCGTACCAAGCCGACTGGCTATGAAGTCCAATTTGTACCAACTAAAGCTGATGGAACTGCAGGCAAAATGGAAGTATTTGCTGGTGGATTTTTGGACGCAAAAACTGGACGTGCTTTAGCCCGCCCAGTTGATATTGCCAATCTACCTGACGGATCTATCCTTGTATCAGATGACTACGCTGGTGCACTGTACCGTATTAGCTACTCAGGTATTTAAGGTTAATTTTCTATACGGATTAAATGTCCGCTGGTAAACCTACAGAGGCTCCTTTTTTAAGGGGCCTCTGTTATTTAATTATTAAGTATGAAGAATCTTTTTTTTATTACGTTACTGATAACTTCACTTAACGCCTTAGCCGACGATGTTGCTCTCGGTAAAGTTAAAGCTGACGCAGCTTGTGCGCTATGTCATGGGGTAGCTGGAATAGCATCACTTCCTAATGCACCGAATTTAGCAGGTCAGCAGTTTATGTATTTAAGCGAGCAATTGACAAATTACCGTAGCGGGAAGCGGCAAAATGCAGTTATGAACGTCATAGCCAAGCAATTAACAGATGAGGAAATTACTCAACTTGCTACTTGGTATAGCGCAATCAAAATTACAGTAGTAGAACCTTAATTAAACTGTGCAAAACCCCGCAGAAAGTTTGCCTCGCATAAGCCGCAAATGGCATCAATGCCTGACACGGTATATGCCAAGCTAGGTGTCGTTAGTTAGTAAAACATCAGCCTAATTTTTTGGTCTTGGACAACATGCGTGTACTAAACGACCATAGGAAGTCGCCTGCTAGATGGAAATACTTTTCAAATTAATATTGACGCTATTGCTTGCTGCTACGTGCTTGATTACACATGCGGCCCCCGTTGCATGGCAAGATAGTCTAGAACCGCTACCGTCTTCCGAATGGAATCGAGATCGCGCTGCTCACTTTCTAGAGCGCGCTGGTTTCGGTGGCACGCCATCTGAAGTTTCGCGGCTGGCCGCGATGTCTCACAAGCAAGCTGTGCGCTCTCTGGTTTACTACCAAGCGATTCACAATCCCCTGCCGCCCTTTGAAGATTCCGGTGCATTTGATCCGGGCCTTGATCCGTTCGCACCTTCCCGTCCGGCTGCAACAGACTTGGCAAAGGCGACCGGCGAGTCACTCGGTGTAAAGGCCAAGCCTGCGGGTAACCGCAAGTTGCAGCAGGTTGCTGACCGCTTCCTGTATTGGAAGCGCGTAACTAAACTCGAGACGGAACGCATTGGCTATTGGTGGGCCAACCGCATGCTGGCGACCCAGCGGCCGTTGGAAGAAAAGATGGCGCTTTTCTGGCATGGCCATTTCGCGACCGGTGATGAGAAAGTCCTAGATTACCGAAAGATATTAAAACAAAATGAAATGCTGCGCGCAAAGGCGACCGGTAACTTCCGTGATCTGTTGATCTCGGTGTCGCAGGATCCGGCGATGTTGGCGTACCTTGATGCCGGCGTGAACGTAAAGGGCGCGCCGAACGAGAATTTTGCACGCGAGATTATGGAGCTATTCACCATGGGTGTCGGCAACTACACTGAAAAAGATATTCAGGAAGCGGCACGTGCATTCACTGGCTGGAATTACAAAGGCCTCGCGTTTGTCGTGAATCTTCAACAACACGACGACGGGATTAAGTCGGTTCTTGGAAGCAGTGGTAATTTTGACGGTGTTCAAGTGATCGACATCATTCTTGGCAGGCAGGTGACATCGGAATACATCGCAAGCAAGCTGTATCGCTATTTTGTGCGCGAGGACGTGACGCCAGCCATGCACGTGACGCTTGGCAAGCTCCTGCGTGACAAACAGTTTGAGATAGCACCTTTCCTTGAAACAATATTCGAGTCACGTGATTTTTATAGCGATGCATCGGTAGGTACGCACATCAAGCCACCAGTGGAATTGACAATTTCAACTTATCGCAAGCTAGGCTTGAGGGAGGTTCCGGGTATTCCGGACTTCAATGTGCTGACCGAGTCGATGGGGCAAAAGCTTTTGAACCCGCCCAATGTGGCTGGGTGGACCAGCGGGAAAAGTTGGATTACTCCTGGCCTTTTGCTAGTGCGTGGCAACTTTGTTTATGACACCGTTTTCCCGCCGGTCAATTTCATTGCACCTGATCGCGTCGCAGACGACCGCTTCGGCATCGTGCCAGTGGCCGATAAGCTCGCGATGGGCATGGATGTGACGAGTGCGACCAAGCCTGATGACAAAGAAGTCACGTCGATGTCAATGCAGAACGACCGCGACGAAGATTTCAATACGCGCTTGGCAAGCTACCACGCTTGGCGTAAGGCGATTGAGAATGTGAAGGCCATACCACGCATGCCGGCCCGCATAAACCTTTCGCAAATGGTGCGCGATGCTAGATGCGCGAGTGCCCAACAGGCGGTAGACCATATGCTGATGCGCTTCCTGTCCGTGCCGGTCGATCAAGAAACCCGCAGGAAGATCAGTACGCTGCTCGAATACGACCTTGGCACTGCTGACTTGAAACATGCAAACAGCTATATGGAGGATGCGTTGCGCAACGTGCTGCACGTGATCCTGTCACTGCCTGCCTACCAGCTCGGATGAATACGATGCAACAATCACATAACAACGTTACTCGCCGCAACTTGTTAAAGGCACTCGGCGCACTTGGCATCACCACCGGTTTACCGATGTCGCCAGCGCTGGCCGCAGCCGGTAGCGACAAGCGCATCCTCGTCGTTGTTGAAATGTCAGGCGCCAACGATGGACTCAACACCCTGGTGCCGTACACCGAAGACGCATACTATCGCCTGCGTCCGCGTATCGGTCTGCGCGCTGACAATGTACGTAAGATTGATGATCGCTATGGATTCAATCCTGGCATGTTAGGTTTCGAGCGGCTGTACAAGGATGGAAAGATGGCGATCGTGCACGGATGCGGCTATCCACAGCAGTCGCTGTCGCATTTCCAGTCGATGGGTTACTGGCACACCGGCGTGCCAAACGGTGGCGAACGATTTGGCTGGCTAGGCCGTGTTGCTGATGCGATCGACCCTCAACTTACGCCGAATTTCCTGGTCAACATCGACGAGCGCCAGTCACTGGCAGTGCATTCCGAGCATCATGTGCCGGTTGTGTTCGATGATCCCGAACGTTTTACTCGCAAAGGCTTGCTGCAGAGCCGCCTGCTGCTCGACTACCCGACCGTCACTGACGGGCCTAACTTATCGCGCAATTACCTTGACAGAGTCGCCGCCAGCGCACGCGAAGCATCAACGTTGGTAAGAGCCGCGTGGGGCAGTTACAAAACGCCGGTCGACTACGGCATACGGTCGCTGGACTTAAACAAGGTCGCCGCAATGATCAACGCTGGACTCCCGAGTCAGCTGTTCTACGTGTCGTTTCGTCACAATGCCTTCGATACGCACGTGCACCAGAACGCGCAGCATGGTCGCCTCCTGTCCTATGCGTCCGATGCGATTGCTGGCTTCATGAAAGACATGGAGCGTATCGGTCGCGCCGATGATGTGAACGTGTTGGTGTTTTCCGAGTTCGGTCGCCGGGTCGCTGAGAATACCAGTTTGGGCACCGACCACGGCACTGCAAATCACATGTACGTCATCGGCAAGCCCGTGAAAGGCGGCCACTACGGCGACGCGCCGTCACTGACTAATCTCGACGAAGACGGCAACTTGATTTTCACGACCGATTTCAGGCGCGTGTACGCGAGTTTGATCGAAGGCTGGCTTAAGCATGACAGTAAGGTGCTGTTGGGTGGAGACTTTAAAACCTTTCCACTCTATGTTTGATTTTTTCTTGACTACAGACGTGGTCAAACTAGTCTGCTTTGTGTGCATGAGCTCGAAGGCTCGAACTTCCACTTTGGGTCGTTATTTGATTTGACAAAGCAACAACGACCGGCCGCTATCAGCACCCTGGAGTCGTTCACAGCCAAAACCCCTATGACTGCAACCGCTGCACAGTCGAAATTCAGCAGACGCTAAAGCGGGCATTCACCCAACTTGGCGCAGAAAGTTGTTGGATTGCCTCAGGTCGACACTAATTTCACCTGACCCTGTCAAACACGAAGTGTGATTATTGGCCCCTCAATTTGGTTGATCACACTCACTGCGTAGGAGATTAAACCGGGCTACAAGAGGTTTACGTTCCAGCCCAAGTAGCGACTACATCCGCGCGAATCGTCATTCCTCGTTCCCCAAACAACAGAGGAGCACGATACGGTTTTGCGAGGCGAGGGTTTACCGGTTGCAAAGTTTGTGATGCCCTCAACCTGGAGTAAATCTGGCATTTCATCCATTACCGACTACTTGGGAATGGGTGCAAATTTTGAGGTGCTTGAAAATGAGCGGTAACGAAATTAATCTAATACTAAGATATAACTATAGACTCCTTTACATAAAAGAGGGAACGTAGCGTTAAACTGCCTGTGCCGCCGTTTATTTCACTATGTTGACACTTCAATCACAGGGAACGAGTCATGCCACGCATTCTTTTAAGCGCTGTATCAATCTTTTTTTTATGTTTTCTACCTACACATGCAGTTGCCAAAGCCACATGTGAAGATTTTTTACGACTTGAAGCGACCATCAATCGAGAGCTTCCGCGCTCAATCGACCAAGCGACTGAGTTGGTTCAAGTGCTTGTCAACTGCGAGCTACAGTCAATGACTTATGTTAAGCGATTGCTGCTCAATGAGGCGAAGTTGGCTGAGGGATGGCAGCCACGAAAATTGCGTCAACACAATCAGTTGAATTGCAACAAGCGAGGCCTGGCAAGGGTCGAGGGTTGGACCGCAAGAGACCTCGTGTACTCAGAGGATCAAGTCCGATTACTCGCTGAGTTCATCACGACACCAACCGATTGCAATTGAACCAAGGGCTGGCGCGTCGAACATTGCAACGGTAGCGGCACTGGCGGCGCGAGCTATTCGCGGGAACCCTATTATGGGATTTAGCCAGAGATGGATTTATGCCGTCAATCGAACCTGCAGCGTTGCCAATGAGTTTACTGGAGCGCTTCACGGGGGTCCAATCGCAGTTGATGCAGTGCTTGCGGTTTCTGGAGCCACTTTTATGGCCTGGTATCGTTATGCACATGGCTAGCTCGTCCTCTGAATGTGTGTATGTAAAGTATTTGTTGGGTCGGCGTAAAAGCGGGTCGTATGAGTGGGGGGTACCCTGCCCCTGTTGATTAGCACCGCAAAGTGAGCCACTATTTGCAACCAATATTGAGCC
>CAWUWN010000059.1:0-7751 GCA_963926265.1 uncultured Burkholderiaceae bacterium
CTTTGGACTCATCACGCTTTGTGCTCTCCTTTGATATCCTCGCCGCGGCGTTTTTGAAAATATGCGTACAGGTTAGCTAAGCCCTCGAACATCGACTCCAGCAATTCCTCACGGGCATCTGCGTCAATAGGTGGTGGACGCATCTCGGGGTCAGGGTGATGCTCATGGGCTAGCATCATCATTGGCACGACGAGTTGGCTGAGTGTTTCGTCATCCATTAAGTTTGACCAACTCCCGTCATCGCTCAGAGACACTCCTAACATGAAGCCAGCTGCCCATTCATTTCCCGCGGTTACCCCCTCTTCGTCCATGATCAGAGGAGGCACATAAATATTATCTGTCTTGACGGTGCTTTGAAGCTCGTCCGCGATGGTATTCCAATGACGCATCATCCATTCCATCACCTCACGGGACTGTTTTTCAGTTTTAAACGTGTCCGTCTGAGCCATGATCACTTTAAAATATTGACCGAGTGGCACCAATTGAGGTGCACAAATCAAGGCACAAAAAAGTCCATCAAGCGCTTCGAAGCTTTGGATTGAGCCGTGCAACTCGGATAAAAACTCATCAAAGGCTTCGATCTCTGTCGGTGCTAATGGATTGTTTTTGATGCGTTGAGCCATTATAATTCCCTGGGACAAAATACTAAGACGACACTTTAGCAAGTATTTCTAAGACAATGGTTTCGTCGGCGACGAATCACTTGCGCACATCGAGTGATGGGTACTCATCAAGCGCCGCAAAATACACCTCTTCAGCCTCGCTGGGCCAAGCCTCTAGGCGCAGCCGTATATTTTAAAAAGTTACCACTCAAACCTAGGAAAGGTGAATAGATATGATGACGAACAGTCAAACTCCACTTAAACGCCAAGCGAGCTTGATTGGTCTGCTTTTTGCTGGTGTTGGCGGCATGATTGGGTCGGGCTGGCTCTTTGGCCCATTAGCAACTGCGATGCAAGCTGGGCCCTTGAGCATTTGGTCATGGATCATTTGTGGCGTCATTGTGATGCTCATCGCCTTGGTATTTGCGGAGCTTGTCACCTTGTTTCCTTTAAGTGGTGCTCTGGTGCACATGAGCCATGTGAGCCACGGCGCTCGCCTAGGTTTTATCTGGACCTGGGTGCTGATTTTGGCGTATGTCGCGATCGCACCCATTGAGACCATGGCGATCGTCACCTATGCAGACGCCTACATACCGGGCCTGACTGATACACAAACAGGGGTCCTAACCACACACGGTTTGATTTTGGCGAGCGCACTGCTTGGGGTGATGGTGGCACTGAATTTTTTTATGATTCGCACCGTATTGGGTATGAATACTTGGGCGACTTGGTGGAAAATATTGATACCCGTTGCAACGGTAGTGGTGTTGTTAAGTTACTCATGGCATCCAGAAAACCTAAGCTTAGCGGCACCTCATAAGGGCACTGAAGGAATATTTACAGCGATTGCAACAGGCGGGGTGTTTTTCAGTCTCTTTGGTTTTAGGCAAGCTATTGATTTAGCGGGTGAGTCGACTAATCCAGGGCGGAATTTGCCAATAGCCATTATTGGTACGGTGCTCATTGGCACACTGATTTACGTTGCCCTGCAATTTGCCTTTTTAATGGCCGTACCACCTAGCATGTTAGCCAAAGGAGGTTGGGCGGGCCTGAAACTCGGCAACCTGATTGGGCCTTTGGCCTCGTTAGCAACAATTGTCGGTGCCAGTTGGTGGGCAAGCATTCTGTATGCCGATGCAGTCATTTCCCCTGGCGCCTGCGGTTTTGTGTTTACGACGACAACTTCGCGGATTGTGATGGCCAGTGCCCAAACGCAAACGCTACCTGCTTTATTTGCACGGGTAAATAGTAATGGCGTGCCCTGGGTATCCTTAATTGCTACCTATATTGTTGGGTTGATTTTCTTTTTTCCATTTCCCTCTTGGCAGAAAATGGTCGGCTATATTTCTGCGATCACTGTGCTGTCATATGGCATTGGACCGATCTTATTATTGCGCTTACGTCAGGCGTTACCCGATGCGCATAGACCTTTTCGGCTGTGGGGCGCCTATGTGATTGCACCGATTGCATTCATCTCTGCTAACTGTATTATTCTTTGGTCAGGGACCCCCACCATTAACTTTCTATTCCAAGTTATTGCCTTGATTGTTATGGTGCACGGCATATACCATTTCGTATTGAGTAGGCAATCTTTAGCCCGCTATGAGTGGCAGGGCGCGGCTTGGTTGGTGCCATACTTTGGAGGTATTTGGGTAATCAGTCGATACAGTGCGCATGACTTAGGGGGAAATGGTTCCCTCTCTTTTAGTAGCACTATGCTGATATCAATGGTGTTTAGCTTGTTTGTGTTTGTACTTGCGATGAAAACAAGTCGTTCTGACGCCCAAATCAAAGCATCTTTTGAAGCGATGCTTAAGAATGGTTCAACCTAGGCAGTTTCTGGTGTAGTTGAGCCTAGACTGCTTAAAGCTTGCGATTCGGGTCATTCTCAGTCGATTGAACGCGGCGTTGTCTTTGCATCAGACTGCACCAGTCGCTCTGCGCATAGCCCATTGCGGACACGTCTGAAAGCAGCTGTGAAACGAGACCCGTCACGGGTAACGAAACGTCCGAGCGTCGAGATTCATCCAAGACAAGTGCTAGATCCTTACGCATCAGCGTTGTTGAAAAGCCAAAATTAAACTCCCCTTTTATCATCGGAGTCGCTCGATTCTCCATCATCCAAGATGTTGATGAGCCTTTGAGCATCACTGCGAGAACTTTTTCGAGATCCAATCCGTTTTTTTCGGCAAAAGCCAATCCTTCTGCAAGTGCTTGACCTATGCCCGCCACGCAAATTTGATTGGACATTTTGGTGAGTTGGCCTGAGCCGGGAGGGCCGATGCGAGAGATTTGTTGTGAGTACGCTTGGAGCACTGGCTCTGCGCGCACCCACGCAGCCTCATTGGCACCGGCCATGATGGCGAGCGTGCCTTTCTCGGCTCCGATAGTGCCACCTGAAACAGGTGCATCAATAAAAAAATGTCCTCCAGCGGTTGCAGCAGTGGCAAGTTGACGCGCAATTTCGGCTGAAGTCGTCGAGTGGTCAATCCATATGGCTCCAGGTTTAAGCGATGGCGCCGCATCGTTCCATACGGACCGTAACGCCTCGTCTGCTGGGAGAGAAGTCATCACGATTTCGGCATCATGAACGGCGTCTTGAACAGATGTCGCGCCACGACCTTGATGCGTCTCTAACCATGTAGAACATGCTGTTGGATTTGCGTCCAGAATTGCAAGAGCGTGATTCTGACGCGCAAGATGTCCCGCCATATGCCAGCCCATACGACCTAGACCAATAAACGCAATTTTCATGACGGTATCCTTTGTTGGCTTGCCGAAGACTTGAGTCTTTGGGATAAGATACTCTAATGGTCAACTTGAGCAAAGCTGAAATTAAGATGTGGAGAAGTTTTTATAATATGGAAGACAGATGACATCCTTTTTTCGTTTCTTATGCGCGGTGATAGCGGCAGGTCTGTTGGCTGCCTGCAGCAATGCCCCAATTGTGCGCAGTGATTACGATCCCCGCGCTGATTTTGCAGCCTATCGAACGTTTGCCTTTATGGAACCACTCGGTACGGATCGGGCGGGCTACACAACGCTGTTGACTGAACGACTCAAGCGTGCAGCTGTCTTGCAAATGGAAGCACGAGGCTATGCGTTAGAGCAAAAAAATCCTGATCTACTGATTAATTTTCAGACCAATGTGCAGAGTCGCACGCAGTATGTGGGTCCTCCGCCCATGATGTGGGGTGGTGGCTTTGGCTTTGGTTATGGCGCTGGTTTTTATGGTGGTTGGCCGGGCTATGCATTTGGGCCAGATGTCATTCAGTACAACGAGGGCACGATGAAAGTCGACTTGATTGATGCTAGGCGCAATCAGTTGGTGTGGGAAGGCGTTGGGACCTCAATTGTAGGCGATGCGCAACAAACGGCGACTGATGCTATGGTCCAGAACATGATGTCCTCGATTTTTGCGCGCTATCCATTTTTAGCGGGCTCGAGCGTGGTCGCGCCTCGGAATTGAAGTTTAAAAAATCCTTCAGGCATGGGTATTGAGATCATTTATCTTCACACCTAAGCCCCATGCGGATGGACTGTTAGGTGATGAGCTCAGGTGCTTGTAGGGATGCTTTTAAATGATCTGGTACATCGATCTCAAAACCTAGAATTGCAGCGGACAGTGCTTTGCCATAGTTGTCTAGGCACAGGCTTCTGGATACGCCGCCACCGAGCGCACCCTGACAGACAAAGTTCATCGCATGAATATTGTCAACTTCGTAGCGCGTCACTGTGCCTGTAATCGCACCACCATAAAATTTCTTGAAGCGTTCTTCCGTGAGTTGCTCTTTGAGCAGAGGATAGAACTCTGGTGTGTAGGCAAAGACTGCAATATTTGAGGTGTTGCCCTTATCGCCTGAGCGAGCGTGCGCGACATGTTGAAGTTTAACTTTCATGGCTTAACTCTCAATGTAGGTAACAGAAGCTGGGACTTTTTCGCGAGGGACCAACGAAGACCACACGCCAATGACTTCGCGCGTGCGGTCTTGGTGTGGAACGCGCTTGCCTGTGTGGGCAATGCCAGAGACGGCCATGCCATCAATTTCGCGGCCAACCTTAGCAGCTTCTTCTTTCGTTTTTGTGCGCGCGGCGACACGCACCGCAATCTCATAGGGCTCGGGGGCATCGGCTGGGGTAGCATCACCATGGATGGCATTCAAGCCCAGGAAGTCGATACGAAGGTCTTCGGCTTGAAGCTTGACGATTTTGAAGCGTTCCTCGAGCACTTTTTTGGCGATCTGGGCGCGACGTAGGGCGCCTGGGCCGGCGTAAAAAAACATGTCTTCACCGATATGACCTTCAGTGCAGCCAAGGGAGACTTTGAGTGTGGGTGTGCGTGGTTTGCCGCTGATGTGGCTCACGCGCACGCGATCTGGGCCCACTTGTTCGAGCTGGACGGTCGTGAAATCCACCACAACATCAGGCGTGAGGTAGTTGGCTGGGTCGTGGACTTCATATAAAAGTTGCTCTTTGACTGTCTGTAGCGTGACTGCACCGCCTGTGCCGGCGACTTTGGTGATGATGGCGCTGCCGTCACGGCTCACCACTGCGATGGGAAAGCCAAATTTCCATGGTTCAGGGACGTCTTTGAAACCAGGATCCATAAAATAACCCCCTGTCACTTGTGCGCCGCATTCCATTAGGTGACCAATGCCTGTGCCTTGGCCGAGTTTGACGTGATCTAAGGGATCCCAGCCAAACTCAAACATCATCGGCGCCATAAAGATCGATGGGTCCGCGACGCGGCCGGTGATGACAATTTGGGCGCCAGCTTTAAGTGCTTCGACGATGGGCTCTGCACCGAGATAAGCTTCTGCAGAGATTAAAGTGGACTCCAGGGTGGAAGTTTTCTCACCTGTTTCCATGATGGTGTCAGTCAACTCAAGCACATGCTCGGTGATCAAGCTGCCGTTAACCGAAGCGATTTTCACGCCGCTGTAACCTAATTCTTGTAAAAGTTCTGCAACGCGCTTTGCTGCAGCGTCTGGATTGATCCAGCCTTGATTGGTGATGATTTTGGTGCCGCGTTTCATGCAGGCAGGCAAAACAGCCTTCATGCGGTCATCGAGATAGGTGTCGTAGCCCGGAAAGGACTTGTCGCGTCTGGCTCGGACTTGTGCGGCAGAAACTGTGGCTTCAGCCATGGTTTCAAAGCACAGATAGTCCAGATCGCCGTGTTCTGCATTTTGGGCAGCGGGCTCGACGCGATCTCCCCACCACGCTGCACCTGAACCGATGCGGATGGTTTCTTTCATTGTCTCGCTCCTTGAGATTTTTTACTTATCTATGAATCATTGACGTAAATGTGACTGACGTCAATACATATGGTGAAGGCCAAACACATTTTTGGTGGGGACTTCAGGTGTTTAGGAATACTTTCATGATCTACTGCTGGCCAATATGATTACAGTTGTTATTGCTTCTTACCGATACGGGCACCTCGCTGCACATTGCATCGAGTCTTTGCTTTCTCAAACCTGTCCCCCCGCAAAGATTTTATTTGTTGATGATGGCGGGAAGGATTGCGCCCATCTTCCTGGCTTATATCCAGACATCGAATACATCCTCAGACCCAAAAATTTGGGTACGGTGAATAATTTCCAAGACATGCTTTCAAGAGTTGAGACCGAGTACGTGTTGTTTATTGGTGCGGATAATTGGCTCAGGTCTGATTCAATCGAGTTGTTGTCAAACGCGACCACCGACATTGTGACCTACGATATTGTCGTGACCGGTGAGCTCAAAGAGGAAATTTTGACGCGCGTACCTGGCCAGACGTATCCACATTTGGGCGATTTGTATTGGGATCGCCAAGAGCAGCATCACGGCTCGATGATGTATCGCACAGATTTTGGTCAGCGTGTGGGATATCAAAGAAGGTTTGACCATGGACATCCACAAGAGGATTGGAATCTCTGGGACAAAATGCTTGAGCAGGGTGCCACGGTCGCAAGTTTAAAAGAAGGTCTGCTGTTTTACAGAAGACATCGAGAAAACTTTTTGAAATACGATGAGCAAAGTGTCCCTCTCACTGAGAGAGACACTTCAGACGAGCCCGCGTTTTAGTCTACGCGTGCGCCAGAGCTTTTGACGATTTTCTGCCAGTTGGCGAGATCATCCTTGATGAGCGTCGCGAACTGTTGTGGAGTGCTTTGGAGAGGCTCGCAACCTTGCTTGAGCAGGCGCTCCTGAACAGCTTTATCGGCCAGGGCAGTTTTGATAGCGGCGTTGAGCTTGTCGACGATCGCTTTAGGTGTACCTGTGGGCGCCAAAATTCCATACCAAGGCGTTGAGCCAAAGCCAGGAATGGTTTCGCTGATAGAGGGGACATTTGGCAAGGCACCAATTCGTTTTTCATTGGTGACTGCGATTGCCTTGATTTTGCCCGCTTGAATTAAGCCAAGCGAAGAGGGCGCGCTCTGGACCGAAACGGGCACTGTGCCGCCCGCTACATCTTTTACGGCAGCAGACGCTCCCTTGTAGGGTACGTGCTGCATATCCACACCGACCTTTTGTTTGAACATTTCCATGATGAGGTGGTTGAGCGTGCCATTACCCGCTGAGGCATAGTTGATCTTGCCTGGGTTCGCTTTGGCTTGTGCGATTAACTCATTGACGTTGTTAGCTGGAAATGCGGCATTGACGACCAGAACGTAGCCTGCGCTCGCGACTAGACCGACAGGGGTAAAGTCCTTGATCGGATCAAAGCCTGTTGATTTGTAAAGCCATGGGTTGATGACTTGCGCGCCATTGGTTGTCAGCATCAGGGTGTAGCCGTCTGGCTTGGCCTTGGCTGAAGCCGCTGTCCCAATGTTGCCACCTGCGCCAGGGCGATTTTCAACTACAAACTGCTGCCCGAGAATCTCGCCGAGCTTGGCTGTCACAATGCGTGCAATGGTGTCATTTGCGCCGCCGGGTGCTTGTGGAACGATGACAGTAATGGGGCGGTTAGGGTAGTCTGCTTGAGCTGAAGCGGTGCCATGCGCCAACGTAACGAGAGCTGCACTCGCGACGAGGGTACGGGCCATAGTTGAAAATAAGCGCATGAAGATCTCCGGTATTTTTGTAAGAAATGCTTTTATACAGCATCACACTGACTTTGAAGTATCAGGAAAGAGATAGATGGGGTAAATCATTAGAGGCAAG
>CAWUWN010000060.1:0-17132 GCA_963926265.1 uncultured Burkholderiaceae bacterium
CATCAAGTCGGCCTTCGCCTTGTTGGGCCACATGCGTGGCGGCCCAGCCAAAGCGGCCGTGTTGTCTTCAGCGGCTACGGGCTTAATTTCAGGGTCTTCCATTGCCAACGTGGTGACAACGGGCACATTTACCATCCCGCTTATGAAGCGTGTCGGGTACAGGCCAGACCAGGCCGGCGCCGTCGAGGTGTCTAGTTCTGTCAACGGTCAACTCATGCCGCCTGTGATGGGCGCTGCGGCTTTTTTGATGGTGGAGTATGTGGGCATCCCTTATACGGAAGTCATTAAACATGCATTTTTACCCGCCATTATTTCGTATGTGGCGCTGTTGTACATCGTACATTTAGAAGCTTTAAAAGCAGATATGCAGGGGCTGCCCAGGCGCAGCAGCGCACCTTGGCAACAACGCATGGTGTCGTTTGGCTTAACTGTTACCGGTTTTGTAGTGCTGGCAGGCGTGGTCACTTGGGTGATTGGTTTACTCAAAAGCATGCTCGGTGCCGAAGCTGTATGGCCTATTGGGCTGGGCTTGTTGGGTCTCTACGTTGGCTTGTTGTGGTTTGGCGCCAAGCAGCCGCAGCTGGAGTTGGACGACCCCGATGCCCCCGTTTTTGAGCTGCCTGAAACAGGGCCCACCCTTAAATCTGGTTTGCACTACCTGCTGTCGGTGGTGGTGTTAATTTGGTGTCTGATGGTGGAACAGTTGTCGCCTGGTTTGTCTGCGTTTTGGGCCACCATGTTTATGGTGTTTGTCATGCTGACACAAAAGCCCATCAAGGCTGCATGTCGTGGTCAGTCAGATCTAGTGGCGCAGTTTAAAGAGGGCTGGGCTGATTTAATGGATGGTTTGGTTGCCGGTGCACGCAACATGATTGGCATTGGTGTGGCCACTGCAGCTGCTGGCATTATTGTGGGTACCGTCTCACTCACTGGTGTGGGCTTGGTGATGACAGAGGTGGTTGAGCTGCTCTCTGGCGGCAACCTCATGTTGATGTTGTTCTTGGTTGCCATCATCAGTTTAATTTTAGGCATGGGCTTGCCTACTACAGCCAATTACATTGTGGTGTCGACCTTGATGGCGCCCGTGGTGGTGGAGTTGGGTGCGCAAAGTGGCCTCATCGTGCCGCTCATTGCGGTGCATTTGTTTGTGTTTTATTTCGGCCTGATGGCCGACGTCACACCACCAGTGGGCTTGGCGTCGTTTGCCGCAGCGGCCATTGCACGCACCGACCCGATTAAAACAGGTGTTACGGCGTTCATGTACAGCATGCGCACAGCGATTTTGCCGTTCTTATTTATCTTCAATACCCAGCTGTTGTTGATTGGTATAGATGGCCCCTGGCACTTGTTTTTAACGGTCTCTAGTGCACTGGTGGCGATGTTGGTATTTGCTGCGGCCACCCAAGGTTTCTTTGTCGTACGCTCTAAATTGTGGGAGTCGGCGGCCTTGTTGCTGGTGACTTTTACCTTGTTTCGTCCAGGTTTTTGGTGGGACATGGTCTACCCACCCTACACAACCATTCCAGCGGCGCAAATGGCATCGATGGTGGAAGAGGCCCCAGTCGACACTGGCAAGCGTGTATGGGTTGAGGGCCTCAGTTTAGAGGGCAACGAGGTGCGCAAAGGTGTGTTGTTGCCGTTGGGTCCTGCAGGCACTATGGGTCAGCGTTTGGCCTACTCGGGGTTGTCGGTGATGCCACAAGACGGTGGTTTATTTGTCAGTGTTGTGGCCTTTGGTAGCCGAGCTGAAAAGCTTGGCGTTGAGCAAGGTTTTGTCATCACCGAAGCAGAGGTCCCCAGCGACAGGCCGGACAAAGAGTGGATGTTCATTCCTGCATTGTGTTTGTTGATGCTGGTTGTGGTGTCTCAGCGCCGCCGCCGGGTGAGCAAGTGATGACCAACACCGCTCCACGTATAGCGCTTATTCATGCACTGGCGCATTCGGTTGCACCCATCAACGAAGCCATGCATCAGCAATGGCCACAAGCTGTGCGTATGAACTTGTTGGACGACAGCTTGTCGGCTGACTTGGCTGCGCAGTCCGCAGGTCTGAATGACGCCATGACACAGCGCTTTTTAGATTTGGCGTCGTATGCTGTGGCCACAGGTGCGCACGCGGTGTTGTTCACATGTTCGGCATTTGGGCCTTGTATCGAAGCCGTCGCGCGTGCCCATCCCACTGTGCCCGTACTCAAACCCAATGAGGCCATGGTGGCCGAGGCCTTAGCCGTGCAGCAAGGTAACCCAGCGCCTGTGGGGCTTATTGCCTCGTTTGCGCCTACGCTGGCCAGCATGCCCAGTGAGTTTGGTGCAGGTGCGAGTCTGCAAACAGCGCTGGTAGAGCCAGCTTTGGTGGCGTTGAACGAGGGGCGTTTGGACGACCACGACGCCGCTGTGTTGGCCGCTGCCAAAGAGCTGGTTGCCAATGGCTGTGGTGTGATAGCTTTGGCCCAGTTCAGCATGGCCAGAGCTGCCAGCTTGCTGCGCCGTGAGCTCCATGTGCCTGTGTTGACCACACCGGACAGCGCCATTAGGCGCTTGCAATTGAGACTTCAAGGTTCGTAATCTAAAGCCTGATAATTTCGAGATTGTTGTGTGGTTTTGTGTGTTGGCCGCACAAGCGTGCAATGTCGTTACGACACCTGAACAACCCAGTCTGAGTACACCGTCCAGGAAGCTCAAGAAGGTGTGCGCAGCGTTGTGGTCTTATTTGCTTGTTGCCCACCCCCAAGCGTGGTGAAACTCCAGCAACACATGCATGCCGTACAACACCAGATTGCGTCAGAGCAAGCACATCTTGTCTCGCCTGCAGCTCAACCTATTAACCGACGTGTTCAAGAGTATCAATGGCTAGAGCGGGAATCGGGCTTTGCTGTCACCGTTTGCAAATCCGTCTAGCCCAGTTCGACTCTGGGTCGCACCTCCAAAATTCTTTATTGGAATCAAGAAAATAGCTCTTTCGGAAGCTATTTTTGTTTGTGCTGGTTTGTCTTTGTCTTTGTCTTTGTCCTTCACCTGACCTTCGAGGTAAATACATGGCGACTTTTCGTAAACGCGGTGACAAATGGTAAGACAGAGTGCAATGCTTCGGTCAAAGCACCTTAGCCGAGTCTTTCAATACCAAAGCCGAGGCAAGGCGCACTTAGCGTCCAGCCTTGGGGTGCAAGCCATACGGGCCAAAGGCAAGCGGGTGTCGCGCTGCTGTTTCACTTGCGGTCCAAGCTTTACGAGCGCACCAGCGTGGTGATCACGACCAACCTGAACTTCTCGAAGGGGGCCAATGTGTTTGGCGACGCTAAGATGACCACTTGTGTGTTGGACCGGCTAACGCACCATTGCCACAAAGTGGAGACTGGAAACGAGAGTTGGCGCTTCAAGCACTCGCAGGCGGTCAACCAGAAGGTAAAAAAATCCAAAACGAAAGGAGCTAAAAGCACCGAACAGCTAAACTTATCCACAGCCGAATAAGTCTATTCTTTTAAAACCAGTGGCTCAATATTCGATGCAAACACTGGCTCAGTTTGTCTGGCTAATCAACACCTGGTGAGTTGGTGCGAAGGTTTTCGATAAGTGAAGTCATCGCCTTGGCAAACCTTCATGGCAGCTATAAATCAACCCCAGCCAAGGGCAAAGTAGCTCAGGCGCTGCGATCCCTTGAATTTCGATCCTGTCAAAACTGGAACGTTGCCGGGCGCAATCGGCGCTATTGGATCAAGTGTGATCTGAGCACCTAGATATCAATAGGCTGCTTTGCCGTTAACGTCATCATTCTTTGATACTTTAATAAATAGTAACCGTGAATTACCACCTTGGATGCTTCTGGTTATTATCGGAGTCCTCAGGAAATTGGATGACGATATGCGTGTTGTGTGTCACATCTAAAATTTCCAGCTCAAGGTCGTGTCCGATCCGACTGATGCTGACAATCTCTCCAATTACGATTTCGTTGGTATCCCCAAGTAACACCTCAATGGTCTCGCCAACAGCAATTTTGTCAGAGTTACCCAGGCTCAGGATATAAACATCGCGGGCTTGATGTGCATCGTGTGCAACGATCTGCGCACCGACGGTACCACTGCAAGCTAGCCCAGCTAAGGCAAACATCACGGGACAGATCAACTTATGGGGAGAGCACATAAACTTTGAACAAAAATTTTTTCACTGTGACAATTAACAGCCTGTGCCACCAACATTTCCTATCGATACGCAGCCATCTTTACTGAGGTCGAGTGTACCGAAAGGTCCTAAATCCAAGACGAGGCCGATTCCCAAACTAAGGACGCTGGCGTGGGTGACATCAATCTTGACGTTACCGGACTGCCGTCCAAGAACATTACCGATGTATGTTTGCGACTTAATCGTTTTACCGTCGCTGAGACCAATTGCAAACGTATTGATAGCTCCGCTATGGACGGTTATATCTGCGTTACCCGATACAGGCGCTTTAATCGAACCGATCATCGTCTTAGCCATGGTGTTTACTCCCACAGTACCAGTCAGGATTTCACCCGCTGTGATGTCGATGTCTAAGTTGCCGCCGACATTGGCATCGACGACACCCACTTCAGAGATCGCCTGTGTTTCAGCGCCGATCGCAAAAGAGCCAACGGTACCCGCGCCAATAGCAATCCTTGCACGCCCGCCAATGGTGACATCACCACCGATTTCACCAACGCGCGTGATGGCACTGGTGTTCGCACCGACCGCCGCTGCCATGAGTGGTCCCGTTGCGATCGTTGAAGTCAGGTTGCCGTGAATTTTTCCGTCATAGTTCCCAGCGCCCACGTAGCTGGATGAGCGCTCCCCAATCGCCACGGATATGGATCCAACACTCACCATTAAAGAGTCGTAATTCCCAAAGATAGCGGCGGAGGGCCCCACATTATCAATACGGATGGTCGAGTCTGTCTTGTAACCTATCGCAGCAGCGATGGGGACTGCGATGCCAGAGACACTATCGACGCTTCCAGAAATCCAGCCATCTATATTTCCACCATGCAGTGTGGAAGACGACTGATAACCGATCGCCGCATTGATCGCGCCACCACCCACCTGGACCAAGGTACCACCCCGGACAATCGAGCCGCCGATACTGAAAAACCGCATATCTGCAGTTGTATCGGAGCCGACAGATGCATTGATCGCACCAACAAGTGTTCGTGCCGCTACGATGTCACCTACCACTTGGTCACCGTCGATCTCACCCATGGATGCGACAACCTGAATGGCGAGCGCATTCGCTCCGACTGCCGCATTGATGACGTCTGATATGACCATTGTGCTGGTTATGTGACCAAACTTTTTTATGCCATCACCCATACCAATCGTCGCAATTTCCTGATCGGCTTCCGACTTGTAACCAACCGATGCATTCAAGACATCGGTCGAAACGATAACTTCCGATACGCCCCTCACCTCAAGCGACCCAGCGCCACCTGTGAGTGACTGGCTTCTCCGATTCGTGCTGTCTGAACTTGACGCACTATCACTGGCGCTTCGATCAGCGGTCGGCGCCGCCACATCCACGGTGGTTGAGCTCGAATTTACTGTTTGCTGGCCACTCGCAAAGGCACCATCGATGGATTCGTCGATGCTATTTTGTTTCAGAACCAGCGCATCGTTCGCAGCCAAAAACTTTTGCGAGCTCTTCTTTTCATCATTTCCCTGCCCTTGCAACGTGTCTTTCTTGGCTTGCTTAGCGGCACGGTCAGCACGCGATGCAGCAGTTTCGCGGTGGCGATCACACTTTCCAATGCCCGTTTTACAGGTCTCCTCGTAGGTCTCGATCACAGGGTCTGGAACGACCACTGCATCTGCTTGCTTTTGATAGTCTTTGCTCCTCGCATCTGCATCTTTGGACTGTTGCGTGTTGTTATCTTTCATTGCAGTGAAGGCCCCTGCAACCCCGTCTTTGACTTTCGATGCAACCGCTGATAACGATTCATTAATTGTGTCGTTCATTTTTTTCAAACCGGCGTTGATCTTGCTCTCAACCGGTTTCAGCCCCTCATCGATGGGCTTATACATGCTGGTTGTGTTACTGGTATCAGGCAACTTGTCGTTGTTGGTGGTGGCATCCGCTGATTTATTTTTTTCACAATCATCGCTATTAGAGGCCATCTTGCAGTGGCTGGATGCTAAATCACCTAACGCGCGCAAACCATTGAATTCAGCCTGCTTCTGTGCGTCTGTTTCCGTATCAGAATCGGTATTTGTATTGATATCGGTATTTGTATTTGCATTTGCATTTGTATTTGTATTTGTATTTGTATTTGTATTTGTATTTGTATTTTTATTGGAAAGATCGCTGGCGTCGCTCGCTGATAAAGACTGGACATCACGAAGGGTATCAATTCTTTTATTGAGGTCATCTAGGCTCAGACCGTCGTCCACCTGCCGCTTTAAGCCGTCTATGAATTCGGGCGACAACATGTCGTCCAGCTTATCCAGCGTAAGCTTTGTTGCGGGGGATGCACTCTCCCCGAGTGCAGACAGTCCTTTGCGGGATTCTTCCAACCTTGACAGTGCATCGTTTGGTGGTCCGCTATACGCTTTGTCAGAGTCATTTGCGGCCTCAATTTTTTCAAATAATGGACTCTCATTTTTTGTCTCAGACGGTGTAACTGGGGGTATCGCGCCAGGGATTTTGCTGTCCAATGCATCTTCCACACGCGTCGCCAGTTTGTTATCGGTCGCCGAATCGACTTTCCCAGCCGCGATGGCTGGGAGCCCTATATCTATGGTGACTGGCGTAGCGTCTTGGACTTTAGCCGCAATCGACGGCAGTGCCTTTGGCGCAGTGACAGTCAACCGCTCCACGAGGGTCTGGGCAGCCTTCGGAAGATCAGTCGGCAGGTCGCTGGCACCACCGGAAACGGTTAGATCCCCTGCGCTAACGGGGAGTACCTTATTTTCATCCAGCACCTTGCGAACACCCGGGGATATTGCAAGTCCCTCGCCAAGCATCCGCTCCGCCTCATCCGCTTGAACACCTCCCTGTACCAGAAGCAAGAGCGCCAAGTACCAGATGCGCCTCGTACGGTTATTCATAAGGGAACTGTCCGGACTGCTACATCAGGTGACACAACGCAGTCTATTTCGCAGGCGCAGCGGTAGGCGGCTTTGTCGGTGTCGGCGGGGAGGTTGCCGCGCGCACTGTCGGCAGCGGGAATGCACCAAGCGTCCGTTTACTATCCTCAGTTGCATCTCTTACCAGCCGCTCAAACACGGCGAAATCAACATGAACGCCACCCAGTTGACCACTCCTCACGCGGTACTCCATCACGGCATTACCCAATGCGGGTGTCGGCTCACCGCTGTTTTCGGAAGGGTCACCAGCCGCAAGAACTTTATGCCGTATCAACTGACTCGACACATATTTAATACGCTCGCTGTAAGGCATGTCATCGTACCGTTTACGCGTCGCTATGTTTTGCGGCGCGTCCTGCCCAATTTTAGCGAGACACTCCCAATAAGGTAGGCTGTAGAGCTTACCGAACAGCTCTATGACACTGACCTCTACCAGACCACGTAGCGCGAGGCTCATGGTCTGAGCCTCGTTCTCGTTGACGCTGTAAATCGCCCCAATCTTTGCAAAACTCAGCGAATATTCATTTGAGTCAGAGTTCTTCTCAATGCTGAAGGTATTTGCAGAATGAACACCGGGTAGCATCTGGTAGTTGTTGATCAGCCCCAGGCTGACGTCAAGCGAAACGCTTTGAAGCGTGACCGAGGACGACCCGCCGGCAGACGCGCCTAGCACCGAACCAACGGTACCAATGTTGACCGAGTCACCGATTTGCTTTGAATACGGCGCCGTGTTGATCTGCGTGATCGCACCTCGAACGAAGAAATCAGGCACCCTCAAATTAGCTTTCTTTGGGTGGGCATTTTGCATCGAGACAATATCCGGGGTCGTTCGATCGAATGCCACATATCGAATCGCGGCACTTTCTTTACTCATCTCTGAGAGCGCTGTGATCATCATGTCCCGCGCGCCATAACCAGCGGTACCTCGTCCTTCCGAGTAATCGGGTATCGGCGCCGATGTCATGTAGACCGGCTCAACTTTGTACTTCAGGAACATGCGATCCATGCACGCCAGTCCAGCTGTGAAGTTGGTGAAGGTTTTTGTAGGGTATTTGCGAGAGAGTGTTTCGTTGATCCGCTCTGGCGGAACCGGCTCTAGCGGAGGAAGCGCGCAAGCGGAGAGGACGGCACAACAACTAAGAAAAATTAAAAGCTTTTGAGGTCTGTGTTGATTTAAGTATTGTTTCATTTGTCTCTTCAAGACATTTTTAATTTTTATGGTCTCAAGCTGGAAAATGCTTCCTTGCTATGAGCCTCGGGGGGTAGGTTACAAACCACAGCGGTTACCGACATTCAGAATATCGCCAGTGATAACGACTGAAATGTCAGCGCCCATGCTGCCGGACGCACCATAAGAATTGCCTATTTGTACGTTTCCACAACCGCCGTTTGATTGCAACAGTGATTGGGCATCCGATGGGTTAACGGGGCCGCCTCGGCTCTTAATTTGATCCATGAAGTAGCTGTTGTTCGACAGCATGAGCTTGGTTCGAGCCGATAGGATTTTCAGATTGGCTGAATCTTGCAGCAACTGGGCAGAGGCCTGTCCACCAGTCACGAAAATAACGGCGCATAGCGATAACCTAATGGCTCTCAGAAAGCGTGCCCCACGCATTTGACAAATGAGCTTGTTCATGATTCAGGTAACCAATAGGTAAAAGAGCGGTAAGCCGGCAAGGCCCACCGTCGACCGGGACAAGCAATCAGTAGCTTAGCAAGTGCTCTTTTTTCCAATCGTTCCAATTTGCTGATCAGCACAAGAGCCATCGCCAACAGCAGCGTTCAGGTTTTGCGCCGCCTCAATAGCCATTGTCGTGTTGCCCTTGATATCACCTGACTCGATGGCACCCATAGCTTGCGATGCTTTGGTATTCGCGCCAACCGATGCGTTCAGGTTTTGTTCGGAAGAGATATTCATGGAAGTGTTGCCATCTATCGAGAGTGTTTGAGCAGAGGCGCTAAAGGCGAATGCTGTGAGAGTGAGCAGGGCTAGATTTTTCATGATGGTTACTTCCAAGTTGAAGTAGATTTAAAGAATATTACTACTTTCATAATAGTCCGCTTTACCACTATCAAACCTAACGTTAACCCGTGCATTAGAGAGATTTTCGTGATTCCGGCATACCGCAGACGAGAAGTGCCTGCGCTACGGCGTTGCTACCCGAGTGACGTCCGCTTTATCCGCTAGGTTTTGCAAATAAGTCGTCCATTTCGCACGCACGACCGCAATTTTGAGTGTTTCAAGCATGCTCTCGTAACTTGGCATGACGCTGTTGCGTTTATCGAGCACTTTCACCAGTAGCCATCCATCCGATGTTCTGATCGGTGTCGTATTGATCTCGCCGCGGTCCAATCCCGAGATGGCTGCTGCCAACTCCGAGGGCAGTGTGTCTAAAGCACGCCAACCAGACAGGTTAGCACTCACAAGGTACTTACCAGTCAACGCCCTCGTTAGTAACGTCTCAAAGCTCTCCCCAAGCCCGTGCGCAACCACTAACGATTCCGTCTGTGTTGCGTCACTCAGCGTGATCTGATAGAGAAATACGTCGACCGGATTTTTGCGTGCCCTGTGTACTTTGAGTCTGTCTTCATAAGCTGCCCGAAGTTCGTTCTCCTTGGGTTTGTTTCTTCTCAACCAAAATCGCTCGAGATACCGGGCCACAATCGCTGCCTCTGCAAATGAAGCGCGCGCATTCAAATCGGGTCCGGTCGAAAAACCCAACGCTTTCCCTCTCTGCGCAAGCAGCTCAACCTTTATAAGCTCGCTCAAGACCAGCTCACGCAATTGCGGAGACGACTCCACGCCTTTTTCCAGCGCTTCAAGGACCGTCGCCTCAAGCACCCACGGTGAAATATGACTACCGTTTACAACGGCAACCGAACCTCTAGGAAGGTCTGTTGCAAGCGCCGAAAAGACAACAAGCATCAAACAACCAGATACGAGTAGTTCTCTTTTAAAACACATTGATGTGTCCCTTCAGGTTATATACGGCCTGGCATCAAAGAAATACACACAGGGGAAGTGCCAGGCAGTTCGTTGTCAGTCTCATTGTGACGCGGCTTCGCAGCCGCATAATTTCGCCGGCATTACAAGCAAGTTAGTGTAAACCGTGCGTCGTTGTTTGCCAGACGCGTGGCTACTGCCGCTGAGGAGGCCCAAGCATCTGTTTCAACTGGATGAATCTGTCGAGGATGTGAGATCAATGCGCGACCCTAACTCAAGAGAACTGTTGAATTAATTCCCTCTCTACTGGTCGCATGAAAACAAAAATTAAGTGCGCGAACTTGCTGGCCCTGCAGTGCTTCACTTAAGTACTTTGATAGTCCATTCATCGTAGTGTTTGTCTCTTGTGAATCGCACACGTGTGTATGTAGAGTATTTTTTGGGTCGGCGTAAGAGCTGGTCGTATGAGCATGGGGGGTACCTCGCCCCCATGAGGGTCCTTTAGGCGGTGACACATGTGCCTACAAAGAGAATTCATCGCAGTGTGCAAAGACATCGCCACCTAGAGTTAAGTTTTCCTGTCCTTTTAAATCGAAGAACAGAGACAAACCACACCCGCAAACAAAAGCTAACTTCGTGATTTCATTGGTGGTGGTGCAGGGGTAAAACCCCTATGCAACGGATTGCAAATCCGCGTTGGGTGCACTTGAACAAGGGCGCGTCAAGGCAGCCTGCGTCATTAAAAAAGCCATTGTTATCCAACCGCCCATATTGCACGAAGAGGCCACCGCACCACGGAGGACCACATAGAGGTCGGTGTGTCTGTGGTCAGTTGCATTGATGTATGAGATGAGGTGCACACCACTGCATCGCTGGGCGTTTTGATAATTTGCTGCATGGCAAAACAGTGCATACCTGCGGCCAGCCCTTGTATGCCGGATAGGGCTGGATGCATGATGTTGCAGACATTGCGACGGCGTATGAGCGGCGTAATCGCCAACTCAGTTCGAGCGAACTGGTGTCAGATGCTTTGTTGCATTAAACGGTGAATTGGGATTGGGGCCTCAAGGGTTACCCCACGTGTGAGACAGTGGTTTGCACACGTGACGGGTTGGTTTTTTGGCCCTTCTCCTACGCAAGTTAAAGAGCTTTGTTCCGGTTTATTGTCTGTAGCAGGCAGCAACACTGTTGCTCACCAGTGCCGCGCCGCACGGTTGATCTGTACTTTAAATGACTACCCCTGACAGCACCCATGCTGCCCGATCAATGTTGTCTCGGCATGGTCAACTAAAACCATCGGTTGATGGCTCATTTGAATTTTTTGTTCAACTGGAACATCAGGCCTTTATCACCCAAGACTGTTATTTGAAACTGGTAATCATTTTTCTCAATGCCAACAGATGGGATAAATGCAGGTGAAAATCCATGGTAGTTGATTGAAACTTTATCTTTGTGCTTACCAACATAACCATAAATTATCCCAACAGACCACTTGGCATAAAAGCCATCTACAAAGCTTTTGTTCCTATAAATCATGCCATAAGGGTATACGTAAGTGCTTAGCAAGCCAAACGAATTAGAAAAAATTGCTACACCAGCGAGCGTATCGTTTTCGTATTCTTTTTCAAGACCAACAAGCCAAACGGGTTTAAATGCTTTACTTTTTTTATAATGATATGCATAAGCTGAAGTCATGAAGTGCAAACTGCGATAATCATTATTATTACTATTATCTTCTATTGACCAAGCGTAGGCGGGGAGTAATAAAATAATACTCAATAACTTTGTTATAAATTTTCTCAATTTTTTCACCCGCCAATTGCTTTAAATAGATGATTCAATATAGCATTTCCATGTGTATGTACAAAGAAAAAATGAATTTATAGCTATTCGTATATTCTCATAATATTAAAATTAGTAAATAGCTTTATATTGGTGTGAAATTTTTATATTTAAGTTTTACCGGCAATATCTATTTGCATATAATCTTATTTATGCGATGTGTTAATTGATGATCTTTCCCCCGATCAACGCATCCCTTGCTGCGTGTTTAAATTCACGCAAGGGGAACGGAAATCACGAAGACGACACGAGCGCGGTAGACGCTCGAATTCAAGCAAGAAGCGGTGCGACTGGTCGAGTATGGTCAGCGCAAGCGGTGTTGCATGACGCAACCAATGGGGTGCAATGGGAGAGGGGTGCTCGTATAGCGTCCTGATAAGGTGCGACGGGATGAACTACACATCGGTCTTGGTTAAGTTCTGACCACTTTACAGAGTGGCGACCGTGACTTTAGCTGTTATTGGCGCATACAGGCACATCGAACGTTGCCAACTCGGACCCTTGAACAAATGTGAGCTCTCTGTTGTTCCAGTTGTCGGCAAAGTTTTGTGCCAGACGGCGGCGGGAACCCATGTAGAAGATGCCTGCACTGGTTTGAACCTTTAATTGGCCGGTAAACATGTCTCGTGATGCGTGGAAGGCAAATATCGCATCGGCCTCGACACAACTATTTTGAAGCGTAAGAAGAAACGTCGGCGACGACCAGATGTTACCCCCCAACACAACTGGGCGACCTATCGCCAAAATGATGTCACGGCATTGCACCATTAGAAGTGTTGAACCCCCGTAATGATTCCGAATAATGATAGGACCGGTTTGAGGGATAGTTATGCCAACGCGTTCACATTCGTTGCCCGTCGGTGCTGGGTATTGCGGCGCATAAATTATAGTAACTGGAGTAATGACCGCGCTAGAAATGGTTGGCAACACAGCAGCACATGTGAACAATAGGCAAGCAGTCAATTTGGAAACGTATTTCATTGGAACCCCCTATCGATATACGTAAGTACTTAACACGCCTTACGAGTTAGAAGAAATTGCTACGCCAGCGAGCGTATTGTTTGTGTATTCTTCTTCAAGGCCAACGAGCCAAACGGATTTCAATTCGTTGCTTTTTTTATAATGATATGTATAAACTGGTGTCATGAGGTGCAAACTGCGATCATTGTTACTGTTGTCTTCTGCTGACCAAGCGTAGGCAGGAAGTAATAAAATAATACTCAATAACTTGGGTATAAATTTTCTCATTTTCTCTCCCGGAAATTGCTTTAAATAGATGATTCAATATAGCATTTGCCCTTGTATATACAAGAGAAAAATAAATTTATAGCCATTCGTATATCCTCATAATATTAAAATTAGTAAATAGCTTTATATTGGTGTTAATTTTTTGTATTTAAGTTTTACAAATAATATCTATTTACATGTACTCTTATTGATGCGATGTGTTAATTGATGACCTTGCCCCCGAAAAACGTCTCCCTTGCTGCGTGTTTCAATTCACGCAAGGAGAGCGGAAATGACGAAGATGGCACGAGCGCGGTACACACTCGAATTCAAGCAAGAAGCGGTGCGACTGGTCGAGGATGGTCAGTGCATGGCAACGGCGGCTCGTACGCTGGGAGTCGTCGACTAGGCACGCTACAACTGGGTCAAGGCGCAGCGCGAAGGCAAACTCGAGGGGGCTGACAGCCAGGGCAAAGTCAACGCCGAGCAGATGGAGGTCAGTCGGCTTCGAGCCGAATTGGCGCGCGTGAAGATGGGGCGCAATAGTCTGGGAAAAGCGACGGCGTACTTCGCAAAAGGGATCGGATCGGCATGAGGTACGCTTTCATCGCGCGCCACCGCCGGGTGTGGCCGATCTCGGTGCAGTGCCGAGTGCTGGGGGTGCGCATCGCCGGCTACCACGAGCACTTCATTCGTTTGGCCAGCGCTGCGCAGCGTCGCCATCTGAGCGACGACGCCTTGCTGGTGCACATCAAGGCCATCCACGCCGAAGCGTGAGGCGGCTAGGGCTGGCCACGCACGTCGAAGGAGCTGCTGGCACGCGGTCTCCGTGTGGGCAAGGAGCGGGTGCAAAAGCGCATGCAGCTGCACGGCATTCGCGCCAAAGGAAACCGGCGCTTCAAGGTCACCACCGACAGCCACCAGGATCTGCCGATCTCACCGAACTTGCTTAATCGGGAGTTCACGGTGGCGGAGCCCGACAAAGTCTGGGTGGGTGACATCACGTACATCGCCACGGACGAAGGCTGGCTGTTTCTGGCGTGGTTCAAGCGACACCCGAGCAAACAGGCTGGCCTGATGTTTCACAGCGACCGCGCCAGTCAGTTCGCCAGCAAAGGCTTTCGGGATGTGCTCCAAGGCTACGGCATCACCAGTTCAATGAGCCGGCGCGGCAACTGCTGGGATAACGCTTGCAGCGAGACCCTGTTTGGATCGTTGAAGGTGGAACGGTTGTACGGGCAGAGGTTCAAGACTCGGCGTGAGGCCAAGGATGAGACCATTGCTTGGCTACTTTGTTATCACCGAACTCGGCTGCATTCGACGCTGGCCTATATCAGCCCGGTTCAGTTCGAGCAAAACTGGCTTGCCAATCAGCCCAAGCAAGCCAACGCATGGTTGTGGTTAAGGCATGCGGATTACAGGGGCAAGGCCATACAGCAGTTGTAGATATATAAATTACAGTTCAATACATCCTTAAAACCTATCCATCATTCTCATTTTTTACAGTTGTTATCCGCTGTAAGTGTTACCACTGCGTGATGTGTCGGCGCATTTGTTTGTGATGAGGGCGTTCAGCCATGCAGCCTGTTCGCCGATCTACGGAGTCGGTCGCTTATGTGCTGCAGCGGCGTTGACGCGCTGATGGGGTGGTGAGTTGTCTTGCGAATTCAAGCTGAATCTGTTTTTGCCAATTGGTAACGCTGGTACAACGCTTGGTAAATAGGGCCTGGCACACCATTGCCAACGGCTTGGCCGTCTAACAAGGTGATGGGCAGCACTTCTTTGGTGGCAGATGACAGCAGCAACTCGTCGGCTGCCAAGACCTCGTCTCTGGTGATGAGGCGCAGCTCGAAACCGATACCGGCGTCTGCGCACAACTGCTCAATGAGGCCGTATCGAATACCTTCTAGCACCAAGTTGTCTTTGGGTGGCCCCATGACCACGCCGTTTTTGACCACCCATACGTTGCTGGCAGCGGCTTCGCTGAGGTGCTCGCCTCTGAACATCACGGTTTCTAGTGCACCCGCGTCGGCACTTATTTGTCTAGAAAACACCGCACCCAACAACGATGTACTTTTAATGTGAGCCTTTTCCCAGCGGAAATCGGATGCACTGACGCACGCCACACCGTTGGCGCGTTGGGCATCAGAAGGCATGCGCATGGCGCTGACCATCACAAACACGGTGAAGCCCCCTTCATCTCCTACAGATGTTGATAATCCTTTTTTTGTAATCAATTTTCTTAAGTTGTTAATTACAACAAAACATATTCTCATGGCTTCTGAAAAACTCCTGGCCTTATCAGGTCTAATCATAAATTCTTGAATTCTTAATCCATTATTTGCATGTGCTCCTCCATTAATAATATTCATTAATGGGTAAGGTAATTTGTAATTATTTTTTACTAAAAATGTTTTGTATAAAGGTACATTTTTGATTTTTGCAGAAAGTTTCTTAGCAGCCATAGACACTGCTAAAATAGCATTTGCTCCTAAGCTTGTTTTTTGCCGAGTACCGTCAAGATTGATTAAGATTGTGTCAATACGTGTTTGATCGTGAATATTTGCACCTATTAATTTTTTTGAAATTTTTGTATTAACCAGATTCACTGCACCTAAAACACTTTTACCTAAATATTTTTTATTATTGTTGTCTCTTTTTTCAAAGGCTTCGTAAGTGCCAGTGGAAGCGCCCGATGGACAAATGGCTGAGGCACTTAAGTTTTTTGAATAAACTTGTGCTTCAATTGTTGGGTTTCCTCTGCTATCAAAAACTTGACGAGCTCTTATCTTTAAAATCTTACTCATTTATTTTTTAATTAGATTATCTATTTCAAATAATTGAGATAGTAATTTTTCTAATTTATCTAGAGGGACCATATTAGGTCCATCTGATGGAGCGTTATCTGGGTCTTGATGTGTTTCAATAAAAACACCTGCAACACCAACTGCAACTGCAGCTCTTGCTAAATATTCAACAAATTCTCTTTGGCCGCCGCTGGTCTCACCTAAACCTCCAGGTTGCTGCACTGAATGTGTAGCATCAAAAATAACAGGGTAACCATTTTTTGCCATTATAGGTAAAGACCTCATGTCAGAGACAAGAGTATTGTAACCAAAGCTAGCCCCCCTTTCTGTGACTAAAATATTATTATTACCTGAGTCAGCAATTTTTTTTGTAACATTAACCATATCCCATGGTGCAAGAAATTGACCTTTTTTAACATTTATAATTTTCCCAGTTTTAGCAGCAGCAATTAATAAATCTGTTTGCCTACATAAAAATGCTGGAATTTGTAATACGTCAGCATGAGGAGCTACCACTGAACATTGTTCAGCGTTATGTATGTCGGTTAATATTGGAACATTTAATTCTTTCTTAATTTTATCAAAAATAGGTAAAGATTGCTCAAGACCCGCACCTCTTTGTCCTTTTAGACTTGTTCTATTGGCTTTATCAAAAGATGTTTTATAAATAAAACCCATATTAAACTTAGAAGTTATTTCTTTAATTTTACCAGCCATATCCATAGCGTGTTGCTCCGTCTCAAGTTGGCACGGTCCAGCAATAATACAAATTTTGTTATTATTTGAAATTTCTATATTTCCACAATTAACTTTTATATTTTTCATTTATGATTTTTAGCAGCTTTGATAAATGATGAGAATAAAGGATGTGGTGCTAAAGGTCTAGATTTAAATTCTGGGTGAAATTGGACAGCTATAAACCATGGGTGATTTTTTAGCTCAATAACCTCTGGTAATTTTTTATCTGGAGATAATCCTGAAAAGATAAGGCCATTTTTTTCAAATTGATCTTTATAACTAATATTAACCTCGTATCTATGTCTGTGTCTCTCTTGAATTGATTTTGATTTATAGATTTTTCTAATCAATGAATTTTCTTTTAATCTAGCTTCATAAAGACCAAGCCTCATAGTTCCACCAAGATCTTTATCAGTTCCTTTAATTAATTTGCCTTCCTTATTCCATTCTGAAATTAAACCAATTATTGGGGTTCCTCCAAATCC
>CAWUWN010000061.1:0-8467 GCA_963926265.1 uncultured Burkholderiaceae bacterium
CAATCACAATACTTCAGCGTGGGTCCGATTGGCGAAGACCAGGTCGAAGACTATGTGAAACGTTCGGGTAGGACTGCTGCAGATGTCAAACGGACGTTGGCACCTAATCTTGGCTAGATGAGGTCAGTCGAGATCAACATGACATTGATATCATTGCCGTAATGATTCATTGCATAAAAGACTCGATCACCAGTGTGGCGACTAAGCTTTCGATGAGTAGGGCGGTGGCGATGTTCATGCCAAACACATCAGGGCATGATTCAACGTAACGATAAAGAACCGCGCCGCCTGCTATCGATACGGCTACGGCAACTACGATGCCGATTGCATTGATCAGGATCCCCGTCGGGAAAAATACGCTCCATAGTGCACTGACACCGACGCATAAACCAAAGTGAATCAAAAATATCGAATAAGAGCGCTCACCCAACCAATGGAGTTTGGCTGAGCGTGGCCAATGCTCTAGCCAGCCACGCGTGCTGGCGATGCTTAAGATCAGGGCGCTCAGTGTGGCTGTTGCAACAGATTTACGAAACTCAATACCGAGTGCGACGAGGCCTAACAAGGCGATCAAGGCGAGGAACCAACCTTTAGCCGGTGTGTGTGCGGCCCAGTACGCGAGCATGCCAAGCCCGTAGTAGCCAAAGAAGTAGGGCGCGGCGATTTCATATTGGGCGTAGCGACTGAGGTACCAAAGAGACCATGCTGTGAGCGCTACGATGACGACGGGTAGCAGGCTGTGCCAACGAGTGGGTGTCATGTGAATCAGGGCAATCAGCACTGTGACGATTGCAAACAGTTGGAAATCCACGGCAACATACCAAGCTCCGGCCGATAAGGCCTCGAGGCCGATCAAGTCGTAGGCTAAAAATAAGTGTGCAATGAGTTGACCAATTGTGGGTGCAGCTGAGAGTGAGTCGTGTTGAAACCAAGGGCGAACAAGCGCCGTGATCAAAGCGGTGAGCGTGACAGCAAATAAAAAGGGAGTGATTAAGCGCTTGTAACGTTTCCAAACCAATGGGCCTGGATTGATGGCTGTGGTGAGCCCGATGGGCGCAAACTGTGAGGCAACAAAATAACCTGCCACCACAAAAAAGAGTTGTACTGCGAGGCGACCATATACAACAAGTGTTTCGATCAGTTGAGGGTAAACGGCGCCGATGACTTCTGCCATCGAGCCGTATACCGCAAGATGATGCACAACAATCACTAGGCAGGCAATGCCCTTCGCAGCATTGATGAAGGGTAGCCTGCGGGTCATGTGCGGCTTATATCCAGATCAGGTTTTGTGATAAATCTCAGAACCTTTTTTCACAAACTCGACCGCTTTTTCCTGCATGCCTGCCTTGAGAGCTGCATCGTTTTCAACACCCAGCTTCTTGGCATAGTCACGCACATCTTGAGTGATCTTCATGCTGCAGAAATGTGGACCGCACATTGAACAGAAGTGTGCGACCTTCATCGAGTCCTTAGGCAAGGTCTCGTCATGGAAGTCTTTAGCGGTATCAGGATCCAGGCCAAGGTTGAACTGGTCATCCCAGCGGAATTCGAAGCGCGCTTTGGAAAGAGCATTGTCCCGAATAGCAGCACCGGGATGGCCCTTAGCCAAGTCGGCTGCGTGGGCAGCGATCTTGTAGGTGATGATGCCGTCTTTGACGTCTTTCTTGTTGGGCAGACCCAAGTGTTCTTTTGGTGTCACGTAGCAGAGCATGGCGGTGCCATACCAGCCGATCAACGCTGCACCGATACCCGAGGTGATGTGATCATAGCCAGGTGCAATATCGGTGGTCAGAGGTCCGAGCGTATAGAAAGGCGCCTCATCGCAATGCTTGAGCTGCATCTCCATATTTTCTTTGATGAGCTGCATCGGCACGTGACCAGGACCTTCAATCATGACCTGAACATCATGCTTCCACGCCACTTTGGTGAGCTCGCCTAGCGTTTTGAGCTCGGCAAATTGTGCTTCGTCGTTGGCATCAAAGCCTGAACCTGGGCGCAGACCATCACCCAGCGAGAAGCTGACGTCATAGGCCTTCATGATTTCGCAAATTTCTTCGAAACGTTCGTACAGGAAACTTTCCTTGTGGTGTGCGAGACACCACTTGGCCATGATAGAGCCGCCACGCGAGACGATGCCAGTCATACGGTCGGCGGTCATCGGAATAAAGGGCAGACGTACACCTGCGTGGATGGTGAAGTAATCCACGCCTTGTTCAGCTTGCTCAATCAATGTGTCACGGAAAATTTTCCAAGTCAGATCTTCGGCTTTGCCATCGACTTTTTCCAAGGCTTGGTAAATCGGTACAGTACCGATAGGTACCGGTGAGTTACGCACAATCCACTCACGTGTTTCGTGAATGTGCTTGCCCGTAGACAAATCCATCACAGTGTCGCCACCCCAACGAATCGACCAGGTCATTTTTTCGACTTCTTCGGCAATACCGGAGCTGACCGCGGAGTTGCCGATGTTGGCGTTGATTTTCACCAAGAAGTTACGCCCGATGGCCATCGGTTCGACTTCAGGGTGATTGATGTTAGCGGGGATGATGGCACGACCACGTGCAATTTCCTCACGGACAAATTCGGGTGTGATCAGGTGTGGGATTGAGGCGCCAAAGGATTCGCCTGCATGTTGACGCAACATGCGCTTGACCATCTTTTCGCCTTCGGGGCCCGTGGCGCGCAGGCTCTCGATGTATTGTTCGCGACGCAGATTTTCGCGGATCGAGACAAACTCCATTTCAGGCGTAATGATGCCGCGACGTGCATAGTGCATTTGTGAGACGTTTGCGCCCGCTTTAGCGCGACGAGGATGGCGCTGCAGATCAAAGCGCATCGCAGTCAGTTTTGGATCAGCTAAGCGCTCCTGTCCATAGGCGCTGCTAGGGCCGCTTAACAATTCGGTGTCACCGCGCTCTTCGATCCAAGTGCGACGCAGCTCTGGCAGTCCGCGTCGAATGTCGATGTGCACTGAGGGGTCTGAGTAGGGACCGCTAGTGTCGTAAACGGTCAGAGGAGGATTCTTTTCTCCGCCAAAAGAGGTGGAGGTGTCTTCTTGCTCGATTTCGCGAAAGGGGACACGGATGTCAGGACGCGAGCCGACTTCGTAGACTTTGCGTGATTTTGGCAGAGGAGCAACAGCAGCGGCGTCAACTTCAGCAGTTGCTGCAAGGAATTTAGGATTGGCATTCATGAAAAAGCTCCAAAAATCGATTGGAGCCGAATCGGGATGGATCCCGGAGGTGTCCGGGATGCGCTCCCAGCATCGGCATTATCCGTACTGGTACGAAGGGACTCTCTCAACCTGGCAATTTGCCAAGTACCCCCGCATGGAAGCTCAAAGTATAGGACAGGATCGAGCGGTTTGGGAGTGATTGCCCCATCAACCTCAAAGAATGATGAGGTTGTCTCGGTGGACTAACTCTTCTTCAGTCATGGTGCCAAGAATATCGGCGATTTTGCTGGAGGGTTGACCCATGATACGCCGCGCATCGTAAGAGGAGTAGTTGATCAGTCCGCGTGCACATTCTTTACCTGCGAGATCGAGGCAGGCTACGACATCGCCAGGTTCAAAGTCACCTTCGATGCGGCGCACACCCACAGGAAGCAAACTCTTGCCTTCAACCAAGAGTGCTTGTAGCGCACCAACATCGAGGAAAAGCTTACCAGGTAAGCGAAGATGGTCGGCCATCCATTGTTTACGAGCCGATAGGACAGGGAGCTCGGCACGTAACTCTGAACCGATACTTTCGCCCGCAGCGAGACGGACCATGACGTTGTCCTCTCGTCCTGAGGCGATGACTGTATGGGCGCCACTGCGTGCGGCGCGTTTAGCAGCTAGGATTTTGGTCAGCATGCCACCTTTGCCGATGCCGCTGCCCGTTCCTCCGGCCATCGCCTCAAGGCTTAAGTCGCCGGCTTTGGCGTGGGATATAAAACGCGCATGAGGATTTTTGCGGGGATCCGATTCATAGAGTCCGCGTTGATCTGTCAGGATGATCAGTGCGTCGGCTTCGATCAGATTGGTCACGAGCGCGCCGAGGGTATCGTTATCGCCTACTGCAATTTCGTCAGTGGCGACCGTATCGTTTTCATTGACGATGGGGACCACACCCAGTCTGAGCAGAGCAAAAAGCGTGGAGCGCGCGTTGAGATAGCGCTGACGGTCTGCGAGATCTTCGTGGGTGAGGAGGATTTGAGCGGTACGTAAATTGTGCTTTGAAAATTCGACTTCATAGGCTTGTACCAGCCCCATTTGACCGACTGCCGCCGCAGCTTGCAGGTCGTGCATCGAGGTTGGGCGTTTGGCCCAGCCTAGGCGGGCCATCCCCTCTGCAATTGCACCGCTTGAGACCAGCACCACTTCTTTGCCTTGATTGCGCAAGGCAGCGATTTGACTTGCCCAATGCGCAACGGCTTGTCTATCCAGACCTTGGCCATCATTGGTGACGAGAGAAGATCCTACTTTCGCGACAATGCGCGAAGCGGAGGCAATCACGGAGATGAGCGAAGCGTTGGTCGTCATGGGTTTTTTGCGGATAAGCGTGTGGTGTCTAGTCTTTTTGTGATGGAGGTGGCGTATCCCCTGCGCCGCGGGTCTCGTCAAAACGAGGGTCCTCGGCAACATACGTACCGTCAGCCTTGTCTTCGGCGATGTTGTCGATTTGGCGATACGCATCAATTGCGTTTTGCAGATCCCAGATTAATTGCTGGGTGCCGTCACCAGACAGGGCAGAAATCGCATAAACGGGACCCGTCCAGCCATATTCCTTGCAAAAGCGTTTTTTCACTTCTTCGGGATTGGGGACCACATCAAGCTTATTCAGCACAAGCCAGCGAGGTTTGTTGTAGAGGGTTTCGTCATACAGGCGAAGCTCTTCGACAATTGCGCGCGCTTCGCCCAGTGAGCGTGCGACTGCATCCTCGTCAGGGTCTTGGGAGGAGACGTCAACGATATGCAACAAAATGCGGGTGCGTGTCAGGTGACGTAAAAACAAGTGCCCCAAGCCGGCGCCTTCAGAAGCGCCTTCAATCAAGCCTGGAATATCGGCGACAACAAAGCTACGTGATTCGGACGTGCGTACCACGCCCAAATTGGGGTGAAGCGTTGTAAAGGGGTAGTCAGCAATTTTCGGGCGGGCATTGGAAATGCGGCTGATCAGTGTTGATTTGCCAGCATTAGGCATGCCCAACAGACCGACGTCGGCCAGCACTTTGAGCTCCATACGCAGTTTGCGTTGCTCGCCTTCTTTGCCGGGCGTCCATTGCTTGGGCGCACGGTTGACGCTGGATTTGAAGTGCACGTTACCCAGACCACCTTCGCCACCCGCGACCAAAATGACCTGTTGGTCATGGCGGTTCATATCGAATAATTCTTCGCCAGTCTCCGCATCGTAAATAATTGTGCCGACAGGCACGCGCAGAGTGATGTTGGCCGCTGCGGCACCGTACATGTCTGAACCACGACCGTGCTCACCGTTTTTCGCAAGATGTTTACGCGCGTAGCGGTAGTCGATCAGCGTATTGATGTTGCGATCTGCGACTGCAAAGACGCTGCCGCCTCGTCCGCCATCGCCACCGTCTGGCCCACCCTTGGGGATGAATTTTTCACGGCGAAAACTGTGCGCGCCGTTGCCGCCCTTGCCGGCAATGACTTCGATGGTGGCTTCGTCGACGAATTTCATGAGTGCATGGTACCGTGAAAATAAAAAGCCCTGCCGCTTGCGACAGGGCTTTTTGGAAAAACAGGCAAATTACTCAGCCGAAATAATCGAAACTGTCGACTTGTTGAGCTTGCCGCGGACTGAAAACTTAACGTGACCGTGGGTCAAAGCGAAGAGCGTATGGTCTTTGCCAATGCCCACGTTTGTGCCAGGGTGAAACGTTGTACCGCGCTGACGCACGATGATCGAACCGGCCGGGATCAGCTCGCCGCCATAGGCTTTAACGCCTAGACGTTTCGATTCTGAGTCGCGACCGTTGCGCGTAGAGCCGCCGCCTTTTTTCTGTGCCATTTTTTAATCCTGGTGCTTTCCGTGATGTTGAGAGGGTTGATCGCAGCAATTAAGCTGTGATGTCGCCAATCAGAATCTCAGTGTAGTTTTGACGGTGGCCTTGACGCTTCTGATAGTGTTTGCGACGACGCATCTTGAAGATCTTGACCTTATCGTGGCGTCCTTGCGCAAGAACCGTTGCTTTAACCACTGCGCCTGCCACAAGCGGGGTGCCAATTTTCAATTGGTCGCCTTCGCCTACGGATAACACCTGGTCTAGCGTAATTTCTTGCCCAATGTCTGCCGGTATCTGTTCTATTTTAAGTTTTTCACCAGAAGCAATGCGATACTGCTTGCCTCCAGTTTTTATGACCGCGTACATGGGTTAACCTCTTGTTTTAGTGCAAATGGGATCTCGGCTAAGATGCCGAGCCAGAAATAATAGCGTGTAACCACTTGAAAGTCAAAAGAAAGTCACTTGCATAACCTGACAAACCTACTCGCCCCTGTGGCAAAAGACATGGAAACGGTCGATACCGTGATCCGGTCTAGACTCAATTCCGACGTTGTGTTGATTAGAACAGTCGGTGAATACATCATTGGCGCAGGCGGAAAACGCATGCGTCCGGTCCTTTTGTTGCTGATTGCCCAAGCGCTGGGCTACAAGGGTAAGCATCACCATTTGATGGCTGCCGCAGTGGAATTTATCCACACAGCGACTCTATTGCATGATGATGTGGTCGATGAGTCCGACCTCAGGCGGGGCCGAGGGACTGCCAACGCAGTATTTGGTAATGCCGCCAGTGTGCTGGTTGGAGACTATCTATATTCCCGAGCGTTCGAGATGATGGTGGATGTTGATAGCATGCGGATGATGCAGATCATGTCGGGGGCCACGACAGTGATCGCCGAGGGTGAGGTGCTTCAGTTACTCAATATTCATGATCCGGACGTGACCGAAGCTCGGTATTTAGAAGTCGTGCGCTTCAAAACCGCCAAGCTTTTTGAAGCCGCCGCCGAGGCAGGGGCAGTCCTTGCAGGCGGCTCGATTGCTCAGCAAGAGGCTGCGGCAGCCTATGGGCGACATATTGGTACTGCTTTTCAGCTGGTCGACGATGTGCTGGATTACAACGGCGACGTGGGAGCCTTGGGTAAAAATGTTGGGGATGACTTGCGTGAGGGCAAGCCGACTTTGCCACTGATTTGGGTCCTTGAGGTCGGGACGCCGGAGCAAAAACAGCTCGTGCGAGAGGCGATTGAGAAAGGCGAGGCGGATTTTGATGCGGTGGCGCGCGCGATCCAGGAAACCGGTGCGCTCGAACATGCGAGTCAATGTGCCGTTGCTGAAGCAGCGCTTGCCCGCCAAGCCATCGAAATCTTGCCTGACTCACCGGCCAGGCAGGCCTTGATTGATTTTTGTGCGTTTGCGATTGAGCGAGATCGTTGAGCTCGCCCTTCGTTACGTACTTTCTGAGTCGTAGGATGCTTTCTGGGGAACAAGGAGGTCTTGTTTTTTGCCGCTAATGTAAAAATCATACATAGCTAAAATTACGCCAACAACTAAAAGTATCAACAGCGCTAATTCTTTTAGTTTCCAAATATAGGGTATCAAGAACCCGATGAGTAACAGCATTGAAATCAAAGCAGGTAAGCGTTTTAGCATCTTATTCTCCAGCGATATCGTCAAAATTCTTAAGTAACCAGTTTGCCGAGCGTAACAGCCGCGCATCGTCATGACTTGCACCAACAAGCTGTATCCCAATGGGCAAACCCTCTGCAGACTGCAAAAGCGGCAGCGTAATAGCAGGCATTCCCGTATAGGACCAAAGCGCGTTCATGATGGCGTCCCCAGTACTTTCCAGTCCTTTTGGCGCAGACCCAAGCGATGCCGGCGTCAGAATCGCATCGAAACGATCAAAAAACTCATCAAATCCTGCTATGGCGGGTTCAATGCCCTCTTTTGCCTTGAGATAGTCAACTGCTTTAATTGACCCGCCGCGTGTAACAATCTCACGCACCCGCTCACTGACTGCCTCAGATGCATGCGTTAAATGTTCAGACATGACCGATGCAAACTCGGCGTCGACGATCGTCCTGAGTCGATCCACAGCGACTTTGCTGATCTCGGGTAACTCAATGATGACCGCTTGATCGCCAAGCGCCTGAACAAGAGCATCAAAGGCCTCTTGGGCATCTGGATCCATTTGATCCCAAAACGGGGTGCGCATACACACAAATTTTGGAGGAAAGGGTGGCTCTTGCTGAGAGATGGCAAGTAGCTGACGAGGCAAAACGCCTCGCGTAAGCGGGTCACCTTCATCGGCACCTATCATCACCTCAGCGACCAGTGCGATGTCTTCAATATTGCGCCCAAACACACCGATCTGGTCTAAAGTTTCAGATAAGGGTTGCACGCCAGCACGTGAAATCAAGCCACGCGTGGGTTTAAAGCCAATAATGCCGCAAAATGAAGC
>CAWUWN010000062.1:0-30262 GCA_963926265.1 uncultured Burkholderiaceae bacterium
GAAGTCATGCCCGAGGGTTTGCGGGTATTGAAGACTGCTTCAGAAAAATTTGGTCTTAACCTTGAGTACCGTCATTTCGATTGGGCGTCTTGTGATTATTACGCCAAAACTGGCGAGATGATGCCCGCAGACTGGAAGAGCCATCTCCAAGATTGCGATGCGATTTATTTCGGTGCGGTGGGTATGCCTTCGATCGTGCCCGACCACACTTCGCTGTATGGTTCCTTGCTCAAGTTCCGTCGCGAATTTGACCAGTACATCAACTTGCGTCCAGTACGCTTGTTTGACGGTGTGCCTTGCCCCTTGGCCAATCGCAAACCAGGCGAAATCGACTTTTTCGTCGTACGCGAAAATACTGAAGGTGAATACTCCGCGGTCGGCGGCAAGATGTTCGAAGGCACTGAGCGCGAAATTGTTTTGCAAGAGTCAATCTTTACACGCATTGGTTGTGATCGTGTGTTGCGTTTTGCTTTTGAAATGGCCTCGCGTCGTGCGCGTAAGCACCTGACGATCGCGACAAAATCAAACGGTATCGCGATCAGCATGCCTTATTGGGATGAGCGTGCTGCAGAAGTTGGCAAAGACTATCCAAGCGTCACGACAGACAAGCAGCACATCGACATTTTGTCTGCGCGCTTTGTCTTGCAGCCTGATCGTTTCGATGTGGTGGTGGCCTCAAACCTGTTTGGCGACATTCTGTCTGACTTGGGTCCTGCTTGTACCGGCACGATCGGTTTGGCACCTTCGGCCAACTTAAATCCAGATCGTAAGTTCCCCTCATTGTTTGAGCCTGTCCACGGTTCTGCGCCTGATATTTACGGCAAAAACATCGCCAACCCGATTGCAATGATTTGGTCAGGTGCCTTGATGTTGGACTATCTCGGACGTGGTATGCCGGCGGCAGATCAAAAGCCATATCTCGATGCACACGATGCAATCGTGACCGCAATTGAGCAAGTGTTAAGTCAAGGTCCTCACACACCTGATTTGGGTGGAAAAGCAAACACCACGCAGATCGGTGAAGCCATCAGCAAAGTATTGTCCAAGTAAAATCGAGTGTGTGACTAAGAGAGAGAACTAGATGCCTGATTACACCAATCGGTTTAAACAATCTCTGAAAGCAGGGGAGGCAAACATTGGTTTATGGGTGTCGCTTCCTGATGCTTTCGCGACCGAGATTTGCGCGACGGCGGAGTTTGACTGGATGTTGCTGGATGGTGAGCACACTCCAACAGACCCGTTAACGATCCTGAGCCAGTTGCAAGCCTGCGCGGCTTACAACACGCAGGTTGTGGCGCGTCCACCGATTGGTCAAACGCATCTGATCAAGCAGTTATTGGACTTGGGTGTTCAAAATCTTCTGATCCCGATGGTTGATACCGCTGACCAAGCACGCGAGCTTGTTCAAGCGGTGCGCTATCCACCTCACGGCATCCGCGGCGTGGGTTATGGTTCTGCTCGTGTGTCCCGATGGGACTCACGCAAGGACTATGTCAAAGTTGCAAATGATGAGATTTGTTTACTCGTCCAAGCGGAGACTAAAACTGGCCTAAGCAATCTGGATGAGATTTGTGCAGTGGAGGGTGTTGATGGAGTGTTTCTCGGTCCGTCTGATATCTCAGCCGCGCTGGGTCATCTCGGCAATCCCGGACACCCAGAGGTTGTTGCGACGATTGAGAAAGGTATTGCCACCATTCTCAAACATGGCAAAGCCGCAGGCATTTTGACACCGGATCGCGTATTGGCACAGCACTATCTCAAGCTCGGTTGTACGTTTGTCGCCGTAGGTGTGGATGCTCGCGTGTTGGCCTTAGGTGTGCGTGAACTACGTGCAGCGTTTAAGTAATCGAATCAATTTATTTAATTCGCTTGCTGCATTGACTCAGAAAGTCCACGCATCAACCCTAGAATGAGCTCACAACGCGGTGCTGAAACGCCGTGTTCTTGGGCTAAGCCGACTGCAATGCCCAAGATTGCCTCATGTTCGAGAGAACGTCCCGCTAGCACATCCTGAAGCATCGACGCGCGATTTGAGCCTGACCGCTTGGTGGGCGTGCAGAGTTCGTCCAGATCGATTTTTCCGCGTAAATCTGTGCCGCAGGCTAAGGCGATGTCTGTGACTTCTAGCATCACTGATTTTCTTAAAGCAATGATATAGGGGTTCTTATTCATTAAAGGGGTTGGCAAGCGCGTAAGTGCTGCAACGGGATTCAAGCCGCAATTAATCAGGAGTTTGTACCAAATCTCATAACGTAGATCGGTTGTGGCGAGCCCGCGAATGCCGGCTGACTGAAACACTTCGGCAACACGTATGAGACGCTCAGACTCAGATCCATCGGGTTCACCAAGCATCCAGCGGTCTTTAAGGGCACTTCGAATCACACCAGGTTCGATCACCTCATTGGGCGAATAAATCACGCAACCCAAACTCCTGTCTTTTAGGCGTTTCCAAAGTTCGCCATTTGGATCAAGCGGAAATAGGGGAGTTTGAGGAACATTGAGGCCTTGATGCCACCACCAGGGAATGCCATTGGTCGCAAAGACTGCAACGCCATTGGGTGCGAGTAAAGACTCTATCGACACTGCGGCATCTGGTAAGGCCTGTGCTTTGAGTGCCACGATAACTATGTCCTGTGGTGCCAATGCACTTGGATCGTCGGTTGCATGGTTAGGGCGGCCCGTATGGACTTCCTCGCCGCGTGAGACCGTCAGGCCGCGTTGTTTGATCGCAGCCAACTGAGGTCCACGTGCAATGACTGAGATTTCGTGTTGTCCAGCAGAGGCCAGGCGAGCAGCTAGATGACCACCCACAGCGCCTGCACCATAAATACATACTTTCATTGACACATATCCTTTACTTTACATAATATACATTATGCGACATATACGTATGGACTAAAAGATCCTAGCAGCCTGTGTTTCAAGTGACTATCGACCTTCAAACTTTGGTTTACGTTTCTCTGCAAAAGCTTGGACAGCCTCTTTGTGATCATGCGTAGTTTGAACGAGAGCTTGCGAGGCTGCTGCCATATCAAGTGCCAATGGCAAACTGACATGATGGGAGTCACGAATCAGGCGTTTGCTCATTCGGATAGAGTGCACAGGATGGGCTGCTATACGTTGTGCCATGGCGCGCGCCTCATTCATCAGAGAGTCATCATCGACTACTTTTGATACCAAACCAATTCGAGCCGCCTCATCAGCATCGACAAAGTCACCAGTAAAAGTCATTTCGTATGCTTTTGATAAGCCAACTGCCTTGGGTAAAAACCAGGCGCCGCCGTCTCCGGACACCAAGCCCATTCTTGCAAAGCTTTCTCCAAACTTAGCGCTTCGACCAGCGATGCGGATATCGCACATCGAAGCTAAATCGCACCCAGCACCAATGGCCGCACCATTAACGGCAGCAATAATTGGAGCGTCCAATGTGTTGAGCGCGAGCGGAATTCGTTGAATGCCTGTTGTGTAATACGTACGGATATCAACGGGTGCTTTTTGAACTGCGGCGGCATTGCGATCTTGCATACGCTTGACATTTCCACCGGAAGAGAACCCCTCGCCTGCACCTGTAATAATGACGCAGCCAACAGTGATATCCGCATTAATGCGAGCGACATAGTCAACAATGGCATCAATAATTGCTGGTGAGAGTGCGTTGCGGGTATCAGGTTCATTCAGTGTCAGTGTGACAACACCACCCTCTTGTTCATATTTGACAGCTTCACTCATTTTTTTTCCGTTTATGACGTTGGGCAATATTCTTTAAATAAAAATTTACATTTCTAAAGTTGAAACAGTCAACTTGTCAGGATATGTTTAACGTTTAATGCCAAATTTAACTTTGATATCTGACATTTCTTTTTCAAACTCTAATCGGGACTGCGCCAAACATAAAGCTTGATCCGATGTGGGTAAAGATTTGCAATAATCTAGCGCAATTTGTTGCGCAGCGACTGCCTCTTTTCGGGCCGTGTCATATTTTTGTTCTGGGGTCACATCCTCTTGGGTCCAGCGTTCTGGGTCAGCCGAGCGCTCATCTGGCCAAATAATAGTCGGTGGTGGTGGTAGCGGGATTGCACGTTGTGCATACCCAATACGCCATACACTCACACCAGACAGTAATAGCAAGCCCGATAACGCAATAATTAAGGACTTTTCGTATGGTTTTGACATGAGATTCCCCACGGCGAGTTATATATTGTTAAGCTGATTACAGGACTATCTACTGTACGCTTTTTTTATCAAACTGAGGATCGCTAACCTTTATGCCTAAGTTATATCGCTTCATCGGTGGGCTATTGCTTTGTCTAATGTTAGGTTTGGCGCATGCTCAGCTCAAAGTCGGTCAAGAAGCTCCTGCGTTTACTGCAGAGGCAGCACTGGCAGGCAAGCCGTATCACTTTTCTCTGGTGGAATCGCTTAAAAAGGGCCCTGTTGTGGTTTACTTTTATCCAAAAGCCTTTACGAGCGGATGTTCAATCGAAGCAAACTTGTTTGCCCAGGCTGCTGGCGACTTTTCCAAGTATGGTGCGACAGTGGTTGGTGTATCTGGCGATGATATCGCAACGCTAGAACGATTTTCTCTTGGGCCCTGTGGTGGTAAATTTGCAGTGGCATCTGATGCGAGCCGCTCGATTATGCGTGCATACGACGCCACTTTATTTTTTACTTCAAGTATGGCGAATCGAATCTCTTACGTGGTCACGCCAGATTCCAAGATTTATTTCGTCCACAGCAGCCTCAATCCTGATCAGCATGTGAGCAGTACGCTCGCAGCCGTTAAACGTTGGCATGAGCGGTAATTTCAGATGACTACTCTTTGCTGGTTTAGAACAGATTTGCGGTTGAGAGATCAACCTGCCCTGACTGCGGCTATGAAGCATGGTGACGCAATCGCTCTATTCGTCATTTCATCTGAGCAATGGGCGGAGCATACCGACTCACCGCATAAAGTGGACTTCTGGTTACGCGCATTGCGTGAGCTCTCGATATCACTTGCCCAGCTTAACGTCCCGTTCAAAATTCTCAGTGTTCCGCATTGGCGGGATGTGCCCCAGACCTTGCTAGAGTTTTGTAAAAAACACGCAATCAGTGAGGTGCATTGCAATCGTGAGTTTGGTGTCAATGAACGCCGCCGGGATCGGTCTTCTTATGCCTTGTTAGCAGAGAATAGTATTGCGATGCATGGACATCACGGCGGCACTTTGCTTGTGCCGGGAAGCGTGAGGACAGGTTCGGATAACTACTATCGCGTATTTACACCCTTTTCCAAAGCCTGTCGTGAAAAGTTACGGACCGTGCCTTATCAGCCCTTGCCTGCCCCTAAGCCTCAGTTAAAAAACACATCACTTCTCAGTGATGTCGTTCCTAAACAGTTGCCTCAATGGCCTGCGTCCTCGACTGCTATTCAGTCAGGCTGGCCTGCGAGTGAGCATGCTGCCCTAGAACGCTTAGAGCAATTTGCACACGAACGTATGGTGCATTACAAGCGTGATCGAGATTTTCCGGCGATTGCTGGGACCAGCACCTTGTCTCCCTACCTAGCAGCAGGGCTTATTTCTGCTGGCCAATGCTGGCAACAATCGGTGCGTTTAAACCACGGTGAACTCGGAACAGGCCAAGAGGGCATCACGACGTGGATGAATGAGTTGCTCTGGAGAGAGTTTTATCAGCATCTGTTACATGGCTACCCTTCACTTTCCATGCATCAACCCATGAGACCTGAGACAAATGCGGTGCAATGGCGTGATGCCCCAACGGATTTTGAGGCATGGTGTCAGGCGAGGACGGGCGTTCCTATTGTCGATGCTGCGATGCGCCAGCTTGTTCAGACTGGTTGGATGCACAATCGTTTGCGCATGGTGGTTGCAATGTATCTCACTAAAAACTTATTGATTGATTGGAGGCTAGGCGAACGTTTTTTTATGCAACACCTGATTGATGGGGAGCTGGCTGCAAATAACGGTGGCTGGCAATGGAGTGCCTCAACTGGGGCCGATTCAGCCCCCTACTTTCGTGTCTTTAATCCTATCAGCCAGTCTGAAAAATTTGATCCAGAAGGTTTGTTTATCCGACACTGGTTGCCGGAGCTCGCTTCTTTATCAAACCGAGAGATTCATGATCCCTCGCCTTTGTCACGACAGTCTTTGAGTTATCCTCAACAAATCGTTGATCTCCGAAGCAGTCGCGTGCGAGCGATCGAGGCGTTTTCATCACTACGATAAGGAAATCATCATGTCACTTCCTGCAATGCATTTGAAAACGATTGAAGGCAATATCTTGCCATTGTCGACCTATGATGGAAAAGTCTTATTGATCGTGAATGTTGCGTCTAAGTGTGGATTTACAAACCAGTACAAAGGTTTGCAACAATTGCATCAGGAATTTTCTGAGCAAGGCTTGGTGGTGATGGGTTTTCCGTGCAATCAGTTTGGACATCAGGAGCCGGGCAACGAGGAGGAAATCAAAAGTTTTTGTGAGTTAAGCTTTGGCGTCAGCTTTCCAATGTTTGCAAAAGTTGAGGTCAATGGCGTGCAGACTGATCCACTCTTTCAGTGGCTTAAAAATAGTCGTCCCGGGTTGCTTGGGACCGAAGCGATCAAATGGAACTTTACTAAATTTTTGGTGAACCGAGATGGAGAGGTGTTAAAACGTTATGCACCGAACAGTGCACCCGACGCGCTTCACGAAGATATTAAAGAGGCTTTATCTTGATCGATCTTTACTATTGGACTGCTGCACGCAAAATCTTATTTGGTCAGACAGCTGCAAATCTGAGAAATAAAGTATGAGTTTAGGCGTCTTAAAGACTGGACGTGTTTGGGTCATCGCGATGACATTTGCGATGACCGCTTGTACGGTGCCAACCGAACAAGCGCAGGACATTACCCTGATTGCAACTAAGAACAGTTCTACTAAACCAAAACCTATCACTCAATTGCCCGCCACAACGTCTTTTGCAGGCGCGCCGCAATATCAGCAGATGAGTGTTGTACGAACCAAGCCTGGTTGTCAAGGCGAGTTGTGCCCCTCTGTCACACTCAAGAGCTTACGCTTTGAAAAGTATGAAAGATTTAATACTTTTTTGGAGCGTTCTCTGCTCGGTATTGCGTTGATGGATACAAGTCAACCCAAAACTTATAGGAGTCTGGCTGATTTAGCAGGTGATTTTTTGAAAACTGCTGAGGACCGATATGAAATTGTTTTGGGTGCAGAGGTAGCGCGCGCCACGCCGTCCATCGTTGTGATTGAGCTACAGAGTTACCTTTACTCTGGTGGAGCTCATGGGATGTCAACGTCTGAGTTCATCAACTGGTTACCTAAATCTGATCGGATTTTGACTTTAAATGATATGGTTTTACCGGGTCGGAAAAAGGCATTTGAGTCTGCGCTAAAAAAGCAATATCTAATCTGGCTTAAGAATAATGAATTTGCCAAAACTGATGTGGCGGATTACGTAAAAATGTGGCCATTTCAATTCTCAGATAATGCGGCACTCATGGCAGACGGGATTGCTGTGAAGTTTAATCACTATGTTTTGGGTCCCTACGCGCTTGGTACGCCAACCATTCTTGTGCCCTACTCTTCGCTCAAAGGTATTATTAAAAAAGGCCTGATTGAAAAAATACAGACTCAGGGTTGAGACTTTCGCCCAGCGATTACTTTTTCGAGTGCTGTCGCAAGGGAGCTCCTACCTTCGGTCCGCGCAGTTTCAATTGCATTTTGAGCTTTAAAGTTAGAAAGTAATGGATCTGCACCTGCGCTAATCAGTGCTTGAACCGTTGAGGTATCACCGGATCGCACTGCAAGAATCAAGGGTGTATCACCGTCTGGCGATGGCTCATTGACCAGCGCGCCTTTGGATAAAAGCAAAGTAACAATCTTTGCATGACCCTTGATCGCCGCGTAGTGAAGGGCTGACCAGCCAGGCTGGTTGACTCTTGCACCTTTTGACATTAACCGCTGCGTACGAGGTAAATCACCCAGCAGGGATGTGTACATTAGGGGTGTCTCGTTATAGGCATTAGGCAGGTTGATATCAATTTTTGAACTTGCTAAAAGTGCATCGAATGCTTTCCACGAGTTCTCTCTCGCTGCCATTGTGAGGGGCGTTTGTTGATTTGGACTTTTTCTGTTGGGGTCCATTCCTCTACGCAATAACTCTTGTAGTTGTTCATCACGGTCATTGATGATGTAAAACCAAAAGTCTTTAGTATCAGCTGCATGTGCAGGAGCTAAGAATCCAGCTCCAAACACAAACACAAATAGGACTGCAAAGAGTTTATTTCTGAAAAAGAAGCTAGATAAGTTGATGTTCATTTTAGCCGGATAGATAAAAATAAAATAATGTTTTATTTCAATAATTTAAAAGATTTATATAAATTAAATATCTAACAATTTACTTTAGATATTAATTTGATCATTACGATCTAACTTATTGAATAATCTATAAAAATTATTAGTAGAGGCCTCTTCAATCTCTTTGACTGAAACGCCTCGCAATGTTGCAATCATTTCTGCTACGTGTATGACTTTTGAGGGGTCATTGAGTTTGCCTCGATGAGGCACGGGCGCAAGATAGGGGGAGTCAGTCTCGATCAGAATCCGGTCTATCGGCATACGGCGTGCGACTTCCTGGAGTTCGATGGCTTTCTTAAAGGTCACAATCCCTGAAAATGAAATATAAAAGCCCATATCCATCGAGGCTTGAGCGACTTGCCAAGATTCTGTAAAGCAGTGCATTACACCGCGCGCTTCAGAGGCACCCTCTTCTTTCATGATGTCGAGCGTATCCTGTGAGGACGAGCGAGTATGGATAATCAGCGGAAGCTTTGTCTGCCTCGCTGCACGAATATGACATCTAAAGCGCTCTCGCTGCCAACTCAGGTCCCCGGTGAGACGAAAGTAATCAAGTCCAGTTTCACCAATGGCGATGACCTTGGGATGGCGGCTGCGGTCGACGAGGTCATCGACTGTGGGCTCAATCGTATCTTCGTAGTCTGGATGGACGCCCACAGAGGCGAACAGCTCGTCATGTTGTTCAACGAGCGAAATAAGACCTGGCCAATCAGGCAAATTTACACTGACGCAAAGCGCTCGTCCAACGCCATTTCTCTTCATCTGTTCAAGAATATCTGGCATTTGGATAATCAGATCAGGGAAGTTAACGTGACAATGTGAGTCAACAAACATTTAAATTTATCCGGATATTTTTAATTGGCATGCTTGCATCAGTTTTTGTAAAACTGCTTGGGCAAAAAGTTTGGCATTCAGTGGGTGACCCGCGACACGTTTCTGGTCATTGATCCATGTTGCAAGTTGAGCAAACTGAATCGGACCCCCGCGATGGCCGATCACAGTAAGCTGCTGAGCCTGTTGAGGGTAATAGCGGGCTGCGAGCCCATGCGCACTCATGTTTAGGTCAGTAATGAGGCGTTGCAGGGTATCGAGCCAAACTTTTGGATTTGATTTAGCCAGCTGGTCGGCGAGTGAACTCAGATCTGGAATTCGGCCTTGTTCGAGGGCTTTAAGAAGCTCTTGAATCCAGTCTGGGCAAGGGCTATTTTCAGTATCGGACTGCTGTTTAGCTAATAGAGGTGCACCGCCTGCAGCAGCCAACCAATCAGAAGCGTGGCTGACGCCTTGACTCATCAGCCATTGTTGGGCTGTGTCCAAGCTCGGAGTGGAGAGCGGCAAACGACGACAGCGTGATAACAGCGTTGGCAAAAGCCTGTCAGGCGCATCAGCTACCAAAAGAAATATCGTAGAAGGCGGAGGCTCCTCAAGAACTTTTAGCAAGGTGTTGCCTGAAATCGTAGTGAGCGCCTCTGCAGGGTAAATCAATGCAACCCGCCAGCCTCCGCGGTGAGTCGCATTGTTAAACCACGGTTCCAGAGCGCGAATCTGTTCGACTCGAATATCTTTTGAGGGCGCGCGCTTAGTAGACCCACCACCGACCTCGGTCGTATTGTTCTCTATGCCAGCTGATTCTTCGTCAGCTTCGAGCGCTGAGCCCTCCTCAAGTGCAAGCGCTTCTGGACGGATGCGTTTGAGGTCTGGATGATTCCCTCTCGCGACCCAGCCGCAAGCAGGGCATTGACCACAAGCTAGGCTTTGAACGGGAGCTTCACACAGCAGTGAGGCAGCTGCAGCAAAGGCAAATTCCCTCTTGCCAATGCCTGCAAGACCATGAATCAACCACGCATGCGCAAAGCGCTCTTTTGCGCCAAGCCATTCACGCGCAACGTCAGTATGCCAAGGTAAAAAATGAGCTCGCATCAGGCTTGTTGACTCCTCGCAACTAGCATGTTGAGTTGTTGAGTCAGTATTATTCGAATGTTTTCTATAGATAAAGTGGCATCTACGATCGTAAAACGTTCGGAGTATTGTGAGGCACGTGCTAAGTACACCTCGCGAGTCCGTAGAAAAAAGCTGCTCTCCTCTTGCTCAAAACGATCTTTCTCGCGTGTACGATCGAGGCGTTCTCGGGCAACCGCCAAAGGCACATCAAACAACCAAGTGCTGTCAGGTTGCAGATCTGGATGAACCCAGCGCTCGAGTGCGGCAATTCGCTCAACGCCTAATGAGCGACCACCGCCTTGGTAGGCGAAGGTTGCATCGGTAAACCGATCGCACACAACCCAAGATCCAGCCTCGAGAGCAGGTTTGATGACGTCCTTAATATGCTGCGCACGGGCAGCAAACATTAATAAGGTTTCGCATTCAAGCTCCATAGGTGTATGCAAAAGTAATTCGCGTAGTTTTTCTCCAATTTCTGTCCCACCTGGCTCTCGGGTCGAAATCACTGTTATGCCACGTGCTCGGAGTTGCTCGACCGCCCACTCTACATGCGTGCTTTTGCCTGCGCCATCGACACCTTCAAATGTCAGAAAAAAACCTCTTTTGTAGCTTGTCATGGCTTACGACCTAAAATGTACTGCGCAACATTTTTGTTGTGCTCTTGAAGTGTTCGAGCAAAAGCACTGCTGCCGTCGCCTTTTGAAACAAAGTATAAAAAGTCGTGCTTTTCTGGATTCAGGGCTGCATTGAGCGACGCTTGACCCACACTGGCAATCGGGCTGACAGGTAATCCCCCGCGCGTGTATGTGTTCCACGCATGGTCTGTTTGAAGATCTTTCTTGCGAATTTTTCCATCGTAGGCCTCCCCCATGCCATAAATGACTGTGGGATCAGTCTGAAGTGGCATATTGAGTCTTAACCTATTGATAAAAACGCCCGCTATACGTGCACGATCAGAGGCTTTACCTGTCTCTTTTTCTACAATAGAAGCCAAAATAAGAGCTTGATAAGGAGAACGCAAAGGCAGATTGTCTTGGCGTGCAGCCCATGCTCGGTCAAGGATCTGCTGCTGCGCTCGCGATGCACGCTGCAAGATTTCAAGATCAGAGGTTCCGATAGGAAAGATATATGTATCCGGGAAAAATAAACCTTCTGCGAAGGGAGCGTCTAGACCAACCTGCGATCGCAAGTCGGTATCCTTCACGTCCTGAATGCTCTGCTTTATATCAGGGTGTTGAGCCAAAGCAGCTCGGATTTGACGCAAATTCCAACCCTCTACGAGAGTGATTTGTCGAGAAGTGACGTCTCCTTGTGCCATGCGACGCAAAATACCTAAGGGACTGTCACCCTCTATCAGCTGATAGCCACCTGCTTTGATTTTCCTATCTAACTCTGTCATTCGGGCCATCAATACAAATGCTGCAGGACTGACGGTAATGCCGGCTTGATTAATTTGGTTCGCAATGCTGGCTGGGGTTGCCCCTTTGGGTACCAAAAGGTCGACTTTGGGATGCGGTAAGCTCAGTACTTGGTTCATCCAATAATAGGCTGCACCGATCGCAGAAGCGATCGCTACGAGAAGAGGCAAGAACACATAGAAGAATAGTTTATTGACGACGCTCATAAGTTCAACAGTTTAATATGTCAGAAGCTCGTTTCGAGCGCGAATCTTCTACTTTCGCTGACATCGTCATTTTTTTTATACAAGTAATCTCTTCAGAGGCATCATGCATCCTTTTTTCGCTCGCTCATTGGGTCAACACCACACACTTGGGCAGGCGACTGCGACTGTATTTTCCTTAGCTTCACTAGGCGTATTTGAAGCTAGGGGACCAGATGCATTGAGCTTTCTTCAGGGGCAGCTTACCAATGACATCGTAGCGCCCGGTATTGGACAGTCTCGTTTGGCGGGTTACTGCACGGCTCAGGGGCGATTACTTTCGACCATGGTTCTGGGTCAAACGCCGATGTTAGATGAAGAACTGGCAGCTAGAGGCTTCATGCGTGCAGACATTCTGGCGCCTGTACTGAAACGTTTATCGATGTTTGTTTTGCGTGCAAAAGTGACCTTGCAGGTAAAGGATTTAAAAGTTGCTGGTGTATGCGCTCCCAAAAGTCAATATGCCGCTTTGGTTGCAGAGCTTGGCCACTCCTTGCCTGAATTAGAGTGGGAAACCGTGCATACCTCCACAGGCACATGGATTGCTGCACCAAGTGCTGTAGGCAACTCTTCATCGCATGAGCCAATCAGTCGTTGGTGGTGGATCGCTGGTGAGGAACATCTTGCAGCGCTTGATACGCTTCAGTTGGGATGGACCATAGGACAAGATTCAGATTGGGAGAGTCTGGATATTCAGGCTGGACTGCCCTGGGTCGAAGCGGGTACCCAAGATATTTTTATTCCGCAAACGCTGAACTTAGAGTTGATTGGCGGAGTCAGTTTCACAAAGGGTTGTTACCCAGGGCAAGAGATTGTTGCCCGCAGCCATTATCGCGGGACTGTCAAAAAGCGCATGGCCCTAGGCACTGTGGTGACGAGTGAGGGGCAGGTGCTTTTGCCAGGCGCAGACATTTTTGATGCCTCACAGTCTGCGCAACAACCTTGTGGTCGTTTGATCAACGTTGCGACAATCCAGTCGGATTCAAAGCTTGTGCACTGGATATTATTTGAGACGAGTTTCGAAGCCTATGACCGCCAGCAGCTAAGAGCCATTGACGAGCATGGGCCTGCGATTGAAACTCTGGCATTACCTTATTTGACCCGATAGTTTTTGCATGTGTCGCTAAGACTCATGCATCTCAGTCATTCCTCAGATCTGTTTAACGAGCTTTACGATGCTAGAAAAATCCAAATGTCCATTTCCATGAGCACTGTGCATAGCAAATAAATTACGTGCGAGCTCACCCAGGGCAATGACTGAACCAGTGCTGATGGCCGCTTCTGAGGCGAGCCCGAGGTCTTTGAGCATCAGATCTACACCGAAGCCCCCGGCATAATCTTTGGATGCAGGAACGTTTTCCATCACACCGGGCCAAGGATTGTACTTTTCAATCGACCAGTTACAACCAGAGCTTTTAGAAATAATCTCAGATAAAACCTTGGGGTCGAGTCCATTGGCAACACCAAGTGCTAACGCTTCTGCAGTGCCAGCCATCGCTATTCCCAGCAGCATATTGTTCGCAATTTTAGCGACTTGACCTGCACCGGCAGCACCTGCATGGAAAATGTTTTTTCCCATTTTCTCTAGTACAGGTTTAGCTCGATCTAAGTCAACTGCGCTTCCACCTACGATAAACGTCAAAGTGCCTGCAATGGCCCCACCTGTGCCTCCAGAGACTGGGGCATCTATCATGCTGAGCCCAAGTTGCGCCGCAGCTTGGGCGACGCGGCGAGCACTTTCGGCCGCGATCGTACTGCAATCAATCACTAGTGCATTATTAGGACATTGCTTAAGTAATCCATTCTCACCGAGGTAAAGAGCCTCAACGTGTCTACTTGCCGGCAGCATCGTAATAACAATTTCAGCATCTTCGACGGCGTGCGCAGCGGAGGTTGCGGGATGTGCACCCAAATTGCTCAGGGTTTGCATGGATTGAGCGACTAAATCAAAAACCTTAAGCGTATGTCCTGCCTTCAAGAGGTTGGCGGCCATGGGGGCGCCCATATTACCTAAGCCGATAAATGCGATCTTACTCATGCTGATTCTCCTAGACGATACAAAGGATGCTGTTCTGCTGGGAAAGGAAGGGAAAAGAACTTTTGAACCCATTGCTCGTCTGCTTGCTCAAGCTTAGGCGGATTCCATTTTGGTTGCTTGTCTTTATCGATGAGTAAGGCGCGTATTCCTTCGGCAAAGTCTCCATGAGAGGCTGCCATTAAGCCTGCTACCCACTCGATACGATAAACCTCTGCTAGGGACAAGAGTTTGTTGTGCTTTAGAAGTTCAAAGGTTAAACGCGCGGACCCTGGCGCACCATGCGCAAGCGTTTTAGCCGCACGCTGGAGCCAAGGATCCTGATGATCGGAAAGTTTTAAAATTCTAGTCACAATTCGCTCAAGGTCTACCCCTCCACACGCTTGCCGAATCAATGGAAAATGTTCTTGTAAAGGTTTGATCAAAGGGTCTGGCTCAGTAGCGATCGTTGCAAGAGCCAAGTGGAGTTGGTCATGATTATGTGCGAGGTCTGCAAGATCGGCTTTAGAGAACATCGACGTATTGGTGTCAGACACGTTCTTCCAGTTTTTATCTTTCAAAATATCTAGCATTTTCGTCCATGTTTCACGACGGATATGGTAATCAGCCATGCCGGCAAATAGTGCATCGTTTGCACCAAGTTGTGCACCTGTCAGGCCTAAAAACAAACCTGCATTGCCAGGAAGTCGATTTAACAGCCACGTTCCACCTACATCCGGAAATAGTCCGATTGAGATTTCGGGCATGGCCATCCGAGTTGTTTCAGTGACGACGCGATGACTGGCACCCATCATGAGGCCCATCCCTCCTCCCATTACGATCCCATCACCCCACACCAAAATTGGTTTGGGATAAGTATGAATCCGGTAGTCCAGTGCATATTCTTCAGCAAAAAAAGTTGCAGCATAAGAATTATTGACTGGATTATTTGAAGTATTTTTAGTCATACTTTGATGAAGCGAATGCAGATCACCGCCCGCACAAAAGGCTTTGTCCCCTGCCCCTCTGAAGATGACGAGCGCGATATTCGAATCCTGTGCCCAAATTTTCAGTTTTTTACTTAACAGACGCGTCATTTCGAGCGAGAGGCCATTCAAGACTTTGGGAGCGTTAAGTTGCGCAACCCCAATCTTGCTGCCACCGACGCATAATAACTCTTCAAAAATTACTAAATCTAGGGCGTTTTCCTCTACTTCGTTCATTTCAAGTCTCCACCTTTTTCTAATAACTGACGTGCAATGATGATGCGCATAATTTCGTTTGTGCCTTCCAAAATTTGATGCACACGTGTATCACGCACGAGCCTCTCAAGAGGGTAGTCCTTGAGATATCCGTACCCACCAAGCAGTTGTTGTGCATCTAGGCAAACAGCAAAACCGGTATCTGTTGCAAATCGTTTTGCCATGGCACAGTAGGTCGATGCATCTGAGGCGCCTGCATCAAGCTTGCATGCGGCCAGACGTACCATTTGTCTTGCTGCAACCGTGTGGGTCACCATATCCGCAAACTTAAATTGCAGTGCCTGGAAACTAGTGAGTAATTGATTGAATTGTCGACGTCCCTGCATATACGTTCGCGAGGTATCAATCGCACCTTGTGCTGCACCGACGGAACAACTGGCAATATTGATTCGGCCGCCATCCAATCCGCGCATGGCAATTTTGAATCCCTCTCCTTCTTGACCAAGCAAGTGATCGATGGGCACTTTGACCTGATCAAAAGTAACGGCTCGCGTACTCTGACTATTCCAGCCCATTTTGCGTTCTTTGCGCCCGTAGGTAATACCAGGACTGTCTGCTGGAATAGCAAATGCAGAAATTCCACTCGCGCCAGAAGATCCCGTACGCGCCATGACCACTAACAGATCCGTTTCACCTGCACCTGAGATGAATGCTTTTGATCCATTTACGGAGTAATGACCATTATTGAGAACAGCAGAAGTGCGCAAGGAGGCAGCATCGGAGCCCGCTTCTGATTCTGTGAGGCAATATGAAGCAAGTTTTTCACCCGTTGACAGCAATGACCCCCATTCTTGACGCAGCCTCAAACTGCCCCATTGTCCGATCATCCATGTTGCCATGTTATGAATTGTCAAAAAGGCTGTAGTCGACGGATCAATCGCGGCCATTTCCTCGAAAACAAGACTGGCATCTAAGCGTGAAAGCCCGAGTCCCCCAATATCTGGTGATGCGTACAAGCTACATAAGCCAAGTGCCCCCGCTTCGCGCAGCGCTGCGTGTGGAAATATTTCTTCTTGATCCCATTGCGCTGCATTCGGGGCAAAAACACCCAATGCAAAGTCTCTAGCAACCTTGATGAAGGCAATTTGCTCTTCATTGAGTTCTATATCCATTTTTATCTCCATCAATCAGCCGTGGGCATTGCACTCTGGGATCTACCTCATTCATTGAGTCAGATCATTGACTGGCATTTTCTTTTTAATATTTCTAGCCTTTTCACGATGCGCTGCACGTCGCCTTCTCGCTGTTTTAGGATCAACACGTAAAGGAGCATAAATTTCAACACGATCATCATGATCGAGACGATGATCGAGGGAATAGTGGTTTCCAAAAATACCGACAGATATAGTTTCTAAAGAGATGCTTGGAAATTCAGACGAAAAACCAGAAATTCTTAAAGATTGGCCAATTGTGGATCCTGTAGGTATCCATAGCTCTTTATGCCATAACGGTCCGTCATGAGCAGTTACAACGGTGACTCGAATACTGTCGGACAATTTAGGAAGCAGGCTCACTTCACTCACTCTCCGTAACAAATCAGAGCACGCTGCGTAAACGAATCAATGAAACTTGACGCAATACGATTGAAAATTGGACCGACAAGGGTTTCAAGCGTGTGATTTGAAAAGGCATAGCTCAATGTAAACAGCACCTTACAAGCATCATCTGATAAAGAGATGAACTCCCATTTTCCATTAAGATAGGAGAATGGGCCGTCCACGAGTTGTAACTCTATGCAGAATGGATAGTGATGAGTGTTACGCGTGGTAAAGACTTGCTTGAATCCTGCAAGAGAAATCGTAATTGAAGCCTGCATGCCATGACTATCTTTTGAAGAGACGGTTGAACCACCACACCAAGGCATAAATTGAGGATATTTCTCAACATCCGCAACAAGGTCAAACATTTGACTGGCACTGTGCGGGACTAGAACTGAACGCTCGACAGAATGCATTATTAATCGCAATTAGCTAGAATGAGAGGATTTTACCGTTAGACGTTCATCTTTGGGAACGTCTTTCAGCTTGTATCAAGCTGCACCATAAAGGGCTGAACCACATGAGTCGTTTCATGTCTTCGCGCGCATCGTGTGAAAGTACAAATAAGGCTTTTGTTTTCGCCGTCTGCTGTTTTTTTGTGATCATAACTGGATGTGCCTATATCGGACAGTCAGCAGCCGATGATTTAGCTCAAGAAAAGTTGACTGCAGAACAAAGACAGTCAGTCAGTGTCTGGGTTCCGATGCGAGAGGGTTTCGCACTTGAGCCACTCCAGCCCGCATTAGTTGAGCGTCAGATCAAGTCATACACATCTAGCAAAACACACTTAACAGACAGTCTCACTCTCGCAAGTCCATACCTCTATTTTGTTCTACAAGAAGTCCAAAAACGTAAGATGCCGACTGAGTTGGCTATGCTCCCGTTTCTAGAAAGTAGTTTTAATATTCGTCGCGGCAAAGGTCTGAACCCAGCGGGTTTGTGGGGTTTGATGCCCGTCGCAGCAAGTCATCTTAACCTTCTGCGGACTCCCTATGTTGATGAGCGGCGAGACATTCTGCGTTCGACAGAAGCCGCACTTGATCTGATGCAAGAGTTGTATACAAAGTTCGGTGACTGGCATCTCGCTCTTGCGGCCTATAACTGGGGGCCAGGAAATATGTCTAAGGCAATCCAAAGCAATAAAAGGAGAAAACTCCCCACTGACTACCTTAGTTTAAAAATGCCTATTGAAACGATGCTGTTTGTCCCAAAGCTTCTTGCTTTGCGAGAAATTATTGAGAATCCTGAAGCCTATAGTGTCAAATTGCCTGAGATTACAAACTCCCCTTATTTTGCTCAAGTTGACCTGCCGCATGCGATCGATATGAGCGTTGTGCTCACATTTTCTGGCATTTCAAAAGAGGCATTTGTGGATTTAAATCCATCTTTTAATAAGTCATTTATTCCTGCTGGCAAGAATAAAAAGATTCTCTTGCCGATCTCGACAGTCTCACGATATGAAGAAAACTATAAGCTGTACGACAAGCCACTCTCTCAATGGCGCTCCGTTTTTGTCGATCAACCACAAACTGTTGAAGCTTTCGCGAAAAAATGGATTGTTGAAGCAAATCGTACGCGTCACATGAACAATATAAGAATGGGAACAACTCTTAAGGAGGGAGAAATGATTGTGATTCCCAAACCGAGTCTCAAAAGCGACGTGCCTTAAAAAAATTTATAAAAAATACTAACTTATTTCGCAGGCACAAGTGAAAGTGTATGAGGTGTTTGCCGTATTTGCATGGCCCGTTCAGTAATCGCTCTACTTGCCGAGTCTATCCAGTTATTCGTAAAGTTCGTGTAAGTGGATAGACGAATCGCGCCAAAGTCAGGTAGATCACGGACTCGATCAGGGCGCATCAACATACGGAGTTGATCTTTTTGATAAAGCATATCAAACATACATTCAAAATCGTTTAAAAATACATACTGGTCCTTGAGTGTACAAGCCATTAATTCACGTTTTGCGACAGTGGATAGCGTTTTCCGATTGGCGCTGTTAGGCATGATATCGACCCCTCGAGATAGTTCAGCACCAGAGTAGCTACCAATAGCAACACCATCAATATTGACCACATAGCGTGTTCCCTGCTCTAACCCTTTGATACGCCAAATTAATTTTCTAATCGCCTTGAGAGACTGATTACCTAGCAGCTTGGTTTGCTCCGCGCTATAAAGCATGGGAACGGGTGGCATCGCGCTGGAGAGATTGATACTGGTTCCAACTGAGCGTTCCATTGGCGTGCGGATTTTTTCAGTTTTATTACTCGCGGCACCAGCGCGTCGAAACTCCGTTTCCATGTATGCCTGTTGGACCGTACTTTCAATAACTGTGGCCTCGAGGTCCGCACCAATTTGTCTTAAAAACTCAACTGCCATAATGGCATGTCCAGCCGCGCTCGGATGAATACGGTCCGGAATGAGTTTGAAGTCTGGTTTAGCCGCTGCTGCATTTAAAGCTTGTTTCATTTGGTTGTGCCACTGCACTTTAATGACATCAGCACGCACATGATGCGAACGCATTTCACTCACAAGTCGCTCGAGCTGTCGTTGACGATCCGCGAGTTTAGATTGTGCAGAAACGCCTGCAGTATGAGCGGGAGTGGGTTCGACCCAAATGATACGTTGAACCCCCCCTTGACGAAGCCGTTCAATGGTCGCGTCAATGTTTTGAATAAATGCTGCATGTGGGCTGCCGATTGGGTACGCTGCATCATTCATCCCAAAATTGATCACAACAACCGAAGGATTCTGTGAAAGAACATCTTGATCTAATCTATTCAAACCATTTAACGCTGAATGACCACCGATTCCGGCATTGATGAACGTTAAATTCAGATCTGGTCGCCTGAGTAGGAAAAATGTCTCTACATATCGACCGTAAGTATGGGCAGCCGTAATGCTGTCTCCCAGCCATACAATACGATCGCCTGGCACAAGCAGCAGCCCACTCGTCGGGCGGGGTCCAGAGGGGAGCTTAGGAACAGGAAACTGGAGGTCAGGTCCTGATTTCTGAATAACTGCGCTCGAAGTAGCTTGTTCTGTTTGGGCGCAAGAGGCCATTGTAAAACTTAGACAGGCGAGCAGACAGGCAAGAGGGAATCTCCCTCGCTGTGTATACCTTATGGTATCAGTAGATATGGACATCGCACTCTCCTAATAAAACAAAACTTGCATATTTGCATTCTAATGAACTGTAAAGATTTATTAAACCTATTAAAACTTATTGTGCTGAATCGCTTGTGGATGTTGAACTTTGAGCATTAGCAGCTGCGGCCTCTTGTTGTTGCTTGATGCGACGCTTTTCAGGCTCTGTTAGCCATGCGGTTGAACTCCCCCGCGCGACTTGACGCATTCTTTCTTGATGCGCGCCCGAGTTCGCAGTAATGGTGGCATTCACAAAAATCAAATCAGTTACGCCAAAGGTGTTCACAATATCTTGAATATTGCGGGACACGTAGCGGTAATCAAGAACAACAACACGATCAAAGTGAGGTAGTAAATATGGAGCAAAGGCATTTCCATACGAGTTTTTCACAACTAAGGCTGTCCGACCCGTGCCAGCGCTTGTATTGGAGACTAACAAAGGAATATCTCCCCCTAAGAAAACAATATAACCCCTGCTTTTCTCAGCGAAAAATGATTGAGCCACTGGTGTTTTTTGTTGAGGACCTGCATACTGCGTACCGTCAAAAGTGACGGTTGTTGGAACGTAATAAAAGGATTGTTTATCGATATTTCGTAATTCAGGCGCCTGCGTCAAGCTCCAAAAAGATCCAGCAACTCCGGGCACAGAGCGTTTATCAAAAGCGGAAAGCTCCAGAGGCGAAACTCCAGCGGCCTTTGCCCAAGCGCGATATGCGTAATATGCTCCTAAGCCAGTCCAGTGATGGTCTGATTTAAAAAACAATGCTTCATCTATATAGCCTTTCATTTCTGAAATAACGTCTGCAAAGCGCACTTCAGGAAGTAAGGCAGCACGCATTGCTGCCAAATTTTTAGCTTCAGAAGTAGTCCGCGCGCGCGCAGCAGGAGGGAGATAAAAATGACTGCTTGTGGGAGTCACCACAACAGTGGATGTCATGCCAGGATATTTATTCGCCACTAGCTCTACCCAAGTATTGACAGCGTTCGCATAACCTTGCGCACCACGGTCAGTTCCTTGAAACATGAACAGTGCTTGACCATCGTGAAGCAGTACACCACCGACCACCTTAAGCGCTTGTGTTTGTTGCACGGGTACGTTTGGAATAACGGGCGGATTAAACGTGGGCTTGACTGTGGCCACTATTGGTTTTTCAGCTATAGGCTTTTTAGGCTCAACAGATTCCTCAATCACAACAGGCGCCTCAATCACAACAGGCTTTTCTTCCACTAAAGATTTTTCTATCGCCAGCGGATGCTCTGTTAATTCTAATTTCCTCAATGAACCAGCGGATTCTGTCACTGTCATGTGTTCTGTCGGAACGGCTATATCGGAAAGATCTGCTGACTGAGTCAGACTGAGTGGTGCGCTCGTAGCCGATTCCGTAACAGATGACGGTTGTGAAGCAATTAAAGGGGTTGTTTTATCAATCGTTTGGGGCTCGGGCTCAATCGTTTCATCTGAACTTGCCCAAGTACTCACGTCTTCAAAGCCAGTTTCTGCCCCTTTAACCTTGATGACACGATCATTTCTGTGAAGGCCTCGGTATTGCTGTATCGCAAAGGCAGCCTCTGTGAACCAACTTCGCGCTGGGAAATGGTCGGAGACGTAATTTTCAATCTCTGTAGCGTATGAACCATCGAAAAGTGCTTCTGTACTCATCTTTGGCCAACTAGCTAAACGCCTATTTTCAACTTCAGAAACCTCTTGGTTAAGATGAAAAGCGAGTGCAAATAAAATACCAAGCAAGCTCAGTAGCCCCATCAACACTAAGCCATGAAAGGCGTGTTGCGTTGAACTTGATCTAGAGGAATGATCAAATTGGTCAGTCATGGTTAAAAGCGAAAATAAAGAAACGGGTTGTAGCTTTGACCGACCAAAAGAGCTGTCGACGTTAACAACAAAAATATATCAGTGGCAAGCAAAGTGATCGTTTGAGTCGATGCTGGCCATTTATTTATGCGGCAGAAGTGGAACTTATTTTGCAACCACTGCCCAACTGGCATACACCATAGAACGGCAATCACGATCCAAATAGCATGCGATGATAAATCATCAAGTGTTGATGTCCCGACTGCCGATGCTTGGCTCAAGCCAAAAAGTATTTCAAAGAATTCCACTAAGCGTCTGAAATCGGTAAAGTAAAAAAGAGCCCATCCAAGGGTAACAATTAGCATTAAATAAACATGGCTGAAAGCAATAGGCAGCGCATTGAGTAAACGCTCAATAAACAATCTTTCTAGCGCAATCCAGACGCCAAAATAAAGTCCCCAAGCCATAAAATTCCAACTGGCGCCATGCCAAAATCCGGTTAATGCCCACACAATAAACAAATTGCGATATGACCAGGTTTTATTTCCACCAAGGGGGATATAAACATAGTCTCTAAAAAATGTCCCGAGTGAGATGTGCCAGCGCCTCCAAAAATCCGTCACTGAGCGGGCAATATAAGGGAAATTAAAGTTTTCTCGATAATGAAACCCAAACATCATGCCCAATCCAATGGCCATGTCAGAGTAAGCTGAAAAATCAAAATAAATCTGAATCGTAAACATTGCGAGGCCTAGCCATGCATCTGCAACGGAGAGGGTCGACAGGTCGCCAGCCAAGCTTTGTTGTGCCCACTCACCTGCAACGTTGGCAATAAAGACCTTTTTAAAAAGGCCTACGCATACACGGTGTAATCCTTGACTAAAGTCACTCCATGTATGGACTCTATTGTTTATTTCATTTGCAATATGAACATATCGGACAATCGGACCGGCCACTAGTTGGTGAAACAGACTGACGTAAAGGAGAAAATCCAGAAAACGTCTTTGTGCCCTCACCTCACCGCGATATACGTCTACGACGTAGGAAAGAATCTGAAAGGTATAAAAGGAAATACCAATCGGCAAAGAAAAACCAGGATTGTTTAGACCTGTAACAAAGGCATAGTTAATATTCTCGACAATGAAATCACTGTATTTGAATACCGCTAAAAGGCAGAGATTAGAAAAAACAGCAAAGGTGACGGCAGTTTTTTTTCCGAAAGTGGTTTTTGAGTGTTCAACCCAGATGCCAACTAACCAGCCCACCCCAGAACTCAGTACTAGGAGCACGACCCAAATTGGCTCGCCCCAGCCATAAAAAAAGAAACTCGAGGCGATCAAGATGAGATTTTGAGCTTTTGTCGCATGCCCGAGCGTCACCTCACCCCCAGGTTTGACGGTGTGGCGAAACCTCGACCCAATCAAATAGTAGATAATGAGGCTGACTGGCAAAAATAGGTAAATAAAAACCAGTGAGGAAAAAACCATGTTTACCCGAGTCCGACTTCATGGCTCAAGAGTGCTGTGCCAGGTTTTTATGTCTATATTTAGAAATAGTTAGTAACCATTATTTTAACTATTATTAGTTATCATTTAACGTTTTCAAGCAGTTTCGCCGAACGAATTGTTCATTAGGGGCTGACTTTGTTGTATATGCGTCTATGACGCCGGGATCTTATGAGTATTATTGAAAACCGCAAGGCTTTCCACGATTACACCATTGAAGAGCGCTTTGAAGCGGGTCTAGTGTTGCTAGGTTGGGAAGTCAAGGCTATACGTGCAGGCCGGGCTCAACTCAAAGAAAGCTATGTTGTGGTGTTGGATGGCGCGTTGTGGCTGCTCGGCATGCATATCAGTCCATTGCATTCTGCCTCGACCCACATCCATCCAGATGCAATGAGAACGCGCAAACTGTTACTCAACGCTGAAGAAATTAGCAAACTGATAGGCAAAGTCGAACAGCGCGGCTACGCACTCGTCCCAATCAATCTACATTTTAAAAATGGTCGCATCAAACTTGATTTTGGTTTGGGAAAAGGTAAAAAACTTCATGATAAACGCGATGCTGCGCAAGAAAAAGACTGGGCGCGTGAAAAAGAACGCCTAATGAAACACGACACTCGCTCACGAGATTGAAGCGATTGATTAGTTTGATTACGCCGATCTAGTTAAAGCTAGACCGGCGAAAATCTCATACTATTCTGCGAGTTTCTTCCATGTTTCTACAACAGTGTCTGGGTTGAGAGACATCGATAAAATACCCTCCTCTTTAAGCCAAACAGCAAAATCAGCGTAGTCACTTGGCCCCTGACCGCAAATGCCAACATATTTATTTGCCTTCAAACATGCTTGAATTGCGCGTCTAAGCATAAACTTAACCGCTTCGTCACGTTCATCAAAGTCTGAAGCAAGAAGCTCCATGCCAGAATCTCGGTCAAGACCGAGAGTCAACTGAGTCATATCGTTCGAACCAATTGAGAAGCCATCAAAGTGCTCTAAAAACTGTTCAGCCAAGATTGCATTTGAAGGGACTTCGCACATCATGACGATGCGTAGACCATTCTCGCCACGCACGAGTCCGTGAGATGCAAGCAATTGAATGACGCGTTCTGCTTGCTTCACTGTTCGCACAAACGGCACCATAATTTCGACATTGGTCAGACCCATGTCATTACGAACGCGCTTCAGGGCCTCACACTCCATTTTGAAACACTCTGCAAAATCAGCAGAGATATATCGCGACGCACCACGAAAACCCAACATTGGATTTTCTTCCTCGGGTTCATACCGTGAGCCGCCGACTAGCTTACGATATTCGTTCGATTTAAAGTCTGATAGTCTGACAATCACGGTCTTTGGGTAAAACGCCGCCCCAATTGTTGCTATACCATCGGCAAGTTTCTCAACAAAAAAAGCACGGGGGCTTGCATGTCCTCGTGCAGCTGATTCGACTGCAATCTTGAGCTCAGCATCGACATTAGGATAATCCAATACTGCTTTAGGATGAATGCCGATGATATTATTGATAATGAATTCAAGACGTGCCAGACCCACGCCATGGTTGGGGATCTGAGAGAAATCAAAGGCGAGCTGAGGGTTGCCAACGTTCATCATGACTTTAAGTCCGACGTCAGGCATTTCACCCCGTTTGACCTCTTCAATTTCAGTTTCGATTAGGCCGTCATAAATCCTTCCTTCGTCACCTTCTGCACATGAAACAGTCACTTGCTGACCTTCTTTGAGCTTGTCAGTCGCATCTGCGCAACCCACTACAGCTGGTATGCCGAGTTCGCGGGCAATGATCGCTGCATGGCATGTCCTTCCACCACGGTTCGTCACAATTGCAGCAGCTCTTTTCATAACAGGTTCCCAATTTGGATCTGTCATATCTGTAACAAGTACGTCTCCTGGTTGGACTTTGTCCATTTCGGAAAGGTCACTAACCACTCGCACAGGACCTGAACCAATTTTTTGACCAATTGCACGACCAGTGATAATCACTTCACCTGTCGCTTTCAGGCGGTAACGTAGTTGTACATCGCTATTACTTTGTTGAGATTTAACCGTTTCAGGCCTAGCTTGAAGAATGTAAATTTTTCCATCGACACCATCACGACCCCATTCGATATCCATCGGTCGTTGGTAATGTTTTTCAATAATGATTGCGTAGCGTGCGAGTTCAATGACTTCTTCATCAGTTAATGAAAAGCGGTTGCGCTCAGATACAGGCACATCAACGGTTCGAATAGCGCGCCCTTCAGTCCGCTCTGGATCAAACTCCATTTTGAGCATTTTTGAGCCGATGCGACGGTTCACGATTGGATAGTGACCTGAAGCAAGGGTAGGTTTGAAAACATAAAATTCATCAGGATTGACAGCCCCCTGAACAACCGTTTCACCTAACCCGTATGACGATGTAATAAACACAACATCCTCAAAGCCTGATTCAGTATCTAGGGTAAACATGACCCCTGCACTGCCTTTATCAGAGCGGACCATACGTTGAATACCAGCAGAAAGTGCTACATCTGCATGCGCATAGCCCTTGTGCACACGATAAGAAATGGCACGGTCGTTGTAAAGTGAAGCAAAAACGTGTCGGATTTTGTCAATAACATCATCTATGCCGACAACATTCAAAAAAGTTTCTTGTTGGCCGGCAAATGATGCGTCTGGCAAGTCTTCTGCTGTTGCAGAAGAGCGCACAGCAAAGGAGCCCTTTCCATCGGAATCTAAAGTACTAAAGGCAGTGTTGATGTCATGATGTAATTGGTCTGGGAGCGGCGCCTCAACAATCCATTGACGAATCTGGGCTCCGGCTAAAGCGAGTTCTCTAACATCCTCTGGGTTGAGTGTAGAGAGGCGTGCAGAAATACGTGAATCCAAGCCCGTTCCTGACAAAAAGTCTCGGAAAGCTTGGGCAGTTGTGGCAAAACCACCTGGAACACGCACACCAGCATCAGAAAGCTGGCTTATCATTTCGCCTAGAGAGGCATTCTTTCCTCCGACAGAGTCAACATCCGACATGCGGAGCTGCTCAAAAGACACGACATATGACATGAAGTCACCCTTTAACAATATAAGAAAGCGAGTTTGGTTAGAACTACTCCTCTCAGAGACTATCCAAATTAAGATTGGGTATGAATTGAGTAAGTACTAACCAAACTAGCCTGACATGTGAACGAGTGACAGTTCCCTATGGTAATGCTGCACTGCATTATACTACTCGAGCATTAGACTTCGGATAAATAATATGACAACGCCTGCCACCGAACGTACTGTTTTTATTATCTCTGACGGTACAGGAATTACTGCGGAAACCTTTAGCCACTCGGTTCTTTCGCAATTTGAATCGGTCACGTTTCACCAAGTACGGGTTCCGTTCATTGATTCTGTTGAAAAGGCAGATACAGTCGTTCAGCGTATTAATCGCTGCGCTGCAGATCAAGGTACATCACCGATCGTCTTTACAACCCTAGTCAATTCAGATGTATTGGGACGCGTGAAACTTGCCAATGCCTTGTTTTTAGATTTATTTGGTGCCTTTGTAGAGCCTCTTGAACACAACCTCGGGATGAAGTCTAGCCATTCGATTGGCAAGTCTCACAAAGCAGTTAGTTCAACGCAATACCGCAATCGCATTGAAGCAATTAATTTCAGCTTGGCACACGACGACGGACAATTTATTTCCGGTCTTGCACAGGCGGATGTGATACTTGTTGGCGTTTCACGATGCGGTAAAACACCAACTAGTCTGTATTTAGCAATGCAATATGGCATAAAAGCTGCAAATTTTCCACTGATACCCGAAGACTTTGATCGCGGAGCGCTCCCTTCGACGCTGATGCCCCATCGCACAAAACTGTTCGGTCTGACTATCCAGCCTGAGCGCTTGATGGAGGTTCGCCATGAGAGGCGCCCTGACAGTCAATACGCGTCTTTACCTCAATGCAGACATGAAGTAGCCGAAGCTGAGCGCTTGATGCGCCGCGAGTCTATTCCAATGCTGTCAACCACGACAAAGTCGATTGAAGAGATATCAACGACTGTCATGCATGAGGTAGGCTTAGATCGTCATTCTGCTTATTAATGGCGTGAATTAACGAGTGGTTAAGTGTTGACGACGCTGTTCAAACAGGCAAATGCCTGAGGCCACTGTCACATTGAGGGACTCCACGGCACGATCGTGAATAATTTTGACACGTAGATCAGCGCGCGTCAGAAGCTTTTCAGCTACACCCTGCCCCTCATTACCAAACACCCAGGCAGCATGCTTAGGGAGCGTTGTTTGATAAAGATCACTAGCGTCTTCGAGCGTCGTGACAATCAAAGGAATCGATAAGGCTTCAGTCAATGATAGTAAGTCCATTTGTTCATGCAATTTAAGAACAAAGTGAGCCCCTTGCGCACTTCGGAGTACTTTCGGAGACCAAAGGCCTGCTGTGCCAACAGAAGCAAACACTCTTTTTATCCCAGCTGCTGCACATGTTCTCAATATTGCACCGACATTGCCCGGATCTTGAAGACGATCCAACATCACAATCGACTCGGAAATCTTTTCAGGGATGGGATGAATGGTGGGCTGAGCCACAAATAGCACACCTTGATCAGTATCCACACTTGAAAGATTACCGAGTAAAGAGCCGGACATTGTCAGGCAAATATCTGGATTGAGTTTATCGATTAAGTCTGAAAGATGAGGCTGCCCAATACGCTCAATATCAAAAATTGCATATTTAGGTTGCTTGCCCATTGAAAGCCAAGAGTCGCATAGATTCACGCCCTCAAGTAATACAGGCTCATCACGCCTGCCTGCGCTAGACTGCCATTTGAATAGTTGCTTGTAAAGCGGATTAGCGCGTGACTCAATATGTTTCATAAATGCTCCAGACAGGCGCGCACCGGCGCAAAACTTCGACGGTGCACTGGACTCGGGCCATATTGCTTGAGTCGTGCCAGATGTAATGCGGTACCGTAGCCTTTGTGTTGATCAAAGGCATATTGTGGGTAAAGTAAATGTATGTTCTGTAACGCCTCATCTCGTGACGTTTTGGCTAAGATCGACGCCGCAGAGATTGCAGGAACAAGCGCGTCACCTTTCACGATCGTTTGAACACGACAAGTTAATTTTGGCGATTGATTACCATCTACCCAAGCAAGCTCAGGTTGAATAGTCAAACCCTCTACAGCGCGTTTCATTGCAAGAAGTGTCGCTTGCAATATATTTAAGCGATCAATTTCCTCGACGGTGGCCACTGCGACGGACCAACATAAAGCTTTTGTTTTAATTTGCTCTGCTAGCATCAAACGTTTTTTTTCTGAAAGTGTTTTAGAGTCAGCAAGGCCTTCTATCACATACCGAGGATCCAATATGACAGCAGCGGCATAGACCTCTCCAGCAAGCGGACCCCTGCCCGCCTCGTCGACTCCTGCTGAATGTGAGATTGACGCATCATCGATATCAAACAGATGAACTTGAGAGTCTGTGGGGGATGATTTAGGCATCAGTGATCCAAAAAGGATTAACGCTGCTGTTGGACAATGGACTCGATCGCCTGTGCGACTCTGACAGGTGTATTGCGTCTAAGCGTATGGTGCATCTCAGTAAATCGACTGCGAATCAAATCACAGCGCTGTTCGTTACGCAACAAGCTTGTTAATTCACGCGCAAGATTATCGGGGGTCGCATCATCCTGAATTAATTCTGGTACTGCAAAATCATTGAGTAAAACATTGGGCAATCCGACCCAAGGTAGGTACGGCCGCTGCTGACCTGATTTCCATGCCATTATTTTTCTAACTAGCGGTGAAACAGCATATGAAATAACCATTGGCTTTTTATAGAGCGCGGCTTCGAGCGTAGCCGTGCCGCTTGCGACAAGGGCTATATCACACGCTTCTAATACGGACCAAGCAATGGGGTCTGAAACACCTGTCGCTTGGGATTTTGCCATCATGATTTGTAAATTTTTGACGGGATATTGTTTTAGAAATTTCTGAAACTCTTGTGAACGTTGAGCATTCACCATGGGTACTACAAATTGTAGAGAGCTATCTTTTTGTTGTAGTTGTTGTGCTGCTTGCAAGAAACGGGGTGCGATTAGTTTGATTTCAGAGGCTCGACTTCCAGGCAAAATTGCGACGATACGCGCTATCTGATTAAGACCTAAGCGTTCACGAGCGCTATATAGATCTGGTTCAAGTGGAATTGAATCAGCCATTGGATGACCGACATATGTCACCGGAATGCCCTCCTTTTTATAGAGAGTTTCCTCAAAAGGAAAAAGTACCAACATGTGAGAGACTGCTTCACGAATAAAGTGAATACGCTCGTAGCGCCAAGCCCAAATCGACGGGCCCACAAAATGTACAGTTGGAATACCTGCACGGCGAAGGCGATGCTCTAGGCGTAAATTAAAGTCAGGTGCGTCTACACCTAAGAAAACGCTGGGAGGATTAAGTAGCCAGCGTTTCTTGACGTCACTGTAGATATTGATAAGAGAAGGTAAACGTTTGAGAGCATCAACATAACCGAATACGCTTAGCGCATGCATTGGATGCCAAAGATCCAAACCTTCTGCAACGAGCTGAGGCCCACCTATGCCCTCGGGCCTGACTAAAGAGTCAGCCTGTTTTAATCCGGCGAGTGCTTTTGCCGCGATCAAGTCACCCGAAGGCTCGCCTGCAACGAGCCCAAGCCGCCATGTCATGGGCGAATGATGCCTCGTGCGCTCGACTCAACGAAGTCAAGCAGTGGTTGTAATGCTGGGGCAACGCCTGGCTCGAGATGTTGTCGGGCACGAATTTCTAAACATGCATCACTGAGAGATAAACCGCGACGATAGATCAGCTTGTAGGCATCGCGCAATGCACTAATCGACTCAGAACTAAAGCCACGACGCTTCAGTCCTTCGACATTAATACCTACGGGCACACATGGATTACCAGAACCCATCACGTAAGGCGGGATGTCCATGTGCAATGCACTCTGACCACCTGTCATGCTGTGTGCGCCAATTTTTCCGAATTGATG
>CAWUWN010000063.1:0-26676 GCA_963926265.1 uncultured Burkholderiaceae bacterium
AAATCAACTGCCTGTCGAGAGACTGGGCAGTGCACCTATTTGTGGTGCATGTAAACAAGAGCTTTTGTCTGCACCTGTAGACGTCGATGAGCAGACTTTTACTGAACTGCTGACTGGTTCACCTTTGCCCATCGTGGCGGACTTTTGGGCGGTGTGGTGCGGTCCTTGTCAGATGTTTGCTCCGACCTTTAAGGCAAGTGCAACCAAGCATGCAAACCGTGTGTTGCACGTCAAAATCAATACCGAAGAGAATCAGGCCCTATCGCAACGGCTCAACATCCGGTCGATTCCGACACTTGCAACCTACAAGAGTGGAAAGGAAGTGAATCGTGTCAGTGGTGCGTTGCCGGCCGCTTCGCTTGAACAGTTTATTCAGCAAGCACTAAGTTCTTAAGCTGGCGTAAAGCGTCAGATATTTTTGAGCCATCTCGTGCACATCATGTTCGGTCTTGACATAGTGTTTGGCGTTGGCAGCCATTTCTTGGGCCGACTCTGGATGACTGAGAACCCACTCAATATGTTGAGCAATCGCCGCTGCGTCACCGACTGGTGCGAGCAAGCCCCGACCCTCAGCCAGGACTTCTTTGATTCCGCCCGTACGCGTGCCAATCACAGGAACACCCAAAGACATGGCATCTAGGATGCTACTTCCCAGTGCTTCAGAGATCGAGCACAGAATGAAGGCGCTTAGCGCAGGATAGAGTTGTTCGGGATTTTTTTGAAAGCCTAAAAGAAGATATTTTTTCTCAAGTCCAAGTTCGACGATGCGGACACGCGCAGCCATAGAGGATGGGCCGTCGGCACCCCAATGAACAAAAACAACATCTGGATGCGTTTGACAGACGCGAGCGGCGGCTTCGATGAGGGTGAGAGGATCTTTTTCAGGCTTGAGTACTGCGCTGGTACCGAAGAGTCGTTTACCTGCGAGTGCGTGTGTGGAGAGGAGGCTGTTGATTCTGTCGGTATCGGGGGTGATGGTCAGTGTCGCGCTCGGAATGATAATCGGCGTGATGCCCAATCTACGCGGCTCAGAGGCGGCTGCCTGACTGATCGCGACGAGCTGATCCACGCACTGCCATTTGAGACGGGTAAATAAATTGCCTGATGCCACAGGAAAATCGGTGCGTCTGGAAAAGACAATGGGTCGACGATGGAACGGTTTGCTTAAGACGGCTCCGGTCACGCTGCCCGCAGTCTGTGCATGCAAAACATCAAAGCGTGCGCCATTTAACGCAAGCCAACTTGTCAGAGAGATGGCATTGCGGGCGTGATGCACCGTAAAACCGGCCTCGCTTGCCTTGAGAGAAAGTTCAGCACCTGCGCGGCAAATGAGTTCGACGTTATGGCCGAGGTCACGTTGCGCGCAAGCGGTTAAAAGCGTTTGTCGCTCGCCGCCTCGCCAGCCTTTTTCAAGGTTGATTTGAAGAATTTCCATTCTGAAAGGATAACAGAGGTCATAGAAACAACACGCAGGGTTCGGGCTGAGTGATCTCTACCCGCGCTCGGCGATAATACTGAGATTGAGTATGGTTAAACAGATTGATTTTCAAGGCGGATGACACATGTCGCGTGAGCTGGATCACGAATTTTTGCTTGACGCACAGGCGTTACAGCATGCCGTGGCGTTGATGGAGCAGGTCTTTGTTGCAGGCGACTCTGGATCCCTGAGTGCAAGTTTGCCAGAGACGGGGATGGGCTCGCTGGCGACCTTGGATCAGCTTGCCCCCCTCGTGCTTGGCCAAGCTGCGCGCTTGGGCTCACCCGTCGCGTTTGCGCACAAGGATCCACCGACGCCTTGGATTACATGGGCTACCACTCTGTGGAATGCCTCTCTCAATCAAAACTTGTTGCATCCCGCCACGGCCCCCATTGCGCGCGAGCTTGAAGCAAAGGTGGTTGAATGGCTCTGTCCGTATTTCGGTATGACGGGTGGGCATATGACGCCTGGTTCTTCGGCGGCTAATCTCACCGCATTGTGGGCCGCACGTGAATGCGCAGGGATTACTGAGGTAGTGGCTTCAGACTCGGCGCATCTATCCATTAAAAAGTCTGCGCACATCCTGGGTTTACGTTTCACAATGATTCCTACCGATGAGCGTGGTGTGCTGAGTGTGGAGGCTCTGCCCAAGGACATGACGCGTACAGCATTGGTCTTGACCTCTGGGACAACGAGTGTGGGAGCGTTAGACCCCTTGACACTGATTGGGCGGGCGGCTTGGACGCATGTAGATGCAGCGTGGGGCGGGCCGTTGCGCATGACCTGTTATGCGGATCGGTTGGCTGGCATTGAGCGGGCGGATTCGATTGCGGTGTCTTCGCACAAATGGTTGTTTCAGCCCAAAGAGTCCGCGCTTGTGTTTTTTCGTGATTCAGTTCAGGCGACTGAAGCCATCAGTTTTGGTGGAGCGTATTTGACTGAGCCAAATGTAGGACTGTTGGGCTCGCACGGCGCGACTGCGATTCCGTTACTTGCGATGTTGATGAGTTGGGGCCGCGAGGGTGTCGCGCAACGCATCGAGCGTTGCATGACTTTGGCAGATCAGTTGGCTGAATATATTGGTAACGAGGCGCGGCTGGAGCTGTTTGCTTTACCCACAACAGGGATCGTGGTGTGGCGTGCACGCAGTCAGCTTGTATTTGAGCGCTTGCTCAAAGGTTTGCCAGTGGGGATGACGTCGACAGTGACGATTGGGCAAGACAAATGGTTGCGTAACACTGCAGCCAATCCAAATGCAGATATGTCGCTGATGATTGAAACGATTCGAAGGGTATTGGACGAGGCATGAACGTGAACGCAATGACAAAGCCAACCATTGTCTTGGCACCCGGCTTTATGACCGACTACGACATGTGGAGTGATTTTGTTCCTTTTTTGAAGGATTACAACGTCCTCTATGCTGACTTTAGCGAAGGGACCACCTTGCAGGAGTTGGCTGCGAGCAATTTGCAGCGCTGTCCAGAGCGCTTCATTTTGATTGGATTTTCACTGGGCGGCTATATCGCACGACATATGATTTATCAGGCACCTGAACGCGTGGAAGCCTTGGTGTTGATTGGCACATCGACTCGACCGACAGCGCCGCCCGTGACGGATGGGCCAGCCGCCAAGATGTTCCGTGGCATGAGTCGCAGTGCGCTCAAGCGCGCCGTGCATGTGGATCGTGAAAATGACGAGGTCCTGATTAATCGACTGAAAGAGATGGGAGAGCGTCTCGGTGCCGAGGTATTTGCCAGATTGTCCTCGTTAAAGCGTCAATCAGATCTTGAGCCGATGCGCACGATTAGGTGTCCAGTGCTTGTTGTGACGGCCGATCAAGATAGGCTGCGTTCGATGCAAGAGGCCAGTGAAATGGCCCAGGCCGCGAGCGCACCCCTTGTCGTGCTGGAGCACTGTGGTCATATGATGCCGATGGAAGAGCCCGAGCAATTGGCTAAGGCGGTTTTGACATGGCTTTCGACGGAATTGGGTGTGAAGCGACCACTTGGCTGAGGTGTCAGTAATTGCGAGTATGTTCAGGGAGTTAAGGGGATGGGCAGTGCTACAGTCTAAGAAGCTTAATAAAAGGATGCTCCTCATGAATGCTCGAAATGTGATGACAAGTATTTTTGCCGCAGCTGTGATGGCATTTGCCGTTACTGCGCATGCCCAGACACCAAGTGCTAGCCAGCAAAGGGACATCAAGATGGCAGAAGAGCGCTTTGCCGCAGCCGATAAAAATGGTGATGGCAAGCTGACCCTCGAAGAAGCCAAAGCTGGGATGCCACGCATTGCTTCCAGCTTCAAGAAAATAGATACAAATAACGATGGTTTCGTGACCCTCGCAGAGATTAAAGCGATGATTATGAGGTAAGTAGGATGTGACGGGTGCGATAGCATTCGCCCCGTCCAACAGCTATGATGTGGCTTAGGTTTTTTTTCATGAATCCGCCCATCTAGAGTCATAAAAATGTCGAATATCAAGGCAACGATCGCTCCTCAGCCACCTGGTTTTGAAAGTTTTTCTCCAAGATTCTTTAACGGGGTAGCGCACTTCCCCCTTTATTACATGCGTGGCGGCACCTCTACAGGTGTCGTGATTTGGGAACCACATTTACCCGAGTCGTTGGAATTAAAAGAAGAACTCATCCGGCGTGTAATGGGTGTGCCTGTTGCTGGAGAAACTAAAGGCAACAAGCAAATCAACGGACTGGGACGCGGTCCTGCGACCAGCAATAAAGTCTTTATGCTCAATACCTATGAGGGTCCTGAGGCGGATCTGAGCAGCACACTGGCGCAGCTCGCGGCAGATAAGTCGGCGATTGACTGGAGTGTGAATTGCGGCAATATGTCTTCGGCGCTGCCGATTTATGCTTTAGAGACCGGCTTGATTCAAGCGCAACAGCCTCTAACGCAGTTGCGAATTTTTAATACCAACACCAAAGTCATTACCGATGCGCGCCTGAGCACGCCGCAGGGTAATGTGATGGTGCCTGCCGATACTGAGATTCCGGGAGTGATGGGTGAGTTTCCTGGCGTGGAACTCAGTTTGCGTCAGCCTATCGGTGCCAAGACGGGCAAGCTTTTCCCTACTGGCAATCGAAAGGATGTGTTTGCGGGAGTCACTGCGAGCTGTTTGGATGTCGCCGTTCCAATGGTGATTGTGAGTGCGGCCGAGCTGGGACAGCAAGGGGATGAAACAGTTGATGCGTTGAACCAAGATCATGCGCTCAAAGCACGTTTGCGTGAAGTCTGGGTCGAAGCGGGTCTAAAAATGGGCCTCAAGAAGCGCAATGGTGAGTTGATGACACGAACCGAGCTGGAAAATAGCGAAACGGTACCAAAGATTTGTATGGTCTCACCGCCCAAACGCACTGGACACATCACTGTCAGGTATTTCACCCCTCAGTCGGCGCACAATTCTCTTGCCGTGACCGGCGGGTGTTGCCTCGCGACGGCATGTTTATTGCCGGGTACGGTTGCGCATGACGTAGCTCACAATCTGTCAGAGTTTTCAAATGAAGAACGAGAAATCGTCGTCGATATGGAAAATCCTGCTGGAATTTTGCGGGCCCGTATTCGAGGAGCCTTGTCCGCTGACGGCGCGTCGATTCCTTGGGCAGCCTATGCTCGAAATACTCAAGTGTTTATGCGTGGGTACGTGCCGATTTATACACCTTCGGCGGGGTTAATGGACTTTTTCCAGAGAGTCTCGATTTGAAAAATATCCTTGCTCAGCCTTTGAATGTGACAGCACATGTCCTCAAAGACAACTCTGCTTGGCGTGCGTTACATCGAGAAGAGATCATCGATCCTGAGCGTCCGATTATTGATCCGCATCATCATCTTTGGGATAAGCCAGGTCAGACGTATTTGATCCGAGAGTTTTTTGCGGATGCACAGTCTGGCCACAATATACGTGGCACGGTATACATCGAGGGTGGGTCTTATTACGGCAAAAGTGTGCCGGAGATGATGAAGCATCTCGGTGAGGTTGAGTTTGCCAATGGCATGGCCGCGGTCGCAGACAGTCAAGCCTACGGCAACACGCTTGTTGCGACTGGGATTGTGGGAGGCGCAAACTTGACCTTTGGGGCAGAGATCGCTGAACTGCTCGATGCGCAGTTGGCGACGGCCCCCAAGCGGTATCGCGGGATTCGTTTGATCACAAAGTGGGATGCAGACGAGGCGCTCAATAATAGTCGTTATGTGATTCCACCCGGGTTGTTGAGTCATCCACAGTTTCGGGCAGGCTTTGCCATGCTAGGACCGAGAGGCTTAAGCTTTGATGCGATGATCTACCACCCACAACTCTCCGAGTTGGCTGATCTTGCAGAGGCCTTTCCCGATACAACGATCAATCTCAATCATATCGGAGGCTTGATCGCCAAGACTCGGAGCTATCGAGCGCACGAGTCAGAGGCAGTCTTGCAATGGCAAGCGGGTATGCGTGCGTTATCTCGCTGTCCGAACGTCTACGTCAAGCTTGGTGGCTTGGGGATGCCTTATCTTGGTTTTGGTATGGATCAGCTTGAGCGTCCGCCGACTTCACAGCAATTGGCAGAGGCTTGGGGTCCTTTGTTTAATTTCTGTATTGAAACCTTTGGGCCTGAGCGTTGTATGTTTGAAAGTAACTTTCCACCCGATCGTGACTCCGTCGAGTATCACGTGTTGTGGAATGCGTTTAAACGTATCGCGATGCCTTATACGATTGCAGAAAAGCATGCTTTGTTTTTTGGTACGGCAACCAAGGCTTATCGTTTATCTGTGACGCCTGGGTGAGGACTGAGATCGTGTCTGCGATTTTGTATTCATATCGACGTTGCCCCTACGCCATGCGTGCGCGGATGGCACTGCGCTGTGCCGAGGTTCCAGTCGAGCTGCGTGAAATTAGTTTGCGCGACAAACCGCCCGAGATGCTGGCGATTTCTCCTAAAGGGACTGTGCCTGTTTTGCATTGTGCGGATGGTCGTGTGATTGATCAAAGTTTGGACATCATGCATTGGGCGCTTGCGCAGAACGACCCCTTGGGTTGGTTGCGTTGGCAGTCAGGCTCTGAGGCGTATGCGCAGCAAGAGTCACTGATTGCGTGCAATGACACGATTTTCAAACACTGGCTCGATCGCTACAAGTACGCCGAGCGTTATCCTGAGTTTGATGCAGCCTATTATCGTGAACAGGCCTTGACGTGTCAGCTTGATCTGTTGGAGCAACGCTTGTCTCAGCAGGCTTTTTTAGGTGGTGAGACCGCTGCGTTGAGTGACGTAGCCTTGTTCCCGTTTATCCGACAGTTTGCTGCGGTCGATGCGGCCTGGTTTGAACAGAGTCCTTACCCAGCGACGCGGCAATGGTTGCGCGGCTGGGTAGAAAGCGACTTGTTCAAACGTATTATGGCCAAGTAATTAATAATGCGGTGGGAGCTCGTCACGTAGGTTTTGTAAACCCGAGTTGCGGTCTTGAGGCAGCTGCTGGCGCAGCGCACTTAACTCCTTCGCCAAAGCATCGATCAGTTGCTGTTGGCGAAAAATTGTTTGATTGAGTTGATCGAGCATATCGTCGGCGAGTCCGGTTTTAATTTCCAGATCCGTGAGGCGCTGCTCGATGGATACCTGAGTGTTCATGTGATTCTCGTTTGGATGATTACTCAAGTGTGCGTCATGGAGCGAGGATCACGCACGGTCCATCGATCTGCTTCGACAGTCGCGATAAAGTCCGCCACAAACAAGTTAAACCAGTCAGGTTCTTCGAGATTGATGGTGTGCCCAGTCTTGGGTAGCATCAGCAGACCGCAGGCTGGGATGGTCTTTTTAAGAAAGATACCAGGTGCGATGCATTGGTCGTCTTCGTCACCGTTGATGACGAGTGTAGGGACATGCATATTTTTGAGTTGCGTTTCAAAATCGTAGATCGACGGACGTGAGGCTTGAACGCCCCGCATGGTGTTGGCCGCTCCCAGGCTATCGTGCTCTCCAAGTTGCGTCGCAAACTCTTGCCAGCCGCGCGGGCTTTTATTTTGAAGCTGTACGCGGGTCGCGCCGAGGGCGTAGGTTGGTGCGAGCGCTTTGGCACCCATTTTTTCAAACTGATCAGCGGTTGCGCGTGACTTAGCACGCATTTGTTCTTGTGTAGATTTTTCAGCGGCGTAGCCTGCACCTGCAACGGTCAGGGACAAGGCACGCTCGGGAGCGGTCAGTCCAAAGTGCAGCGTCGCAAAACCACCCATCGACAAGCCAACGATATGCGCGCGTTCAATCTTGGCGGCATCCATGACTGCGAGGATATCCTGCACTGCATTGTCTTGAGAGTAGGCGCTGATATCCTTGGGCACATCCGAAGGGGTGTAGCCGCGCGCAGAATAGGTGATGCAACGATGGCGGCGTGAGAAGTAGCGCATCTGTGGCTCCCAGGCGCGCCAATCGCCCGCGAACTCGTGCACGAACACGATCGGTGTGCCTTGGCCCGCTTCTTCGTAGTGCAGGCGAACATTGTCTTTGGTGGTAGCCCAGCTCATGAGATCTCCTTGGTGGATGTGTGACGGCCACGCATGATAACGGCGGCCGCAAAAAAGTTTAGGCCAGCGGCCAAGCCCAGTGGTAGTTGATAGCCACCACTCAGGTCATATAAAACGCCAAAAAATGCAGGGCCGAGCGAGGACATCAGTTGCATCAGCATTGCGGCAATACCGAAAATCACGCCGAAAGAGGCGGCACCAAACTCTCGACGCACGATCAGAGGGGGTAGCGTGGTGATGTTCCCGGCGGACAGTCCAAAACCTAGCACGGCGATGATCAGTGCCCACGTGTATTCATGAAAGAGAGCCCCCAGGCTTAAGCTGATCGCCGCATTGAGCAGCACGCCACAGGCAATCAGGCGGACATCCAGATGATCGGAAAAACGTGCGAGCAAAATACGACCGCAAAATGCCAGCACGGCGGCGAGGGTGACGCATAGTGCGGTGGCAGAGGCACCGATCGCCGGAAGTAACAAGGACACTTGGTGCGTGAGAAAGCCTATTTGCACCATCAGTGCAAGACCAAAGGCCAGCGTGACGGTACGCAAGGTGGTGGTACTGAGCGCTGCCGAGCGCGTCCAGGTGCGTGCGGGTGTGGAGTGTGTAGCGTCTGTTGCGGCAAGTCCATCGGGAAGGAGCCCCAAGTCTTGAGGACGGCGTCGCAAAATGAAATAGCTGATGGGCCACACTGTTGCGAGGACAATCAGTGCGACGACTAGCATGGCCTTTGAAAAGTCTAGCCAGCCGATCAGCGCCAGTAAGACAGGGACACCCACCATCCCGCCGATGCTCGCGCCCAGCATCGCTGTGGAGACAGCGCGACCCTGATGGCGATCAAACCAAGGGGCAAGCGAGGAGGTAATGGCGGTGGTTGACAGACATGACCAGCCCAACCCCATCAAGGCAAAGCTTGCGTAGACATGCCAGACTTGCGTGATGCCACTCATGGCGATAAAGCCGCTTGCCATCACGGCGGCGCCCAGTGCCATGACGCGTTGCGGACCGTATTTGGAGATTGCGCTGCCGACGAAGCTCAAGACCGAGGCGTTAACAAGAAAGGCGAGCGTCAGGGCAGACGACACCAGACCAATCGACCAGTCATGCATGTGACTGATGGTGTGAAGATACACGCTGGGCCCATAGAGCCCAAAAGACCACGCGACAGTCGCAACTGCCATGCAGCCCGCGACCATCCACCAGCCATGAAAAACTTTTTGTTTCATGGCTGATGTGGCTAGCCGCACGTGTTTAAGCCTCGAGTTGGCAGGCTTTAAACGCGGGTAAAGCTTCGCAACGTGCAGTCAGGGCGACGAGGTGAGGGAAGTCGGCTGCCACGGCAACTTTGGGGATCATCTTGTTGAGAAAGAACCAACCGACTGAAACGGTCAGGCAGTCGAGGCGTGCTTTGTCGCCACCAGGAAAGGTGTTTTTGGCTGCGAGCGCTTCGAGCACCACCAAGCTGGCGTGCACTTGTGCACCCAGGCCATCGATAAAGGGTTGATGCACTTTTTCAGCAGGACGCTTGAGGGGTTCGTACAAAATCTGAATCGCTTTGTCGAGACCACTGGTCATCAACGCGCAATGCTGAAGAATATGACGGCGTTCAGCACCGCTGGCAGGCAGCAGTTTTTGACTAGGGCTCATTTCAAGCAGGGTATCGATGATGGCGGAGCTTTCAACCAAGTGTTCGCCATTGTCCAGAACTAAGACGGGGACCTTGGCGATCGGGTTAAAGGCTTTGATGGCTTCGACGTCTTTGGCAGTCGATAGGCTTTTGTGCTCGTAAGCAATACCAAGCGTTTGTAGAACGACGCCCACACGGCGTACGAAGGGTGAAACGTAGCGGCCAACCAAAATCATTTTTATCTCCGGTGTGTATAGATGTTGTGTATTGCTGTGTTGTATTGATTTACATTCGAGTATCGCTCATATTTGTTCTTCTACCAAGAGATCCGGAACATGCCTCAGAAAATGACTATTTGCTCAAAGCTGCATCGTTTTGCCTTAGTGGTTGCGTTAGTTTCGTCTTGTGCTGCGATGGCACAAACGCCCGCGCTGAGTCCTAGAGTTGATTTGGGGGACTTTAAGATTGATCTGACCGAGGTTACGATCGGTCGTTTTGCCGAGTATGCCCAACGTAAAGGGATTGTGACGGAGGCCGAGCGAAGCGGTGGAGGCTTTGAATATGTGATGGGCTGGCAAAAGCGCAAAGGCTGGAACTGGCGCACGCCTTTTGGCATTCCGGCTCAATCCGATGAGCCCGCTGTTCAGGTGAAGTGGTCTGAGGCACGCGCCTTTTGCCAAGATGCGGGGGGTGATTTGCCTACCAAGGTGCAGTGGCAACGTGCGGCCTACACAGAGCAGCGTCAGAACCCGCCCGCACCCTTTGTAAAGGGTAAAACCTATGAATATCCCACGGGAGAAACTGGCGAGGGTGCGAATGTGAAGGGTGCTGCGGACGGTTGGGAGACGCACGCGCCGGTCGGTCGCACGCGCGCCGGGGTCAATGGGCTGTATGACATGGGGGCGAACGCCTGGGAGTGGTTATTAGATACACAGGGCAAGACTCATCTGACCGCAGGAGGTTCCTGGTGGTACGGTCCCTCGCAGATGCGGGTTGAAGGGATGCAATACAAACCTGACGATGTGTATGTGGTTTACATTGGCTTTCGCTGCGTATACTAAACTTGAATAAAGTCTATCTACATTTTTAGGAGATATCAGTGTCCACGCCTATTAGCGCCTTGAATCCCGATTTTGCCGTCGCGCCTCAGTTGCAGCCGGCTGATATGGTGGCCGTTGCTGCCGCAGGCTTTAAAAGCGTCATTATTAATCGCCCCGATTACGAGTCAGGTCCTGATCAGCCGACGGCAGCTGCGGTGAGCGCGGCGGCTCTCGCTGCTGGGCTGGCTGTCGAGTATCAGCCTGTGGTGAGTGGCGGGATGACTGCGCAGGATGTTGAGCGCTTTACCGAACTATTGAGCACGCTACCCAAGCCTATTTTGGCGTATTGCCGATCGGGTACCCGTTGTACGGTTTTATATCGTGCAGCCACCGGCAATTCTTGATTTGGATCAATCATCCGTGCAATCCCTATAGGGCGTTCGCGAATTAAGGTCTAGTATGTCGTTATGTAGTTCTCTTGGGAGTAAATGTCATGATGTTCCAAAAAATATTGATTCCAACAGACGGCTCTGCCTTGTCAGCGCAGTCCGCTAACGCGGGTATTTCCTTTGCTCGCTCCACAGGTGCAGAGGTCGTCGCCCTCCACGTTTCTCAGCCTTTTGCTGCGACCATGGGTTTTGATGGTATGTCGGCCGCCTATGCGATCACCGACGAGGATTATGACAAAGCCAATGCAGATCAGGCTAAAAAATACCTTAAAGGCGTCGTGGATCGTGCTGAAACTGCAGGCGTGAAAGCTACTGCGCATGCCGTGTCCAACTTTAATATCGCAGACGGTATTGTTCAGGCCGCGACGGATTACCATTGCGACATGATTTTTATTGGTAGCCATGGACGCAGCGGTTTGTCGCGCCTGTTGCTCGGTAGTGTGACGACCAAGGTTCTAGCGCTCACGCACACTGCTGTGCTGGTGTATCGGGTGAAAGACGAGCCCAAAGCGGCAAAGTAGTGCCTGGCGTGATTGAGTAAAACCTCATGCTCTGTGGGGAGATTCTCTACAGGGCAAGTGGTTGCGCATGATTTACCTTCCCGCTCGTCTTCCAGCTAGCTTATGATAGCGCTTACGCTAGGCTCAAGAGTGGCAGCCGTCGCTGCCCGTGAAGCCTCAGGAGAGCGGATATGACTATCAAAGTCGGCGATCGTGTACCCGATGCCACACTCACAGAATTTATCGAAACTGAAACAGCAGGCTGCACAGTTGGCCCTAACTCTTTCAAAGTCTCCGATCTGGTCAAGGGCAAAAAGATTTTGATGTTTGCTTTGCCAGGTGCTTTTACACCTACATGTTCCGCAAAACACGTCCCTAGCTATGTTGAGCATTTTGATGCCATCAAAGCCAAAGGTGTGGACGAAGTCTGGTGCGTCGCAGTCAATGACGCATTTGTCATGGGCGCTTGGGGTCGTGAGCAGAAAGCTGCTGGCAAGGTCCGTATGATGGGTGACGGCTCTGCTGAGTGGACCAAAGCACTCGGTCTGGAGCTTGATCTGATTGCACGCGGCATGGGCGTTCGCTCGACCCGTTATGCAGCTTACATCGATGACGGTGTGGTCAAGGTCTTGCACGTCGAAGGCCCAGGCAAGTATGAGGTCAGTGACGCTGCCTCGATGCTCAAGGCAATTTAAGCCCGCAGGTTTTTTGCTGGTTTTCTTTTAGGCTGAGTATGGCGGTTTTATTGTCATGCTCACGTTGTACTTTCATCCCGCCTACTCAGGATCTGTGTCCTGTGTAGGCGGGATGTTTTCACATACAGATGATCTCAACCCTCAGCTCTTTCCCCTCACTGTACTTGGCCACTTTATTGATGCTGGTCAGTACTGGACTGTTCAACACCTATATCGCGTTGAAATTGTCTGCAGAGTCTGTGAGCGCCTTTTGGATCGGGACACTGATTTCAGCCTATTACCTGGGCCTGGTGTTTGGCGCGCGGATCGGACACCGCTTGATTATCCGCGTCGGGCATATTCGCGCCTGTGCGACGGCCGCGATCATATCGATTTGCGCCGTCTTATCTCAAAGCTTGTATGAGTCTCTGCCCATCTGGATTGGGTTGCGTTTAATTGTCGGTGTAGCGATGTCGGTGCAGTACATCGTTGTTGAAAGTTGGCTCAACGAGCAAACAGAAAACAGTCACCGTGGACGTGTCATGTCGGTCTATATGGTGATGTCCGGTTCCGGAACGGCGCTTGGACAACTGGCCATTACGCTTTATCCGACGCTTGATCTGCGTCCACTGATTTTTGTAGCGGTCTGTCAGGCACTGAGCTTGTTGCCCATTGTGTTGACGCAGCGCAAGCTTCCGATCCCTCAGCCTCCCGCGCCGATTGATTTCCCTTATTTTTTCAAAGCCGCACCTCAAGCGCTGTTCACCGTATTTTTGGCTGGAAATATTTCTGCTTCGTTTTATGGTTTGGCGGCGGTATTTGCCTTTGGACAAGGCTTGAGTACGCCACAGATCGCACTCTACACCGCAACGAGTGTGATTGCGGGCCTTGTCGCGCAGTGGCCGATGGGGTGGTTGTCGGATCGCACGGATCGTGCGAAGTTGATTCGTAACAATGCCGTAGTCTTTGCCGTGATCGCTGTATTGATGTGGGGCTGGATGAGTTGGCCTTATTGGGTGATGCTGATTTTTGCCGCAATCTTTGGGGTGATCCAGTTTACGTTTTATACCCTCGCTTCCAATCTCGCGAATGATCGCGTCAGTGCTGAAAAGCGCGTGGGACTCGCTGCGGTCGTACTGATGACTTACGGTGTTGGGGCCACGATCGGACCGATGATCGCCGGCGCCTTGATGCGTGCGGGTGGTTCAAATATGTTGTATGTCTTTAGCTCAGTGTGCGCGCTCACGTTGGTTGTGTTGATGTGGCGGAGGCAAACACCTGTCGCTCCGATGGAATTTAAATGACGGTCTACGGTAAATGTTTTTCGCTAAAGGAGTCTGGTGAATGGACTCCGTAAGTCAGATTGCGCTGGGTGCTGCCATCGGTGTCGCTGTGATGGGGCGCCGCACTGCCATTTGGAAAGCCGCACTCTGGGGTGGTATGGCGGGTACTTTGCCAGATCTTGATGCGGTGATTAATCATGGCGATCCCATATTAAATATGGTGCGCCATCGGGCTGAGAGTCACTCTTTGCTTTATTTGACCCTGCTCGCACCCTTGCTGGGTTGGGGCTTGGCGCGCGTGCAGGGGCAAACCATTTTGTGGCGAAGATGGACGCTTGCATTATGGCTGGTGCTCTTTACCCATCCATTGCTTGATTTGATGACGGTATATGGCACGCGACTGCTGATACCGGTTACAGATCATCCGTATGGTTTAGGCAGTATTTTTATTATCGATCCGCTCTATACCTTGCCACTGTTATTCGGCTTAGGGGCTGCGCTGGTATTGAAATCATCTCGCGGCTTGAGGTGGAACGCAGTCGGTCTCGCGTTGAGTACTTTATATTTGGTGTGGGGCTTCGGGGCACAGATTTACATCACAAATATTGCCCAAGCCTCCTTAAAAGAAACCGGCATTCAGGCTCAACGATTGTTAGTTAATCCCACTGCGTTTAATTCAGTTTTGTGGCGGATGGTCGCCATGACGCCGGAGTATTACTACGAAGGATTTCGGTCGTTATTGGATGCGCAACCGCAGATCACGTGGCGTCGCTATCCGAGATGTGAATCTTTAAATCAGGCGGCTGCAGACAATGCTGGCGTTGCGGCGATCGCGAAATTTAGCCATGGTTTTTATAGCCTTGGCCAACAAGATGGACGCCTGACCGTGATGGATCTGCGGATGGGCCAGGAACCCTATTATTTTTTCCGTTTTGATGTGGGCCAGGTGGGCCAATTAGGCCAGTCGAGTGAGGGGGCGGGCGCGATTGTGTCGCGCGCGATCGGTCAGAGACCGGATGTCGCCACTGCGCTGCCTTGGTTGTGGGCGCGTTTAAAAGGAAAGGATCTGCCTTTACCTGCCGCTGACCACGCGGGACGCTCCATTCAGGATGTACAGTTAGAACGTTGCGGGTATTCAATAAAAAACAGAGGGGACGAGATTGACTCAGGCGCAGGTAAGGTCAAGTAGGTGGTATTTTGGTTGGAACATTGTTGCTGCTGCGACATTTGTGACCTTGCTGACGGTGGGAATGAGACTCGGAATTGGACCCTTCTTTATTCCGATGGCCGAGGATCTGGGTTTTAGTCGGACCTTGTTGGCTAGTATCGTGGCTGTTGGTATGTTGTTTTACGGTCTTGGCATGCCGGTTGCGGGAATGTTGGTCGCCCGTTACGGCACTCGCTTTGTATTGTTAGTCGGGACTGCGATCGTGATGGGCGCAGTGCTATGGGCCATCGTCGCGCGCGAGCCCTGGTCGTTCATGCTGTCGTTCGGGGTGCTGATGTCTGTTGGTCTGGCCTTTACAAGCCCCGTGGCGTTGACGCCCGTAATCAGTCGCTGGTTTACCCGCCAGCGCGGCATGGCGCTCTTTTATCTGTCGACAGGCTCTATGGCCGGTATCGCGATCATGACGCCTTTGATGACCTGGGCGATTGAGACCTATAGTTGGCAAACTACTTTGCTGGGCTTTGCGATCGTATTTGCGTTGTTGACGATCCCGTCTGCGCTCTTCATCATCCGTGATGAGGCGCCTGAAAACTCGGACCTTCTGCCCTCGCAGATCAATGTGGAAAATAAACAAAGAGCCGCTGCGGCCTCTGCAATGACTTTTTCTGATGCAGTGCGTACGGTCGTGTTCTGGAAGATCTGCCTTGGATTATTTGTCTGCGGCTTTAGTATGAATCTCCTGGGCACGCACGGCATGCCAATGCTGATGGACCATGGCTTTGATTCAGCGACCAGTGCGATGGGGATTAGTGTCATCGGTATCGTAGCGATTTTTGGCACGTTGATCCTCGGACGATTGGCAGACAAGCTCGAGCGTCGCAGTATTTTGGCTGTGATTTATTTTGTACGCGGGCTTGGTTTTTTTGCGTTGGTGATGGTGGGTACGCACGTTGAGCTTTACGCGGCCTCTATTGTCGGCGGCCTGGTGTGGGCGGGCAGCATCGCGATGTCTTCCGCGATTTTGGCCGATACCTACGGTGTCAGGTTGGTCGGTGTGTTGTATGGCTTGGCATATCTCGGACACCAGTTTGGTGCGACCTTTAGTTCCTGGATTGGGGGTTGGGGGTATGAGACGTTTGGGACGCACTGGGTGGCGTTTGGGATGTCGGGCGGGTTGCTGATCGTGGCCGGGTTGATTTCGATGACGTTGCCGCGGAATGCGGTTAGATGATTGCTTGTAAACCTTAGCCGGTTATTAAAGTCAGTAGTTTGAGCGCTGGACTCACTGGTGAGAGATCCGATTTTTGTAAGGTCACTGTACCACCCGAGCTCGAGCTGTCACATAAACGGAATTATTTTCTCTTCGGCCAACTGCTATAACGACAATTACAAGTCGGTGATCGATTACCTCATAAACTAACCTGTAGCCTAATGCTTTGAGTTTGATTTTATAAAAGGTGGACAGCTCAGCGCTTAACCTGGCAGAGGGGATGTGCGGCTGCAGAAGACGTTTGGAAATCTGTTTCTTGAATTGCTCGCGGATTGATGCATCTAGTTTTTGCCACTCTTTATGTGCCAATTGGTGAAATTCTAATTCATAAGTCTTCAAGCTTGACCTTCACTGTTTTACCGCTCTTACGCGAGTTAACAAGGTTGATCAGCGTGACATCATCGAGTTTTTCTAAAAGAGCCTCGTAGGCTTTAGTTGAAAGCAAATAGGCCGTAGTTGTGTTGTGATTTAAAACGGCAACGGGCATATCACCTGCGCTTTCTAGTACTCCGCTAGGGTCACGGCGTAACTCTGTGATGCTGACAGTACGAGTCGCATGTATTGCTTTTGTAATGGCCATGATTGATCTCTGTGCTAACGCTGATTTAATTTGTGCTGAATAATGTACATTATTTAGTACAAATTATAGTGCAAAAATATTTGAATTGAGGTTGGTTTACTTTTAAAAGTTGCACTTACAATTTGAGCGCGCCAAGGAATATGATTTCGATACGGTAGGAAATGTCAGCACTGATAATTTAGCTAGAAATTGACTTTAATCTGACTAATTATCAAATAGTCGCGACTTTATTATGATTTACTATAAAATAGTCGAATGAAACGCTATCTAGATGACTTCATCCTTAAAGATCTCCATCGCAAGATGGTGATCGTGACCGGACCGCGTCAGGTTGGCAAGACAACACTTTCCAAGCAACTGATGCCACAGTTCGAGCGGGCACAGTACTTAAACTGGGATGTCGCCCAAGATCATCGCGTGTTTGTCGATCAAGCCTGGAGACAAGATGCTGGGCTATTGATCCTGGATGAGATTCACAAGATGAATCTCTGGAAAAACTGGCTCAAGGGTGTCGTGGATGGTCGACCACAGTCGCAGGCTTTACTCGTGACGGGTAGCGCGAGGATGGACACCTTCCGACATGCCGGGGAGTCTCTGGCTGGGCGTTTTTATTCGTATCGCTTGCATCCATTTTCGGTCAAGGAGTGGTGCTCGACGGTGGGGGTAGAGCCTGCAGTGGCGCTGTCGCATCTGATTGAACGTGGTGGATTTCCTGAACCATGCATGGCTGAATCGACAGAGGACGCGAGTCGATGGCGGTCTCAATATTTAACAGGGTTGATTCGCGACGATGTGCTTGAGTTTTCGCGCTTGCGAGAGGTCGGCGCCATGCGGCTTTTTGTCGAGCTTTTGCGTGATCGGGTGGGCTCACCTCTTTCGCTGGCATCGATCGCACGTGATCTCGCGATTTCGCCCATGACCGTGGCGACTTATCTAGAAATTTTGCAGGCGTTATTTATTGTGTTCACGATACGCCCTTGGCATAAAAATATCGCCAGAGGGTTGCTCAAAACCCCGAAGGTTTATTTTTATGATACGGGCTTGGTGCGAGGGGATGCAGGTGTGCGTCTTGAAAATGCGATGGCAACGATGCTTCAAAAGCACGTACATTTTTTGCAGGACCGCTCCGGACGTGAACTAGAGCTGCATTATGTTCGAACCAAGGACGGTGCCGAGGTGGACTTTGCAATCAGCGAGGATCGTGCGTTAACGCATTTGATTGAGTGCAAGGCGACGGATGATCGTGTCCATCCGGCGCTGGCAAGATTTGCTGGGGAGTTTCCAGATGCGACTGCGGTCCAGCTAGTGGGACAGTTGAGGCAGGCTCAGTCTAGACAAGGTGTACTTGTGACGGATGCCGCGACTTGGCTTGCGGAGTTGTCGGCGTGAATGAGGTGATGACTTGAAATGATCAAGTTATGAATTTAAATCTTTAATACTTTGGGCGGCCTCACCATCAAAAGTCTCTAGCCCAATCGCCCACAACTCAAGCATACGTTTTGCCACCGATGCACCACTATCGTCAGGGTTCTCGTTGAGAAATTCAATCACTTTTTTAGACGTATCAACAAGTGCATCGGCAATACGAGTCTCCCACTCATTTAAACTTTTTGTACTGATCAGACATTGCTTTGCGAGCCCCTTGATGGTCTTGGGCGTTAACCAGCGCTTTGAGCCTTCAAAGTTAATCGCCAGTCCATCATCCGCATCGTCGGAGTTGGCCAAGGTCGGCGCATACACAGACATGCTGAGCATGTCGTAGGTCGGGGCAAGTTTTGCACTTTTTAAATCGTCATAAATCAGGCCAAAATTTTTCAAATGCGCATCACCATTACGCATCGTTGATGCGAGCAGATATTGTCCAAAAAACTGGTCTAGTGATTTTTTAATTTCAGCACCCTGACAATATGTTCCTATCGTCTTAATGACGCGCTCAACGGAACCTGTGAATTTATCTCGAGCAGTGAGACCAAGCAGCGCGCACATATCCTCAAAACCTAAGCGGGAGCCCTCTGGCGTTAAATCAAAGCGTTTGACTAATAAGTGCTTGCGATCTTTAGAAAGATGGACTTCTGGCACGTTCAATCCTGCCGCTCCTGCGGCCATCATCCCAAAGTATTCGATTAATACAATATGTGGGTGATCATCATCATTGAGCTTGATAATCCACTCATCTAGCGCAAGGGTCGTGCGACCGTCGTGATAGTGAGTTGGACTTTTGGCTAAAAATTTCATCAAACCACCGGAGACACCGGACTCATGCAGTCGGTCTCCAAGATAATGTTTCACCAGACTTGTTGTGTCCTCCTGAATCAACTTGGATAAGGATTCATGCGGAGTGAGTCCCGCAAGCGGTTGACCGTGTGGCGTGACCTGAATTCGACCGATCATATTCTCACCGACCACCGCGAGTAGCTCGAGATCTCCGAAGTGCTCAAAATGTTTGCTAAATTTTCTGATAATTAATTCGCGCAATGCTCCTTCGGGCAACGATATCTGGAAAACGGGGTGCAGCGCTCTGCTGACCCAGCTCTCTGAACGTTTTGGCATGAGAAGTGATACAGGCAGAGCACTCGGAGCATCAGGGAGGTAGTTAAAGACAAACGTATAAGCATCAGGCTGATCGAGCACGCCTACTAGCTGTTTGGCAACATACACATCAAGCATTTGCGACCCCTGATCTAAATATTCTTGGAGACACGCATGCTGGAAAAGAGTGCTTCGTTTTCGCGTGTGACGTCATCGAGCGTGGGCACATATCGTGTCTGCGCACTTATTTGTAAGCCTAGGGCGGAAGCGACGCGGCTCAGGGTAGAAAGTGTGCAGTCTCCACCTGCTTCGATCAATACGATTGTGCGTCGCGAAACGCCTGACATTTCGGCAAGCTGATGTTGGGTGAAATGCTGTGCCTTGCGCGCACGAACGAGGTCCTGGATCAAGGGAGCCAGATGTTCACGTTTTAAGTCTGTTACAGTTTTTTTGTAAATATCCATAAAGATCATTATATATCACAAATTATTTATTTAATTAATAAAAGTAATCTATAAATTACATAATATAAGACTCGATATGACGGACTAGATTTATTACCAACTTTGTAACCTTGTCGGGTGACAGGTGTAATAATCAAGTTACCGTCAGTCTGCTGATACTGAAACTATGTCGCTGTTCTCTCGTACTGACAAGCTCAAAACTGCCCAGTCTGGCACACTCAAGATGGGTAGTTCGACCATGCAAACCTTGCGGGGTCAACCGACCACGCTAGGCGGTGCGCTTTCTGCGCTTGCCGCAAGGTCTTACTGGCAATATAGTCGTTGGATTGGTTCAGTATTTTTCATCCAGCGTCGCGCGCGTCGCTTAAAGCGTTTTAATTTAGTTTCGCGCACTCAGGCGGCTGAGGCCGATCTTGATTGCGGACAATTGAGCCAATGCAATCGGCCTTTATGCCAAAAACTGATTTTGTACGGTGAGAGACTATACGACGACTTGTGCTCCCCAAAAGAAGTCCACCGGTGGGGCAGTTTTGCGAAAGTCACTCTGATGGCAATCGCGCTCAAAGACTACCCGAACTTTGCTCAGTATCGAAGAGTATTGGCTAAGCGTTCAGGTAACTTTATGCGTGAGGCGAATCATGCAGAAAAAGCCGGCTATTTTGTCGAGCGGTTTGAGTTTGCGAACCATACCCCTGATATTGTCACGATTCATCGCTCTCTCATGATCAGGTCATACGGTCTCGTGGTCGATGCGCTCGTCTTACGTGAGGCTGCTTTAGGGGGCGCACCGCAGACGCTGCGCGAGATCGCTGAACCGGAGTGTCCGTTGCACTGGGAGTGTTTGTTTGGGGTCTTTGCCCCTAAGCCTGGCTATTGCCAGGGTGAGGTGCAAACGGACAGGCAACTGTTGGGTTATGCCAGATTACATCGCATCAATAATTCGGTGATCTATCGTGATTTTATAGGTCATGGTGCGTATGTCGATCAAGGCATCATGAAGTTTTTGCATATTCAAATGGTTCGTTGGGTGCTCGAGCCGGATAATGTGCTGACAAAAGGCGTAGAGTTTTTTAATTACGGCGTCGTTGAGCGCGGCGGTGACGGGTTGTTTTTTTGGAAGAAAAAAGGCTTGTTTACGCCTTATCTTGCCACGATGGCTCATCAAGAGCTGCCGGCTGATTTCAATGCATATGATTATTTAAGATTAAATCCAGATCTTGCCGTATTGAAGGTCGACCCTGTTGCGCACTATCTGATGCACGGGAAAGCGGAGCAGCGACCCTACACGGTTCAAGTGCCTCCTGATTTCAATGCGGAGGAGTATCTGCAATTGAATCCAGATGTGGACTGTCAGGTTAAAGATGCGGATTTGCATTACAGTAAACATGGGGCTCAAGAAAACCGCGCCTATCACCGGTTGGACGTTTGAATGTTGGGCGACTTGCATCCAATCTTGGTCGGTACAGACACTTTGATTAATTTTTAAAGCATTCGTGAAACGACATTTTTTATTTTTACAGGGCGTGAGCTCACCATTTTTTAAACAATTGGCCAAACTGTTGCGCGCAGCTGGGCATCGTGTCACAAAAATCAGTTTCAACATGGGTGATGTGGCGTATTGGGCGCCTGCCCAATCGGTGTGGTTCAGGCAACCTGAAGCCGCGCTTCCTGAGTTTCTTGAGCAAATGTATCTGCGTGAGGGCATCACCGATCAAGTGCTGTTTGGTGATCGGCGTCCTGTGCATCGAGAGGCCGTGCAGAGGGCTCGCGCGATGGGCATCCGTAATCATGTCTTTGAAGAAGGATATTTTCGCCCCTACTGGGTCACACTTGAGCGCGAGGGGGTCAATAGCCGCTCACAATTACCGCGTGATTTAGATTGGCTTCGAGCGGCGGGTCGCATGCTCATGGTTTCAGGCACGAGCCAAGAAGACCTCAACACGTTTCAGTCGCCTTTTTGGCGGCGTGCGGCGCATGACGTAGCCTATCACTCGGCCTCGGGACTCAACTCGCTGATCTTTTCTTCGTACCGTACCCATGCTTCGGTCATTGCCCCGATTGAGTACGCAGGGTTTATGAAACGCGCGATAAAAAATAAGTTTCGTGCGGAGCAAGAACGCTCAAGGCTCCATGAGATCTTGAGTCACCCAGAAGGATTTTATTTTTTACCTTTGCAGCTCAATAGTGATTTTCAAGTACGCGATCAGCCTGCATTGAACACCATGTCTGCGTTGCTCGAGCACGTCATCGGCTCTTTTGCACAACACGCGCCTGGCAATACCCGCTTGGTCATCAAAAATCACCCCTTCGATTTTGATCAAGTGAATTATGAAATGTTAAGCACCCAGCTTGCTGAGCAGTATGGCGTGTCGGGACGAATAGAGTTTTTTGAAACCGCCGATCTCTCTACCTTGGTGAAAAACGCCAAAGGCACCATTACGCTAAACAGTACGGTGGGCAGCTTGGCTCTTGAGCAAGGATGCCCGACACTTTGTTTGGCGCCCGCTTTATACAATCTGCCAGAACTCACTGCGCAGTGCGGGATTGACGCGTTTTGGGGGAGCACACCTCGGCCCGACGCAGCGTTATTTGCGCTGTTCAAGGCCGTGGTGATGCAGACGACCCAAGTCAACGGCGGGTTTTATTGCCCTGAGGGGATCGAACTTGCCGCGCGTGCTAGCGCTAAAATACTGGTTGCCGATCAATCTCCGCTCGAGCGTTTAACGCAGCAAATCTCACCATGAGTCAACTTCACTTGCGCACAGTGATGATCACAGGTGCCTCTGGCAGCATTGGCTCAGCGCTTGCGCGCGTCTACGCTGCTCCAAACGTTACGTTGATTTTGCATGGCCGTGATCAAGACAAGCTCCAAGTTGTCGCCGCGGATTGTGAACAGAAAGGTGCCACCGTGGTGCTGGGCATGTTTGACTTGACGGATACGCCCCAACTGCAAGCGTGGGTGCAAGAGATTGACGCTCAATATCCCCTGGACCTGTTGATCGTGAATCAGGGGATCAATATTAATGTCGGGCCAACAGGCGACGGTGAAGATTGGGCGCAGACAGAGCAACTGTTGGATGTCAATCTTCGCGCGACCATGGCGATGGTCCATACAGCAGTGTGTGCGATGAAGGCGCGCGGTCATGGTCAGATTGCATTGATGAGCTCGCTCGCGGGATTTTTTGGTCTGCCACTCACGCCCGCCTATAGTGCGAGTAAAGCCGGCGTCAAAGCCTATGGTGAGGCCTTGCGTGGTTGGCTTGCGCCTTACGGAGTGCACGTCACGGTCGTGATGCCGGGTTATGTTGAGTCGGCGATGAGCCAAGCTATGCCTGGACCCAAACCCTTTGTCTGGCTGCCCGAGCGCGCCGCAAATGTTATCAAGAGACGTCTTGCCCTGAATCATGCGCGCATCTCATTTCCTTTTCCCTTAAATATTGGCTGCTGGTTGTTAGCCGTGTTGCCTCCGAGCCTGTCAGTCAAAATCCTTTCCTGGCTAGGTTACCGTGCTAAGTGACGCACTAAAAGTGATGCTGATTCCAGTCTTGATTGGATTAGCGTTTTCCTTTGTGCTTGAGCAGTTACATCGACCGCGACCTTTGCTGGCATGGCAACGACGTCCCGGGTATCTACTGATTCACAGTGGGTTATGGCTGTTGCTTTATCTGATTGAGTTTGTTCAGTTTGGCAGACCCTGGCTCGCATTGTGTTTAACCAGCACGATTTTTTACGTGCTGGTCTTAATCAATCACGCAAAATTTAATGCCTTGCGTGAGCCCTTTATTTATCAAGACTTTGAGTATTTCTTAGATATGCTTAAGCATCCTAGGCTATATCTACCATTTTTCGGCTTTCTAAAAATCCTGCTATGCCTTGCTGCTGTGGGTCTGGCCTTGTGGCTTGGACTGTCAATTGAAACTGCGCTGTGGCATTCGTTTTCCGTTGAGCAGATCTTGTTCGCAGGCGGGGTCGTTTTGTCGTGCGCGATTGCGATGCTTTTGGTCGGTCATCGATACGCATCACACTTAAGCTATGCGCCCTTAGAGGATTTTAAGTCTCGAGGATTGTTCGCGCTGTTTTGGCACTACGCGTGGGCCATGCGCGGCGCGCCTGCCTTAGCCGACATTGCTGAGCAGTCAACCCTCGGCTCAGCTGCGGCCACAGGTACTCAACAAAAGCTCTATGACACGGTAGTCGTACAAAGCGAATCATTTTTCGACCCAAGACGGTCGTTTAATATGATTGAGCCCACCGTCTTGTCTGGTTTTGATCAAGCATGCCAAGCGTCAGTTCTGTTTGGAACGCTGACAGTTCCAGCCTGGGGAGCCAATACCGTTCGAACAGAGTTTTCTTTTTTAACAGGCATCGATACATCCACCTTGGGGATTGATCAATTCAATCCCTACCGTCGCCTGGTGTCTTCTGCGTTACCGTCTCTTGCTCGCGCGTTTAAAAAAAGAGGGTATCGAACAGTTTGTATTCATCCCTATCCAGCAAGTTTTTATCAGCGAGATAAAATTTTTAGTTTGCTTGGCTTTGACGAATTTATTGATCTTAAAAGCTTTGCCCAAGCGGCTCCACAAGAACAAGGTCAGGGGCCGTATGTCAGCGATCAAGTACTGACCGATAAAATCCTTGAGACCTTAGATCGACAAGACAAACAGCCTTTGTTTATCTTTGCCATCACGATGGAAAATCATGGTCCCTTGCATCTCGAGCAGATCAGCATTGCTGAGGAGCAAACATGGTTGACCAAGCCTTTGCTTCAAGACTGTCAAGAACTTGCGATCTATCTGAGACATTTAGCGAATGCTGATCAGATGATTTTTAGATTACTCAGGCGCTTTTCTGCGCCTCTCGGGGCGACTCAGGATTCGAGTATTTCATCTAGCGCTCGGCCTGTGCAATTGCTATGGTACGGCGATCATGTTCCCGTGTTGGCCAACGTGTACGCGCAGTTTGGTTTTCCTGAGGGAAATACTGATTATTTTTTATGGCGCTCGGATACTGCAAGAGAAAGTGCCGTGCAGACATCACAACACACGCTCAGTCCACAACCTATGCATGTGTCTCAACTTGCCATTGAGTTATTAAAATAATTCTGGATTGAATCCGCGAAACAGCGCCTACACACTGATCCGTTTGAATTCTTCGGCAAGTGCCGCAACTGTCGTATCAATGTCCTCAACCGTATGGCGGCATGACATAAAGAAACGTAATCGTGCTGATTTTTCAGGAACGGCTGGATAGAGAATAGGTTGAACATTGATGCCACGTTCAAACATACGCTCAGCGAGGCGCGTGGCTTGTATAGAGCTCCCGACGATTGCAGGAATAATCGCCAGTCCCGTACTCGTACCCGTCGGAATCCCTGCGGCCTGTGCTTGCTTTAAAAATAACGCACCCGCGGACTGGAGTGCCTCCACGCGCTCTGGCTCTTCGAGCATGCACTGCAATGCTGCAAGCGAGGCTGCGGCAAGAGGGGGCGACATGCCGACGCTATAAAGAAAACCTGGTGCGAGATATTTCAATTGCTCGACGAGCGCGCGTTCACCTGTGATATAGCCACCACAACCCGCAAGCGCTTTGCTGAGTGTCCCCATCCAGATATCAACGTCACTGGATTTCAAACCAAAGTGCTCACGAATACCGCGTCCAGTCTTGCCCATCACGCCCAGAGAGTGCGCCTCGTCCACCATCAATAGAGCACGATGACGTCGTTTGATCTCTACCACGCGGGGTAGATCTGGATAGTCACCATCCATACTGTAGATGCCCTCAACGATGATGAGGACGCGCTCAAACTGAGCACGTTGTTGCGTCAAAATCGTCTCTAAGGCATCCCAGTCATTATGCGCAAAAGGCAAGCGCTTAGCCCCAGAGAGCTGAATACCTTGAAGCGCACTGTTATGGATGTATTCGTCATGCAAAATGAGGTCGCGTGGCCCAAATAAAAAGCCGATCGTGGATACGTTCGTTGCATGCCCACTCACAAATACAACGGCTGCAGCAGTTTCGTATAAATCAGCAATGGCTTGTTCAAGTGCATGGTGAACAGGCCGATCGCCCGACACCACCCGACTCGCTGACACCGAGGTGCCATAACGCGCAATCGCCTCGACAGCAGCCTGATTGACGCGATCGTCCCCTGCGAGATCCAGATAGTTATAGCTTGCAAAATTAATTCGCGTCTGTCCGTCCATGGTGGTGTGGGCACCTGCACGACCATCATGCGATTTAAAGAATGGGTTGCTCAAGCCTAAGCGCTTTGCACCCCCATGCAGAATCTGGATTTGTTTGTAGCCAGGAAACTGATCAAACCGGCAGGACAAATCGAGATCTACCGTGGAGGAGGTGTTGGCAACGGGTGCCTCTTTCCCCGCTTGAACAGGCTCCAGTGGCGCATTTGCCTTGGCTAGTCGTTTTTCCAGGGCTTGTTGTATGAGCTTATCTTTCAGTTGCCCGGTGAGTCCTGGTAGCGATGGGAGATTAAATTTCATGACAGCAGACTCCCGGACTGTTGGTGTGCGGGATAATTGAGGCTTTGCGCGAGCGCTTCGATCTCTTCTTGACTGGTACCTGTCGCATGTTGTGAGGCGATCGCTGTAATGGCGTCAATCGTACCGTCTGTCTTGCTGTCCACCTCTTGATCTGATTTCAGTATCGCGATCAAGCGTAAAGCCAGACGATCGATCGTCGAGTCTTCACTGATGGCCATGACGGGCAACCTGACGCCAAAGCGTGCTTCGAGTGCCGTGATGAGTTCGACACCCATTAAGGAGTCGAGCCCCAAGTCATACACTGATTTATTCACGGGAATTTTGTCGGGATCCAAGCGTAGTATTTGAGCGAGCTCATCTTGGATCATGAGGCCGAATGCTTGGATCAGTGCCTTGTCATCCAAGTGTTGCAACATACTGTAGATGTCGGTCGCTTGCTCGGAGGAGTTGGCGTTATCGCTTGCGCGTCGAGCGAGATCAAGGAAGCGTGGCGTCGAGGCATTGGGCAAAAATTTACGCAAGGCATTCCATTCCAACTCTAGAACACCTACATTCGACTGGCCGGTGAGTATGGCGCGCTCAAGGTAAGCCAAGGCTTCGTCTGACA